>NZ_JBFAQX010000003.1:0-558631 GCF_040678995.1 Amycolatopsis sp. NPDC049253 | reverse complement strand
AAAACCGAGTGGCCCGGCAAGCAAAACTCGCGCGCAGCCGAGGCCGCAGCACGGCCGGGGGTCGGGTGGTTCGACCTTCTCGCCCCAGGTCACGGGCTTGGACCACCGGCGCGCGAGGTGAAGCCGGTTCGCGGACCAAAACCCAACTAGCCAGGCGAGCAAGCCCGCGTGGTGCGCCCGCCAAAACCGAGTGGCCCGGCAAGCAAAACTCGCGCGCAGCCGAGGCCGCAGCACGGCCGGGGGTCGGGTGGTTCGACCTTCTCGCCCCAGGTCACGGACTTGGACCACCGGAGTGGCCCGGCCAGCAAAACCCGCGCATCCGAAGCCGAGGCACGGCTAGTGGCGGGGTGATTCGACCTCATCGCCCCAGGCCACGGGCTTGGACCACCAGCGCGCCAAGTGAAGCCGGGCCACGGACCGGTAGCCAAGAGGCCAGGTGGGCAAGCCCACGCGCAGCCGAAGCCGACGTGCCGTTCGGCCTCATCGCCCCAGGCCACGGGCTTGGACCACCAGCGCGCCAGGTGAAGTCGGGCCACGAGCCAAAGCCCAGGTGGCCAGGCCACCAAACCCGCGCAGGCGAGGCTGGCGTGCAGAGTGGGCGACCTCGTCACCCGAGGGCGCGACCAGACCAGCGGTGCCTGCCTCAAAACCGGGACAAAAGCCCCAACAACCAGCTGATCACGGCTGAATCCGAGTGCAACGGCGGCTGGAACCGACGTGGTTCGACCTCACCCCGCAGGTCCGCGGCCGACACCACCCGGACTCAAGCCCGAGACACCACCACCCGAGCCGAGCGGCCACCCGAACGGGCGAGCGAAACCCCACCCGTCCATGGCACGTGGTGGTCGCCTCAGGCGGCGACGGTGATCTCCAGCGCGGCGTGCCCGGCTTCGGTCAGCTCGGCGGGCACGCGGCCCGCGGCGTCCTGCACGGCGGGGCGGATGTAGCCGCCGTGGGCGAGGTTGTGGGCGGTCATCTGGTCGCAGCAGGCGAAACCGTCGATGAAGAGGTCGGGCTCGCTGCTCGTGGTCATCTCCGCGCGGTGGGCGGCGACCGCCCTGAGCATCGCCATCGCGCGGTGCGTCAGCTCGACTGCCGCGCCTTCTGAACCGGACACCGGTACCGACCTTCTTCCTGGTGGAGCCACTTACTCGGAGTCATCGTCCGCTGGGCCGAATGTGTTAACAACCACATCGTATTAGGCCGAAGTTGTGACGTTCACTAGGCCTCGCCGGTTCCGGACAGTCGCAACTCCAAAGTGTGGGCCCACTCCCGCACGATCTGGCGCCGGCGGCGGGCGTCGTCGGTGAGGAGGTTGGCGAGGCCGAGACCGCGGGCCAGGTCCAGGGTGGCCTGGACCAGCTCGCGGACCCCGGGCTTCGCCTCGTCGACGCCCAGCAGCTCCACCGTCACGCGGTGCGCCTCGCGGCCGACGCGAGCCTCCAGCGGCACGAGGGTGCCGCGCAGCTGCTCGTCGGACGACGCGACGGCCCACAGCTGCAGCGCGGCGCGGAACATCGGCCCGGTGTAGAGGTTCAGCACCATCTCCACCACACCGAAGATCCGCGACGCCGTCGGCAGCCCGTCGGCCTTCGACCGCAGCTCGGTGATCTGCGATTCCCCGAGCAGCTCCACGGCCGCCGCGACGAGGTCCTCGCGCGTCGGGAAGTGGTGCTGCGCCGCGCCGCGCGACACGCCGGCACGTTCGGCGATCACGGCCACCGTGACGCCGTGCCAGCCCCGCTCGCCGATGCAGTCCATCGCGGCCTCGATCAGCCGACGCCGAGTGGTACGGCTGCGCTCCTGCTGCGGTTCCCGGAGCATCAGGCCGGATCGACCCAGAAGTCGAGCTGCAGGTCCGCTTCCGACGAGCCGATCCGGTACTTCGACAGATCGGTGACACCTTCGGCCGCGAGCACCTCGTCGTCCAGGAAGAAGTTGCCGGTCGTCGAGCGGCTCGGCCGGGTGAGGATCGCGTACGCGGCGTCGGCCATGATCTCCGGCGTCCGGCTGCGGTTGGCCAGCTCGGCGCCCACGACGTTGCGGATCGCCGCGGTGTCGATCGTGGTGCGCGGCCACAGCGAGTTCGCCGCGATGCCGTCCTTCTTCAGCTCCGCCGCGAGCCCGACCGTCACGAGGCTCATCGAGTACTTCGCGATGCTGTACGCGAGGTGCCCGGCCGTGAACCACTTCTCGTCGAGGCTGATCGGCGGCGACAGCGTGAGCACGTGGGGGTTCGCCGACTTGCGCAGGTGCGGGATGGCCAGTTTGGACAGCAGGAAAGTGCCGCGCGCGTTGATGTCCTGCATGAGGTCGTAGCGCTTCATGCTCACCTGCTCGGTGGGCGTGAGGTCGATCGCGCTCGCGTTGTTCACCACGATGTCGATCCCGCCGAACTGCTCGACGGTCTTCGCCACGGCGGCGGCCACGCCCTCGTCGTCGCGGACGTCGCCGAGGATGGGCAGCGCCTTGCCACCCGCCTTCTCGATGGCCTCGGCGGCGGTGTAGATCGTGCCGGGCAGCTTCGGGTGCGGTTCGGCGGTCTTGGCCAGCAAGGCCACGTTCGCGCCGTCGGCGGCCGCGCGCAGGGCGATCGCCTCGCCGATGCCGCGGCTGCCGCCGGACATGATGATCGTGCGACCAGCCAGGGATTTTTCGGACACACTCACTCCTAATAGGACTTCGGCAGCCCGAGGGTGTGCTGCCCGACGAAGTTGAGCACCATCTCGCGGCTCACCGGCGCGATCCGTCCGAGCCGCACCGCGGTCACGAGCGTGCCGAGGCCGTATTCGGTCGCGAGCCCGTTGCCACCGTGGGTCTGCACGGCCTGGTCCACGGCGTGGATCGCGGCCTCCGCGGCGGCGTACTTGGCCATGTTGGCCGATTCGCCCGACGCGAAGTCGTCGCCGGAGTCGTAGAGCGAGGCCGCCTTCTGCGTCATCAGCTTCGCCAGTTCCAGCTCGATCTTGATCTGCGCCAGCGGGTGCGCCAGGCCCTGGTGCGAGCCGATCGGCGCGCCCCACACCTGGCGCTCGTTGGCGTACGCCACGGCCTTGTCGAGCGCATAGCGCGCGGTGCCGAGCGAGAACGACGCGCCCATGATGCGTTCGGGGTTCAGCCCCGCGAACAGCTGCGCGATCGCCGCATCCTCCTCGCCCACCAGCGCTTCGGCCGGCAGGTGGACGTCGTCGAGGAACAGCCCGAACTGCTTCTCCGGCGAGACCAGGTCCATCTCGATCTGCTTGAACTCGAAGCCCGGCGTGTCGGTGGGCACGATGTAGAGGGCGGGCTTGAGCCGGCCCGTCTTCGCGTCCTCCGTGCGGCCGACCACGAGCACCGCGTCGGCCTCGTCGACGCCGGAGATGAACACCTTCCGTCCACTCAGGACCCAGTCGCTGCCGTCGCGGCGCGCCGTGGTGGTGATCTTGTGCGAGTTGGACCCGGCGTCGGGCTCGGTGATGGCGAAGACCATCTTCTTGCTGCCGTCGGAAAGCCCCGGCAGCCACTGCTTCTTCTGCTCGTCCGTGCCGAAGCGCGAGATCACCGTGCCGCAGATCGCCGGCGAGACGACCATGAGCAGCAACGGCGAGCCGGCGGCGGCGAACTCCTCCAGCACCGCGGCGAGGTCGGCGATGCCCGCGCCCCCGCCCCCGTACTCCTCGGGCAGGTTCACGCCGAGGTAGCCCAGGCGGCCGGCCTCGTCCCACAGCTCGACGGTCTTCTCGCCCGAGCGGGCCTTCTTCGAGTAGTACTCGTGCCCGTACTTGCGCGCCAGTTCCGCGGCCGCCTTGCGCAGCGCCACGCGCTCCTCGGGCTCGACGAAGTTCATCGCGTTCATGCTCGTTCTCCCACCACAGCCAGAATCGTGCCGACCTCGACCTGCAACCCGACCTCCACCGGCAGCTCGGTGACCACGCCGTCGGCGGGGGCCGCGATCCGGTGCTCCATCTTCATCGCCTCCAGCCACAGCAGCGGATCCCCCGCCGCCACGGCGTCACCCACGCCCACCGCGAGCCGCACCACCGTGCCCGGCATCGGCGCGACGAGCGAGCCCGCCGCCAGCGCCGCCGACGGGTCGGCGAACCGCGGCTCGGCGGTGAAGGCCACCGAGCCGAGCGCGGAGTCCACAAAGGAAACGTTGCCGTGCCGGGCGACCGCGAACGTGCGCCGCAGCCCGGCCACGTCGAGCACCACCCGGCCGGGCTCCGCCGAGACCAGCCGCACGTCGTCGTAGCCCTCGGCCCGCAGGCCGTCCCGGGTGAGCGAGTACAGGACCTCGTGGGTCGTGTCCCCGCGCGTGAACACCTTGCGCTGGCCCGCCGAACGCACGTTGCGCCAGCCGCTGGGCAGCCGGCCCAGTGTCGTCGCGGCCGCGCGGTTGCGCGCCGCGTCGGCCAGCGCGGCGGCGAGCGCGGACAGCTTCTCGGCGTCGCCGCCGACCAGCGGCCTCGCCAGCGTGTCGAGGCCGTGGCGGTCGAAGAACGCCGTGTCGGTCTCGCCGGCCAGGAAGGCCTCGTGCCGCAGGACGTTCACGAGCAGGTCGCGGTTGGTGACCACCCCGTGGATCTTCGCCCCGGCCAGCGCGGTGGCGAGCCGGCGGGCGGCCTCGTCACGGGTCGGGGCCCACGTGATCACCTTGGCGAGCATCGGGTCGTAGTGCACGCCGACGACGGACCCGCTCTCCACGCCGGAGTCGAGCCGCAGCCCGGCGCCGTGCGTGAACTCGCGGTCGACACCGGGCACCTCGAAGGTGTGCAGCGTGCCGCTCTGCGGCTGCCAGCCCGCGGCCGGGTCCTCGGCGTAGAGGCGGACCTCGATCGAATGACCTTGGGGCGCAGGCGGTTCCGGCGGCAGCTTCGCGCCCTGGGCCACGGAAAGCTGCAGTGCCACGAGGTCGAGGCCGGTGACGTTCTCGGTCACCGGGTGCTCCACCTGCAGCCGGGTGTTCATCTCCAGGAAGTAGAACCGCCCGTCGGGACCGGCGAGGAACTCGACCGTGCCGGCGCCGACGTAGTCGATGGCCGACGCGGCCTTGCGCGCCGCGTCGAACAGCTCCGCGCGCATCGCTTCGCCGACGAACGGCGACGGCGCTTCCTCCACCACCTTCTGGTGCCGGCGCTGAATGGAGCACTCCCGCTCCCCCACCGCCCACACCGTGCCGTGGCTGTCGGCGAGCACCTGCACCTCGATGTGGCGGCCCGTCTCGAGGTAACGCTCGCAGAACACCGTCGGGTCGCCGAACGCGGACCCGGCCTCGGCCCGGGCGCTCTCGACGGCCTCGGTCAGCTCGCCCAGCTCCCGGACCACCCGCATGCCGCGACCGCCGCCACCGGCGGAAGCCTTGACCAGCAACGGCAGATCCGCCTCGGTCACCGAGGCCGGGTCCAGTTCGGACAGCACCGGCACGCCGGCGGCGGTCATGATCCGCTTCGACTCCACTTTGGAGCCCATCGTCTCGATCGCCACGGGCGGCGGGCCCACCCACGTGAGCCCGGCGTCCAGCACCGCCCGCGCGAACGCGGCGTTCTCGGACAGGAACCCGTAACCCGGGTGCACGGCGTCGGCGCCCGCGTCGGCCGCGGCCTTCACGATCAGTTCCGCGCGCAGGTACGTCTCGCCGGGCGCGTCACCCGGCAGGCGGACGGCGACGTCGGCCTCGCGCGTGTGCGGGGCCGCCGCGTCGGCGTCGGAGAACACGGCCGTCGTGCCGATGCCGGCGTCGCGGCAGCTGCGGAACACGCGCCGGGCGATCTCGCCGCGGTTGGCGACCAGCAGGTTGTGGATCACGACTGCACCCCTACATCCGGAAGACGCCGAAGCCACCCTCGGCGCCCTTCACTGGTCCGTTGTGGATCGCCGACAGGCTCAGGCCGAGCACCGTGCGGGTGTCGCGCGGGTCGATGATGCCGTCGTCGTAGAGCATGCCGGAGAGGAACATCGGCATCGACTCGGCCTCGATCTGGTTCTCGACCATCGCGCGCATCGCCGCGTCGTTCTCCTCGCTGTACTCCTGCCCCCGGCCGGCGGCCGCGGCACGAGCCACAATGGACAGCACGCCGGCCAGCTGCGCCGGGCCCATCACCGCCGACTTCGCGCTCGGCCAGGCGAACAGGAACCGCGGGTCGTAGGCGCGCCCGCACATGCCGTAGTGCCCGGCACCGTAGGACGATCCCATGAGGACGGACAGGTGCGGCACCTTCGAGTTCGACACCGCGTTGATCATCATCGCGCCGTGCTTGATGATGCCGCCCTGCTCGTACTCCTTGCCGACCATGTAGCCGGTGGTGTTGTGCAGGAAGACGAGCGGGGTGTCGATCTGGTTGGCCAGCTGGATGAACTGCGCGGCCTTCTGCGACTCCTCGCTGAAGAGCACGCCCTGCGCGTTGGCCAGGATCCCGACGGGGTAGCCGTGGATGTTCGCCCAGCCGGTGACGAGGCTCGAGCCGTAGAGCGGTTTGAACTCGTCGAAGTCGGAGCCGTCGACCACCCGGGCGATCACCTCGCGCGGGTCGAACGGCACCTTGAGGTCGCTCGGGACGATGCCCAGCAGGTCCTCGACGTCGAACAGCGGCTCCGCGTAGTCGCTCCGAGGCGCCGGCCCCTTCTTGTGCCAGTTGAGCCGCTTGATGATGCTGCGGCCCAGCCGGATCGCGTCCTGCTCGTCGGCCGCGAGGTAGTCGGCCAGCCCCGAGGTGCGGGCGTGCATCTCGGCGCCGCCCAGCGACTCGTCGTCGGACTCCTCACCGGTCGCCATCTTGACCAGCGGCGGGCCGCCGAGGAACACCTTCGCGCGCTCCTTGACCATCACCACGTAGTCGGACATGCCCGGCAGGTACGCGCCACCCGCGGTCGAGTTGCCGAACACGAGCGCGACGGTGGGCACCTTCGCCGCGGAAGACCGCGTGATGTCGCGGAAGATGCGGCCGCCGGGGATGAAGATCTCTTTCTGCGTCGGCAGGTCCGCGCCGCCGGACTCGACGAGGTTGATCACCGGCAGGCGGTTCTGCGCCGCGATGTCGGCCGCGCGGAAGCTCTTCTTCGTGGTCCACGGGTTGCTCGCGCCGCCCTTGACCGTCGGGTCGCTCGCGGAGATCAGGCACTCCACGCCCTCGACCACGCCGATGCCGGTGATCACGCTCGCGCCCACGCGGTAGTCCGAGCCCCACGCCGCCAGCGGCGAGAGCTCCAGGAACGGCGAGTCCTCGTCGATGAGCAGCTCGATCCGTTCTCGAGCCAGGAGCTTGCCGCGCTTGCGGTGGCGCTTCACGTACTTCTCACCGCCGCCGGCCACGGCCTTGGCGTGCTCGGCGTCGATCTCGGCGAGCTTCTCGAGCATGGACTCCCGGTTCGCGGCGAACTCGCCGGCCCGTGTGTCCACAACAGACCTCAGTGCGGTCATGCGGTGTATCCCAATCGCTTCGCGGCCAGGCCGGTGAGGATCTCGGTGGTGCCGCCGCCGATGCCGAGGATGCGGACGTCACGATAATGGCGCTCCACCTCGGACTCGCGCATGTACCCGAGCCCGCCGTGCAGCTGCACGGCCTCGTTCACCACCCATTCGGCGGCCTCGACGGCGGTGTTCTTGGCGAAACAGGCTTCGGCGATCACTTCTTCGCCGGAGACGTGGCGCACGGCGGTCTGGCGCGTGTACGTGCGCGCGACGTCGGTCTTGCGCGCCATCTCGGTGAGCTTGTGCTGCACCACCTGGCGCGAGATGAGGGGACGGCCGAACGTCTCGCGCAACCGGCACCAGTCGAGCGTGAGGTCGAGCGCGCGCTGCGCGTGGGCGTAGGCCTGCACGGCGAGCGAGAGGCGTTCGGTCACGAACTGCGTGGCCACCTGCGCGAAGCCGCAGTTCTCGGCGCCCACCAGGTTCTCCACCGGCACGCGGACGTCCACGTAGGACAGTTCGGCGGTGTCGGAGGCGGCCCAGCCCATCTTCTCCAGCTTGCGCGAGACCGTGAACCCGGGCGTGCCGCGTTCGACCACCAGCAGGGAGATGCCGTGCGCGCCGTCGGCACCCGTGCGGACGACGGTGGTCACGAAGTCGGCGCGGCAGCCGGAGGTGATGAACGTCTTGGCTCCGTTGACCACGTACTCGTCGCCCTCGCGCACGGCGGTGGTGCGGATGCCGGCGACGTCGGACCCGCCGTCGGGCTCGGTGACGGCCAGCGAACCGATCTTGGTCCCGGCCAGCGTCGGGCGCACCCAGCGTTCGACCTGCACCGGATCCCCGGCCTCGGCGATGTGCGGCACGGCGATGCCACACGTGAACAGCGACGCGAACAGGCCGCCGGAGCCGCCCGCGTAGTGCATCTCCTCGGCGACCACGAGCGAGTCGAGGTAGTTGCCGTCGCCGCCGCCCACGGACTCGGGGAACGCGACGCCCAGCAGCCCGAGGTCTCCGGCCGTGCGGTGCAGCTCACGCGGCAGCTCGCCCGCGCGTTCCCAGTCGTCGAGGTGCGGCAGCACGTCCTTCTCCACGAACCGCCGCACGGTCGCGCGCAGCTCCTTGCGCTCCGGCGTCGCGAACGGGTCCACGATCACAGCAGCGCCTCCGGCACGTCGATCTCGCGCGCCCGTAGCCATTCGCCGAACGCCTTGGCCTGCGGGTCGAACCGCGCCTGCGAGGCCACGCCCTCACCGAGGATGTCCTCGACCACGAAGTTCATGGCCCACAGGTTCGGCAGCAGGTGCCGGGTCACGGGCAGCGGGGCCGTCTCCGGCAGCAGGAGGCGGAACTCGGTGACGGTGAGCCGGTGCACGAGCCAGCGCCACGCCGCTTCCGAGCGCACCCACACGCCGAGGTTGGCACTGCCGCCCTTGTCGCCGCTGCGCGCGCCGATCACGCGGCCGAGCGGGACGCGGCGCACCGGCCCGTCCGGCAACGGCTCGGGCAGCGCGGGTTCGTCCACTTCGGCGAGTGCGAGAGTCCGGGTGGACGGCGCTATGTCGACACGTCGACCGTCGGGCAGCACCGCGCTGTGCGGTACCTCGGCAGCGTCCACGAAGGCGGCCGAATAGACGCCGTACGGCGAGGCGTCCGACGGCGGCGCGGTTACGTGGAAGCCGGGGTAGCTCGCGAGCGCCAGCTCCACCGCGGCGCCGCTGAACGCGCGGCCGGCGATCTTCGGGTCGGCGTCCTTCACCGCGACGTGCAGCAGTGCGCTGGCCTGTTCCTCGGTGTCGGCGTCACGGTGGTCCGTGCGCGCGAGCGTCCAGCGGACCTCGGCGGGCGGCTGCCGTTCGAGCGCCGTCTCCAGCTGCTCACGCACGAGCGCGGCCTTCTCCTCGATGTCGAGGCCGGTGAGCACGAACGTGGTCTCGTTGCGGAACCCGCCGAGCCGGTTCAGCGCGACCTTGAGCGTGGGCGGCGGGGCTTCGCCGGTCACGCCGCTGATGCGCACGCGGTCCGGGCCGTCCTCGGCAAGCGCCAGCGTGTCGAAGCGGGTGGTGACGTCGGGGTTCGCGTAGCGGGCACCGGTGATCTCGTACAGCAGCTGCGCGGTGACCGTGCCGGTGTTCACGACCCCGCCGGTGCCGGGGTGCTTCGTGATGACGCTGGTGCCGTCGGCGTGGATCTCGGCGATCGGGAACCCGGGCAGGCCGATCGGCTGCTCGCGGAAGAACGCGTAGTTGCCGCCGGTCGCCTGCGCGCCGCACTCGATCACGTGCCCCGCGGCGACGGCGCCGGCCAGCTCGTCGTAGTCCTCCCGCGTCCAGCCGAAGTGCGCGGCGGCGGGCCCGACGATCACCGAAGCGTCGGTGACGCGGCCGGTCACGACCACGTCGGCACCGGCGTCGAGGCACTCGACGATGCCCCACGCGCCGAGATACGCGTTGGCGGTCAGCGGTTTCCCGAACCCGAGCTCGTCGGCGCGCCCGATCAGGTCGTCGCCTTCGACGTGCGCGATCCGCACGTGCACGCCGAGCTTCGCGGCCAGCTCGCGCAACGCCGCCGCCAGGCCGGCGGGGTTGAGGCCACCGGCGTTGGCGACGATCTTCACGCCTTTTTCCTTGGCCAGCGCGAGGTTCTCCTCCATCTGGCGCAGGAAGGTCTTGGCGTAGCCGCGTTCGGGGTCCTTCATCCGGTCGCGGCCGAGGATGAGCATGGTCAGCTCGGCGAGGTAGTCGCCGGTGAGCACGTCGAGCGGCCCACCCGTCAGCATCTCGCGCACGGCGGAGAACCGGTCGCCGTAGAAGCCCGACGCGTTCCCGATCCGGATGGGCGCCCCGGTCGCGCGGCTCACGCGAACTGCCCCGGCTTGCGGCCGTGGCCGGGAGGGCCCGCGAACGCCTGCGCGATGGTGAGCCACTCCTCGACGTCGGCGCCGGTCGCGACCAGGTCCGTGTCCGCGGGGTGGCGGCGCTGCGTGATGACCAGGCAGAAGTCCACGGCACTGCCGGTGAGCCGCTGCTCGGCGTCCTCGGGCCCGAACGCCCACGTCGTGCCGTCCGGCGAGGCCAGCTCCACGCGGAACTCCTCGGGCGGCGGGGCCAGCGAGTTGAGCTTGAAGGCGAAGTCGCGCGTGCGCGTGCCGAAGCGGGCGATGTGCCACAGCCGGCCGGTCGGCTGCCGGGCGAGCCCCAGCGCGTCGACCACGTCCTGGCCGTGGGCCCACGTCTCCATCATCCGCGCGGTGGCCATGGACGCGGCGCTCATCGGAGGGCCGTACCACGGCAGCTTCTGCCCGGCCGGCACCGCGGCGAGCGCTTCGGACAGCGCCGTCCGCCCGGCGCGCCACTGCGCGAGCAGCTCCTCCGGCGGCGCGGCGGCGGCCTCCTCGGCGGCGAGGTCGACGTAGTTCTCCCCCACGCTCAGCAGGTGCTCGACCTCGGCCTGCCACTCCTCGGGCCGGGCCGCGGCGATCAGCGCCTTCGAGTCCGTCCAGGCCAGGTGCGCGATCTGGTGCGCGACCGTCCACCCTTCCGCCGGCGTCGGCCTGGCCCACCCCTCGGGCGGCAGCCCGGCCACCACGTCGTCGATCGCCTGCGATTCGGCCGCCAGATCCCCGAGGATCACGCCGAGATCAGCCATCCTGCGCCTCCATGCGTCCTCTCGTGAGCACCGCGCGCTCAGCCCCACCCTCGCACCCCCACCGCGGAAAAATCAAGCGCGCCTGATTGTTTTCTCCCGATTGAGCACGACGCCACTATTGACACATTGCCAGTAGAATCCCGTTGTCCTACCGTTCCAGCCATGAGCCCCTACGCGGACATCACCTACGAGGTCGCCGACCGGATCGCGACGGTCACGCTGAACCGGCCCCAGGCGCGCAACGGGTACACCGTGCGGATGGCCGACGAGCTGGGCGACGCCATGGACCGCGCCGACCGCGACGAGGACGTGCGCGTGGTCGTGCTCACCGGCGCCGGCAAGGACTTCTCCGTGGGGGCCGACCTCTCGTCCGGCGGGTTCGACTTCGAGCTCGGCGAGGGCCCGCCCGACGGCTGGCAGGAGCCGGCGGGCCGCTGCTCCAAGCGGATCTTCACGATGAACAAGCCCGTGATCGCCGCGTTGCGCGGCGCGGCGGTGGGCGGCGGCATCACGATCACGCTGTCGTGCGACTACCGGTTGGCGGCCGACGACGCGAAGTTCGGGTTCGTGTTCACCCGCCGCGGGATCTACCCCGAGGGCGCGTCGGCGTGGTTCCTGCCCCGGCTCGTCGGCATGGGCACGGCCGTGGACTGGATGGTGAGCGGACGCGTCTTCGGCGCCGAAGAGGCGTTGCGCAAGGGGCTGGTGCACAGCGTCCACCCGCCGGAAGCCGTGCTGGAGAAGGCTTACGAGCTCGCGCGCGACCTCGTGGCGAACACCGCGCCCGTGTCCGTCGCCGTGACGCGCCAGCTGCTGTACCGGATGGCGTCGGCCCCGTCGCCGTTCGAGGTGCACGAGGTGGACTCGAAGCTGATCGGCGGGATCGCCACCAACCCGGACTCGATCGAGGGCGTGCTGTCGTTCCTCCAGAAACGCCCGGCGGAGTTCAAGCTCCGCGTCGACCACGACCTGCCGCCCTACCTCCCCTGGATCGCGGAATGACCGCCTACCCGCCCGAACCGTGGCACCTCGCGGGCCAGGCGCAGCTGTCCGTGTGGCTGCTCCCGGCCGGCAAGCTTCCCGAACTGCCCGAAGGCGTCGAACCCGTCGCCACCGGCGGGCACGCCGCGGTGTTCACCGCGTGGATCGACTACCGCTCCCCCGGGCAGCTGAGCTACCACGAGCTGCTCGCCGCCGTCGCCGTGCGCGGCGGGATCACCGCGTCGATCACCGACATCTGGGTCGACAGCGAGGTCTCGCTCGCGGGCGGGCGCGAGCTGTGGGGCATCCCGAAGGACCTCGCGACGCTCGAGTTCATCGGTGACCGCGAGTTCACCGCGGCCACCGCGGACGGCTGGATCGCCACCGCCGCGTTCTCCCGCCGCGCCGGGCTGCCGGTCACGCTGCCCGCGCGGTTCGAGATCGCGCAGACGCTCGGCGGGCGGCTCAAGCGCAGCCCCGTCACCTCACGCGCGAAGCCGCACGCGGCCGCTGCCGACTGGTCCGTGAACCCCGCCGGACCACTCGGCTTCCTGGCCGGACGTCGCCCGATCGTGAGCGCCGGCCTGCGCGACTTCACCCTCGTCTTCGGCGGCTGAACCGCCCCCGACCAGCCGCTCTGAGTGATCGACTAACCCGCGAGGGTGAGCCCACGACACGCCACCCCTTGGGGCACGTGCGAGCCCGAACCCCTAGATGTAGTCTCTGTGGACCGGCAGCCCCCAGCGACGGGGAGACCGCTCAGGAAGGGCAGCCGGGCCGATTTGAGAAACCGCAGCGCACGGCCTTGTGCGGCCGTGCGCCGATGAAGCGCGCCCATTTTCGACTTTGTTGGAGACCCGCATGTCAGTGGAAACCGGTCAGCGTCCGCCCTCATCGGCGGACTCGGCACCGAGCGCGGTCCGTGTGATCCGGCGCGACGGCAGCGTGTCGCCGTTCGACGCCGGCAAGATCAGCGTGGCCCTCACCAAGGCCTTCCTCGCCGTGGAGGGCGGCGACGCGGCCGCTTCCTCGCGCGTGCACCACGTCGTCGCCGAGCTGACCGAGCAGGTCGAGGCATCCCTGCTGCGCCACGCCGGCCCCGAGACCGCCCTGCACATCGAGCAGATCCAGGACCTCGTCGAGCTCGCCCTGATGCGTGGTGAGCACCACAAGGTCGCCCGCGCCTACGTGCTCTACCGCGAGGAGCGGTCGAAGGCCCGCGAGGCCGCCACGCCGGCGCCCGCCGAGGCCGCGATCAGCGTCAAGGGCACCGACGGCTCGCTGCGCCCGCTCGACTGGGCCCGCGTGTCCCACGTGGTGGGCGAGGCCGTGGCCGGGCTCGAGGACGTCTCCGCCGAGCCGGTGCTGGCCGAGGCCAAGCGCAACCTCTACGACGGCATCAGCGCCGACGAGCTCGCTCTCGCGCAGATCATGGCCGCCCGCGTGCTCGTCGAGCAGGAGCCGAACTACTCGTACGTGAGTGCGCGGCTCCTGCTGGACAAGCTGCGCGGAGAGGCCCTGAGCTACCTGGCCGGCCGCCAGCGCCAGGCCAGCCAGGACGAGATGACCGCCGAGTACCCCGCGTACTTCCGCACCTACCTGCGCCGCGCGGTCGAGCTGGAGCTCGTCGACGGCGAGCTGCTCACGTTCGACCTCGACAAGATCACCGCGGCCATTCACGCCGAGCGTGACCTGGACTTCGGCTTCCTGGGCCTGCAGACGCTGTACGACCGGTACTTCCAGCACCACAACGGCACGCGCTTCGAGCTGCCGCAGGCGTTCTTCATGCGCGTGGCCATGGGCCTGGCCATCCGCGAGGACAACCGCGAAGCCCGCGCGATCGAGTTCTACGAGCTGCTCTCCACGTTCCACTTCATGGCCTCGACGCCGACGCTGTTCAACTCGGGCACCACGCGCGCCCAGCTCTCGTCGTGCTTCCTGACCACTGTGGACGACGACCTGGACTCGATCTTCCAGGCGTACAAGAACAACGCGCTGCTGGCCAAGTACTCGGGCGGCCTCGGCAACGACTGGACCCCGGTCCGCGGCCTCGGCGCCCACATCAAGGGCACCAACGGCCAGTCGCAGGGTGTCGTGCCGTTCCTCAAGATCGCCAACGACACCGCCGTCGCCGTGAACCAGGGCGGCAAGCGCAAGGGCGCGGCGTGCGCATACCTCGAGACGTGGCACGTGGACATCGAGGAGTTCCTCGACCTGCGCAAGAACACCGGTGACGACCGCCGCCGCACGCACGACATGAACACGGCCAACTGGGTGCCGGACGAGTTCCTGCGCCGCGTCGAGGCCGACGCGCAGTGGACCCTGTTCTCCCCCAACGAGACGCCGGACCTGCACGACCTCTACGGCAACGCGTTCGCCGAGCGCTACCGCGAGTACGAGGCCGCCGCCGACCGCGGCGAGATCAAGGTCTTCCGCCGCCTGCGTGCCGTCGACCTGTGGCGCCGCATGCTGACGATGCTGTTCGAGACCGGCCACCCGTGGATCACGTTCAAGGACCCGTGCAACCTGCGCTCGCCGCAGCAGCACGTCGGCGTGGTGCACTCCTCGAACCTGTGCACCGAGATCACGCTGAACACCAACATCGACGAGGTCGCGGTCTGCAACCTCGGCTCGGTGAACCTGCTCAAGCACGTCACGCCCGAGGGCCTGGACACGAAGCGCCTCGAGAAGACCGTGCGCACGGCCGTCCGCATGCTCGACAACGTGATCGACATCAACTTCTACACGATCCCGGAGGCGCGCCGCTCCAACCTGCGCCACCGCCCGGTGGGCCTGGGCATCATGGGCTTCCAGGACGCGCTGTTCGAGCTCGGCCTGCCGTTCGCCTCCGACGGCGCGGTGAAGTTCGCCGACGAGAGCATGGAGCACATCTCCTACTACGCGATCTCCGCGTCGACCGACCTGGCCGAGGAGCGCGGCCAGTACCAGTCGTTCGAGGGTTCGCTGTGGAGCCGCGGCATCCTGCCGATCGACTCGATGCAGCTGCTGATCGACGCGCGCCAGGGCGACGCCCTCGCCGTCGACACCTCCACGACGCTGGACTGGGCGCCGCTGCGCGAGCGCGTGAAGACCGTCGGCATGCGCAACTCCAACGTGATGGCGATCGCGCCGACCGCGACGATCTCCAACATCTCCGGCGTCGGCCAGTCGATCGAGCCGCTGTTCCAGAACCTGTACGTGAAGTCGAACATGTCGGGTGACTTCACCGTGGTGAACCCGCACCTGGTCAAGAGCCTCAAGGCCCGCGGCCTGTGGGACGAGGTCATGGTCAGCGACCTGAAGTACTTCGACGGCAGCCTCGGCCAGATCGACCGCGTGCCGGACGACCTCAAGGCCCTCTACGCCACCGCGTTCGAGATCGAGTCGAAGTGGATCGTGGACGCCGGCTCGGTCCGGCAGAAGTGGATCGACCAGGCGCAGTCGCTGAACCTCTACATCGCGGCGCCGAGCGGGCGCAAGCTCGACGAGCTGTACCGCTACGCCTGGCACAAGGGCCTCAAGACCACGTACTACCTGCGCGCACAGTCGGCGACGCACGTGGAGAAGAGCACCCTGCGCGGCACCGACGGCAAGCTGAACGCGGTCTCGGCCGCCCCGGCCGCCACCGCTGCCGCTCCGGCCGAGGCGGCCGCCCCGGCGCCTTCGCCCGCGCCGTCGCCGTCGCCGTCGGCCGCCGTGCCGGCGAGCCCCGCCGCGGCCGTGCCCGCCGCGGTTCCGGCCGCCAAGCCCGCCGAGCCGAAGGAAATGCCGAAGGTCGACGACATCGACTTCGTCGCCACCGAAGGCGCCTCCTGCCGCATCGACGACCCCGACTGCGAAGCCTGCCAGTGACCTCCTCGCCAGTGGTGCCGCCGGCGAGAACCGGCCGCACCGCCGGCGAGCCTTTTCTTGGAGCCTCTAGATGACCAACGTGGAGACCACGGACGCCACCGGCCTCGGCGCGATCGAGGTCGGCGCCGCCCGGATCAACGTCGACGACAAGCGCATGATCAACGCGCGCGCCGACGTGAACCAGCTGCTGCCCATGAAGTACCGCTGGGCGTGGGACAAGTACCTCGCCGCGTGCAACAACCACTGGATGCCGACCGAGGTCGCCATGCAGGCCGACATCGCGCTGTGGAAGTCGCCGGACGGCCTGACCGAGGACGAGCGCCAGATGCTCAAGCGCAACCTCGGCTTCTTCGCCACCGCGGAATCCTTGGTGGCCAACAACATCGTGCTCGCGGTGTACCGCCAGATCACCAACCCCGAGTGCCGCCAGTACCTGCTGCGCCAGGCGTTCGAGGAAGCCGTGCACACGCACACCTTCCAGTACATCTGCGAAAGCCTCGGCCTGGTCGAGGGCGAGCTGTTCAACATGTACCGCGAGGTGCCGTCCATCTCCGAGAAGGACGCGTGGGCGCTGAAGTACACGCAGAACCTCGAGAACCCGGACTTCGAGACCGGCACGCCGGAAGCCGACCAGGCGTTCCTGCGCGACCTCGTGGCGTTCTACGTGATCTTCGAGGGCATGTGGTTCTACACCGGCTTCGCGCAGATCCTCTCGCTCGGCCGGCGCAACAAGATGGTCGGCATCGCCGAGCAGTACCAGTACATCCTGCGCGACGAGTCGATCCACCTGAACTTCGGCATCGACTGCATCAACCAGATCAAGATCGAGAACCCGCACCTGTGGACCGAAGAGTTCCAGGCGGAGATCCGGCAGATGCTGACCGACGCGTGCGAGCTGGAGGTCCGCTACGCGCGCGACACCATGCCGCGCGGCATGCTGGGGCTGTCGGCGCAGTTGTGCGAGCAGTACATGCACTTCATCACCGACCGGCGCGCCCAGCAGATCGGCCTCGCGCCGATCTTCGGGGAGACGGAGAACCCGTTCCCGTGGATGTCGGAGGCGATGGACCTGAAGAAGGAGAAGAACTTCTTCGAGACCCGCGTGATCGAGTACCAGTCGGGTGGCGCGCTCGACTGGGATTGATCGGCTGCGGGGCCCGATCCCGGTCTCCGGGATCACAGCGGACGTCGTGCCGCCGGAAGCCCCGACCCCGCTAGGCTCGGCCACGCCACTGGTTCGCCAGGGCGTGGCCGAGCTTTTTCCGGTCGTGTCCCGGTGAGGCAACAGGGAACCCGGTGTGAATCCGGGACTGCCCCGCAGCGGTGAGTGGGAACGAAAGCCGTCACCACGAAGTTCGTGGTCGAGCACTGGGCGAGACGCCCGGGAAGCGACGGCGAGTAGGCGCGAGCGTTGCGCCCACGAGTCCGAAGACCTGCCCGTGGTACGTGCGCCGACGGCGTGCGTGAGTCCGGGCCCCGTGGGACACGGCCTGACCGAACGCGGCTCTCGCGTGCCCGGGCTCGTCGAGCGAGCTCGCGAGGAGAGAGCCTGTGACCACCATCGGCACCACCGTCCTGGGATACCCGCGCATCGGAGGAGACCGGGAGCTCAAACGCGCCCTGGAGCGCTACTGGGCGGGCACCGCCGGCGAGGCGGAGTTGCTCGCCACCGGCCGCGGACTGCGCGCGCGGACGTGGTCGCGGCTGCGCGACGCGGGACTGAAATCGGTCCCCTCGAACACCTTTTCCCACTACGACCACGTGCTCGACACCGCCGAGCTGTTCGGCGCGCTGCCCGAGCGCTTCACGCGCCTGGGCCGATCACCGCTGGACACGTACTTCGCCGCCGCGCGCGGGGTGCAGCACGAACCGGCGCTCGAGATGACGAAGTGGTTCGACACCAACTACCACTACCTCGTGCCCGAACTGGGGCCGGAAACACGGCTCCGGCTCGCCGGCACGAAACCGCTCGACGAGGTGCGCGAGGCCCGGGAGCTGGGCGTCGAGACGCGGCCGGTGCTCGTCGGCCCGGTCACGTTCCTGCTGCTCGCCAAGGCGGTACAGCCCGGCTTCGAGCCGTTGGAGCTGCTCGACGAGCTGCTGCCCGCGTACGCGGCGCTGCTCAGCGCGCTGAACGCCGAGGGCGTCGAGTGGGTGCAGCTCGACGAGCCGGCGTTCGCCGGCGACCGCACCACGAAGGAGCTCAACGCGCTGACCCGCGCGTACCACGTGCTGGCCAAGGCACAGGACCGGCCGAAGCTGCTCGTCGCCGGGTACTTCGGCGCCCTCGGCCGCGGGCTGGGCGTGCTCGCCCGTTCCCCCATCGAGGCACTGGCCGTGGACCTCGTCACCGACGCGTCCTTTGTGGACGCTGTGGCGGCGGAAGGCGCGTTGCGCGACAAGGAGGTGCTCGCCGGCGTCGTCGACGGGCGCAATGTGTGGCGCACGGACCCGGACCGCGCGCTGGAGCACGCGGCCCGGCTGGCGGGCACCGCGCAGCACGTGAGCATCGCGACGTCGTGCTCGCTGCTGCACGTGCCCTACGACGTCGAGGCCGAGAACCTCGATTCACGGCTGAAGAGCTGGCTCGCGTTCGCCGACCAGAAGGTCGCCGAGGTCGTGCTGCTCGGGCGGGCGCTGCGCGGCGAGCGGGTGGACCTGTCGGCGGCGCGGGCGGCCGTCGCGGACCGCGCGACGAACCCGGTGGACGTGGCCGTGCGGGAGCGACTGGCGGCGCTGACACCGCAGGACGCGGTGCGTGAGCCGTACGAGCGGCGAGCGGCCGTGCACCAGGAGTCGCTCGGCCTGCCGCCGCTGCCGATCACCACGATCGGCTCGTTCCCGCAGACCACCGACGTCCGCAAGGCCCGCGCCGCGTACCGCGCGGGCACGCTCGACGAAGCCGCGTACGTGGCCGCCATGCACGCCGAGATCGACCGCGTGGTGCGGCTGCAGGAGGAGCTGGGCCTCGACGTGCTGGTGCACGGCGAGCCCGAGCGCAACGACATGGTGCAGTACTTCGCCGAGCAGCTCGCCGGGTTCGCCTCGACCGAGCACGGCTGGGTGCAGTCCTACGGCTCGCGCTGCGTCCGCCCGCCGATCCTCCACGGCGATGTCTCGCGCCCGCGGCCGATGACGGTGCCGTGGGCGCGGTACGCGCAGAGCCGCACGGCCAAGCCGATCAAGGGCATGCTGACCGGCCCGGTCACGATCCTCGCGTGGTCGTTCGTGCGCGACGACCAGCCGCCGGCGGACACGGCGCTGCAGGTCGCGTTCGCGATCCGCGACGAGGTGACCGACCTCGAAGCCGCGGGTGTGCGCGTGATCCAGGTCGACGAGCCGGCGCTGCGGGAGCTGCTGCCGCTGCGCGCGGCCGGGCACGCGGCCTACTTCGGCTGGGCGGTGCGCGCGTTCCGGGTCGCGACGGCCGGTGCCGCCGAAGGCACCCAGATCCACACGCACATGTGCTACTCGGAGTTCGGAGAGGTGCTCTCGGCGATCGACGGCCTCGACGCCGACGTGACCAGCATCGAAGCCGCGCGCTCGAAGATGGAGGTGCTCGCCGACCTGTCGGCCGTCGGGTTCGCGCGCGGCGTCGGCCCCGGCGTCTACGACATCCACTCGCCGCGCGTGCCGGGCGTCGAGGAGGTCGCGGACCTGCTGCGCACGGCGGCGGCCGCCGTGCCCGCGCGCCGGCTGTGGGTGAACCCCGACTGCGGCCTCAAGACGCGCCGCTACGCCGAGGTGGAGCCCGCGTTGCGCCACCTCGTCGCGGCGGCCCGCCAGGTCCGCGCCGAACAGGACTGACCAACCCCGAACAACCCCGAGCGACGGTGCCGGGCGGCGCGAACCACCGCCCGGCACCCGATCTTCGTCAAGGATCACCCGGATGGAGCCGGCGGAAGGTATTGTCATTCGGTCAACAACGCGGCACGGTGGAGGCCGGACCGGGTTTCCGCCAGCGAAGGCAGGTCGCCATGACGAGCGCAGCCGGCAAGGTCGGCAGGGTCGCCGAGAGCCTGCGTGAGCGCGTGCCCACGCTCACGTCGATGCCGCTGCCCCGCACCGTCGACCAGCGCTGGCAGGCCGTCACCTACCCCGTGCGCGAGCTCGCGGCGCCGCCCGCCGGCAGCGGCCTCAAGCCGGTGCTGGGCGACGACGGCCCGCCGGTCGTGGGCCACGCGCTGGAGATGATGCGCTTCGGCCTGGACTTCAGCTTCAGCCGCTACGAGAAGTACGGCCCCATCTCGTGGATGGGCGGCTTCGGCCGCCGGATCGTGTCGCTGTCCGGCCCCGAGGCCACGCAGATCGCCCTGGTGAACAAGGACAAGGCGTTCTCGCAGGAGGGCTGGAAGTTCTTCATCGAGAAGTTCTTCGACCGCGGCCTCATGCTGCTCGACTTCGGCGAGCACCACCTGCACCGGCGGATCATGCAGAGCGCGTTCACGCGCGAGCGGCTCGTCGGCTACGTCGGGCAGATGGGCCCGGCCCTGCGCGCCGGCGTCGAGGCGTGGCCCGGCGGCACGCGGCCCCGGCTGTACTGGGCGCTCAAGCAGCTCACACTCGACGTGGCGACCCGCGTGTTCATGGACATGCGCTCGCCCGACGACGCGATGCGGATCAACCGCGCGTTCGTGAACACCGTGCGCGCGGGCACGGCACTGGTGCGCTACCCCGTGCCCGGCGGCCGCTGGTCCGCGGGCCTGCGCGGCCGGAAGCTGCTGGAGCGCTACTTCGGCGAGACCCTGCCGGAGAAGCGCCGTGCGGGCGGCGACGATCTGTTCGCGGCGCTGTGCACCGCCACCACCGAGGACGGCGACCGGTTCACCGACGCGGACATCGTGAACCACATGATCTTCCTGATGATGGCGGCACACGACACCACGACCATCACCAGCAGCGCCATGGGCTACTACCTGGCCAAGCACCCGGAGTGGCAGGAACGCGCCCGCGCGGAGTCGCTCGCGCTCGGCGACGACGTGCCGGACATCGAGGCACTGGAAAGCCTGGAAACGCTCGACCTCGTGATGAAGGAGTCGCTGCGGCTGCGGGCCCCGGTGCCGTCGATGGCTCGCAAGACCACCAAGGACACGGAGGTGCTCGGTCACTTCATCCCCGAAGGCACGCTCGTCGGCGTCTCGCCGACGCTGAACCACTTCACCCCTGACTGCTGGACCGACCCGATGCGCTTCGACCCCGAGCGGTTCGCCGAGCCGCGGCGCGAGGACAAGTCGCACCGGTTCGCGTGGATGCCCTTCGGCGGCGGCGCGCACAAGTGCATCGGGCTGCACTTCGGCAGCCTCGAGGTCAAGGCGCTGATGCACGAGATGCTGCGGACTTTCCGCTGGTCGGTGCCCCAGGACTACACCGCACGCTGGGACTACGTGTCGTTGCCGGTCCCCGCTGACGGACTGCCGGTGCGCCTCGAATATCGTTGACGGTCATTGCGGGAGGCGGGGAGCCGACTGTGCCGGCCCAACGGAAAATCGGACGAACCGGAAAAACACGTTCGAGCACTCAAGGTGACATCACGTCACCATTTGTGTAGGAGTCATCACTCGTTCAGCCGGTAGACACCCCGTTTCGCGCATGATGCCGTGGCATCACTCACGGCCAACTCATACCTAGTGTGGGTCCATGAACCTTCACACCGGGTCTGAGCTGGCTTTAGTCCGCGCATGAAGAGGTGGAGTGTGCCTGAGCCTGGTGCCGCGCCAGGGTTGGTCGACGTCGCGCGCAAGTTCGCGACGACGCTGACCGACACGAAAGGAGTAACGCTTCCGCCCGCGGAACTGGAGCGTCTCCTGCTCTCCTTCGCCGAGGAGGTCACGGAGGTCGTGACCCCCGCGTACGAAGGCGCCGTCCTGCGCTTCACCACGCTCTTCTCCTCCGCCCCGATCGGGATCGCACTCGCCGACCCGTCCGGCGTGATCATGGAGGCCAACGCGGCGCTCGCCAAGCTGCTCAGCTCGACTCAGAGCCGGCTCCACGGCAGGCACCTCGCCGACCTGGCCGCGACCGAGCACGACGCCACCCGCATCCGCAGCTGCCTCGCGCGCCTGGGCACCACGGAGATCGGCCGCCTCACCGAACGCGGCGTGCACCTGGACCACAGCCAGGACGGCAGCATCACCACCAACGTCACGCTCGCGCGGCTGCCCGGCGACCGGCCCGACACGCACTTCCCCGTGCTGATGGCGGCCGACACCGACGACCTGCACCTGCTCGGCGAGCGCCTGCTTCACCAGAACGTGCACGACGCGCTCACCGGCCTGCCCAACTCCCAGGCGTTCGCCAACCGCGTCGAGGCCGCGCTCGGCGCGCCCCGCACCGAAGAGATCGCGCTGGTCTACCTCGACATCGACGGCTTCAAGGTGATCAACGACGGCCTCGGCGCCGGCGTGGCCGACCAGGTGCTCAAGGAGGTCGCGGGCAAGCTGTCGGCGACCTTCACCGGGCACCACGACGGCTACGTCGCACGCCTGTCCGGCGACGGGTTCGGCGTACTCATGCGCGGCGAGGACCTCACGACGCAGCACGTGGTGAACCTCGTCGAGCGCGCGCTGGAAGACCTCAACGAGGCCGTGTACCTCGGCGGCCACGGGATCGGGGTGAGCGCCAGTGCCGGCATCGTCGTGGGCGGCCGGCCGGGCGGCGGGCACACCGAGATGCGCCGGGCCGCGGAGCTCGCGCTGCACCGCGCCAAAGAACGCGGCAAGGCCCGGTGGATGCTGTTCGACCCGTCCGAGGACGCACGCGACCGCAGCCGCTACCAGCTCGCCGCGGTGATCGCCGGCGCGCTGGAGAACGGCGAGTTCTCCTTGATCTACCAGCCCACCGTGAAGCTCTCGAAGCCCGACGAGATCGCGGCCGTGAACGCCGGCCTGCGCTGGAACCACCCAGAGAAGGGCGAACTCGACTCCGAGGACTTCTACCCGCTGGCGCAGACCACCGGCATGACGGTGCCGCTCGGCAAGTGGCTGCTCGCCGAGTCGCTCGCCGCCACCGCCCGCTGGCGGGCGCGCTTCGGCGAGGCCACGCCCGATGTCTGCATCCGGCTGCCGAAGCGGCTCGCGAGCGACGACGACCTCGTGATGCTGGTCAAGGAGCAGCTCGACCGCCACAACCTCCCGGCGAAGGCGCTGCGCCTGTGCGTCGACCGGCAGTCGATGTTCGACGACGAGAACGAGGTGTACGACTCGTTCACGGTGCTCGCCGACCTCGGCGCGCAGCTCGTGCTCACGATCTCGGGTTCGGCCGACCTCGAGCTGATCCCGCAGTTCGACCTGCCCGTGCGGCACGTGATCCTCAGCGGCCCGGTCGTCGACGCGCTGGCCGACTGCCCCACCGAAGCCGACCTGCGGCACCTGCGCCAGCTCGTGGAGCGCGGCAAGGAGCTCAACCTGCGCATCGGCGCCGAAGGCGTGCGAAGCGCCGAGCACGCGGCCCGCTTGCGCCAGCTCGGCGTGCTCGCCGCGCGCGGTTCGTTCGTCGCCGACTCGGCCACGGGCGATGAAGTGGACGAGATGATCGAGCGCCACGCCGGCTGACCCGTCCACCTGCGGTGCGGGTACGAATACCGGGGAGGATCATGATTCGCGGACCCCACCCGAAAGGACCCCGATGGACACCGGCGCCCTCGCTCCCGACTTCACCCTCCCCGACGACCAGGGTGCCGACCGCACGCTGTCGGACTTCCTGACGGCCGGCCCGGTCGTGCTGTTCTTCTACCCCGCCGCCATGACGAGCGGCTGCACCGCCGAGAGCTGCCACTTCCGCGACCTGGCCGCCGAGTTCGCCGAGGTGGGTGCCCAGCGCGTGGGCATCAGCCCGGACGCCGTGGCCAAGCAGCGGGAGTTCTCCGCTGCCAACGGGTTCGACTACCCGCTGCTGTCCGATGTGGACGGCGTGGTCGCGAAGCAGTTCGGCGCGTGGCGCAAATTCATCCCGCTGCACACCAAGCGCACGACGTTCATCATCGACACCGACCGGCGCGTGCTCGACGTGATCAAGAGCGAGCTGAACTTCACCGCGCACGCGGACCGCGCGTTGAAGGTGCTGCGCGAGCGCAAGAACGTCTCCTGACACTTGCCCTTGCCCGGCAAGGGTTTCACCGCTCAGTTCGGCCGCTGGATCCGCCACACGACGTCGTTGCCCGAGCACGCCGGGGCCAGCGCGTCGGAAGCGGCTTCCTTGTGATGCAAGGTGAAACCCAGCCGGGCGGGAATCGCGCCACTGCGGGTGTTCAGCTCGTCGTGGAGGATGTCGACGTGGGGCGCGCCGAGGCGCCAGGCCTCGGCGACGAGCAGGGCGGTCGCGCGCGTGGCCAGGCCCCGGCCGGTGCACGTCTTCGCCAGCCAGTAGCCGATCTCCCGGCCGTCGCCGCGGCGCATCAGGCCGCAGCCGCCGGCCAGCGTCCCCTCGGCCGTGTAGATGCCGTATTCCCGCGCCTCACCGGACTCCCAGCGTTCGGCCGTGGCGGTGAGGAACTCCGTGCCCTCGGCCGGGCCGTAGCCGTCGGTGGCCCAGACGAGCCACGCGCCGATGTGCTCGCGCGAGGCCGAGACCGTGTCCACGAGCACGCCAAGGTCTTCGGCGCGCCAGCGGTTGAGGGTGACCACGCCGTCGGTGAGGGTGTCCATGTCCTCATGGTGGCACCGGAACACCACGGTGGCATCGAAATAACGCGGGGCCCGCCGTTTCCGGCAGGCCCCAGCGGTCGGTGCTCGTGAGCTAGTTGACGACAGCCGTGGGCGGCACCGGGGTGTCGTTCTTCAGCGCGTCGAACAGCTGCGCCGACTT
The DNA here is from genome assembly GCF_040678995.1 of Amycolatopsis sp. NPDC049253. NCBI lineage: Bacteria > Bacillati > Actinomycetota > Actinomycetes > Pseudonocardiales > Pseudonocardiaceae > Amycolatopsis > Amycolatopsis sp. NPDC049253. The sequence goes on along the minus strand of NZ_JBFAQX010000003.1, from coordinate 533,958 downwards.
CGTCTTGTCCCAGTGCTCGGCCGAACCGTCGGTGACGGGCACCGTGCCCGTGAGCACGCCGTCGGACGAGATGCCGCGCATCGCGATCGCCAGGCCGGCCAGGTTGTGCACGTGGTCACCCGAGTCCATCGTCAGCGCGTCGGGCGCCGAGGACAGCAGTGGGAAGAAGTCGAACGGGTTCAGCAAGGTCCCCGGGCTCGCGATCTGGCTCACGAGGGCACCGATGAACTTGCGCTGGTTGGCCACGCGGTCGAGGTCCGAACGCGGGGTCGCGCTGCTGTGGCGCATGCGGACGAACCCGAGCGCGGACCGGCCGTCGAGCGTCTGGCAGCCGGCCTTGATGTCGATGTTGGTGTACGTGTCGTGCATTTCCTTGTCCACGCACATATAGACGCCGCCGATCGCGTCGACGATGTTCGCGAACCCGCCGAAGCCGATCTCCGCGTAGTGGTCCATGCGCAGGCCGGTGGCACCTTCCACGGTCTTGACCAGCAGCTCCGGGCCGCCGAGCGAGAAGGCGGCGTTGATCTTGTTCGTGCCGTGGCCCGGGATCTTCACCTGCGAGTCGCGCGGCAGGCTCAGCAGCGTCGGCTTGGTGTCGTTGTCCGGGATGTGCGCGATCATGATCGTGTCGGTGCGCTGACCGCCGCCGGCCGCCGCGACGTCACCCGTGGCGAGGCGTTCCTCGTCTTCGGCGGAGAGCCCGTCGCGGCTGTCGGAGCCCACGATCAGCCAGTTGGTGCCCGACGCGGCCGCGGGACGGCCGTCGTAGTCGGCCAGCGCGTCGACGCGCTTGATCGAGAACTCCAGGTACGCCCAGATCCCGCCGAGGAACACGACGAAGATCAGCACCAGGGTCATCAGGACCTTGCCGAAGCTCCACCGGCGGCGCCGGCGCGGAGCCCGTCCGGGCGGCGGGGCCTGGCGCGGCGGAGCCTGCCGGGGTGGTGCGGGCGGAGGGGGTGCGGGCGCCTCGCCGCGCGAGCCCATGGGTCTGGTGCGCTCGTCGTACGGGCTGCTGCTCACGCCTGGCAGCGGCATCATCTGCGCCCGCTGATGCTGCCGCGGGCGTGCGGCGGGCTGCGGTGGCCGGGGCGGCACCCGCCGCCTGCCGTCGTCGCCTCCGTACGTCATCGGTCTCTCACCCAATCCCCGAATCCGGCAAAACTCGTGCGGCCCAGTGAACCGCACGCCCCCGAACAAAGGACGTGCGGCACCTGGTGCAGGTTCATCCGGTGGGGAACGGCCTGCTCAGCGGGGGTCGGCGAACCCGAACTGGTGCACCTTGATGTGCCCGGACCGGAACCCGGCCTCCGAATAGGCGAGGTAGAACTCCCACATCCGGTGGAAGACGTCGTCGAAGCCGAAGCCGCGGATGTCGTCCCAGCGCTGGTGGAACCGCTCGCCCCACAGCTTGAGCGTGCGCGCGTAGTCCTGGCCGAACTCGCGCATCCCGGCCAGCTTGAGGCGGGTGTTGTCGCGCATGCCGTCCTCGATGGCCTGCACCGACGGGATGATGCCGCCCGGGAAGATGTACTTGTGGATCCAGGTGTACGACCGGGCCGCCGCCAGCATCCGGTCGTGGTCCATCGTGATGGCCTGCAGGCCGAAGCGCCCGCCCGGGCGCAGCCGCTTGCCGATCGTGGCGAAGAACGTGGGCCAGTAGGACTGCCCGACGGCCTCGATCATCTCCACGCTCACCACGGAGTCGTACTGGCCCGTGGCCTGGCGGTAGTCGCACAGCTGCACGTCGACGCGGTCGGACAGGCCCGCCTCGGCGATCCGCGCGTCGGCCAGCACCTTCTGCTCCTGCGAGATGGTCAGCGACGTCACCTTCGCGCCACGCGAGGCCGCGCGGATCGACAGCTCACCCCAGCCGGTGCCGATCTCCAGCACCTCGCTGCCCTCGCGCACGCCGGCGTAGTCCAGCACGCTGTCGAGCTTGCGGTGCTGGGCCTGCGTCAGGCTGTCACCGGGGCCGAACAGCGCCGAGGAGTACATCATCGACTCGTCGAGGAACGCGCTGAACAGGTCGTTGGACAGGTCGTAGTGCCGGTGGATGTTCGACCGCGACCCCTCGATCGTGTTCTCCTCGTGCGCCGGCTGCACGCGCTCGGCGAAGCGGCGGAACCGCTGCAGGAACGGCGGCACGATCGTGCTCAGCTTCTCCGCGAACGGGGTCAGCACGCCCGCGAGGTCCTCGGCGGTCCAGTCCCCCACCATGTACGATTCGCCGAAGCCGATCTTCGCGTCGGCGCCGAGGCGGTGGAAGAAGGCCGAGGGCCGCAGGATGCGCATCTCGGGCGCTTCCGGACCGCCGGCGCCAAGGACGGTGCCGTCGGGGAACGTGACCCGCAGGTCGAGGTTCCTCACAGCACGGCGGAAGAGCGCCTCGGCGGCCCGCGCGCGCAGCGGCGAGTGCGGTGGCGTGGCCAGCCCCGGCCACCGGGTTTCGTCGGGCACCGGCTGCGAGGCGGGCCCCGCCGCTCGGTCAACACTTGAGGTGGACAAGACACTCCCTCCGGAATGGGCCATCGGCCCACATCTGATGGTATTCCCGGCACACGCGACCTGCGTTGTGCGGTTGTCGCCGGATCCGGTCACACCGGGATGCTCAGCCGCTCGTCGGCGGGCCGCGTCCACGCCTGCCGGAGAGTCTCGTCGGTCTCCCCCGCGTCGATCGCTTCCCGTGTGAAAGCACACATCAACCTGGTCCAGACCGCCGGGCGCTTGATCATCGCGTGCCCCTCGTCGGTGACGTCGAACCGGGCGAGACGTTTGGCGAGCTCCCTCGCGCGCTCGGCGAAGGCGAGGGAATCACGCGGTGAGGTGATGCGGTCGCGCGTGCCGTGCAGCATCACCACGGAGCGGCCCGCGACGGCGTCCACGGGCTCGCCGGGCGGCGTCCACGGTGCCAGCGCGCACACGCCCACCACGGCGGGGTCGTCGGCCACCCGCAGCACCACGCGTCCCCCCATCGAGTGCCCGACGAGCACGACGGGCAGACCCGGGTGCTCGGCGCGGATGCGCTCCAGCGCCCAGCGGGCGTCGTCCACCGGGTCTTCCTCGGGCGCGTTCCAGCCGTAGCGGCGGTTGCGCACCAGGCGCACCTCCAGTCCGGCCGCGCGGCCCGCGCGATGCAGGGCGCGGGCCAGCGGCACCATGCGCAGGTACGCCAGCCGCCACGGCCCCACGGCCGCGGCGCCGTGCTCGGCGCCGCCGTGCAGCACCAGCGCCACCGCCCTCGTCCGCCCGTGCGCGCGCCGCACCGAAACGACGGGTACTCCGTCCACGTGCCGCCTCCCAGTCACCGGTACGCCCGGATGATCAGCTCTCACGCTAATCCACCACGAAGCGTGTCCAAGCGATACATTCGGCGCCCGAACCCGCGACGAAGGGCAGGTGTGGTGAGCGCCACGGAAATCTGGAAGAGCACCTCGGAAAAGCTCGCGGCCGCGCAGCAGGCCAACGCCGAAGCGCTGACGGCGGCGGCCGACCTCGTGCTCGGGGTCATCCGGTCCGACGCCCTCGTGTTCACCGCCGGTGCCGGGCACTCGCTCGCCGCGGTCGCCGAGACGTTCTACCGCGCGGGCGGCCTCGCCTGCGTCTACCCGCTGTACCACCCGGAGCTGCTGCCCCTGCACGGCGCGCAGCACAGCACGAAGACCGAGCGCCGCAGCGGGCTGGCCGAAGAGGTGCTGGCCGAACGCGCGCCGGGACCCGACGACGTGCTCGTGGTGTTCTCGACCTCCGGGGTGAACCCGTACCCGGTGGAGCTGGCCGCCGGCGCCCGCCGCCGGGGCGCGTCGGTGATCGCCGTGACGTCGCGCGCGTGCGTGGCCGCGGCGCCGCGCCGCTCGGCGACGACGCTGGTCGAGGAGGGCACGGTCGTGCTCGACTCGCTCGTGGTCCCCGGCGACGCGAGCCACCCGGCCGCCGCGCCGCGCACCGCACCACTGTCCACTGTGGTCAATGCGTTCCTGTGGAACCTCATCCTGGCGGAGGTCTACGACCGCGGCACGGCCGAGGGCATCGACGTCCCGCTGTGGCGAAGCTCCAATGTGGAAGGTGGCGACGAGGCCAACACGGCCCTGCTCGCCAAGTACGGACCCCGCGTGCCGGCTCTGCGGTAGCCCTCGGCGAACCAGCGGCGCTTCCGGCGAAAAAGGACCGGCCCGGCAGGTCTTGACGGGCCCGGTCCGCCCTTCTAACTTCGGCGTACCGACCGGTCGGTGTCGAGTGGAGGCGGGCCAGCATGGACGATGAGACGGCCGTGTCCCTGCACGGCACCTGCGCGCCCGGGTTCGAGGCGGTGCAGGAAGCGTTCGTCGAGAACATCTCTGAGCGCGACGAGCTGGGCGCGGCCTTCGCCGTGACCCACCGCGGCGAGGTCGTGGTCGACCTCTGGGCCGGCTGGGCGGATCCGGGCCGCACCACGCCGTGGCGGCCGGACACGCTGACCAACGTCTGGTCCACCACCAAGGGCATGGCGGCGATCTGCGCGCACCAGCTCGCCGACGCCGGCGACCTGGACCTCGACGCCGCCGTGGCGCGGTACTGGCCCGAGTTCGCCGCGGCGGGCAAGCAGGACATCCCGGTGCGATGGCTGCTCTCGCACCGCTCCGGCGTCGTCGGCATCGGCCTGGCGCGCCCGGTGAAGGTCGAAGAGCTCTACGACTGGGACCACATCACGGGGCTGCTGGCCGCGCAGGAACCGCTGTTCCCGCCCGGCTCGGCCAGCGGCTACCACGCGCTGTCCTACGGATTCCTCGTCGGCGAGGTCGTGCGCCGCGTGGCCGGGCAGGGCATCGACGCGTTCTTCGCCGAGCACGTGGCCGGTCCCCTGGAGGCGGATTTCTCCCTCGGGGTCGGGGAAGCCGACCTCGGGCGCTGCTCGACGCTCGTGGAGCCGGTGCTCACACCGGAGATGACCACGGCACTGACCGAGGCGTTCGCCAGCGCCGGGCCGGTCGCGCTCGCCGCCATGGCCAATCCGCGCGTGGAAGGCCACCACGCCAACGATCCCGCGTGGCGGCGAGCCGTGATGCCCGCGCTCAACGGTCACGGCACGGCGAAGGCGCTCGCGATCATCTACGGCGCGCTGGCCGACGGCTCCGAACGCCTGGTCTCGGCCGGCGCGCTCGCCCGGGCCCGCGAAGGCCAGGGCGCTTCGGTCGACGTGGTCGCCGGCGTGCCCAACGAGTGGGCGCTGGGCTTCTACCTGGGCAGCGACGCGCGCGGCTTCGGCCCCAACCCGGCCGCGTTCGGCCACGACGGTCTCGGCGGCTCGGCCGGCGGCGCCGACCCGGAAGCCGGCATCGGCTTCGGTTACGTGATGAACCGCATGGGCCCCTTGCTGCGTGACGACCCGCGCAAGATGGCGCTCGTCAACGCGACCTTCGCCTGCCTCGGACACTGAGCGGACACGCGAAGGGCGCCTCGAGTCCCCTCGAGACGCCCTTCGCCGCGCGTCACGCGGCCGCGGTCGGCTCCTCGTCGAACTGCGTGTGGTGCAGCTCGGCGTAGCGGCCGCCGAGGGCGAGCAGCTCTTCGTGCGTGCCGCGTTCGACGATCCGGCCGTCTTCGACGACCAGGATCAGGTCGGCGGCGCGGACGGTCGAGAGCCGGTGCGCGATCACCAGCGCCGTGCGGCCTTCGAGCGCGCCCGTGAGGGCTTCGCCCACCGCGGCCTCCGACTCGGAGTCCAGGTGCGCCGTGGCCTCGTCCAGCACCACGACCTTCGGCTGCGCCAGCAGGAGGCGCGCGATGGTGAGACGCTGGCGTTCACCGCCGGACAGGCGATAGCCACGTTCGCCGACGGTGGTGTCGAGGCCGTCGGGCAGCGAATGCACCAGGTGCGCCAGCCGGGCCTGCTCCAGCGCGGCCCAGATCTCGTCGTCGGTCACGCCCGGACGGGCGTAGGCCAGGTTGGCGCGGATGGTGTCGTGGAACAGGTGGCCGTCCTGCGTCACCACGCCCACGGTGGCGCGCAGCGTCGCGAAGTCCAGGTCACGGACGTCCACATCGGACAGCCGGACCGCACCGCCGTCCACGTCGTAGAGGCGCGGCAGCAGCGAGGCGATGGTCGACTTGCCGGCACCCGAGGAGCCGACCAAGGCCACCATCTGGCCCGGTTCGGCGCGGAAGCTGATGCCGTGCAGCACCTCTTCGCCCCCGCGGCTGTCCAAAGTGGCCACGTCTTCCAGCGACGCCAGCGAGAACCGGTCGGCCGCCGGGTACCCGAAGCGCACGTCCTCGAACTCCACGGCCACGCCGCCCGCGGGCAGCGCCTTCGGCTTCGCCGGTTCCTTGATCATCGGGTCGAGGTCGAGCACCTCGAAGACCCGCTCGAACGACACCAGCGCGGTCATCACGTCCACGCGGACGTTGGCCAGCGCCGTGAGCGGCGCGTAGAGGCGGGTCAGCAGCAGCGCCAGTGCGACCACCGTGCCGGGCGCGATCTGGCCGGTGAAGGCGAGGTAGCCGCCGAGGCCGTAGACCAGCGCCTGCGCGAGTGCGGACACGAGCGTGAGGCTGGTCATGAACCAGCGCGTGAGCATCGCCGTGCGCACGCCGATGTCCCGCACGCGCCCCGCGCGGTCACCGAACTCGCCGACCTCCTGGCGGGGCCGGCCGAACAGCTTCACGAGCGTGGCGCCCGGCGCCGAGAACCGCTCGGTCATCTGCGTGGTCATGCCGGCGTTGAGCTGTGCCGACTCGCGCTGCAGCCCGGCCATCCGGCGGCCCAGCCGGCGCGCCGGGAGCACGAAGATCGGCAGCAGCACCAGCGCGAAGATCGTGACCTGCCACGACAGCGTCACCATGACCGCGAGCGAGAGCACGAGCTGGATCACGTTGGTGACCAGGCCCGAGAGCGTCGCGGTGAACGTGCGCTGGGCGCCGATGACGTCGTTGTTGAGCCGGCTGACCAGCGCGCCGGTGCGGGTGCGGGTGAAAAACGCGATGGGCAGCTTCTGCACGTGCTCGAACACGGCGACGCGCAGGTCGAGGATGATCCCTTCGCCGATGCGCGCCGACTGCCACCGCTCCGCCAGCCCCAGCCCGGCGTCGAGGATGGCCAGCACCGCGATGATCACCGCGAGCCAGATGATCAGCGGCAGGTCGTGGCCGCCGACGACCGCGTCGACGACCTTGCCCGCCAGCACCGGCGTGGTCACCGCGAGCACGGCGGACACCACGGTCAGCACGAGGAAGACGAGCAGCCGTGACCAGTGCGGGCGAGCGAACCGCGCGACCCGCTTCACGGTGCCGCGCGTGAGCGCCCTCGGCGCGTCGGCCCCGCGCATCACGGAGCCGAGCAACGCCCACGAGTTGTCCATGTGGAGCCTTTCCCCCGATCGACAAAACTTCTACATTACTTGAGCTTTTTTTCAGAGATGCCCACCACAACGCCGGTTCGTCCCGAGTTCTTCCCCCGGGCGTTCACCGGTGGTGAACAACTGCCCACAACGCCTCGCGCAGCCCCGCCGCCTCACGCTCGCCCAGCGGGCCCAGCAGCCGCCGTTCGGCCTCCTCCGACGCCTCGGTGGCCACCTTCAGCACGCGCAGCCCCTCCTCCGTCGGCGTCACGATCCGGCGGCGGCGATCGGCGGGATCGACCTGGCGCCGCACGAGCGACTTGTCCTCCAGCTCGTCGACGAGCTGCACCATGGTCGTCCGGTCCACGCCGAGCCGCGCGGCCGCCTCCTGCTGCGCCTGCGGCTCGCCCTCGGCCAGCAGCGCGAGCACCGCGACCTGCCGCCCGCTCACCCCGTGGGGCGCGAGCAGTGGCTCCTGCAGCTCGGCCAGCCGCAGCTGTGCGTGCTTGAGCAGATAACCGAGCCGGCGGGTCACGACCGCGGGAGTTTCGGGGGCACTCGACATGACCCGCATCCTAGCCCTACGCTGATCATCAGTTGTGCTGATGATTTACCACACTGACGATCAGGAGTTCCCCATGGTGACCTTCGGGCTGAAACCCGCGCAGCAGTTCACGGACGTCGCGACGCTGCGCGAGATCTGGGCGATCGCCGACGACGCGCGGTTCGACGGCCTCTGGACCTTCGACCACTTCGCCCCGATGGGCCCCGTCCGCACCGGCGACGTCTTCGAGGCCTGGACCCTGCTGGCCGCCATGGCCGAGGCCACCCGGCACGTCCGGATCGGCTGCCTGGTGTCCGGCAACACCAACCGGCACCCGGCCGTGCTCGCCAAGATGGCCGCGACGATCGACCACCTCTCCGGCGGCCGGCTCGACGTGGGCCTCGGCGCGGGCGGCGACGCGCTCGCCGACACGATGCTCGGCATGCCGACCCCGCCGGCCCGCGAACGCGTCGAGCGGCTCGCCGAGGCCTGCGCCGTCCTCGACCTGCTGTGGACGCGGCCGGTCGCCGACTTCAGCGGCGCCCACTACCGCCTGACGACCGCGACGAGCGACCCGAAACCCGTGCAGACGCCGAAGCCGCCACTGTGGCTCGGCAGCAACGGCGAGCGCCTCGGCCTGCGGGTCGTGGCCGAACACGCCGACGTGTGGCTGAACGCGAGCCTGCCGGGCACGCCCGTCGAGGAGCTCACGCGGCTTTCGGGCGTGCTCGACCGGCATTGTGCGACGATCGGCCGTGACCCGGCGACGGTGCGCCGGGCCGTGCAGTTCCGGCTCTCGGCCGAGGACAGCGACACGCTGCGCGAAGCGCGGACCTACCTCGACGCCGGGTTCACCGACCTCGTCCTCATGCTCCCGTCCGCCGGTGACACCGTGGGCCGCGCGAAGCAGGCGGCCGCGCTGCTCCCACGGCTGCGCGAGCTGGGCCGAACGGGCGAGGACGGGTGATCCGGGCGCCCTCGGTAGCCTGACGCGACGGGGACGGCCAGGTTCGTGAGGGGGAAGCGGTGCAGCTGCTGATGGCGCCGGCCCGGTCCGCCACGGACCGGGCGGGCCGGGTGCTCACCTGGGACCTGGTGTTCTACCTCGGCTGCTTCGCCTTCGCGTTGATCAGCGCGATCGTGTCCGAGTTCTACGGCTACCGCGTCTGGGGCAACTTCGCGACGGCCGCCTACGGCATCGCCGCGGCCCACAGCGGCTGGCTGCTCGTGTCGGCGCGGCTCGGGCGTACCCCCCGCGGCCCGCTCGGCTCACGGTGGTGCTCGATCGCGGTCATCGGGCTGTTGGCGATGATCGTCCCGCTCGTGGTGCTCGTTATTCGCCGACTGACCGGGGTCGACTGGCTCGTCACGCCGGACTCGTGGGCCGCGCAGCCCGAGGTGTGGGTGATCGAGCGCAGCGCGAGCCTGCTGCTGCACCACGGCACGCCCTACGTCGACGTGACCGCTCTCGGGCGCGCTCCCGAGGTGAACGACTACACGCCCTACGGACCCGTGATGACGGTGTTCGGCCTTCCGCGCGCGTTGTTCGGGGGAACGCCGTTCACCAATGCGCTCACGGATGCCCGGTGGATGTTCGCACTTTGTGCGTCTCTCTGCGTGATCGCCTCACTACGAATGCTGAAATGGCCGCGAATTCCGGTTCTTTCGGCACAATTGGCAATCGCGTGCCCACTCACCGCATTGACTTGGGCCGTCGCCGGTCCCGATCTCGCCATTGTGGGACTGCTCGTGCTCGCCTGCGCACTCGCTGCAACCGGACGCGCGGGCTGGTCGGGATTCGTGCTGGCACTCGTGATCAGTGCGAAGCTCATCGTCGCGCCGGCCGCGGCCGTGCTCGCGGTCTTCGTGTTGTGCCGTACGCACAACGAAAATTCACGCGACCGCAGGGCACTCGCGTGGTTCGTGACCACTTTGGTCAGTGCGACGGTGGCGCTGCACTTGCCGGTGTACCTGGTCGCCCCGGACGCGTTCGTGGAGCACGTGATCCGGTTCCCGCTCGGGATGGGCGTGGTGCGCTCCCCCGCGGCAAGCCCGCTTCCGGGCCACCTGATCGCGGAAACCGGCTCAGCGGGCCGCGTGATCTCACTCGTCCTGGTGGCGGCCGCAGCAGTGGCGATGCTGGTGTGGCTGGTACGCCGTCCCCCCGCGACGGGATCCGCCGCGCTCTTGCGGATCGCCGTCGGGCTCGGCGCGTTGGTCCTGCTCACCCCGGCAACCCGCTACGGCTACCTGGTTTATCCGTTGGTGCTGCTCGGAGGAGTGCTGACGTTCCGAGCGGCCGAACAGGGACTGCGCCCCCCGCGCAGTCGGCCTGGTACTGCTACTTCTTCTTGACCCGCGTGGCCCCGCCGCGCCCCCGCAGCTGGACCCCGGACTCAGAGAGAACACGGTGCACGAACCCGTAGGAACGCCCCGTGGACTCTGCGAGGGCCCGGATGCTCGAGCCCTTCTCGTATTTCTTCTTCAGGTCAGCGGCCAGCTTGTCGCGCGTGTTGCCGGTGATCCGCGCGCCTTTCTTGAGATCAGCCACGTCGATCGCCTTCCCGCCGAGTGGAGTTCTGGGCCATTTGACGGCCCCTGCCGGGGCAATGATCGAACACGAAGCCCAGGAATGCCAGACGACAGACGTAAAACGAGCGAAATTGCGATCACATTGGGCCATTCAAGTGCTTCACGAGGCGTGGCAAGCACCCAAATGGACGCATCTGATCACGCTAGCTGGACAAGTTCCAGATAATCCGCGGACCAATGATCCTCGGTCCCGTCGGGCAAGAGGATCACGCGCTCGGGCTCCAGCGCCTCGACGGCGCCCGGATCGTGCGTCACCAGCACCACGGCGCCGGCGAAGCTGCGCAGAGCGTCCAGGACCTGCGCACGGCTGGCCGGGTCGAGGTTGTTGGTCGGTTCGTCCAGGAGCAGCACGTTCGCCGCACTGGAGACGAGCCCGGCCAGCGCCAGACGGGTCTTCTCGCCGCCGGAAAGCGTCCCGGCGGGCTGGTCGAGTTGTTCACCCGTGAACAGGAACGAACCCAGCAGGTTCCGCAACTCCTGCGCACCCGTGTCCGGTGCGAGATGTCGGATGTTTTCCCACACACTCGCATCGTGGTCGAGAGTTTCGTGTTCCTGTGCGTAATAGCCCAAACGCAATCCGTGACCCGGCTCGACGGAACCCGTATCCGGAGTTTCCATTCCGCCGAGCAGCCGGAGCAATGTCGTCTTTCCGGCACCGTTCAAACCGAGCACGACGACCTTCGAACCGCGGTCGATCGCAAGATCCACTCCGGTGAAGATCTCGAGCGAGCCGTAGGACTTCGACAGCCCGTCGGCCGTGAGCGGCGTGCGCCCGCACGGCGCGGGCTCGGGGAACTTGATCCGCGCGACCTTGTCGGCCTGGCGCGTCTCGTCGAGAGAGGAGAGCATCTGCTCCGCGCGGCGCGCCATGTTCTTGGCCGCGACGGCCTTCGTCGCCTTGGCCCCGAGCTTCGCGGCCTGCTGCTGCAACGCCGACGCCTTCTTCTCGGCGTTCGCGCGCTCGCGGCGGCGGCGCTTCTCGTCGGTGGCCCGCGCGTCGAGGTAGCGCTGCCAGCTCATGTTGTAGAGGTCGATCTCGCCGCGCGTGGCGTCGAGGAACCAGACCTTGTTCACGACGTCGGCGAGCAGCTCGACGTCGTGGCTGATCACCACGAGACCGCCGTCGTGCTGCTTGAGGAAGCCGCGCAGCCACGAGATCGAGTCGGCGTCGAGGTGGTTGGTGGGCTCGTCGAGGAGCAGGATCGTCTCGGACTTGCCGCCCGCGCCTGCCTCGGCGGCGGCGAACAGGATGCGCGCGAGCTCGACCCGGCGGCGCTGGCCACCGGACAGCGTGTTCAGCGTCTGCTCCAGAATCCGGTCGGCGAGGCCGAGGTTGGAGCAGATGCGCGCGGCCTCGCTCTCGGCCGCGTACCCGCCGAGCGAGGCGAACCGCTCTTCGAGGCGGCTGTAGCGGTTGACCGCCTTGTCGCGTTCCTTCTCGTCGGCCAGCTCCGCCATGGCCGTCTGCGCCTTCTCCATGTTGCGGATCAGCGCGTCGAGGCCGCGCGCGGACAGCACGCGGTCCTTCGCCGTGACGGACAGGTCGCCCTCGCGCGGGTCCTGCGGCAGGTAGCCGAGCTCGCCGCTGCGGCGGACTTCACCCGCGTGCGGCTCGCCCTCGCCCGCGAGGACCTTCAGCGACGTGGTCTTGCCGGCGCCGTTGCGGCCGACGAGGCCGATGCGGTCGCCGGGCTGGATGCGGAGGGTGGCGCCGTTCAGCAGGATGCGCGAGCCGGCACGCAGCTCGAGGCCAGTGGCCGTGATCAAGAGAACTCCCGGACTCGGGGGTGAACGTGGACAGCGACAGGCACCGGCATCGCCCGCCGTCCTCGCTCCCTGCGAAGATCGGTCACGAGCGCCCGGTGCGGCAGCTACTCCGTGAGGATTTCCCGTTCCACGGGATCCAGTGTACGGGGCGGCGCCGAACGGTTTTCCGCCGCGTGGCGGGTCTCACGCTCCGCTCAGCACCACTTCCACGGAGATCGCCCGCTCGGCCGCGTCGTCGAGCACTCCGCGCCGCGGCTCGGGGATCTCGAGCACGCGCGCCGCGGCGCGGGCGAACAGCGGGTCGAGCCGGTGGTCGGCGCGCAGTTCGCCGAGCGCGCGGCGGTCGCCGCCGAGCACGACGGCGTCCACTTCGGACAGTCGGGGCAAGAGGACCTCGACCGCGTCCTGCGCGGCCGCGCGCAGCGCCGCCCGGGCCTGTCCCGCACGCCGGCGCGCGAACCGCTGCTGCGACCAGCCGCCCGCGGCCGTACGGCCCTGCACGAGGTGGCGGTCGGTGCGCGAGACGAGCACGACCCCGCCGCGCGCGAGCCCGAGGGAATGCCCGCCGAGGCGGACCAGCAGCACCGCGAGCAGCCGCGGCACGAGCGCGTGGTCCACCAGTGGTTCGATGGCGAGCCCCTCGTGGGTTCCCGTGACGGCGAGCGGTCCGAAGGGGACGGTCGCGGTGGCGATGACGCCGTTGCGGGCGAAGACGCGTACCTCGTGCTCGCCGAGCTCGGTGGTACCGACCCCGTCGTTGCGCTCGGCGAAGCGCGTGAACCAGCCGGCGAGGCGGCCGGGCGCGATCTCGACCGCCGTCCCGCCGCCCGCGACCCGCCGCGCCCTGGCCATGCGGACAACGGTACGGGGCCGCCGCGAAAACGCGACGGCCCCGTCCGGGTGGATCAGGTGCGATCAGGCGATGGCCGGACCGGCGTGCACCACCGGGCGGACGAGCGCGGCCGCCCCGGCAGCGCTCCCCGTGCCCGCCGACGCGTAGCCGTTGACGTGCAGCGAGACGCTGCGGATCGAGCCCGTGTCACCGCCGGCGACGTCGACCGCCTTGAACGTCCACGTGCCGTCGGCCGAGGTGCCGGCGAGCGGGGTCTGCGGGTCGATCGGCAGGTACGTGCCCGTGAACGGCGCGAACTGCGACCCGACGGTGCTCAGCAGCGCCGGGGCGCTGTCGTCGAACACGACCTGGCACAGGTTGTTGCCGCCGCTGCCGGCCCGCTGGAACAGCGTGGCCGACGCGCCCGAGGGCGAGGTCAGCGTGCCGACCAGATCCGCGACGTAGGTGTGGTCCACGCCGACCGTGGTCGAGCCCTCGTCGGCGGTGCAGCTGGAACCGTCGATCGAGACCGAGACCTTCGACGCGGCCCCGACACCGCTCACCACCAGCGGCACCGAGGCGCCGAGCTGCGAGTTGTCCGGGATCGCGACCGGCGCACCGGTGTAGGAGAAGGTCTGCACCACCGGCGAGGGCGTGCCGACCGGCAACGCGAACGTGCTGGTCAACGGCGAGAACGAGCCGGCGAACGTCACCTTCGCGGACAAGACCACCGGCACGCCGAGGCCCTGCGTCGCCGGGACCGTGACGGTGAAGTCGTTCACGCCCGTCTGGCCCGGGCTGATCGTGCCGTACGACTTGGCGCGCGGCGCGATCGTGACGCCGGGCGTCGTCGTGGTGAGCACGACGCTCGTGGAGGACGCGACCCCGTCGCCGGTGTTGGTCACCGGCAGCGTCACCTTCGCGGTGTCACCGGGGTCGAGCGTGCTGCCGCCGTCGGGCCCGGTGACGGTGGGCTGCACGGCCTGCACGTAGGGCTGCGGGCTGGCGCCGGTGTAGGCGAGCACCTTGTCGGCGAGGACCACGCCCGCGCCGGTGAGGTTGTCGCTGCCGGGCGCCTCGATGTCCACGGCCGTGTTCAGGAACGCCTCGCGAACGTCCGAAGCGGACAGTCCGGGGTTGCCCGAGAGCACGAGGCTCGCGATGGCGGCCGCGTGGGGCGCGGCGGCCGAGGTGCCGAAGAACGGGTCGAACCCGCCGACCGAGGTGCGCACGCCGTCGGCCGCGGTGATCTCCGGCTTGTCGCGGACCTCGCCACCGGTCGAGGAGACGTTGCCCGGGGTGATGGGCGTGCCGTCGGCCTCGTAGAACATCCGGCGTGGGCCGTCGGAGCTGAACCGCTCGGCCTTGCTGGCCGCGGAGAACGCGCCGGGGAACGGACCGGTCGGGTTGGCCGGGTCACCCGGTTCGAGCGCCCGGCCGAACGGGGCCGCCGCCGGTGCCGCGGCCACGGAGAACGCGTTGCGCGCCGAGGAGTGCCCGGCCGTGACGCCCGGGGTGCTGTAGGCCTTGAGGCCGTCGGCCGAGTCGCGGAACCGGCTGCGGAAGGCCGTCAGCGAGAGATAGCGGCCCTCGCCGGAGAACTTGACCACCGCGAGCCGAAGGCCGGTGCCACCGAAGAGCGGGGTGGCGAGCTGCTCGTACGGATCCTGGGTGCCGTCCTGCACGTCCTGGCTGAACGAGACGACGTTGCCCGCCCCGTCCAGCAGGTAGAGGTCGTAGTCGTCGGCCGCGGCGCCGAGCGGGTCGGACCAGTGCAGCGTCACGGGGATGTTGTCCGACGACGCGTCGGAGATCGGCTCGAAGATCTGGTTGCCGGCCGCACCCGCGAAGTTGTGCGCGGTGCCGGCGAACTTGCCGATCGACTTGCCGGAGTCGACGAAGTCGCCTTCCCAGTGGGCGGCGGTGCCGTCGGTGACGTTGCCCTCGTTGCCCGCCGAGGAGAAGTAGAGCGCGCCGTCGGCGGTCACGTCGTTCACGGCCTGGGCGATGATCCAGTCCTGGAACGGGGATTCCTTGTAGTAGATGACGTCGTCGACGATCACGTCGCAGTGCGACTCGAAGCGCAGCTTGCGGATGTTGTCGGCGAAGCTCGCGTCGGAGGTGAACGCGGAGGCGAAACCGAGGGTCGCGTTCGGCGCGAGGTCGTGGATGATCTCGAGCATCGCGGTGCCCTCGTCACCGTCGCCGGCCTGGCCGGGGACGACGTCGACGGCCGGCAGCTCGCCCTTGGCCTGCGAGACCTTCAACGAGTCGACGCCGTCGGACAGCGCGCACGCCTTCACGCCGGTGCCCGTGACGCCGTACTGCTGGCGGGCGAGATCGGCGTTGTGCGCGCGGTCGCCCTCACTGGTGATGGTCGCCTCGGCGGCCCGCCGGTTCTTGGCCGCGAGCGCCTGGTTCAGCGCGGCGTCGAGGCGGGCGGCCTTCTGCTGCTTGGTCTCGACGGGAGCCGTTTTCCCCTGCCCCGCCTTGGTTTCCAGCTCACGGGCGGTGATCGCCTGGTCTGCGGTCTCGACCCGCTTCACGTCGGCGCGCGCGGCGATCGCCGGCAGTGCGGACAGCGGCACCTCGGCGCGGATGCTCGCCGCCTTGTCCGACACGGTGCGTACGGCGGCACCGGCCTTGCGCAGGTCGTTCACCAGCGCGTCGGACACCTTGGTGGCGCGGATGTCCACGAGCGCGGTGCTCGCCGTACCCGCCCCCAGCGCGGGTACGGCGGAGGCGCTCAGCTTTTGGGTACGCAGCTTCTGCGAGACGAGCAGCCGGCTGTCCAGTTTGGACTCCGTTTTGGTCTGCCCGGACTTGATCGACTGCAACGCCGCGATCTGCTTCGCGGAGTTTTCGGAAAAGGAGTCCGGTGTGGACGCTGTGGCGGCGCCCGCGACCGGCGGGGTGACGATGCCCAGCGCGGCGATCAGCGCCGCGGCCCCCGCGGTCAGGACGGTCGCTCGGGATCTGGCTCTCGATCTGAATCCGGCTCTAGTGGAACGGCTTCGACGCACGTGCGCCTCCGAATCTCGCACCGCGTGCCCCGACTCACGCTGGCCAACGCCGGTGATCACCGGCTGGATCCAGCTAAGTGCCCGGGGTAAATGGGAAAAAGCAGCCGTTAGGGTGATGTATGGCTGTAAATTTCCCATACCCACCGGAGGTCGTAGGCCATTCAGCGGCAGTGGCGAGTCATAGCGCCGGCTGAGCGCGGCCTCAGAGCACGAACGAGTCCGACCACGGCTGGGCGGCGCGCCCGGACAGCGCGTCGAGCAGCGTCACGGCCTGCTTGTCGGTGAGCGAAGCCACGAAGTCCACCACTGCGCGGCCGCGGGCGAGACTGCGCACGGCGTCGGCGCCCTCCACGCGTTCGCCGGTCGCGCCGACGAGCACCTCCGGCATGGTCCGGACCAGGCCCGAATACTCGTCCTGCGCCAGCTCCACGAGGTCGTACAGGCGCCGGGGCAGGCGGCTCGCCTCGTCGCGGTCGAGCAGCCACGCGTCGAGCGCGTCGACGAGCGTGGTCACGAGGCTCGCCTGCCCGCGCTGGTGCAGCGCGAGGTCCGGGCGCAGGAGCACGAACCGGCGGTGCACGAACTTGAGCACCTGCACCTCGTGCCACTGCGCGGTGCGCAGCGAGACGTGCCCGGAGCGCGTGGAGGGCGAGGAGAGCACGAAGACGCCGTCGACGAGCCGCGAGGTCCAGTTGGCCGAGAACGCGGCCGTGGCCTGCTCGGCCTCGATCGAGCCGTCGAACCCGTTCTCCAGCAGCCCGTCCACGAGCTCCCGCTGCACGCGCCGGACCGCGGCGGCGAACGCGTCGTCGTCGGCGATCCAGCCGTCCTTGAGGTGCATGCGCCGGCGCAGTTGTTCGAGCGACCGGCCGGGCCGGCGCAGCTCCGCGGCGACCTGCTCGTCGTCGAGTGAAGCCAGCTCCAGCGCGTGGTCGAGCCACTCCCCCAGCTCCGCGGCGACCGGCGCGTGCTGCAGCACCCCGATGCGGTGGAAGTCCTGCAGGTCGTGGATCGCGTAGGCGATGTCGTCGGCGGTGTCCATCACCGACGCCTCGACCGTCTGCTGCCACGGCTCGATGCGGCCGGTGAACGGGCCGCGCGCCTGCGCGAAGTCGTCGAGTTCCGTGGCGTAGGCGGAAAACTTGCTCGCGCCGGTGCCCGGTGAGCCGTCGGGTTCGGCCGCGCCGCGGGGAGGCGTGCGCATCGCCGTGGGGTGCAGTTCGGGGTAGTGCAGCCGCGCCCACGGGTACTTCAGCACCGCCGCGCGCACGGCCGCGGTGAGGTCGAGACCGATCGCCGACGGGCCGCGCACGTCGGTGGTGGTGAGGATGCGGAACGTCTGCGCGTTGCCCTCGAAGCCGTCGGCCAGGCCGAAGCGGTGGCGGGCGATGCGGTCGAGCGTCTGCTCGCCGAGGTGGCCGAACGGCGGGTGCCCGAGGTCGTGGGCGAGCGCGGCGGCCTCGCAGACGTCGGGGTCGCAGCCGCCGAGCTTCGCGGCGAGCTCGGCCGACTCGCTGGCGCCGGTGATCCGCTCGGCGATCGCGCGGGCGACCTGCGCGACCTTGAGGCTGTGGGTGAGCCGGTTGTGCAGCAGCCCGGCGCCGCCGGCGCTGACCACCTGCGTCACCCCGCCCAGGCGCGCGAAGAACGGCGACGCGGCGATGCGGTCGCGATCGACGCGGAACGGGCTGGTGGCGAGGTCCGTGAACCCGCCCACGGAGCTCGACGGGTCCCTGCGCGCGGCTCTCGGGTCGGTCTCGGACATGCGCTCCACCGTATCGGTCCGGCCCCCGGCGGACTCGCCGGATACGGCAGGATCGGACGGGTGAGCGACGTGCTGATCGCGGGTGGCGGACCCGCCGGGTGGGCGCTGGCGCGCGCCTGCGCCCGGCGCGGGCTCGCGACCACGCTCGTCGACGCCGCGCCGCGGGCGCCGTGGCGCAGCACCTACGGCGCGTGGGCCGACGAGCTGCCGGGGCTGCCGGCCGAGGTGATCGCTTCGGCACCCGGCGCGACGGTCGCGTTCGGCACGCGCGAGCACCGGCTCGACCGCGGCTACCTCGTGCTCGACAACGCCGGCCTGCGGTCCTGGCTCACGGCGGCGCCGGTGACGGTGGTGACCGGGCGGGTCGCGCACGCCGAGCACGGCCGCCACGGCTCGACGGTGGTGCTGGCCGACGACCGCCGGCTCGCCACCGCGGTGGTCGTGGACGCGTCGGGGCGCAACCGGGTGCTGTCCGGCGGCCCGCCTGGCGGGCGCCGCGCCGAGCAGACCGCGTACGGCCTCGTGCTGCTCGCCGCCGACGCCGAGCGGCTGGTGCCCGGCGCCTCGGACACGGCCGTGTTCATGGACTGGCGCGACGGGTCGCCGAGTTTCCGCTACCTGCTCCCGCTCGGCGACGGCTCGGTGCTCGTGGAGGAGACGTCGCTCGCGCACCGGCCGGGCGTGCCGGTGGACCGGCTCGCCGCGCGGCTGCGGACCCGGCTCGCAGCCGCGGGGCTGCGGCCGCACGGCCGGGAGGAGCGGGTTCGGATCGCGCTCGACGTGCCGCTGCCGGGGCGCGGCGCGGTGGTCCCGTTCGGCGTCGCCGCCGGGCTCGTGCACCCCGCCACCGGGTACAGCGTCGCGACGGCGCTGCGGCTGGCTCCGAGGGTGGCCGCGGCGCTGGCGGGTGCGTTCGAGGCGGGGCCCGCGGCGGCGGTGCGCGCGGCCCGCCGGACACTGTGGACGGCCGAGGCGCGGGCCGTGCATTCCCTGCGGCAGTACGGATTGCGTGCTTTGCGCCGGATGTCGGCTGCCGAGCTCGCCGAGTTCTTCGACCTCTTCTTCGCGTTGCCGGCTCCCGTGCAGCAGGCCTACACATCGGGCCGGGAAGACCTGCCGGGCACGGCGGCGGCGATGGCCCGGCTGTTCCGCGCGGCGCCGCCGACGCTGCGCGCGCGGCTCGCGGGCCGCCGGACGAATACGATTCGGTAACGGCGGCGAAATCGGCGGCCGAATGCGCCGGCGCGCAGCCGTGAGCGCTACCACGTGCGGAACCGGCGGGCCGAACGGCGACGGTCCGCGAATTCCGTATCCGAAACTTCTTCGGGTCAAACGATCAAGCTCCAGGTGGACGGACTCGCTGGTCACTGCCGCGAACCGGGCCACCACGGACGGTGTGCGAGTTCGTGTGAGTGCATGGTGAAGACGGGAATTTTCACACTTCCGAACGGCCCCCGGAAATCCATCCCGAACGGGTGATCACTACCGATTTCGTTACTCCGGTTCAGGTAACTCAGGTTCCGGCGCGGTGAACATCTGCTGACAACGGTTTCGTTTCCGCGCGAGAGGATGCGACGATCTCCGGGTGACGACGCCCCGTGCGGTCCGGTTCGCCTTCCAGCCGATGTACAGCCTGCACACCGGCGGCGTTGTCGCGTACGAAGCGCTCGCCCGCCCCGGCAAGGGCACGGCCCACGAGCTGCTCGCCGAAGCCCGCCGCGCCGGCCGCCTGGCCGAGGTCGACCTGGGCCTCGCCGCGGCCGCGGTGCGCCAGGAGGCCGAGCGGCCGAGCGCGCTGCCCCTGCACCTGAACATCTCCGCCCGCACGCTCGCGTCGGGCCCCGCCGCGTTCGACGAGCTGATCGCCGAGCTCGGCGCCGCCGGCCGCCGCACGCGGGACGTGGTCCTGGAGATCGGCCCGCCGTTCACGCACCTGCCCGGAGACCGGCTTCTGGGCGGTATGCGCGCTTTGTCGGAGCTGGGGTTCCGGCTGGCGCTCGACGGCCTCGGCCGCGGCGACCTGCCGCTGGCGCTGCTCGCGCAGGCACCGGTGGACTTGGTGAAGCTCGACCGCAGCGTGCTGCGCGGCCTGCCGGACGAACCGGCTTCGGTCGCCGTCGTCGAGTCGCTGCTGCACTTCACGACGCGGACCGGCATCCGGCTCGTCGCGACCGGCATCGAGACCGGTCCGCAGCTGGACGCCGCGCAGAACCTCGGCGTGCGCATCGCGCAGGGCAACCTGCTGGCGCCGCCGGCCGCGCACCGCAGCGCGCCGGCCGCCGGCGCCGTGGTGCCCGACGACCGCCGCTCGCCCGCGCCGCCCACCGCGCCCCGCGTCGGCGACTTCCTGCGGCCCGCCACCACGCTGCCGTCCGACGCGACCTGCGACGACGTGCGCGAGGTCCTCGCGGCGGCCGACGCCCCGACCGGCGTGATCGGCGTCGACGAGCACAACCGTCCACAGTGGTCGGTGGACCGCACGCGGTTCCTGGTCGCCGTGACCGGCCCGTACGGCCACGCCCTGCACGCCAAGCGCCCGGCCGAGCGGCTGGCCGACAAGCCGCACACGATCGACGCCACGGCGAGCGCGCTGGAGTTCCTCGAACTGGTCACCGACGCCGACTGGGGCCGCACCGGCGACGACGTGGTCGTGGTCGACAACGCGGGCCGGACGCTCGGCGTGGTGCTGGTGACCGAGGTGGTCCGCGGTGTGGCCGAGGCGAAGGTCGAGGAGGCGGTGACCCTGAGCCCGCTCACCCGGCTGCCGGGCAGCGAGGCCGTCGCGCGCGACGTCGAACGCCGCATCTCCACGGGCGAGCAGTTCGTGGCGGCGTGGCTCGACGTCGACTCCTTCAAGTCCGTGAACGACAACGCCGGCTTCGCCGCGGGCGACGACCTCATCCGCGCCCTCGGCGAGACCCTCACGGGCCTCTCGCGCCGCCTCCCGCGCATGCGCGTCAGCCACGTCGGCGGCGACGACTTCCTCATCGTCTGCGACGTCGACGAGATCGGCACCGTCGCCGCCGCCCTCCTCGACACGCGCTGGTCCGCGGAGGGCATGCCCGTCACCGTGTCCCTGGCCACCCTCGTCTGCGGCAGCGGCTCCATCCCCTCCTACCGCGACGCCTCCCGCCTGCTCGCCCCGCTCAAGAAACGGGCCAAAGCGGTGCCCGGCTCGAGCTGGGTCCTGAGCCGCCCGGGCTCCGACCGCGTCGAAGTCCTCCGCGGCATCGGCCGCGACGTGGCGGTCAGCCGCTCGGCCTGAACGGGCGCTCCGGCCCCGACGTGCAGCACGAACATCACGCTGCACCGCGCCCGCACGGTGGCAGGCCGCTCCGCCGCCGCCTGGCCCAGCAGCTCCCGCACCGCCGGCAGGAACGACGTCGCCCCCAGCACCACCACCGTCACCCCGACCCCGACCATCGACGCCCAGCCCAGCGACGTCACGAACGGTGCCAGCGAAGGCACCGCCACCGCCGCGAACAACAGGTACGGCACGCTGATCGCCCCGCCCAGGATCAGGTGGACCCACTTGCGATAGGTCACCCTGCTCACCACCGGCCGGAGCCCCCCGGGATCCTCCCAGCCGCCTGACTTCCCACCTTCCGCCACAGCGGGACCCTGCTCACCTCCGGCCGACGCCACGCAAAACCGCAGCCAGCGCCACGCCGAAAAACCGCAGCCGATCCACTCAACGCGCGGGAACGCCCAGCCCCTCCCCCGCCTCGATCCAAAGCCTCCACACGTTTCAGGGCAGCTTGTCAAAGTACTCTTTCCAGCCTTGACAAGCTGCCCTGAAACGTAGTCACAATCAGAAATCGGGGCGCCTTCCCGCACCCACCATCCCGATTCCGAAACCCCAGGAATCGCTCAGTAAACCCCAGCCGTAACCCGAGTTCCCACTCCCTTCACACCCCCGAACCCGTTCCGCCACAACTGCTGCACCTTCGCCGCCTCCTGCGCACTCGGCTTGGCATTGGTGCACGAAGTCCCCGGCCCGTGCCCCGACATCAGCTCCGAACAAGGCCCGTCGTAATCATCCGGCAACCCGAGATTGTGCCCCAGCTCGTGCGCCGCGATCCGCGTCGGATCAAACCCTTCCGCCACCTGAGACGTATCCAGATACACGTCTCCATTCCCGTGACCATCGGTCTGCGTATACGACCCGCCACTGTGGATCTCGTGGAACACCACCGTCGCCCCGGACGAGCGCTTCACCAGCTTCACGTCGGTCACCGCGGCGTTCCAGTTCGCCGCCCCCTGGTCGATCTGCGCCACGTAATCCGGTGCCCCACTCGACGTGTAGTACACCGTCGTGGCCGCGGCGGCCTCCGCGCCCGGCCCCACGACCAGCCCGACACCCAGCGGCGCCGCCACCGCCACCGCGATCGCCGCGATGCGCCCGAACCCGCGTGCCCTCATTCGCGTCTCCTTCACCGAATTGTCCGCTCCGGCTACCGGAAACCCGGCAACCGTGGTTCGCCCCACGACGTTAGGAGTTCACCAATCTCCGTGGCCACGTCCGAAAGTAGGTGACCCGGCACTGTCCGTCATCATGGTCCCCCGCGAGAGGGAGCGCGCTCCCGCCGCGGCCGGACCCGGCCGGCCGCGAACGCTGGTGTGCTCGACAACCAGGAAAACCCTGTTCGCCTACGTTCTCGCACTGTGGCCGCTCGTCACCGCGTCGCTGCGGGTGCTCGGCGTGCGGGTCGGGTACGTCCGGGCGCTGTGCGCGGGGGTCTTCGGCTGGGGCGTCGGCGGCCTGGTGGTGCGGACCTTCCCGCTCACGGCGCTCACCAGCGCCCGCGCGGCGGTCGGGCTGCTCGTCCCGCCGGCCGGGTGCGCACTGGCCGCGACGCTGCTGTTCCTGTTCGTCGCGGAGCCCGCCGCACCGTCGGGGCCGGGCTCGCGCTGTTCGCACAGCTGCGTTCGGCGCGCGCCCGCGTCGCGCGGGCCCGGCACTACTGGCGGATCACGCGCATCGCGATCCGCCACGGCCTCGGCGGGTACCTCACCGGGCGCCGCGAGCCCGGGTTCGGACCCGGCCGCCACGCCAAGCTCGCGCGGTCGCTGTGCCGCGCGCTGGAAGAGGGCGGCGTGACGTTCGCGCAGCTCGGCCAGCTGCTCTCCACCCGCGCCGACCTGCTGCCGCCTGCGTTCGTCGAGGAGCTCGGCCGGCTGCAGGATCGCGTGGCGCCGGCGCCCGCCGAAGCCGTGTTCGCCCTGCTGCGCGAGGAACTCGGCGCCGATCCGGCGGACGCGTTCGCCGAGTTCGACCCGGAACCCCTCGCGGCGGCGTCGATCGCGCAGGCCTACGACGCACGTCTGCACTCCGGCGCGGAGGTCGTGATCAAGGTCCAGCGGCCTGGCATGCCGCGGTCTTCCGCGCGCTCGCGACGGCCGAGGGCACCCTGGCCACGCTCGCACCCGGCTTCGACGTGGTCGCCGAATCGCGTTCGTTCGCCGGCGAGCGGATCGGCGCGCGCCTGCGGCCCGAGACCGTGCGCGACGAGGTGCCGGCGCTGCTGCCGGTGCTGCGCCGGCTCCCCCGCCGCGTCGACCGGATCGGCGCGGCCCGGGAGGAAGGCCGGCTTTCGGTCAACGTGCGGCTGTTCTCCGACGAACGCGACCGCGATCTCGTGACGGGCCTCGTGCACGAGGTGCTGCCGGCGTTCGTCGGCATCGCGACCGGCCTGATGGCCGTGCTGCTGCGCGGCAGCGCGAGCGGCCCGCGGCTGCTGCCCGACCTGAAACTCAACCAGGTCTTCGGCTACAACCTGCTCGTGATCAGTGCATTGGTGGGCCTGCGGCTGCCCTTCGTCGTCTTCCGCCGGAGCGCGCGACGGTCACGATCAAGCCGATGAACCCGAGCAGGAACAGCGCGGCACCGCCGGCCGCCAGGTAGCGGCCCTCGGGCAGCCCGGCGTCCGCAGTGGACGCTCCGGGCAGGCCGGCGTCGGTGAAGGCCGTGGTGGGCGTGAGGGTCACGGAGGAGAAGATCGTGCCCCTCGCGACGATCACACCATCCACTTTGGACAGTGGGATGGTGCCACCGCCGGGCTCGTTGACGAATCTGCGGGAATCGTCCGAGATGTCGCGTCTGTCGTTCGCGACGAAAATCGAGCCCGGCGGCACCTGCGCCGTGAACTCGTAGGCGCCGGCCGAGAGCGGCACCGCCGGATCGAGGTAGGGCTCGGTGACGGACTTGCCGTTCACCTGCAGCCGGTTGTCGGGCCCGCAGCAGACCACCCGATCACCGCCGACGGCGATCACGCGCTTGAGGAAGTGGAGGCCGCGCGGTACGTCGGGAAACGCGTCGGCCTGGAACGAAACCAGGTCGTCCCGGTGGATCTGTTGGCTCCCGGCCCAATGGAGAACCATGGGTGCGCCGGCTCCGATCGTGGCTTCCATGGTGCGTCCGCCGATGCGCACCGTGCTGTAGCCGAGCACCCTCACCACCCCGGTCACAAAGCGCCACAAACGGCGAAAACCGGCGCGTGCGAGGCGGAGCGGCCGGGGGCGCCGGGAAGTCGGTCACGCCCCTCTATCGGGCGGGCCCCGCCGACGTTACCGGCCGCTCGACCAGGTCTTCCCGCTGCAACCTGCTCGTGATCAGGGTGCTGCCACGGCCGCCTTCCGTCGTCTCGCGGCGGACCGCACGCCGGCCACGATCGCGCCGATGAACCCGAGGAGGAACACCGCCGCGCCACCTGCCGCCAGGTAACGGTCCGCGGCCAGGCCGGTGTCCTCAGTGGACGATCCCGGCAGGCCCGCATCGGTGAACGCCGTGGTGGGCCTGAGGCTCTCGGAGGCGAAGATGCTGCCCGTCGCGACGACCACACCGTTCACCTCGGACAGGGGGATGGCGCCTGCACCGGGTGCACTGACGTGGATGCGCGAGTCGTTGGAGTTGTCGCGCGTATCGCCGGCGACGAAGATCGTGCCCGGCGGCACCTGCGCGCTGAAGGGCATCGCCGCCGCGGCGGGCGACACCTTCGGGTCGAGGTAGGGCTCGGTGATCGGCTTGCCGTTGACCTCGATCCGGTGGCCGGGGTCGCAGCAGCGCACCCGATCGCCACCGACCGCGATCACGCGCTTGAGGAGCCGGCCGGGTTGCATGTCGGGCAGCGCGTCGGCCTGGAACACGACCAGGTCGCCCCGATGGATCTCCCGGCCTTCGCCCCAGCTGTAGACCACGGTGGTACCGGGCGGAATGGTGCCGGCCATCGAGCCACCCGGGACGGTCACCATGGCGTAGCCGAGCACCTTCACCACACCGATCGCGCCGGCCACGGCGCCGACGACGGCGAGCACCAGGAAGATCGCCAGCAGCGGCGAGAACCGCCGCTTGACCTGCACCGGAGCCGGCGGCGGCGGAAAGTCGGGTTCGGTCACGCTGATCTATCGCGGGCGTTGTGCGAGCGTTACCCGGTTCGCGGCGCGTACATGATCACCGCGACGCCCACGAGGCACAGCAGCGCGCCGAGCACGTCGAACCGGTCGGGCCGGTAGCCGTCGGCCACCACACCCCAGGCCAGGGAGCCGGCCACGAAAACCCCGCCGTACGCGGCGAGGATGCGGCCGAAGTGCGCGTCGGGCTGCAGCGTGGCGACGAATCCGTAGAGCCCGAGCGCCACGATCCCCCCGCCGATCCACCCCCAGCCGCGGTGCTCTCGCACGCCCTGCCAGATCAGCCACGCGCCACCGATCTCCAGCACCGCGGCGGCGGCGAACAGCAGGATCGACTTGAGGACCGTCACGAACCGACGCCGAAGTCGCCGTAGCCGATCGTCGGGCGCAGCGACGTCCACACGGGATTGACCGCGAACGCGACCGCGCCGGAGAGCGCGACCAGGCAGGTGAGCGCGCCGAGCAGGGCACCCGCCCGCGCCAGGTCACCACCGAGTTCGCGCCCGGTCAGCCCGAGCACGATCGCCAGCACACCGGCGAGCAGCGCGACGAAGAACAACGCACCGAGCACGAGCAGGAACACCTGCCCGACCAGCGCGTACGCCGGCATCACCAGGAACTTCGGCCGCACCAACAGCCACGCGATCCACGTCGACACCGCCAGCATGAAGCTCACCGCGGCGATCGCGATCGACGCGACGGCCAGGCCACGCCGGGGTCGTCTCTCGTTGTCCGGTTCGGTCATCGCCCAGTCATAGCAGCCGAGCCCGGTTTTCGTCGGACCTTCGCGCTAGCTTCACCACCATGGATTTCGACGAGGTCGCCCACGACCTGGCGACCACGCTGCGTTCCGCTGCCGGCACCGAAGAAGCAGTACTGCAGGTGCGCGCCACCGGCGGCTCGCTGGCGCTCGACGCCTGGACGCCCACCCGCGAATGGCTGCGAATCAGCGGCAGCAGCCTGCGGAGCCTCTTCGACGCACCCGCCGGCACGTATGAGCTGCGGCTGCGTCCCGACGGCAGCTACACCTTCGCCGCGGGCGGCGCGCTTTCCCCGGCGGCCGACGGCTGGCTCGTGTTCGACGAGAACTTCCGCTACCCGGGCCACCCCCGGCCCGGCCTGCTCCGCCCGGCCGCCGCCGCACCCACCGGAGCGCCGACGGACCCGGCCGTGCTCGCCGAGGTCACGCGACTGTGCGAAGAGTTCGCGGCGCACTACACGCGGATCAAGGGCCAGGCGCCGCCGTGGCCCGCCGGCCGCACGGAGGCGGAGATCGCGGCCGCCGAGGAGCGGATCGGCCTGCGGTTGCCGGAAGACCTGCGCGCGCTCTACCGCGTGGCCGACGGCGACCCCGAGCAGGTCGGCCTGCTCGGCCCGTACTCCTGCAACGCCCTCGGCCAGGTCGTCGCCGGTTACCTCGAAGGCCTGCCGGGTTCCTACGGCTGGGAGGACTCCGTGTCCGACACCGGCGTGGTGTTCGAGCCGCTGCCGTTCGGGCACGTGAAACGCTTGTCCCGCAACGACTGGTGGGTCACCTTCGGCGGCGACCGCGCGATGAACTTCCTCTTCACCGACCTCGACCCCGCGCCGGACGGCCGGGCCGGCCAGGTCGTGGAGTACGGCCGCGACATCCACGGCCCGCTGCGCTACGTCGCGCCGTCGGTCACGGCGATGCTCACCGAGGTCGTCGAGGCCCTGCGCGAAGGCCGGTACGAGGACTACGAAGACGGGGTGTTCCTCGAACCCGAGGTTTCCCTGCGCGACAGCCCCTTCCGCAGCCACACCGAGGTGATCAACGGACCGGGTGTCGAGCACGCGCACGACGTCGCCGACCGGCCCCTCGTGCAGCAGCTCTACCTCAACGACGCCGACACCGTGAACCTCGCCGCACTGCAAGGCTTTCCGGCGCTCAAAGAGGTGAGCATCAACCGCGCGGCCCGCGTCACCGGCGGCCTGGCCCACCTGCCCGCACTGGAGGCCCTGTCCGTGGAAGCGGGCGAAGTCGACCTCGACGCTTTCGCCGGGCACCGGCTGTGGCGCCTGGAGCTGAAAGTCCTCAAGCACCCGGTGGATCTGGCCTGGCTCGCCGCCCTGCCGAGCCTGGTGCACCTCGACGTCAGCGGCGTCGAGGTGACCGGCCTGAAGCGGGTCGGCGAGCTGCGGCACCTGCGCGTGCTCGGCCTCGACCGAGCCCAGCTCGACCACCTGCTCGCCGCGGGCGCGCCGCTCCCCCGGCTCGCCGCGCTGCACGTCGAACGCCGCACGTCCCTGGCCGAGGCCGTCGCCCTCTGGAGCCGGTTTTCCCCCGAGGGCGAAGCGCCCTGGTATGTCGAATCCACCGGCAACGTATAGGTCGTTATACGTCCACCGAACCAGAACAGGCCATCCCGCTGCGAGCGGAATGGCCTGTTCCCCGGACGAAAGCTCAGACGGTGAACCCGAGCGCACGCAGCTGCTCGCGGCCATCGTCGGTGATCTTCTCCGGGCCCCACGGCGGCATCCAGACCCAGTTGATCCGGAAGTCGCTCACGAGGCCGCCGGAGGTCAGCGCCGCGGAGGTCTGGTCTTCGATCACGTCGGTGAGGGGGCAGGCCGCCGACGTGAGCGTCATGTCCAGCGTGGCGGAGTTGTCCTTCTCCACGCGGATGTCGTACACCAGGCCGAGGTCGACGACGTTGATCCCGAGCTCGGGGTCCACGACGTCGCGCATCGCCTCTTCGATGTCCTCGATCTTGGCGACGTCGGCGGGCACCGACGAAGCGGCCTGCTCCGGCAGGTCCGCGGCGGTGCGCCCTTCACGGTGCTCCGGGGTCGTCGCCTCCGGGGCCACGGTCTCTTCGCTCATGCCTTCTCAGCTCCTGTGGTGGTGCGGGCCACGGCGTCCTTGAACGCCATCCAGCCGAGGAGGGCGCACTTCACGCGCGCCGGGTACTTGGCGACGCCGGCGAACGCGATGCCGTCCTCCAGCACGTCCTCGTCGGGCTCGACCTTGCCCTTGCCCTGCATCAGTTCCACGAAGGCGTCCATGGTGGTGAACGCCTCCTCGACGGTGTGGCCGGTGACGAGATCGGTCAGCACCGACGTGGAGGCCTGGCTGATCGAACAGCCCTGCCCCTCGTAGGAGACCTGCTCGACCTTGCCGTTCGCGAGCTTCACGCGCAGCGTCACCTCGTCGCCGCAGGTCGGGTTGACCTGGAACGACTCGGCGTCGTAAGGGTCGCTCAAGCCACGCCCGTGCGGGTTCTTGTAGTGGTCCAGGATGATCTCCTGGTACATGCTCTCGAGGTTCATCACGCGACCCCGAAGAACTTCTGCGCCTCGCGGATCCCGTCGACGAGGGCGTCCACTTCGGACAGTGTGTTGTAGAGGTAGAACGTGGCGCGCACGGTGGCCTGCGCCGAGCACGCCCGGTGCAGCGGCCACGCGCAGTGGTGGCCCACGCGCACGGCGATGCCCAGGCTGTCGAGCACCTGGCCGGCGTCGTGCGGGTGCACGCCGTCGATCACGAACGACACCGCGCCACCGCGGTCCGCCATGTCGGTCGGCCCGATGATGCGCACGCCGTCGATGGCGCCGATGCCGGCGAGCGCGTGCTCGGTGAGCAGGTGCTCGTGGGCCGCGATGCGCTCCATGCCGATCGCCGAGAGGTAGTCGACGGCCGCGCCGAGGCCGATGGCCTGCGACGTCATCGGCACGCCGGCCTCGAACCGCTGCGGCGGCGGGGCGAACGTCGAGCCCTCCATGCGGACCAGCTCGATCATCGACCCGCCCGTGAGGAACGGCGGCATCGCTTCGAGCAGCTCGCTGCGCCCGTAGAGCACGCCGATGCCGGACGGCGCCAGCATCTTGTGCCCGGAGAACGCCGCGAAGTCCACACCCAGTGCGCCGAAGTCCACGTTGCCCTGGCCGTACACCCCGTGGGGCACCGACTGGCACGCGTCGAGCACGGTCAGCGCGCCGACCGACTTCGCCTTGGCCACGAGCACGTCGACCGGGTTGATCGTGCCGAGCACGTTGGACTGGTGCGCGAAGGCGACCAGCTTGGTGCGCGGCGTGATCAGCTCGTCGATCTCCGACAGGTCGAGCCGGCCTTCGGGCGTCACCTTGAACCACTTCAGCGTGGCCCCGGTGCGCTGGCAGAGCTGCTGCCAGGGCACGAGGTTCGCGTGGTGCTCCATCTCGGTGATCACGATCTCGTCGCCGGGGCCCACCTTGAACCGCTCGGACTCCGGGCCGGCCGTGCTCGCGTTGCTCATCGCGTACGCCACGAGGTTGATGCCTTCGGTGGCGTTCTTGGTGAACACGAGCTCCTCCGGGGAGGCACCGACGAACTCCGCGATCCGCGCGCGGGCGGACTCGTAGGCGTCGGTGGCCTCCTCGGCGAGCTGGTGCGCACCGCGGTGCACGGCGGCGTTGGAGGTCTCGAGGAACTTGCGTTCGGCGTCGAGGACCTGGACGGGCCGTTGCGAGGTCGCGCCGGAGTCCAGGTACACCAAGGGTTTCCCGTCGCGCACGCTGCGGGACAGGATCGGGAAGTCGGCACGCAGTGCCGCCACGTCAAGGGGAACAGAGTTGGTCGGGCTGTTCGAAGCCGTGGTGGTCATCGAGCCAACTCCTCTCGGTGTAGTCGGGAACTTCGGTGGTGCGAAAACTCAGAGCGCGGCGGGCTCGGCCTTGCCCACGTACTTCACGTAGCCGTTCTCCTCCAGCTCGTCGGCGAGCTCCTTGCCACCGGACTCGACGATGCGCCCGTCGGCGAAGACGTGCACGAAGTCCGGGGTGATGTGCCGGAGGATGCGGGTGTAGTGCGTGATCAGCATGACGCCGACCTCGCTCGAAGCCTTGTACTGGTTGACACCCTCGGAAACCACGCGCAGCGCGTCGACGTCGAGCCCGGAGTCGGTCTCGTCGAGGATGGCGATCTTCGGCTTGAGCAGCGCCAGCTGCAGGATCTCGTGGCGCTTCTTCTCGCCGCCGGAGAAGCCCTCGTTCACGGAGCGCTCGGCGAACTCCTGCGAGATCTCGAGCTTGCCCATCTCCTCCTTGACCTCCTTGACCCAGTGACGCAGCTTGGGAGCCTCGCCACGGACCGCGGTGGCCGCGGTGCGGAGGAAGTTGGACATCGAGACGCCGGGCACCTCGACGGGGTACTGCATCGCCAGGAACAGGCCGGCACGGGCGCGCTCGTCCACGCTCATCTCGAGCACGTTCTCGCCGTCCAGCAGCACCTCACCGGAGGTCACCTGGTACTTCGGGTGACCGGCGATGGCGTAGGACAGGGTGGACTTGCCCGAGCCGTTGGGGCCCATGATCGCGTGGGTCTCGCCCGACCGGATGGTCAGGTTCACGCCCTTCAGGATCTCCTTCGCACCCTCCTCGGTGTTCACCGAGGCGTGCAGGTCCTTGATTTCCAGGGTAGCCATTCTCAGTTCCTAAAAGTCTGATGTGGACGGACGAGGGGGCTCAGGCGCCCACTGCTTCGAGCTCGGCCTCGATCGCGGCCTCGAGGCGCTCGCGCACCTCGGGAACGTCGATCTTGACCAGGATCTCGTGGAAGAACCCGCGCACGACCAACCGGCGCGCGGAGTCCTCCGGGATCCCGCGCGACAGGAGGTAGAACAACTGCTCGTCGTCGAACCTTCCCGTCGCGCTCGCGTGGCCGGCGCCTTCGATCTCGCCGGTCTCGATCTCCAGGTTCGGCACCGAGTCGGCCCGCGCACCCGGTGTGAGCACCAGGTTCCGGTTGAGCTCGTAGGTGTCGGTGGCCTCGGCGGCCGCCCGGATCAGCACGTCCCCGATCCACACGCTGTGCGCACCGTCACCCTGCAGCGCGCCCTTGTACATCACGCGCGACTTGCAGTTGGGCACCGCGTGGTCCACGAACAGCCGGTGCTCCTGGTGCTGGCCGGCGTCGGAGAAGTAGACGCCCAGCATCTCCACGTCGCCGCCGCGCTCGGCGAAGGCCGCCGTCGGCGAGATGCGGACCAGGTCGCCGCCCAGGGTGATCACGATGTGCTTGAGCGCCGCGTCGCGGCCGAGCTTGAGGTGCTGCTCGGACACGTGCACCGCGTCGTCGGCCCAGTCCTGGACGCTGACCACGGTGAGCTTCGCGGAGTCGCCCACGACGAACTCGACGTTGTCGGCGTAGGTGCCGGAGCCCACGTGGTCGAGCACGATCACGGCCTGCGCGAACGCCTCGACGCGGACCTGCAGGTGCCCGTAGGCGACCTTGCCCTCGCCGGGACCGTGGATGCGCAGCGTCGACGGCTTCGACGCGGCCGTCTCCTGAGGCACCGTCACGACGGTGGCCTGGGTGAAGGACGAGTAGGCCTGCGCCGCGATCCGGTCGCTGGGCACGCCGGCCTCGCCGAGGCGGGTGTCGTCGCGGCCGACGGTCTCGATCTTCAGCTCGGGCGCGGCGTCGGCGTCCAGCGTGATCTCGCCGGACGCGACGGCCGTGCCGTCGTGCAGGCCACGGAGACGCTTCATCGGTGTGAAGCGCCAGTTCTCCTCACGGCCGCCCGGGACCTCGAAGGCCTCGACGTCGTAGGAGGTGAACCGCTCCGCGCGGGAAGCCGCGGGAACGACCGCGCCTTCCCGCAGCGACTCGGCGACGTTGTTCTCGGTAACCGACATGACTAGCCGACGGACCCTTCCATCTGGAGCTCGATCAGGCGGTTCAGCTCGAGCGCGTACTCCATCGGCAGCTCACGCGCGATGGGCTCCACGAACCCGCGCACGATCATCGCCATCGCCTCGGCCTCGTCGAGACCGCGCGACATCAGGTAGAACAGCTGCTCTTCGCTGACCTTGGACACCGTGGCCTCGTGGCCCATGGACACCTCGTCGTTGCGGATGTCCACGTACGGGTAGGTGTCCGAGCGCGAGATCGTGTCGACCAGCAGGGCGTCGCAGACCACGCTGGAGCGCGAGTGGTGCGCCCGCTTCGCGACGCGGACCAGGCCCCGGTAGGAGGTCCGGCCGCCGCCGCGCGCCACCGACTTCGACACGATGGTCGAGGACGTGTGCGGCGCGAGGTGCTCCATCTTGGCGCCCGCGTCCTGGTGCTGGCCCTCGCCCGCGAACGCGACCGAGAGGACCTCGCCCTTGGCGTGCTCGCCCATGAGGAAGACCGACGGGTACTTCATGGTCACCTTGGAACCGATGTTGCCGTCGATCCATTCCATGGTCGCGCCCTCTTCGCACTTGGCGCGCTTGGTGACCAGGTTGTAGACGTTGTTCGACCAGTTCTGGATCGTCGTGTAGCGGCAGCGGCCGCCCTTCTTCACGATGATCTCCACGACCGCCGAGTGCAGCGAGTCGGACTGGTAGATCGGCGCGGTGCAACCCTCGACGTAGTGCACGTAGGCGTCTTCGTCGACGATGATGAGCGTGCGCTCGAACTGGCCCATGTTCTCGGTGTTGATCCGGAAGTAGGCCTGCAGCGGGATGTCCACCTTCACGCCCTTGGGCACGTAGATGAACGAGCCGCCGGACCACACCGCCGTGTTCAGCGCGGAGAACTTGTTGTCACCGGCCGGGATCACGGAGCCGAAGTGCTCCTGGAAGATCTCCGGGTGCTCCTTGAGCGCGGTGTCGGTGTCCAGGAACAGCACACCCTGGGCCTCCAGGTCCTCGCGGATCTGGTGGTAGACGACCTCGGACTCGTACTGCGCGGCGACACCGGCGACGAGGCGCTGCTTCTCCGCCTCGGGGATGCCCAGCTTGTCGTACGTGTTCTTGATGTCCTCGGGAAGTTCTTCCCAGCTGGCCGCTTGCTTCTCCGTGGAGCGCACGAAGTACTTGATGTTGTCGAAGTCGATCCCGGAGAGGTCGGCCCCCCAGTTCGGCATCGGCTTCAGCTCGAAGAG
Source organism: Amycolatopsis sp. NPDC049253 (assembly GCF_040678995.1). Taxonomy (NCBI): domain Bacteria; kingdom Bacillati; phylum Actinomycetota; class Actinomycetes; order Pseudonocardiales; family Pseudonocardiaceae; genus Amycolatopsis; species Amycolatopsis sp. NPDC049253. The sequence goes on along the minus strand of NZ_JBFAQX010000003.1, from coordinate 500,835 downwards.
CTTGAGCGCCTTCAAGCGGGCTTCGCGCATCCACTCCGGCTCGGACTTCTTCGAGGAGATGTCGGTGACGACGTCCTCGTTCAGCCCACGGCGGGCGGTCGAGCCCGCCTCGTCGGAGTCGGCCCAGCCGAACGCGTACTTGCCAAGGGACTCGATGGTCTCTTCCTGGCTCAGTGGCGCGGTGGTGGGAGTGCGCTGCTCGGCAGCGGCAGTCATGCGGGTTTCCCTCCATTCGGGATCCGTGCTGTTCGCCCCTGGGACGCCCGCGCCGGGTGCGTCGCCGCAACCGTCTCGGTCGCCCCGGAGGGCCTGGTGCTGTCCGGCTCGGGAAGGGCCGGGGTACCCGACGTTCCGACGGGTACGTGTGTGGTGCACGCGTTGTCGCCGCGTGCGATCGTCGCCAGCCGCTGCACGTGGGTGCCGAGCAGCCGAGCGAACGCCTCGGTCTCGGCCTCGCACAGCTGCGGGAACTCCGCGGCGACGTGCGCGACCGGGCAGTGGTGCTGGCACAGCTGTTCGCCAACCCCGACCTGGCGGGTCGACGCAGCGTAGCCCTCCCTGGTCAGGGCCGTGGCCAGGGCCTCGGCGCGCTCCGCGGGATCACTCGAACCGGTGATGGCGGAGCGGTGCGGGCCCACCAGCGCGTCGACGCGGCTCTCGGCGAAGGCGCGCACGGCGTCGGGGCCGGCGTGCTCGGCGAGGAACCGGATGGCCGACACGGCGAGGTCGTCGTAGGCGTGCCCGAACCGGGCGCGGCCCGACTCGGTGAGCAGGAAGAACTTGGCCGGGCGCCCGCGCCCGCGCGGGCCGCGCCGGGGCGCGTCGCGCGTCTCGGCCTCACCGTCGGCCACCAGCGCGTCGAGGTGCCGGCGGACGGCCGTGGGGCTGATGCCGAGCTGCTCCGCGACCACCACGGCAGTCATCGGGCCCTGCTCGAGAAGCAGGCGCGCGACCTCGTGGCGCGTGCGTCCTTCGGCCGCGCTGACCGGGCTGACCTGCACGGGAACGCCGACGTCCGCGGCGCGCGGCTGAGCGCCGTGCTCCTCGCAGACCTCTCCCGGAGGCGTCCCGTTCTTTTTCACAACACAAGTGTGTCTTATTTCCGGCGCAGGGGCAAAGGTGGGGTGTCCGGCAGTGACCCGAGTCACGGTCGAGGGGACTCGATACCCTTCCTGACGTGGCAGTCGGCGAGCAACCCGTGCAACGGGACCCGGAAGTGGGCACACCCGGCGACACGGCGACGGCCGTGGCGCCCCCTTCGCCCGTGCTCCCGCGCGAGCCGCAGCCGCTCGACCAGGCCGAACACCGCGGCCTCGACATCGTCCGGCGCTTCGGGACGGTCGGCTCGCTGTTCCTCGCGCTCGGCTCGCTCGGCGCCGGCGCCGCCCCCGTGATCAACCCGGTGCAGGACCTGCCGGTGCTGCGCCTGTTCACCCGCATCCCCACGGTCTCGCTCGCCATCGCGTTCTCCGGCATGGGCATCCTCGTGCTGAGCTGGCTCATGCTCGGCCGTTTCGCCCGGCCCGCGAGCGCCCGCCTGGCCAGCCAAGGCCAGATGGCTCGCACGATCGCGATGTGGGTGGCGCCGCTGCTGCTCATCCCGCCCCTGTTCTCCCGGGACGTCTACAGCTACCTCGCGCAGAGCGAGATCGTGCACCGCGGGATGGACCCGTACACGCTGGGCCCGGCCCAGGCGCTCGGCGTGGCCGACCCGCTCACCGCGGGCGTGGCCAACATGTGGCGCGAGACTCCCGCGCCGTACGGGCCGCTGCTGCTGCGACTGGGCGGCTGGCTCGCGCCGATCGGCGGCACCAACATCGTGACGGGCGTGCTGCTGCAGCGCGGCCTGGCGCTCGTCGGCGTGGTCCTCATCGTGTGGGCCGTGCCGCGGCTGGCGCGCCGCTTCGGCGTGCAACCGGTGACGGCGCTGTGGCTGGGCGCGGCCAACCCGTTGCTGATCTTCCACTTCATCGCCGGTGCCCACAACGACGCGCTGGCCATCGGGCTGATGGTCGCCGGGCTCGAGGTCGGCATCCGGCGGCTGCCGGTGCGCGTCAAGGGCGACTCGCCGCCGCCGCTGGCCAGGGGCGAGCTGCTGTGCATCGGGCTCGGTGTCGCGATCATCACGCTCGGGGCCGCCGTCAAGGTGCCGGCGCTGCTCGCGTTGCCGTTCTTCGCCGTGATGGTGGCGCGGCGCTGGCACGGGCGGATCAAGGACCTGGTGTGGGCGGGCGTGCCGATGGCGGTGCTGTTCGGCGTGGTGCTCGTGGCCGTCTGTTACGGCACCGGCCTGGGCTTCGGCTGGATCGGCGCGCTCGGCACCCCCGGCCTCGTGCGCTCCTGGATCTCCCCCACCGCCGAGCTCGCCAACCTCACCGGGGTGCTCGGCATCGCGCTGGGCCTCGGCAACCACACCGACGCGCTGGTGCCCATCATCGGCGCGCTCGGCTACCTGGTGACGGCGTTCGTCACCGTCAAGTTCCTGTGGGCCAGCTTCAAGTGGCGCTACCGGCCCATCATCGGGCTCGGGGTGGCGCTCGGCGCCGCGATGATCCTGCAGATCAACCTGCAGCCGTGGTACGTGCTGTGGGCCGTGATCCCGCTGGCCGCGGCGGCGGGCACGTCGCGGTTCCGCGTGGCCGCGACCGTGATCAGCGCCGGGCTGCCGTTCCTGCTGCCGCCCACCGGGAGCACGTTCGACGGCCACGCCTACATCCTGCCGTGGGCCTACGGCGCGGCCGTGCTCGTGACGCTCGGCGGGCTCGCGTGGGTGTACCGGCTTTCGCCGCTCCTGCTCTCCAGGACGTCCCCGGAACGGCCCGCCGTGGTGGACGTCGTATCGTGATTCGTTGTGGACAACCCCGCGGTCGAGATCACCGGCCTGGTGAAAAGCTACGGCTCCACCACCGCGGTCGACGGGCTCGACCTGCGGATGGAGCGTGGCTGCCTGCTGGCCTTGCTCGGGCCCAACGGCGCGGGCAAGACGACCACGGTGGAGATCTGCGAAGGGTTTCGCAAGCCTGACGCCGGAAACGTCCGGGTCCTCGGCCTCGATCCCGTGAAAAACAGCGCCCGGCTGCGCCCGCGCGTCGGCATCATGCCGCAGGGCGGCGGCGCCTACCCCGGTGTGCACGCCGCGGAGATGCTCGGCCTCGTCGCGTCCTGCGCGGCGAACCCGCTCGACCCCGCGTGGCTGCTCGACGTGCTCGGGCTGGCCGGCGCGAAGCGCACCCCGTTCAAGCGCCTCTCCGGCGGGCAGCAGCAACGGCTTTCGCTGGCGTGCGCGCTCGTCGGGCGGCCCGAGCTGGTGTTCCTCGACGAGCCGACCGCGGGCATGGACCCGCAGGCACGGCGCCTGGTGTGGGAACTGCTGGCCGCGCTGCGCAGCGACGGCGTGAGCGTGCTGCTCACCACCCACCTCATGGAAGAGGCGGAAGCGCTCGCCGACCAGGTCGTGATCGTCGACCACGGCAAGGTCGTGGTCCAGGGCTCGCCCCACGCGTTGACGCTCGAAGCGGGCGACGCGGCGCAGCTGCGGTTCCGCGCGCGCACGCGGCTGGACCTGTCGCTGCTCACGGCGGCGTTGCCGGAGGGTTATCGCGTGAGCGAGTCCTCGCCCGGTTCGTACCTCGTGGAAGGCGCGGTGGATCCGCAGGTGGTGTCGACCGTCACGTCGTGGTGTGCGCAACAGGGCGTGCTGCCCGAACAGCTGCAGGTGGGGCGGCGCACGCTGGAAGAGGTTTTCCTCGAGCTGACCGGACGGGAGCTGCGGGCGTGAGCACGACGTTCCCGGAAGGCACCTTCACCCCCGCGCCGGGCCGCGGGCCGCTGGGCCGGATGCTGCGCACGCACGCGCGCGTCGAGGCCGCCTTGACGCTGCGCCACGGCGAACAGCTGCTGCTCACACTGATCATCCCGCTCGCGCTGCTCATCGGCCTGAGCCTGCTCGACATCCTGCCCGCGAGCCAGCTCGGCTCCACGTCCAAAGTGGACTGGATCACGCCGCGGATCCTCGCGCTGGCCGTGATGTCGTCCGCGTTCACGGGACAGGCCATCGCGCTCGGCTTCGACCGACGCTACGGCGTGCTCAAGCGACTCTCGGCCACCGCGCTCCCCCGCTGGCTCCTCGTGGCCGGACGCGTGGTCGCGGCGCTGGTGGTGGTCGTGCTGCAGTCGCTCGTGATCGGTGTGGTGGCGGCGTTCCTGGGCTGGTCGCCCTCGGGTGCCGGGATCGCCTCGGCGATCGTGCTGCTGGTGCTGGGCACGGCCGCGTTCGGCGCACTGGGCGTGCTGCTCGGCGGCGCCCTGCGGGCGGAAGCGGTGCTGGCGCTGGCCAACATCGTGTGGTTCGTGCTGCTGCTCGCCGGCGGGATCCTGCTGGCGCCTTCGGCTTTGCCGACGGGCCTCGGCGTGGTCGTTTCGCTGCTGCCCTCGGGCGCACTCGCGGAAGGCATGCGCGCGGCGCTGGTGGACGGTCACTTCGCCGCCGGGCCGATGGCGGTGCTCGCCGTGTGGGCGATCGTGGCCGGACTTGTCGCGACACGGACCACAAAACTCACCTGAGTGCGGCGTGAAACGGGTGTGAGAAAAGCGTCGCCGTGCATGCGGCGGGAAAGCGCGGAATTGCGCGCGAGTACGATTCCCCCGTGCCTCTTCGCAGTTTGATCGCCCGCCTGCCCTACCCCTCCGCCGCGGTCCAGCGGGCCGTCGGGATCGCCGCCGTGGTGGCGCAGGGCGGCATCGGCGTCACGGGGTCCGTGGTGCGGGTGACGGGTTCGGGCCTCGGCTGCCCGACGTGGCCGCAGTGCGTGCCCGGCAGTCTCGTGCCGGTGCAGCACCCCGGGATCCACGCGGTCAACCAGTGGATCGAGTTCTCGAACCGCATGCTGACGGGCGCGGTCATCGTCGTGGCCGCGCTCGCGGTGCTCACGGCGTGGCGCATCCTCATCGACCACCCGAGCCGCAAGCGCCTGCTGGTGCTGGCGTGGACGATGCCGGGCGGGGTCGTGCTGCAGGCCGTGCTCGGAGGCATCACCGTGCTGGCGAAGCTGGAATGGTGGACGGTCGCGATCCACTTCCTCGCGTCCACGCCGTTGATCTGGCTGGCCGTGCTGCTGCTGCGCGCGTTCCGCGAAGGCGACGAACCGGCGCGCCCGATCGTCCCGCCGCTGGGACGCAAGGTGCTCGTGCTGCTGACGGTGCTCATGTGGGCCGTCCTCATCGCCGGCACGACCGTCACCGGCGCCGGCCCCCACGGCGGCGACATCCACACCCACCGCCTCGACGTCCCCATCGAGAAGCTCGCCCAAATCCACAGCGGACTCCTGATCGTCTACCTCGTGGTCCTCGCGGTCTTCGGCCTGCAGCTGCTGCGCGTGGGCGCGCCGAAGAGCCTGTGGCAGCGCTACGCGTGGGTCTGGGCGGTGGCGCTCGCGCAGGGCGTGCTCGGGACGGTGCAGTACGCGCTCGGCGTGCCCGAGGCGATGGTGTCGTTCCACGTGCTCGGCTCGGCCCTGGTCATCGTCGTCACCGCCACGCTGTGGACCGGCACCCGCGACCGCGGCCCGGTGGTCTCGCTGCACCCGGCGCCTCCGGCGGACCGCGAACTCACCCCGGCGGGCTGACGCCCCGGACGGCCACGCCCTCGTAACTCTCCGTCGGCCACGCAGGCCGGCGCGGTGGCGTGCGGCCGGACACCCGAGGCTCCTGTTCTCGCCTCCGTGGTTACCGCCGCGCTCTCGCCGGGCGTCACGCCGAAGCACTGACCCCGCCGCCGCCCTCGAACAGAGCCCGGCTCGGCCCGCTTGGGCATGAACTCCCCCGCCCCGGCCACTTCACCCCGGCGGGCCGACGCCCCGGACGGCCACGCCTTCGTAACTCTCCGTCGGCTCGCCGTCGGCGCAGCGGACAGAACGGGCACCTACCCTTCGGCTCGGAACCGCCATCCAAGCGCCGCGAGGTGACGCTCATGACGTCCGTCCCGTCGAGCACCGTGAAGCCGTTGATCTCCGGACGCCGGGGTCCGGCGGAGATGGTCGTGCTCAAGACTTTCCTGCTGGTGCCGTTCGTGGCGCTGGTGGCCGCCGTTCCGCTGCTGTGGGGCTGGGGGCTCAGCTGGGTCGACGCGGCGCTGTTCGTGGTCTTCTACACGTTCGGCACGCTCGGCGTGACCGTCGGGTACCACCGCTACTTCACGCACGGCGCGTTCAAGGCGCCGCGCGCGCTGCGGATCGCGCTGGCCGTGTCGGGGAGCATGGCGGTGCAGGGCTCGGTGATCTTCTGGGTCGCGAGCCACCGCCGCCACCACGCGTTCGCCGACCGCGAGGGCGACCCGCACTCGCCGTGGCTGTTCGGCACCTCGCCGGCGGCGCTGCTGCGCGGGTTCTGGCACGCGCACATGGGCTGGATGTTCAAGCGCGAGGTGACCAACGCCGACCGCTTCGCCCCGGACCTCGTCGGCGACCGCGACCTGCGCCTGGTGAACCGCTTCTTCGCGCTGTGGATCGCGCTCAGCGTCGCCCTGCCGGCCGCGCTGGGCGGGCTGATCACGTGGTCGTGGTGGGGCGCCGTCACGGCGTGCTTCTGGGCGGGCCTGGTGCGCATCGCGTTGCTGCACCACGTGACCTGGTCGGTCAACTCGGTGTGCCACCTGATCGGCGAACGGCCCTTCGCCAGCCGCGACAAGGCCGCCAACTTCTGGCCGCTGGCGATCCTGTCCATGGGCGAGTCGTGGCACAACTCCCACCACGCCGACCCGACCTGCGCCCGCCACGGCGTGCTGCGCGGTCAGGTCGACGTGTCGGCGCGCGTGATCTGGCTGTTCGAGCGCTTCGGCTGGGCCACCGACGTGCGGTGGCCCCGAGCCGATCGCCTCGCCACCAAGCGGAAGCAGCCGGCCTAAGCCGCGAGCAGGCGCAGCAGGCGCGCGGTCTCCTCTTCGACCGCCGCGCGCCCGAGCCGCACGTACTTGCGCGGGTCGACGACGTCCGGCCGCTCGTCGAGGAACTGCTTGAGCGAGCGCGTGAACAGGCCGTTGAGGTGGGTCGAGATGTTGATCTTCGTCATCCCGCTCTCGACGGCGCCGCGCAGCTCGTCGTCGGACAGGCCGGACGAGCCGTGCAGCACCAGCGGCACCTCCACCGCGTCGCGCAGCCGCGAGACGAGCGCGCGGTCGACGCTGGCCGTGCGCGACACCATGGCGTGCGACGTGCCGACGGCCACCGCCAGCGCGTCGACGCCCGTGGCCTTCACGAACGCGGCGGCCTCGGCCGGGTCGGTGCGGGCGCCGGGCGCGTGGACGCCGTCCTTCCCGCCGACCTCGCCGAGCTCCGCTTCCACGGCGATGCCCGCCGCGTGGCACAGGTCGGCGATCTCGCGGGTGGTGCGCACGTTCTCGTCGTAGGGCAGGCGGGACCCGTCGTACATGACGCTGTCCACGCCGAGCTCGACGCCTTCGCGCACGAGGTCCTGGTCCTCGATGTGGTCCAGGTGCACGAGCACCTCGACGTTCGCCCGCTTGGCGATCTCCAGCGACGCGAGCGCGATCGGCGCCAGCCCGCCGTGGTAGCGCACGCAGTTCTCGCTGATCTGCAGGACGACCGGGACGCCGGCCTGCTCGGCGCCGCTCGCGATGGCTTCGGCGTGTTCGAGCAGGATCACATTGAACGCGCCGACCCCGGCGTTGCGCTCACGCGCCGACGCGAGGATCCGGGCGAGAGCCGGGCGGGTGATCATGCGGGTTCTCCGTTCGGTTCGAGAAAACGTCGGTAGGCCTCGAGGTCGACCTCGCCCGCCACCGGCCGCAGCACGGCCGCCGCCCCGAGCGCCGCGGCGCGGCGAAGGGCTTGGGCGAGGGGAACGCCCTCGACGAGCGCTTGTGCGAGGCCGGCGGTCGCGGCGTCGCCGGCTCCGGTCGGGTTTCCGGCCACGTCGGGAATGGCGGGGATTTCCAGGACTTGTTCGGCGGTGTGCGCGGCGATCCCTTCGGCGCCACGCGAAACGACCACGAGCCCGGCGCCTCGCCGCTCCAGTTCGGCGGCACCGGCGGTTTCGTCCACAGTGGACGTCGCGTCGAGCAGCTCCGCGAGGTTCGGCTTGACGACGTCCGCCCCGGCGTTCGCCGCTGCCAGCAGGGCGGGCCCGGAAACGTCGGCGAGCACCCGGACCCCGGCCCTGTGCGCCGCTCGCACCCAGTCCCCGAGCAAGTCCGGACGGGCCCCACGCGGCAACGATCCCGAGACGACGAGCAGGTCCGCGCCGGCCAGCCGCCGTCCGAGCACTTCCCCGAACGCGGCCCACTCGGCTTCGCTCGTCTCCGGCCCGGGCTCGGTGTAGACGGTCGGATGCCCCTGTCCCACGACGGTCACCGTCGTCCGCGTCTCCCCCGCCAGCGGCGAGACTTCATGCGGCACAGTCAGTTCACCCACGAGCCACCGCCCGGCCTCACCGCCGAGCGGCAGCAGGGCCAGCACCTCGACCCCCAGCCCGGCCAGCACCCGCGCGACGTTCAGCCCCTTGCCCCCGGGCCTCCGCTGGACCTCCAGCACCCGGTTCGTCTCGCCGGGCTCGTGCCGCGCCACGCGGTAGGTGACGTCCACCGCCGGGTTCGGCGTGACCACGACGATCATCGGGCCACTCCCGCGGCCGGCGAGTCTTGCGCCGGCAACGTCGCGCCGATCACGGCGGGGGCGTCGGACCATGGGTGGTTCGTCCGCCCGGGCACACCACGGTGGTCGGCTGGGGACGCCGGATCGAGCGCAGCCACGCCGATCATCGCGCCGCTCCCGCGGCCAGCAGGTCCTGCGCCAGCAACGCTTTGCAACCGGCCGTTGCCGCACCACCGCAGTGCCCGCGGTTCGCCGCGCAGGTTCCGCACCGCGCGGGCGGAGGCCTCGGCCGCAGGAGTGCGCCCGCAGCGAGCGGACCCTGCGCCAACACGTGCCGCCGCGCTGCCTTGGCGCGATCGCACGATCGTCGGCTCGGATACCACCACGCGGTCGGTGACACCGGACGTCTGACCGAACGCAGCCACGACGATCATCGCGCCACTCCCGCGGCCAGCAGGTCCTGCGCCAGCAACGTCGCGCCGATCACGGCCGCCGCGTCGCCGTGGTGGGCGCGGACGAGGGAGGGTGCGCGGAGAATGCCGAGGCGCGAGGCGACCTCGTGGGTGAGCGGGTCGAGCAGCAGGGCGCCCGCCTCGGCCAGACCGCCGCCGACCACGACGGTGGCGCAGCCCACGGCGGCGGTGGTCCAGGCGATGGACTCGGCGAGGACCCGCACGCACTCCTGCCAGGCGGCCACGGCGGCACCGTCGCCGCCGCGGACGCGTTCGGCGACGGTGAAGGCGTCGGGCGCGCCGGCGTGGCGGGCGAGGGCGGAGGCCGAGGCGACCTCCTCCACCCGGCCGCCGCCGGCCAGGAGCACCTGGCCGATTTCGCCGGCCCACGGGCTGGCGAGGACCCGGCCGTCGACCACGAGGGCGCCGGCCAGGCCCGTCCCGACCGCGGCGAACAACACCGGCTCGGAAGACCCCGCCGCGGCGCCCGTGCGGACCTCGGCGAGCGCGCCGGCCCGCACGTCCTGCCCGAACGCCAACGGCACGTCCACCGAAGCGGACACGAGCTCCCGCACCGGAACGTCGCGCCAACCGAGGTTCACGGCCTGAACGCACAGCCCGGCGCGCTCGTCGACGATGCCGGGCACGACGAGGCCCACCGCGTCGACCGGGTACCACTCGGTGGCGCGGCGCACGAGCCCCGCCAGCGCCTGCGGGTCGCCCGTCGGCGTGGGTTCGCGCCACTGCGCGAGCACCGCGCCGTCGTCGCCGGTGACGCGCGCCTTGACCGTGGTGCCGCCGACGTCGACACCGAGCACCGCCATCAGGTGAGGATGACCGAGCGCGTGAGCGAGCGCGGGTGGTCGGGGTCGAGCCCGCGGCGCACGGCCAGCGCGACGGCGAACCGTTGCACCACGACCAAAGCCGCCATCGGGTCGAGGTCGTGGTGGACGAACGTCGCGCCCGTGCGGGCGATGTCGTCGGCCAGGCCCTCGGGCGTCTCGCCGAGCGACCACACGAGCCGGCCGGGCTGCGCGATGGCGATCGGGCCGTGGCGGTAGTCCATGGCCGGGTACGACTCCGCCCAGAACTGCGCGGCCTCGCGGGTCTTCAACGCGGCTTCGAAAGTGAGGCCCACGGCGGCGTCGCGGCCGATGAAGCTCACCTGCTCGGCGTCGAGCAGCTCGGTGACGGGCACCTGCAGCGCCTGCTCGGCCTGCGCCGCCAGCGCTTCGACGTCGTCGCCGAGCCCCGCGCGCAGCAGCGCGAGCGTGGTCGTCGCGAACCGCGTCTGCACCACGGATTCCTCGTCGGCGAACGGAAGTTCCACGACCTCGCCGGCCACCGCGGCGGCCGGCGCGTCGCCGACGGCCGTGATCAGCACCGTGCGCTGCGAGTCGAGCGCGCCGAGCAGGTCGACGATCTCGGTCGTGGTGCCGGAGCGCGAGATCGCGACGACGCGGTCGTACTGGCGCTCACGCGGGTACTCGGACCCGGCGAACGCGTCGGTCAGGCCGTGCCCGCGCTGCTCGCGCGCGACGGCGTAGCTCATGGCGATGAACCAGCTGGTGCCGCACCCGACGACGGCGACGCGTTCCCCCGGCTGCGGCAGCGCGCTCGCGACGGAGGGGAACAGCTCGGCCGCCGTACGCCACATTTGCGGTTGGGACGCGAGCTCACGGGACACGAAGGAGTCGGACATGGAGACCTTTCGATCCGAGGGCGATCGACGTGATCGCAGACGTGAGCATAGACGATCATTCTTGATTGGAGTGAGCGATATACGTCATCTTCAATCATCCGGCTCAGTGGAGATGACCTCTAGGATGAGTCGGTCCTGCCCCTCGACCTCGAACGCGAGCCACACGATGACACCCCAGCAACGCCTCAACGCCCTGCTCGAGCTGGTGAGCGAACGAGGGAACGTGACGATCACGGAGATCGGCGAAACGCTCGGCATCTCGCCCGCCACCGCGCGCCGCGACCTCTCGATCCTCGCCGACCAGCGCCTGATCACCCGCACGCACGGCGGCGCGGCGGCCCTCGGCGCCGGCTACGAGCTGCCGCTCCAGTACAAGATCGCGCGCCAGGCCGAGGCCAAGACCGCGATCGCCCGCACCGCAGCCGAGCTGGTCCGGCCCGGTGAGACGGTGGGGATCAACGGCGGCACCACGACCACCGAGGTCGCCCGGGCGCTCGGCAAAAGCGAGCGCTTCATCCGCGCCGACGGCGAAACCGGCCTGACCATCGTCACCAACGCCCTGAACATCGGTTACGAGCTGTCTGTGCGCGCGCACGTGAAGATCGTCGTCACCGGCGGTGTGGCCCGGCGCCAGTCCTACGAGCTGGTCGGCTCACTGGTGTCCAGCGCGCTCGCGGCGTTCGCCCTCGACACCGTGATACTCGGCGTCGACGGGCTGAGCGCGCAGTACGGCGCCACCACCCTGCACGAGGGAGAAGCCGAGGTCAGCCGGCATTTCAGCCAGGTCGCACGGCGCGTGATCGTGGTCGCCGACGCCACGAAGCTGATGAAGTCCACCTTCGCCCGCATCTGCCGGCTCTCGGAGATCGACGTGCTGGTCACGGACGCCGAAGTGCCGGCTTCGTTCGCCGCCGAGCTGGCCGCCGCGTCGGTCGAGCTCGTGGTCGCGAGCTGACCCCGAGCCGATCCCGGACCGGTCACGGCCCGCGTAACGGTTCGCGCACGCGTCCGAGCAGACTTGTCATCGCGTGTTGTGCATTAGTGATTGGTTTGCCATCATGCAGATCAATATCACGCAGAGGTGAGGTGACCAGGTGGGAAACGGCGAAGCTGTCCGCGTGGGTGTGGTGGGAGTCGGCCAGCGGGCCGTCATCGCGCGGCACATCGCGGAGTCCGGGCTGGCCGCGACCGTGGTGGCCGCGGCCGACCCGACCGAGGCCGGCCGCGCACGGGCGCGTGAGCTGTTCGGCGAGATCGACGTCGTCGAGCAGCACACGGACCTGATCGATCGCAAGCTCGTCGACGCGGCGATCGTGACCGCGCCGGACTGGACCCACGCCGAGATCGCCGTCGACCTGCTGCGCGCGGGCATCGCCGTCTACCTCGAGAAGCCGCTCGCGATCACGCTCGAAGACGCCGACGCCGTGCTGGCCGCCGCGCAGGAGTCGAACACGCCGCTCTACATCGGACACAACTTCCGGCACTCCGGCGTGGCCCGCGCGCTGCGCGAGGTCGTGGCCCGCGGCGAGATCGGCGAGGTCAAAACCGTGTGGTGCCGCCACTTCGTCGGCAACGGCGGCGACTACTACTTCAAGGACTGGCACGCCGACCGCAGCAAGGTCAACTCCCTGCTGCTGCAGAAGGCCAGCCACGACCTCGACGTGATCCACATGCTCGCCGGCGGGTACACCCGCCGCGTGGTCGGGATGGGCCGGCTCGCGGTCTACGGCGACATCACCGACCGCGGCGGCCACGAGAACGAGCTGATGCAGGACTGGTTCTCCTTCGACAACTGGCCGCCGGCCACGCAGACCGGCCTCAACGAGGTGGTCGACGTCGAGGACGTCTCCATGGTGCTGATGACCCTCGACAACGGCGTGCTCGCCAGCTACGAGCAGTGCCACTTCACCCCGGACTACTGGCGCAACTACACCGTGATCGGCACGGAAGGCCGCGCGGAGAACTTCGGGGACACCGGCGGCGGCGTGGTGAAGGTGTGGAACCACCGCCGCGGCTGGTCGGCCGACGGCGACCGCGAGTACCCGATCTCCGGTGTCGAGGAAGGCCACGCCGACGCCGACCTGCTCACGATGACCGAGTTCCTGCGCTACGTGATCGACGGCGAGACGCCGACACTCTCCCCGGTCGCCGCCCGCGAGGCCGTGGCGGCCGGCGCGCTCGCCACCCAGTCGCTGCGCACCGGCTCGATCCCCCTCGACGTGCCCGAGCTGCCCGCCGCCGTGCGCGCCCACTTCCCCGTCGTTACCCGCTGACCTCCTGATCCTCCCCCGCCCGCTGAAAGGAACCCCGATGGCTTCATTCCCCCGCCGAGCCCTGGCCGCGGTGGCCGGCACGGTGGCCGCCGCCGCCACACTCGTCGCGTGCTCGTCCACGGGTGCGTCCACCGCGTCCGATTCGGACACCCCGTACAGCGCGCCTGACACGAACGTCTCGGCGAACCTGACCTACGCGGTCTGGGACCAGACCCAGGTCAAGGCGATCAACGCCAACCTGGCCGAGTTCAACAAGAAGTACCCGAACATCAAGGTGAACGTGGACGTCACCCCGTACGCCGACTACTTCACCAAGCTGCAGACCGAGGCCTCCAGCGACAGCCTGCCTGACCTGTTCTGGATGAACGGCCCCAACTTCCAGCTCTACGCGAGCAACGGCAAGATCGAGCCCATCACCGGCGAGGTGAAGGCCGGCGCGATCGACCCGAAGAACTACCCGCAGTCGCTGGACCAGCTGTACACCTTGGACGGTGTGCAGTACGGCGTGCCGAAGGACTTCGACACCATCGGCGTCTGGGTCAACAAGGCGCTGTTCGCCGAGGCCGGCGTGCCGATCCCGAGCAAGGACTGGACGTGGGCCGACCTCCAGTCCACCGCCGCGCAGATCTCGCAGAAGCTCGCGAGCAAGGGCGTCTACGGCATCTCCGCCGGCATGGACGGCCAGACCACCTACTACAACACCATCTTCCAGTCCGGCGGCTCCGTGATCTCGCCCGACGGCAAGACCTCGACCTACGACAGCCCTGCGACGCAGAAGGGCATCCAGTTCTGGACCGACCTGGTGAAGTCCAAGGCGATGCCGACCATCAAGCAGCTCACCGACACCACCGGCGACCAGTGGTTCGTCTCCGGCAAGTCCGCGATGTACCAGGGCGGCAGCTGGGCCCGCAGCGAGGTCGCCGCGGCGCCGATCGCCAAGGACGTCATGGTGCTCCCCGTGCCCAAGGGCGACCAGCAGGCGACCGTGATCCACGGTCTGTCCAATGTGGTCGCCGCGAACAGCCAGAACAAGCAGGCCGCGCAAGCGTTGCAGGTGTTCCTGGCGAGCAAGGAAGCCCAGCAGCAGCAGGGTGACCTCGGCGCGGTGATCCCGGCCTACAACGGCACCCAGGACGCGTTCGCGAAGTCCATGCCGGGCGTGGACCTGCAGCTGTTCCTCGACGAGGTCTCCTACGCCAAGCCGCTGCCGGTATCGAAGAACACCGCCGCGTGGAACACGCTCGAGACCAACCTGCTGCCCGACGCCTTCGACGGCACCAAGCCCGTCGACGCCGTGCTGAAGGACCTGACCTCGCAGATGAACGCAGACCTGGCCAAGGAATGAGTGCCGTGTCCGCCGATGTCTCCGAGTCCGCTCCGGCGCCCGCCGCTCCCGCCACCCGGCGGAAGCGGCGCGGCGTCCGGCGCGGGGACGGCCTGTGGCCCTGGGCGTTCGTGCTGCCGCTGCTGGCCGGGGTGCTCGTCTTCTACATCTGGCCGATCCTGCAGACGGCGTTCTACTCGTTCACCACCTGGGGCGTGTTCGGTGGCTTCAAGTGGTCCGGGCTGGACAACTACAGCCGGCTGTTCACCGACCCGCAGCTGTACCGGTCGCTGCTGAACACCGTGATCTACACGGCGGTGGTGCTGCTCGGCGTGCCGATCGCGGCGTGGCTCGCCAGCCTGCTCAACACCCCGGGCCTGCGGTTCGCGCAGTTCTACCGCGTGCTGTTCTTCCTGCCGTACGTGGCGATGCCGGCCGCCGTGGCGCTGGTGTGGCGCATGATCTTCAACGGCGACTACGGCATCCTCAACTGGGCGCTGTCGCTGTTCGGGATCCCCGGCCCGTCCTGGGTCAACACGCCGGGCTTCGCGCTGGCCGCAGTGTCCGTGGTGGGCCTGTGGTCCTCGCTGGGCTTCTCGATGATCGTGCTCGGCGCGGGCCTGAAGAACATCCCGCCGGAGCTCTACGAGGCCGCCGAGCTCGACGGCGCGAGCCGCTTCCGCCAGTTCCGCTCGATCACGCTGCCGCTGCTGGCGCCCAGCGTGTTCTTCGTGGTCGTGGTGACCACCATCGCGAGCTTCCAGCTCTTCGACCTGCTGTACGCGTTGCTGGGCAACCACAACGCCGTGCTGCCGAAGACGATGTCGCTCGTCTACTACTTCTACAACGCGGGTTTCGTCGAGAACGACAAGGGATTCGCCGCGGCGATCGCGATGGTCATCTTCGTGCTCATCGGTCTCGTCACGCTCCTGCAGTTCCGCTTGCAACGGAGGTGGGCCGGTAATGCCTAGAGCCCGACGCCGGCAGTCCCACGCCCTGATCCACCTCGTCCTCGGGGTGGGCGGGCTGATCATGGCCTTCCCGTTCCTGTGGCAGATCGTGATGTCGTTGTCCACCAACGCAGAGGTGCAGAGCGTGACGCCCACGTTCTGGCCGGCGCACCTGCAGTGGCAGAACTACGCGGCGGTGTTCCAGCGGCTGCCGTTCCTGTCGCAGCTGTGGACCTCGGTGCTCATCACCGTGATCCGCACGCTCGCCCAGATCGTGCTGTGCACCCTGGCCGGCTACGCGTTCGCCCGGATGCGCTTCCGCGGCCGGGCGGTGCTGCTGGGGCTCGTGCTGTCGATCCTGCTGGTGCCCTCGCAGGCGTACCTGATCTCGCAGTACCAGATCGTGCAGGGCCTCGGCTGGCTCAACACCCTGGCCGGCATCGTCGCGCCCGGTCTGTTCAGCGCGTACGGCACCTTCCTGATGCGCACGGCCTTCCTCAACCTCCCCGCGGAGCTGGAGGAGGCGGCGCGCATCGACGGCAGCGGGCCGTTGCGGACGTTCTGGAGCGTGCTGCTGCCGGTGGTGCGCCCGAGCATCAGCGTGCTCGCGATCTCGGCCGTGCTGTGGTCGTGGAACGAGCTGCTGTGGCCGCTCGTGGTGTCGACGCGCGCCACGCAGATGCCGCTGTCGGCCGCGCTGGCCACCCTGGCCGGCGACGTGACGGTGAACTACCCCGTGCTGATGGCCGCCAGCCTGCTGGCCATGGCGCCGATCCTGATCCTGTTCATCCTGCTGCAGCGCCGGGTGATCGACGGGCTGGCGTCCTCGGGCCTGAAGTAGCTAGGCCAGCTGCTGCCGCACCGCCGACGCGAACCTCAACGGGGCCCCCGCGTCGGCGTTGCGGAAGCCCAGCGACGGTTCGGCCAGCTCGAGCTCCAGCACCAGCGGGTGCCCGTCCTCGCCGCGCACGATGTCCACCCGGGCGTAGAGCAGCTCGGCCCGCAGGATGCCCAGCAGCGAGCACGCGGCGTCCAGGGCGTCCTCCGCGACGGCGCGCACCCCGGACGCCGGGACGGCCGGGGCGAGCTTCTCCGTGAGGAACAGGCCCGACGGATCGGTGCCGGCCCCGAGCATCGCACCCTTCGTGAAGGCGTGCGAATAAACGCCGCCGAAGTACACGAGCGCGATCTCGCCCTGGGTGTCCACACTGGACTGGTACGGCTGGATGACGGCGGTGCGGCCGTCGGCGTGCAGGCCGCGCAGGTGCTCGGCCGCGCCGGCGGCGTCGGCGCCGAAGCGTGCGGCGCCACGCGAACCCGCGCCGACCGAGGGCTTCACCACGAACGGCACCTTCGGCCACTTCGCCTGTTCACCCGGCTCGACCAGCGTGGTCGGCACCGTGGGCACGCCCGCCTCGATCAGCTCGACGAGGTAGGACTTGTCGGTGTTCCAGCGCACGACCGCGGCGGGGTTCGCCAGCGTCGGCACGGTCTCGCACCAATCGAGGAACTCGGCGCGACGCTCGGGGTAGTCCCAGGTCGCGCGCAGCACCACGAGGTCGGCGGTCGAATAGTCGGCGGCCGGGTCGTCCCACACGGCCCAGCGGACGCTGAAGCCCAGGTCGTCGAGGGCGGACGCGGCGGCGGTGTCGTCGCCGTCGCCCTCGGGCATCTGGGCGCAGGCGACGAAGATCGCTTCGCGGGTCACCGGCCGGCTCGCGGGCCGGCCATCTTGCGGCGGTGGGCCGCGCCGATCTTGGTCGCCTTCACAGTCTCGCTGTCCCATTCGGCGGGTTCGAGGTCCTCGACCGCCTCGACGAGCGCCGTGCCCGTCCCGAGAGCCGGCACGATCACGTCGCCGAGGGCGCCGTCGGCTCCCACCAGCACCACGCGAGCGCCGATCCGGCCGATGTTCTCGACCACCGCGCGCGACGGTTTCCCGTGCCGCGCCACGAAGTCACGGGCGGCGGCCAGCTGCCGGCCGGTCGGTGCGGGGGGCGTCTGCTCGGTCTCCTCAGCCACGTCGGCGAGCTTAACCGGTCTCACCCGGTGACGCGGAACAAGCGTGGCGTCGGCCATAGTTGGACCCCGGTGAGTGCCGAACCCGACGCGAGGAGGAAACATGCCGTCCGCTGTGCAGGTCAGGACGACCGGTGGTCCCGAGGTACTGGAGGTCACCGAGGTCGAGGTCGGCTCGCCCGGTGCCGGTGAGCTGCTGGTGGACGTGGCCGCCGCCGGCGTCAACTACATCGACACCTACCAGCGCCAGGGCATCTACCCGATCGACCTGCCGTTCGTGCTCGGCCTGGAGGGCGCGGGCACCGTGGCCGAGGTCGGTGACGGCGTGACGGCGTTCGCCCCGGGCGACCGCGTGGCCTGGCAGGGCTCGCTGGGCAGCTACGCGGCGCGCAAGCTCGTGCCGGCGGCCGGCGCCGTGAAGGTGCCCGCCGGCGTGTCCGACGAGGTCGCCGCCGCCACGATGCTGCAGGGCATCACCGCGCACTACCTGGTCCGCTCGACCTACGAGGTCAAGCCCGGCGACGACGTGCTGGTCCACGCCGCGGCCGGCGGGGTCGGCCTGCTGCTGGTGCAGCTGGCGAAGGCGCGGGGCGCGCGCGTGATCGGCACGGTGTCCACCGAGGAGAAGGCCGAGCTGGCCCGCGGGGCCGGCGCCGACCACGTGATCCGCTACGACCGGGAGGACTTCGCCAAGGTCACGCGTGAGCTGACCGACGGCGAGGGCGTGCACGTGGTGTACGACGGCGTCGGCAAGGACACCGTCGACGGCAGCCTGGCCAGCCTGCGGATCCGCGGCATGCTCGCGCTGTTCGGCGCGGCCAGCGGCCCGGTGCCGCCGATCGACCCGCAGCGTCTCAACTCGGGCGGCTCGCTGTTCCTGACCCGCCCGACGTCCGGCCACTACGTCCGCACGCGCGAGGAGCTCGACTGGCGCGCGGACGAGCTGTTCGCGGCCGTGACCGACGGTTCGCTGGACATCCGCATCGGCGGCCGCTACCCGCTGGCCGACGCCCGCAAGGCCCACGAGGACCTGCAGGGCCGCCGGACGACCGGGAAGCTGATCCTCATCCCGTGACGCCGATCCGCCGGGTCGGGTGCGTGCCCGGCCCGGCGGATCAGTGCTTCTTGGGCTTCTTCGGCTTCTTCGGCGGCAGTTCCCTGACGGAGACCGCCCGCCAGTTGAAGCCGTCCTGCTCGGCGCGCTCTGCCGTGAACTCGACCTCGGCGCCGGCGCTCAGCCGCCGGAATCCGGCCATGTCCACGTGCGAGTAGTGGGCCCAGACCTGCTCGGGCACGGTCCGCGACTCCAGCACGCCCCAGCCGTCCTCGTCGTGCCAGCGGACGACCCGGCCACGGTGGACGGTCTCCGGCACGGCTCAGCTCTTGTCGGTCGGCACCGTGACGGCGTCGGTGACGAAGACGAGGGTCTCGTTCGGCGCGATGCCGTTGCCGCCCTGGCCGTAGCCGAGGTCGGGCGGGATGATCAGCAGCCGGCGCCCGCCCTGCTTGATGCCGACGAGGCCCTGGTCCCAGCCGGGGATGACCTCGCCCGCGCCGAGGTGCAGGGAGAACGGCTCACCGCGGTCGAAGGAGCTGTCGAGCTTCTTCTTGTCCGACCAGGTGACCAGCGTGTAGTTCATCGACAGTTCCTGGCCGGCCTTGGCGCCGTTGCCGGTGCCCGGGACCAGGTCCTTCGTGATCAGCTTCTTCGGCGGATCGCAGTCGTCCGGGATGGTGATCGTCGGCGGCTGGCCGAAGGTCCCGGTGGTCTTGATGTCGTCCGCGGTGCACTCGCGGCCCTTGCTCTGCGCGCCGGCCGCGGCGGCCGAGCTCGACGGTGCGGCCGGGGCCGACGGGGTGCCGGACGGCTGGGCCGCGGTGTCGTCGCCGCCACACGCGGTCAGGCTGAACGCCGCGGCCGCGGCCACGGCGCCCACGGAGGCGATCTTGCCGATTCTCTGCATGCCCGGGATGCTAGCGCGCTGTTGATTACCCATCCGACCACAGCCACGGCGGGAACGGTGCCGAAGTCGACAACCGTCCGGCTGGGTTCCCGCCTACTTTTGGCCGGATGGGTAACGGAGCCCGGCCAGCGCCGGAACGGCCTCACCGGTCTGGACCACACCGAGCCGCTGGGTCGCACGCGTGAGGGCCACGTACAGGTCGTTGAGCCCGCGCGGTGAGGCCGCGACGATCTCGTCCGGCGCGACCAGCAGAACGGCGTCGAACTCCAGGCCCTTGGCGCGCTCGACCGTGAGCACGCTCACGCGCTCGTCGGGCGGGAGCACCGCTTCCACGGCCGTGAGCCGGGCCGCGGGTGTGAGCACGGCCACGGTGCCACCGTCCACTGCGGACAGCTCCTGCGCGACCAGGCCCGGCAGATCGGCACCGAGGTCGCTCGTCGCCTTCGACCACGGCGCCACGCCGGTCTCGCGCACCGACGCCGGTGCCGCGAGGTCCACGTCGAGCTCCGCCAGCACGCGCGCGGCCACGGCCATGATCTCGGCCGGCGTGCGGTAGTTCACGGTGAGCTGCTCGAGGCGCCAGCGGTCCGCGACGTAGGGCGAGAGGACCTCGTCCCACGTGCGCGCTCCCCCGGCCGCGCCGGTCTGCGCGACGTCGCCGACGAGCGTCATGGAGCGGTTGGGCGAGCGGCGCATGAGCAGCCGCCAGTCCATGGCGGACAGTTCCTGGGCCTCGTCCACGATCACGTGGCCGAACGTCCATGTGCGGTCCTGCGCGGCGCGCTGCGCCGCGGTCAGCTCGCTGCGC
The DNA here is from genome assembly GCF_040678995.1 of Amycolatopsis sp. NPDC049253. Lineage (NCBI taxonomy): Bacteria > Bacillati > Actinomycetota > Actinomycetes > Pseudonocardiales > Pseudonocardiaceae > Amycolatopsis > Amycolatopsis sp. NPDC049253. The sequence goes on along the minus strand of NZ_JBFAQX010000003.1, from coordinate 480,737 downwards.
TCCTGCTGGCGTTCGGCGAACAGCTCGGCGTCGAGGACGTCGGACACCCGCAGGATCTCCTCGTCCTGGATCTCCTCGTCCTGTTCCAGGATGTGCAGCACGCCCTCGGCGTACGCGCGCTGCACGCGGTCGCGGCGCCGGCGCTCGGCGCGCTCCTCGCTGTCGTCTTCGCCGAGCAGCTCGGCCAGCTCGTCGAGCAGCGGCACGTCGGCGGGGGTCCACTTCGCGTCGCGGCCGCTCTCCAGGTGCGCGCGATCGGCCTCGGACAGCAGCTTGCCGGCGGCGCGATCAAGGTGTTCGCGCTCGGCGAACAGGTCGTCGAGCAGGCCTTCCGGCGTCAGTTTCGGCCACAGCTCGTTCACGGCGGCGGCCACGGTGGGGCTGGCGGCGAGCTCCGCGCGGATGTCCTGCACGTCCTGCGCGTCGAGCAGGTCCTCCCCCAGCTTGCGGGCGGCCTGGCGGGTCAGCGCGTCGAGCACGTCGGACACGAACAGGCGGCGCGCCAGGTTGTGGGGCCGGCGCGAGCGGCGCGCGCGGGTGCGGGCCTCGACGCAGGTCTTGCGGTCGAGCTTGAGGATCTCCCGCTCGTGCTCGATCTCCACCACGGGCTCGGGCACGCGCTGGCGGTCGCGCACCGCGTTCGCGAGCACGTCGGCCATCACCAGGCGCCCCTTGACCTCCGCGGCCTCCGGCGGCTCGACGCCCTCCGCGTCGAGGCCCGGGTAGAGCTGCCCGATCGTGGCGAGGAGCACGCCGGTCTCGCCCAGCGACGGGAGGACCTGGCCGATGTAGCGCAGGAACGTGCTGTTGGGCCCGACCACGAGCACGCCGCGCGTGGTGAGCTGCTGGCGGTGCGTGTAGAGCAGGTACGCGGCCCGGTGCAGCGCGACGGCGGTCTTGCCCGTGCCCGGCGCGCCCTGCACCACCATCACCCCGCCGAGCGGCGCGCGGATGATCCGGTCCTGCTCGGCCTGGATCGTCGCGACGATGTCGCTCATCTCGCCCGTGCGCCGGCGTTCGAGGGCGGCCAGCAACGCCGCCTCGCCCGCGAGCCCGAGGTCCTGCCCCTGGTCGGCGGCCGACAGGTCGAGGATCTCGTCGTCGAACCCCGTCACCTTGCGGCTCAGCGACCGCAGGTGCCGCCGCCGGCGCACGCCGTCGGGCGAGGCGGCCGTGGCGAGGTAGAACGGCCGCGCGACGGGCGCCCGCCAGTCCACCAGCAGCGGCTTGTAGTCGTCGTCCTCCTCGAACAACCCGAGGCGGCCGATGTAGGTCGTTTCTTCGGCACTCTCGGGCACGAAGTCGAGCCGGCCGAAGCACAGCCCCTGCTCCACCGACCCGAGCTGCGCGAGCCGGTCCGAGTACAGCGTCGTGGCGACGTCCCGCTCGGTGCGAGCCTGCGGGGTGCCGCCGGTCTGCCTCAGCGTGGTGTCGAGGCGCCGCTGGGCCTCGACCCGCTCGGCGTCGAGCTTCGCGTACAGCGTCGTGACATACGCCTGCTCCCGCGCCAGCTCGGCGGCGTGCTCGGGCGTACCGTCCTCGAGGGCGCGGTCTGCTTCCCGGTCCGGGGACACGGACAAGTGAGATCCTGCTTTCGCATCGGGGGAAGGCGGCGGACAGCCGGAAAACCACAACGGCCAACCAGACTACGCCATTCCCGAGCGCGGCTCAGGCGGATCAGAGGCCGTGGAGCGTGCGGAACAGCTCACTTTCGCGCGACCCCGGAGTGGCGAACACGGGCGAGCTGAGGTTGTAGACGTCGCCCGGGTTGCCGTAGTAGCCGCCCACGACGACGAGCGCACTCGTGAACGACTGCGGCTGCCAGTACTCGCGGATGTCGGGGTCGCTGCCCGGCCGCTCGACCAGCTCGACGCCCCGCCGCTCCAGCTCCTCGGAGACGGCGGCGAACGCCACCGGCCCGGAGAACGGCCCGTACCGCTCGACGAGCGCCGGCTCGGGGGTGACGCTTTGGGCGAGCCGGTGGGCTTGGACGGAGAAGTGGTGGCCGGACCACGGCCGGTCCGTCGAGGCGCGGTCCCAGGAGAACTCGACGAGGCCGAAGTCGTACCAGAGCTGACGCGGGTGCCGGTTCTCCCCGGAGTCGTCGCCGAAGAACGCGACGACCCACTCGGGGGACCAGGTGACGTCGGCACCGAGCACGGTGCCGGACTCGAGGACGTCGGCCAGGAAAGCGGCCGGACTCAGAACGGCAAGCCGAGCGTCGGCAACCCGATCGCCGAGTCCACCGCCAGCGCGACGAACACGATCATCAGGTACGTGTTCGACCGGTGGAACAGCGACATCGGCTTCGTCTCCTCGCCGCGGCGGACGGCGGCCTGGAGGCGGTGGGCGTAGAAGAGGAACCAGGCGCCGGCGAGGACCGCGAAGGTGGCGTACAGCCAGCTGGTGACGGGGAGCAGCAGGAGGGTCCAGGCGACCATCACCCACGAGTAGATGACGATCTGCTTGGCGACGTGCTGCGGGGTCGCCACGACGGGGAGCATCGGGACCCCCGCGCGTTCGTAGTCCTCGCGGTACTTCATGCCCAGGGCCCACGTGTGCGGGGGCGTCCAGAAGAAGATGACGCCGAACATGACGAACGCGGGCCACTGCACGGTGCCGGACACGGCGGCCCAGCCGATGACCACCGGCATGCAGCCGGCGGCGCCACCCCACACGACGTTCTGCGACGTGCGCCGCTTGAGGCCCAGGGTGTAGACGAAGATGTAGAAGAGGATGGTCGCGATCGCGAGGATCGCCGACAGCAGGTTCACGGTGAAATACAGGACCGCGAACGAAGCGACGCCGAGCACGAGACCGAAGATCAGCGCGTTGCGCCGCGGCACCGAGTCCTTCACCAGCGGGCGCTTCTTGGTGCGGTTCATCACCTTGTCGATGTCCGCGTCGATCACGCAGTTGAGTGCGTTGGCGCTGCCGGCCGCCATGGTGCCGCCGACGAGCGTGGCGAGCACGAGCCACGGCGACGGGATCTCGCGTCCGGCCAGGAACATCGCGGGGATGGTCGTGACGAGGAGGAGCTCGATCACCCTCGGCTTCGCGAGCGCGGCGTAGGCGCCGACCACCTGGCGGACAGTTCGCCGGGCACCACGCGGTCGTTCACCGGTCGGGTGTTCGGCGCTGGTGTTCTCACTGCGTCCGTGCGCAGCGTTCACCAACGACATTTCACTCCCAAGGTCAGTTCGGGGCCGGGTGGCGATCCGGAAGACCGCGATGGAACTGGTGAATCTCCCGGACCAGGCCCGCGCTCGATGTTAGACGTGGCGAATCCGCCTGCGTGATCGAGGGTCCTCGACACGCCATGCCTGTCTTCTGCGTCACGCCACCGGGTTCACCCTCGACGGCATCCGCGGCGCACGGTGTGTCCGGAAGGACCGGTCGTGGTGTCCGCCGGGTCCGGACGGTCCCCTCGATCGTCCCTTTTGCACGGTCCGTGACCAGCGGCGGACCGCAAGCGACCCGCATGGGCGGGATCACCAGCCCGGTGGGGACGGCGCGGCTGTCGCGGCTGCCCGGAGCACACCCCAAGCACTAGGCTGTCGCGGACGGGCCGCGTGGCACCCCGGCGCAGTGCTCCCAGCAGGAATATCGTCCCTTCGGGATCGATTGAGATTACTGGCAGTGCACACCGGCTACACCATGACGGAAAGCAAGCGACAACCTCAGGACGGGGAGTTCGAGTTCAGTGTCCGAAACCGCCTCTACCAGCGAGAACAACCCTTTGCTCCGGCGTGACGTGCCCGCCGACTGGACCGGGACCGACTCCCGCGCCGTCGACACCGTCCGGGTCCTCGCCGCGGATGCCGTCGAGAAGGTCGGCAGCGGTCACCCGGGCACCGCGATGAGCCTCGCCCCGCTCGCCTACACGCTGTTCCAGCGCACCATGCGCCACGACCCGGCCGACCCGCTCTGGCGCGGCCGCGACCGCTTCGTGCTCTCGGCGGGCCACTCCAGCCTCACCCTCTACATCCAGCTGTACCTCGCCGGCTACGGCCTCGAGCTCGAAGACCTCAAGCAGCTGCGCACGTGGGGCTCGCTGACCCCCGGCCACCCGGAGTACGGCCACACCAAGGGCGTCGAGACGACCACCGGCCCGCTGGGCCAGGGCCTGGCCAACGCGGTGGGCATGGCGATGGCCGCCCGTCGCGAGCGCGGCCTGCTCGACCCCGACGCCGCTCCCGGCGAGAGCATCTACGACCACCACATCTACGCGATCGCCTCCGACGGCGACATCGAAGAGGGCGTGACCTCCGAGGCCTCGTCGATCGCGGGCCGCCAGGAGCTGGGCAACCTCATCGTCTTCTGGGACGACAACAAGATCTCCATCGAGGACGACACGAACATCGCGCTGTCCGAGGACACGGTCAAGCGCTACGAGGCCTACGGCTGGCACGTGCAGGTCGTCGAGGGCGGCGAGAACGTCACCGCGATCGAGGAGGCCATCAAGGCCGCCAAGGCGGAGACCGGGCGCCCGTCGTTCATCGCGCTGCGGACGATCATCGGCTACCCGGCGCCCACGAAGATGAACACCGGCAAGGCCCACGGCGCCGCGCTCGGCGCCGACGAGATCAAGGCCGTCAAGGAGATCCTCGGCTTCGACGTCGAGCGCACCTTCCAGGTCGACGACGAGGTCATCACCCACACCCGCAAGGCCCTGGACCGCGGCAAGCAGGAGCACGCCGCGTGGCAGGAGCGCTACGACGCGTGGGCCGAGGCGAACCCGGAGCGCAAGGCGCTGGCCGACCGGCTGGCCACCCGCACGCTGCCCGAGGGCTTCGCCGACAACCTGCCGCACTGGGACCCGGACCCCAAGGGCATCGCGACCCGCAAGGCCTCCGGTGAGGTCCTCAACGCGCTGCGCGACCCGCTGCCCGAGCTGTGGGGCGGCTCCGCCGACCTGGCGGAGAGCAACAACACCACGATGAAGGGCGCCGACTCGTTCGGTCCGGAGAAGGCCACCACCTCCGCGTGGAAGACGAACCCGTACGGCCGGACGCTGCACTTCGGCATCCGCGAGCACGCGATGGGCTCGATCCTCAACGGCATCGCCCTGCACGGCGGCACCCGCCCGTACGGCGCGACGTTCCTCATCTTCTCCGACTACATGCGCCCGCCGGTCCGGCTCGCGGCGCTGATGGGCCTGCCCACGCTGTACGTGTGGACGCACGACTCCATCGGCCTCGGCGAGGACGGCCCGACCCACCAGCCGATCGAGCAGCTCTCCGCGCTGCGCGCGATCCCGGGCCTCAACGTCGTCCGCCCGGCGGACGCCAACGAGACCGCCTACGCGTGGAAGGCCGTGCTGGAGGACGTCCACCACCCGTCGGGCGTCGCGCTGACCCGCCAGAACGTGCCGGTGCTCGAGGGCACCAGCGCCGAAGGCGTGAAGCGCGGCGGCTACGTCCTCGAAGACGCCTCGAACGGCACCCCCGAGGTCGTGCTGATGGCCACCGGTTCCGAGGTCCAGCTGGCCGTCGCGGCCCGCAAGACCCTCGAGGCCGACGGTGTGCCGACCCGCGTCGTGTCGATGCCGTGTGTCGAGTGGTTCGACGCGCAGGACCAGGCCTACCGCGACTCGGTGCTGCCGCCGGCCGTCAAGGCGCGCGTGTCCGTCGAGGCCGGCGTCGCGCAGTCGTGGCACCGCTTCACCGGTGACGCGGGGGTGAACGTTTCGATCGAGCACTTCGGTGCGTCGGCCGACGCCGCCACACTGTTCCGTGAGTTCGGGTTCACCCCGGAGCACGTCGTCGAGGCCGCCCGTCGCTCGATCGCCAACACCAAGAACTGAATTTCCTGAAGGGATGGAAAAGAGTCATGAGCACCACTGATCGGCTCGCGCAGCTTTCGGAGGCGGGCGTCTCCATCTGGCTGGACGACCTCTCCCGCGAGCGGCTGAACACGGGCAACCTCGCCGACCTCATCCGCGACAAGCACGTCGTGGGTGTCACGACCAACCCGACGATCTTCGCCAACGCGCTGTCCCACGGCGAGGCCTACGACGCTCAGGTCAAGGAGCTGGCCGAGCGCGGCGCGGACCTCGACGGCACCGTCCGCGAGCTGACGACCACCGACGTGCGCAACGCCGCCGACCTGTTCCGCGACGTCTACAACGCAACGAACGGCACCGACGGCCGCGTCTCCATCGAGGTCGACCCGCGCCTGGCGCGGGACACCGACAAGACGATCGCCGAGGCCAAGGACCTGTGGAAGGCCGTGGACCGGCCGAACCTGATGGTCAAGATCCCGGCCACCGACGAGGGCCTGCCCGCCATCACCGCGGCGCTGGCCGAGGGCATCAGCATCAACGTGACGCTGATCTTCTCCGTCGAGCGCTACGCGCAGGTCATCGACGCCTACTTCGCCGGCCTGGAGCAGGCGAAGGCGAACGGCCACGACCTCAAGGGCATCCACTCGGTCGCGTCGTTCTTCGTGTCCCGTGTGGACACCGAGGTCGACAAGCGCCTCAACAAGATCGGCACCGACGAGGCCAAGGCGCTGCTCGGCGAGGCGGCCATCGCCAACACCCGGCTCGCCTACGCCAAGTTCGAGGAGCTCTTCGCGAGCGACCGCTGGAAGGCGCTGGCCGCCGCCGGCGCCAACGCGCAGCGTCCGCTGTGGGCCTCGACCGGGGTCAAGGACCCGGCGTACTCCGACACCCGCTACGTCGACCAGCTCGTGGTCCGCGACGTCGTGAACACGATGCCGGAGAAGACCATGGACGCGGTGGCCGACCACGCCGAGCTCACCGGCGACACAGTGACCGGCCGCGGCGCCGAGGCGCAGGGCGTGTTCGACAAGCTGAGCGCGGCCGGCATCGACGTGCCGGACGTGTTCCGCACCCTCGAGACCGAGGGTGTCGAGAAGTTCGAGAAGTCCTGGCAGGAGCTGCTCGAGACGGTGACCGGCCAGCTGAACAAGGCGAAGGGCTGAAGCCAGACCATGACAGGGGACGAAACCGGCGTCGAGCTCGTCGACGCCGAACTGGCAGGCAAGGCGGCGCCGCTGGTCGAGCGCCTCGTCGCCGACCAGGCCGCGTCGAAGCTCGCCGCGCAGGACGCGACGCTGTGGGGACCGGATGCCGAGTCCGAGGCGTCGATCCGGCTCTCGTGGACGTCGCTGCACAAGTCGTCGCGGCCGCTGATCGGTGAGATCGAGGCGCTGCGCACGGAGCTGCAGTCCGAGGGCGTGGACCGCGTGGTGCTCGCCGGCATGGGCGGCTCGTCACTCGCGCCGGAGGTCATCACGGCCACCTCGGGTGTCGCGCTGACCGTGCTCGACACGACCGACCCGGGCCAGGTCGCCGACGCGCTCGCGGGTGACCTCGAGCGCACGGTGATCGTGGTGTCGTCGAAGTCGGGCGGCACCGTGGAGACCGACAGCCACCGGCGCATCTTCGCGAAGGCCTTCACCGACGCGGGGATCGACGCGGCACGGCGGATCGTGGTCGTGACCGACCCGGGCTCGCCGTTCTCGGAGCTGTCCGAAAAGGAGGGTTACCGCAAGACCTTCCTGGCCGACCCGCACGTCGGCGGCCGCTACTCGGCGCTGACCGCGTTCGGCCTCGTGCCGGCCGGCCTCGCGGGCGCGGACATCGCGCGTCTGCTGGACCAGGCCGCCGCGGTGGCCGAGGTGCTGGGCTCCGACTCGGTTGACAACCCGGCGATCAAGCTGGCGGCCGCCTGGGCCGCCGCCCACGAGGGCGGCGCCGAGAAGGTCGTGCTCGCCGACACCGGCTCGGGCATCAAGGGCTTCCCCGACTGGGCGGAGCAGCTGATCGCGGAGTCGACCGGCAAGCTGGGCACGGGCCTGCTGCCCGTCGCCGTCGAGGGCCCCCGGGCCCCCGGCTTCGCCGACGCCAAGTCCGACGCGACCCCGGTCGCCGTCGGTGCCGCCGAAGGTGCCGCGAAGATCTCGGTGACCGGCCCGCTCGGCGCGCAGTTCCTGCTGTGGGAGTTCGCGACCGCGCTCGCCGGACGGCTGATCGGGATCAACCCGTTCGACCAGCCCGACGTCGAGGCCGCGAAGAAGGCCGCGCGGGCGTTGCTGGACGAGCCGGAGAAGCTGTCCGGCAAAGAGACTCCGGCCACTGTGGACGGTTCCGTCGAGGTGTTCGGCTCGGAAGGTGTTGCCACGGAAGGAAAGCTGGTGGACGTGCTGCGCGCGTTCTTCGGCTCGGTCGCCGACGGCGGCTACTTCGCGGTGCAGGCCTACCTCGACCGGCTCGACGACGCGTCGACCTCGCTGCTGCGCGGCGAGATCGCCAAGCGCACCGGCGTGCAGACGACGTTCGGCTGGGGTCCGCGGTTCCTGCACTCCACCGGGCAGTACCACAAGGGCGGCCACCAGAACGGCAGCTTCCTCCAGATCACCGGCGCGGTCGCCGAGGACCTGGCCGTGCCGGACCGCCCCTACACCCTGGGACAGCTGCAGCACGCGCAGGCTCTCGGCGACGGTCAGGTCCTCGCCGAGCACGGCCGCCCCGTGCTGCGGCTGCACCTGACCGACCGGGCCGCCGGGCTGGCCGAGCTCGTGCGCGCCGTACAGGAGGCCGGCGAGTGACGACCTGGCAGAACCCGCTGCGGGACCCGCGCGACAAGCGCCTCCCGCGCATCGCGGGCCCGTCGAGCCTGGTGATCTTCGGGGTCACCGGCGACCTGGCCCGCAAGAAGCTCATGCCCGCCATCTACGACCTGGCCCACCGCGGCCTGCTGCCCGCCGGCTTCTCGCTGGTCGGGTTCGCGCGCCGCGACTGGGAGCACCAGGACTTCGGCGAGCTGGTGCACGACTCGGTGCGCGAGCACGCGCGGACGCCGTTCAAGGAGTCGGTCTGGAACCGGCTCGCCGAGGGCATCCGCTTCGTGCAGGGCACGTTCGACGACGACGACGCCTTCGACCGCCTCGCCCAGACGGTGAAGGACCTGGACGCCGAGCGCGGCACCGGTGGCAACACGGCGTTCTACCTCTCGATCCCGCCGGGCGCGTTCCCGGTGGTGACGAAGCAGCTGGCCCGTTCGGGCCTGGCCGACACCGACGCCACGACCTGGCGCCGCGTGGTCATCGAGAAGCCGTTCGGCCACGACCTCAAGAGCGCCAAGGAGCTCAACGGGATCGTGAACGACGTCTTCCCCGAGGAGTCGGTGTTCCGCATCGACCACTACCTCGGCAAGGAGACGGTGCAGAACCTGCTGGCGCTGCGCTTCGCCAACCAGATGTTCGAGCCGATCTGGAACGCCAACTACATCGACCACGTGCAGATCACCATGGCCGAGGACATCGGCCTCGGCGGCCGCGCGGGGTACTACGACGGGATCGGCGCCGCGCGCGACGTCATCCAGAACCACCTGCTGCAGCTGCTCGCGCTGACCGCGATGGACGAGCCGCTGTCGTTCGAACCGAAGGCGCTGCGCGCGGAGAAGGCGAAGGTGCTGGCGGCGACCATGCCGATCCGGCCGTTCGACGAGACCACCGCGCGCGGGCAGTACGCCGGCGGCTGGCAGGGCGGCATGAAGGTGCCGGGCCTGCTGCAGGAAGCGGGCTTCGCGAAGGACTCCAAGACCGAGACCTACGCCGCGGTGACGCTGGAGGTGCAGAACCGCCGCTGGGCGGGTGTGCCGTTCTACCTGCGCACCGGCAAGCGGCTCGGCCGGCGCGTCACGGAGATCGCCGTGGTGTTCAAGCGCGCGCCGCACCTGCCGTTCGACTCCACCTCCACCGAGGAGCTGGGCCAGAACGCGCTGGTCATCCGCGTGCAGCCCGACGAGGGCATCACGCTGCGGTTCGGCTCGAAGGTGCCGGGGACCACGATGGAGGTCCGCGACGTCACCATGGACTTCGGCTACGGCCACGCCTTCACCGAGTCCTCCCCCGAGGCGTACGAGCGGCTGATCCTCGACGTGCTGCTGGGCGAGCCGTCGCTGTTCCCGGTGAACGAGGAGGTCGAGCTCTCCTGGGAGATCCTCGACCCGATCCTGGAGCACTGGGCCAAAGAAGGCGCGCCCGAGCAGTACGCGCCGGGCACGTGGGGTCCGCAGAGCGCCGACGAGATGTTGGAGCGTACGGGCCGGAACTGGAGGCGTCCGTGATCATCGACCTGCCATCCACCACGACTTCGCAGCTGAACAAGAAGCTGGTGGAGATCCGCGACCAGGGCGGTCAGGTCGCGCTGGGCCGGGTGCTGACCCTGGTCATCGTGGCGGACGACGACGCCAAGCTCGAGGAGGCCATCGAGGCCGCGAACCACGCCAGCCGGGAGCACCCGTCGCGCGTGATCGTGGTCGCGAAGGGCGTCCGCACGGCGGCTCCGCGCATCGACGGCCAGATCCGCGTGGGCGGCGACGCCGGTGCGAGCGAGGTCATCGTGCTGCGCCTCTACGGGCCGCTGGCCGCGCAGGGCCAGAGCGCGGTCGTGCCGCTGCTGCTGCCCGACGCGCCGATCGTCACGTGGTGGCCGGGCGCGGGCCCGAAGGCCCCGGCGGAGGACCCGCTGGGCCAGATCGCGCAGCGGCGCATCACCGACTCGGCCGCGGAGAAGAGCCCCATAAGGGCTCTGACCACGCGGGCGAAGGCCTACGTGGAGGGCGACACCGACCTGGCGTGGACGCGGCTGACGCACTGGCGTGCGCAGCTCGTGTCGGCGCTGGACCTGCCGCCGTACGAGAAGATCACGTCGGCGACCGTGACCGGTGAGGCCGACTCGCCGTCCACGGAGCTGCTCGCGGGCTGGCTCGCCGAGTACCTCAAGGTGCCGGTGAAGCGGATCAAGAGCTCCAGCGCCCAGGGCATCATCTCCGTCGAGCTCGAACGGCGTTCGGGCGCGGTGGAGCTGACCCGGCCCGACGGTCGCGTCGGCACGCTGACGCAGCCGGGCCAGCCGACGCGGCGCATCGCGCTGCAGCGGCGGAGCAACCCGGAGTGCCTGGTGGAGGAGCTGCGCCGGCTCGACCCGGACGAGGTCTTCGAGGCGGCGCTGCACGGGCTGCCGAAGATCTCCGCACCGGCGACCGCGGCGAAGGCCGGTTCGGCTACGTCCGCGGCGGCGAAACCGAAGGCCGCGGCCAAGGCTCCGGCGAAGAAGGCCGGCAAGGCCAAGGCGGAAAAGAGCGCTTCGTGAGCCGCACGGAGGTCGTCGTCTACGAAAACGCCGATCTCCTGGCGGCCGCCGCGGCAGCGCGGCTGGTCACCCGGATCGTCGACGTGCAGGCCGCCAAGGGCTCGGCCTCGGTCGTGCTCACCGGCGGCGGCACGGGCATCGCGGTGCTCGAGGAGCTCAACCGCTCGAGCGCGCGTGACGCGATCGACTGGTCGCGCCTGGACGTCTACTGGGGCGACGAGCGGTTCGTCCCGGCCGAGTCGGACGAGCGCAACGAGAAGGGCGCGCGCGAGGCCCTGCTGGACCACGTGCCGCTCGACCCGAAGCGGGTGCACGTGATGGCACCGTCGGACGGCGAGTTCGGTGACGACGTGGACGCCGCGGCCGCGGCGTACGCGGAGGTGCTGGCCTCGCAGGCGGGCCCGGACGAGGGCGGCGTGCCCGCGTTCGACATCTGCCTGCTCGGCCTCGGCGGGGAGGGGCACACCGCTTCGGTGTTCCCGGACTCCCCCGCTGTGCACGAGACGCGGCTTTCGGTGGTGGCGGTGCGCGACTGCCCCAAGCCGCCGCCGACGCGCGTTTCGCTCACGCTCACGGCCATCCGCCGCGCGCGTGAGGTGTGGCTGATGACGGCCGGCGAGGCGAAGGCCGAAGCCGTGTCGCTGGCTCTCGCGGGTGCGCCGGAGGTGCAGGTGCCCGTGTCGGGTGCCCGCGGCTACCGGCGGACGCTGTGGCTCCTGGACCGCACGGCGGCCGGGAAGCTGACGAAGGTGTACGAGCCGCCGACCGCGTGACGCTCGCTGGTTCTCGAAGGCCGCTCCGGGTTCGCCCGGGGCGGCCTTTTTCTGTCTCTCGGCCGCCGCTCGCAGGCGTTTCACGGCCCTGACCGTGGGTTTCTGGGCCTGCTCGACCGGCTGACGCGCGCCACCCGTAAGCGTGAAGATCATTCATGTGCCGAACGGAGCAGTGACGACTACTCCATCAAGCGGCTCACCAGTATGTGGGATCACCCGTAAGGTGAACGTAGGGTGTTGTGATCGACACGAGGTGACGTCAGACTTCTTCACGTCACCCTAACGCCGCAGTGATGGAGATCAGACGACCAAATTTGTGGGTGCGGGTGAAACTTACCGTCGTCACACGTCTCTTCGTTAGCATCCGCACATTTGTTGCTCGCCGCGCGTCCCGATCGGGTGTCCGGCGCATCTCATCATCAAGTCCACAAGACGAATGGGGTCGCCGCATGAGCACTGAGGGACTCTCGATTCCAGGAATCTCGATGGGCAGCCCCGGCGCGGGGGCCGCCGATCGGGTCCGGCCGTTCAGCCTGAGCGGTGTGTTCGCTTCGCTGCGCCGGCCGATCGCGACGACGGTCGGGGTCGAGGCCGTCGCCGTGCTGCTGGCCGTGCTCGACGTGTGGCTGGTGATCCCGCCGAAGGCCCCGCCGTACTCGATCTACCTGTCGGCGGCCGCGTGTCTCGCGGTGGTGCTGCGGCGGAAGCTCCCGTTCCTCGCCGTGGTGCTCGCGGTGCCGGGCTTCCTCGCCGGGTGGGCGCAGCTGGCGTCGATGATCACGCTCGGCACGCTCGCGACCAAGCGCCAGATCCACTGGCAGACGTGGGTGGGCGCCGGACTGGTCTTCACCTGCCGGTTCGTGCAGTGGCCGCTGGACGACTTCGCGCAGCTCAGCTGGCGCGAGCACGTGCTCGACGGCATCTACGGCGTGCTCGTGGCGGGCATGCCCATCGCGATCGGCCTGCTGATCGGCGCCCGCGCGGAGATCTCCGCGAAGCTCGCCGAGCTGGCCAAGAGCCGCGACCGCGAACGCCGCTTCCACGCCGACGCCGTGCGCGCCGAGGAACGCGCCCGCCTGGCCCGCGAGATGCACGACGTGGTCTCCCACCAGATCACCCTCATCGCCATGCAGGCCGGCGCCCTGCAGGCCCAAGCCACCGACGGCCCCGCGCTGCAGACCGCGCAGGTCATCCGCCAGCTCTCGACCCGCACGCTGGAGGAGCTGCGTTCACTCGTGAGCGTGCTGCGCTCCGGCGCCGAAGACGACGGCCCCCGCCCCGGCATCGGCGAGCTGGACCACCTGATCCGCACCGCCGACGTCCCGGTCCACCTGACGGTCGAGCGCCTGCCGGACACCGTGCCGAGCCAGGTGTCGGCCGCCGCGTACCGCACCGTGCAGGAGTGCCTCACCAACGTCCACAAGCACGCCCCCGGCGCCACCGCCACCATCCGCATCCAGGGCGGCAGCGGCGCCCTGAACATCGAGGTCCGCAACGAACGCGCCGAACGCGCCGGCGAGCACCTCCCCTCGGGCGGCCACGGCCTCACCGGCCTCGCCGAACGCGCGCGCCTGCTGGGCGGCAGCTTCGAAACCTCGGACACCGAAGACGGCGGTTTCCGTGTGCGGGCCCGGTATCCCCTGGACCGCTGACCCTCTGACCTTCCCCGGTCCCCCGTAGGTCGAAGGGGTGGCCCCGGTGCGCGAGCCGCGATCCGGCTGCATCCGGGAGCCACCCCTTCGCCGCGTCTTGGGGTCGGCGACAGCCCGCTCGGTACCCGGAACCACGGGCCGGCCGGGTCGGCTTTCGGTGCACGAGGGCCCTGTGTCCACCGCCCACTCGGGCCAGCCCGCCCGCGGGGCGGGAATCTCGCCGCCGGCGAGTTCGGCGGCGTCAGTCGGCCTCGCTCATCGGGAATGTCTGATTGCGGTGTTGTTTCCTGGCGGTGTGCGATACGGGCGAAATGGACGGTCTTGTCCACGGGCAGGTAGACCACCCGGCATGATCCCCGACCGGCTTCCCGGCAGCGATGCCGTAATTCCGGACGGTGTCGGGGTTACCCGGGGTTCAAACCTGGCCTGCGCCGCAACGACCGCACCGCAACCAGTCAGGCCACGAGCGCCCGCACCGGGAACAGCCGTGCGGAACCAGTCCCGGAAACGCGAAAACCACCGGCCAGAGCCGAACCGAATCGGCCTGGTCGGTGGTCTCCGACAGGAAAACCTAGATCAGTTCCCGGCGCTGACGCAGCCGCTCGAGGGCCTCGGCGAGGATCGCTTCGCCGTCGGCGTCGCTGCGGCGCTCCTTGACGTACGCGAGGTGCGTCTTGTAGGGCTCGGTGCGGGGCGCGGCGGGCGGGTTCTGCTCGTCCTGTCCGCCGGGCAGACCGCAACGCGGGCAGTCCCACTCGTCGGGGATTTCGGCCTCCATCGCGAACGACGGGCGGGCCTCGTGGCCGTTTGCGCACCAGTAGGAGATCCGGCGCCGCGGCGCTGACTCACCCCGCTCCGATTCGCCCGAAGGACCGGCACCCACCCGGGTGCCTCGAATCGCGTTACCGCCAACCATGAATCCTCACACCTAGGAATCGGCGGCGCGCCCCCCAATAGGCACGCCGATGCACACGGAGCCCCTGACTCGCCGGCCCCGAGCGGGGAGTCCGGTCAGACCTTGAGCAGCAGGCCGAGGCCCACGATGCTGATCAGCCAGATGGCACCCAGCAGCAGGGTGATCCGGTCGAGGTTCTTCTCGGCCACGCTCGAGCCCGAGAGGCTGGACTGCATACCGCCGCCGAACAGCGACGACAGACCGCCACCCCGGCCGCGGTGGAGCAGCACGGCCACGACCAGCAGCACGCTGGAGACGATCAACAGGATTTGCAGGAACAGCTTCATGTCATCCTCTGTGCTCATCGGAGAATGCAGGGGTACGGCTCGATTTCACCGTACCCCTGGACTCGTCCACTGCTGTGTGACGGACCGGATACACAGGTTACCCGGTAGTGGCCTCGATCAGGGCAGGGGGCCACCCGCCGCGAGTGCGCAGAGTTTGGTGAACTCGTCACCGTCGAGGCTCGCGCCACCCACGAGAGCACCGTCGATGTTCTCGCAGCCCACCAGCTCGCCCACGTTGCCCGACTTCACCGAACCGCCGTAAAGCACCCGAACGGCCGAAGCGACCTCGTCGCCGTACTTCTCCGCCAGCACCGTACGGATGGTCTTGCAGACTTCCTCGGCGTCGGCCGGCGTCGCGACCTTGCCGGTGCCGATGGCCCACACCGGCTCGTACGCCACGACGACGTCCTTGACCTGCTCGGCCTTGAGCCCCTTGAGGCCCTCGATGAGCTGCGTCGTCGCGTGCGCGTGGTGCTCGCCGGCCTCGCGGACCTCGAGCTTCTCGCCGACGCACAGGATCGGCGTGATCCCGTGCTTGACGGCCGCGCGCACCTTCTTGTTGACCAGCTCGTCGGTTTCGGCGTGGTACTCGCGCCGCTCCGAGTGGCCGATGGTGACGAAGGAGCAGCCCAGCTTCGCGAGCATCGGGCCCGACACGTCACCGGTGTAGGCACCGGAGTCGTGCGGGGACACGTCCTGCGCGCCGTAGGTGAGCGACAGCTTGTCGCCGTCGGTGAGGGTCTGCACGCTGCGGATGTCCGTGAACGGCGGCAGCACCGCCACGTCCACCTTCGCGTAGTACTTCTCCGGCAACGCGAAGGCGATCTTCTGAACCAAGGCGATGGCCTCGAGGTGGTTCAGGTTCATCTTCCAGTTGCCGACGATCAACGGCTTGCGTGCCACTAGTGCTTCTCCTCCAACGCCGAGACGCCGGGCAGTTCCTTGCCCTCCAGGTACTCCAGGGAAGCGCCGCCGCCCGTGGAGATGTGGGAGAAGCCGTCCTCGGGCAGGCCCAGCTGCCGCACCGCGGCCGCCGAGTCACCGCCGCCGACCACGGTGAAGGCGTCGCTCTTCACGAGCGCCTCGGCGACGGCACGCGTGCCGCCCGAGAACGCCTCGAACTCGAACACGCCCATCGGGCCGTTCCAGAACACGGTGGCGGCGTCGGCCAGCTTGCTCGCGAACAGCTCGCGCGAGGCCGGGCCGATGTCGAGGCCCTGGCGGTCGGCCGGGATGGCCGTGGCGGCCACGACCTCGTGCTCGGCGTCGGCCGCGAACTCGGTGGCGGCCAGCACGTCGACCGGCAGCACGAGCTCCACGCCGCGCTTCTCGGCTTCGGCCAGGAAGCCCGACACCTGGTCGAGCTGGTCGGCCTGCAGCAGCGACTGGCCGACCTCGTGGCCCTGGGCCTTGAGGAAGGTGTAGGCCATGCCGCCGCCGATGAGCAGGCGGTCGACCTTCGTCAGCAGGTTCGCGATCACGCCGAGCTTGTCCGACACCTTCGCGCCGCCGAGCACCACCACGTAGGGGCGCTTGACATCGTCGGTGAGCTTCTTCAGCACGTCGAGCTCGGCCAGCACGAGACCACCCGCGTACGCCGGGAGCACCGCGGCGATCTCGTAGACCGAGGCCTGCTTGCGGTGCACCACGCCGAACCCGTCGGACACGAACGCCCCGCCGGGGACGAGCGCGGCCAGCTCGGCGGCCAGCTCGGAACGGTCCACGGCGTCCTTGCTGGTCTCGCGCGCGTCGAAGCGCACGTTCTCCAGCAGCGCGACGCCGCCGTCGGCGAGGCCGCCGACGAGCGCCTTGGCCGAGTCGCCCACGAGGTCACCGGCGAGCGGGACCTCGGCGCCGAGCAGCTCGCCCAGCCGCTTCGCGACGGGCGCGAGCGTGTACTTCGGGTCGGGTTCGCCCTTGGGGCGGCCCAGGTGCGCCGTGACGACGACCTTGGCGCCCGCCCCGGAGAGCTTCTCGATCGTCGGCAGGGCCGCGCGGACGCGGCCGTCGTCGGTGATCTTGGACCCGTCGAGCGGGACGTTCAGGTCGCTGCGCACGAGTACGTAGCGGCCCTGAACGCCTTCGCTCAGCAGGTCTTCGAGGTTCTTGACCGTCATCGGGTTCAGGAGAGCTTCGAACCGACGAGCTTGACCAGGTCGGCGAGGCGGTTGGAGTAGCCCCACTCGTTGTCGTACCAGCCGACGACCTTGACCTGGTTGCCGATGACCTTGGTCAGCGGCGCGTCGTAGATGCACGACGCCGGGTCGGTGACGATGTCGGCCGACACGATCGGGTCCTCGTTGTAGCGCAGGTAGCCCGACAGCGGGCCCTCGGCGGCGGCCTTGTACGCGGCGTTGACCTCTTCCAGCGTCGCCGACTTGGTCAGCGTGACGGTGAGGTCGGTGGCCGAGCCGGTCGGCACCGGGACGCGCAGCGCGTAACCGTCGAGCTTGCCCTGCAGCTCCGGCAGCACCAGGCCGATGGCCTTCGCGGCGCCGGTCGAGGTCGGCACGATGTTCAGCGCGGCGGCGCGGGCGCGGCGCATGTCCTTGTGCGGCGCGTCCTGCAGGTTCTGGTCCTGCGTGTACGCGTGGATGGTGGTCATCAGGCCCTGCTCGATGCCGAACGCGTCCTGCAGGACCTTGGCCAGCGGGCCGAGGCAGTTGGTGGTGCAGGAGGCGTTGGAGATGATGACCTGCGAGCCGTCGTACTTGTCGTCGTTGACGCCCAGCACGATGGTCAGGTCCTCACCCTTGGCGGGCGCGGAGATGATGACCTTCTTGGCGCCGCCGGCGATGTGGGCCTTCGCGGCGTCGGCGTTGGTGAAGAAGCCCGTCGACTCGACGACGACGTCCACGCCCAGGTCGCCCCACGGCAGGTTCGCCGGGTCGCGCTCCGCCAGGGCCTTGATGGTCTTGCCGTCGACGACGATGCCGTCGTCGTTCAGGCTGACCTCGCCCGGGAAGCGACCGAGGATGGAGTCGTACTTGAGCAGGTGGGCCATCGTCGCGACGTCGCCGAGGTCGTTGAACGCGACGACCTCGATGTCGTGACCGCTCGCCTTCACGGCGCGGAAGAAGTTGCGGCCGATCCGGCCGAAGCCGTTGACACCTACGCGAACGGTCACTGCTGCCACTCCTCTTATCGCTGTGTTTCCGAACCGGGGCCCACGCCCCGGAAGACTTCCGGGCTCGGCGCAACCCTAGCGTGCGGGCACGGCCGACCCTGACTGCCCCGACGAGACTTCCACCACTGCGCCGAACCGTCAAGAATCGATTAAGAAGCCAGCTCACAAGCTTGCGACACGAAATCCGGCGGTGTCACACGAGGGGGTGCGGACCACGCGCTTGATCGGTCTTGGTGCCGTGGTTCACGCGGTGGGTGGGCGGTCGGGTGGAGTCCGGAAGGTCGGGATCGGGGTCGTGCCGCTCTGTGCGCCGGGCGCGTGAGCGGGTGCTCGCAGCCATCGGCGATCACGGCGCGCCGCTCGCCGGCGCGTTCAGGCGGACAGCTCGCGTTCGGCCGGGGTGCGGAACTTCGGGACCACCCGCGTCTCCCCCAGCCACGTCGTCAGGCGGGCGGCTTCGGCTTCCAGAGCGGCCGTGCGGTCGGCGCCGACGTCTTCCAGGAGCCGCAGCGCGACCTCGCCGGAGGGGCGCTGGGCCCAGGCGCCGACGACACGGCCGTCGCACCAGGCGGTGGGGCCGATGTTGCCGCTGCGGTCGAAGAGGGCGGGGCGGTGGGGGCCGAGGTACCAGTCACGGGCGGACCAGCCCATGGGCGTCGGGTCGAGGGCGGGGAGGAGGGCGACCCAGGGCGCCGGTTCGGGGACGGGCTCGAGGTCGCCGGCCGCGGCGATGCCGGGTTCGCCGTCGAGGTCGACCTCGACGGGCGCGACGGCCGCGAGGGCCTGTTTGGTCTGGCCGGCCGTCCAGCCGGTCCACCAGCGCAGGTCGGCGACGGGCGCCGGGCCGAAGGCGTGCAGCCAGCGCCGCGCGAGCTCGGCGCGGGCGTCGGCGGGCGGGATCGCGGGCAGGCCGCCGGGGAGCCAGCCGTCGAGCGGGGCCCAGTGGTACTGCGTGCTGAGCCAGCTGCCACGCGGGCGCCCGCGCACGATGCGGCCGTCGACGGCGAGCTGGAAGAGCACGCGGCTGGTGACGTTGCCGATCGCCGCGTACGGCTTGCCCTTGGCCATGTGGAGCTGCTGGCGCAGGCGCGGCTCGTCGTCGACCAGGTCTTGCGCGGTGGCGGATCCCCTGGCGCGCAAGGCTTTCTCGACACTCGCGGCGACGTCGGCGAGCCAGCCCGGCGGATCCTCGACGTTGGTGGGGTGCCCGACCGTGCCGAGGTGCTGTTCGAGCAGTTTTCGTTGTTTCACCGCGATATCGCTCGCGCAGCCGGCCTGGACGAGCGCCGCCGTGGCCACCTCGGCGACGAACACCGTGCGGCGCATGCCGAGGAGCCGCAGCACCGTGCGGTCTTCGTACAGCGCGCGCTCGACATCGGCCACGCCCACCTCCGGCACCCGCGCCCACGCGGCGAGGAACACCGACGCCGGGTCGGTCGCGTGCAGGGCGACGACCCCGGCCGCGGCTTCTTCGACGGTGGCCGCGGGAACCGCGAGGTGGTGGCGCACGCCGAGCCGGGCGCGGCGCTGCGCGAGGGAGATCTTCACTCGCTCGTTCTACCAGCGGGCACCGACAAAAACGTCTCGTCGCGGCCCGGCCGCCCGTTCTACGCTCGGGAGATGGTCACGCCTGCGCACTTCGCGGCCTTCGCCGCCCTGACGTTCCTCATGGTCGTGGTCCCCGGGCCCAGCGTGCTGTTCACCATCAGCCGCGCGCTCACCGTGGGCCGCCGCGACGCGCTGCTCACCGTGCTGGGCAACGCCACCGGCGTCTACGCGCAGGTGGTGGCCATCGCGTTCGGGCTCGGCGCGGTCGTCACGACGTCGGCCACCGTCTTCACCGCGATCAAGCTCGCGGGCGCGCTCTACCTCGTCTACCTGGGCGTGCAGGCGATCCGCAAGCGCCGCAAGCTCGCCGACGCCATGGCCGCGGCCGTGCGCACCACCCCGGGCCGCACGCTCACCGTGCTGCGCGACGGCTTCATCGTCGGCTTCGCGAACCCGAAGTCCATCGTCTTCCTGGCCGCGCTGCTGCCCCAGTTCGTCGACCCGGCCGCCGGCTCGGTGCCCGCGCAGATGCTGCTGCTCGGCCTCTGCCTGCCGGTGATCGCGCTCGCGTCGGACACCGCGTGGGCCCTGGTCGCCGGCACGGCCCGCACGTGGTTCGCCCGCTCGCCACGCCGCCTCGAACTCGTCGGCGGCACCGGCGGCCTGGTGATGATCGGCCTCGGCGCGACGCTCGCGTTCACCGGCCGGAAGGACTGACACCGCTTCGGCGCGGAGCTGGTGACGATCGAGTCGACCTGTGCCCCGAAATGCACTCGGACCGCGACGGCTTCCCCCTCCCGTGCGGATCCGGACCGAGGCGGATCGGCCGGGCCAGTGGTGGAGGAAGCCCTGACCACGCTGCTCTCGGGCGCCGGATTCGGGCTCGATCGCGCAAACCCTTCGCGCAACCTGACCCCGGAGGAAGCGGAACGCAAGATCGCGTTCACCGGCCGGAAGGACTAACCCAGCGCGGCCACCAGGTCGCCGTGCCACGGTTCGGGGAGGGTGTCCGGCGAGACCACCACCTGGTCGGCGCCCGCGGCGTGGTACTCGCGCAGCCGGGACACCACCGTGTCGAAGGAGCCGTGGACGGTGACCCCGTCGACGAGGCGGTCGGAGAGGTCGGCGACGTCGGCGGGGGTGAAGCCCATGCGGCGGAAGTTGGCGGCGTAACCCGGGACGCCGGCCAGGAAACGCAGCGAGCCGCTGCGCACGATGTCGCGGGCGCGGGCCGGGTCGGGCTCCGCGACGACGGTGACCAGGACCGCCAGGCCCGGGCCGGGGCCGAGCAGCTCGCGCGCGGAGGCGACGTAGTCGGGCGTCACGAGGAACGGGTACGCGGCCGAAGCGCGGTCGCGGGCCAGTTCGAGCATGCGGGGGCCCAGTGCGGACAGCACGCGCCGCGAAGCGGGGACCGCGGTGTCCAGCTCGTCGAGGTACGCCGAGAGCGTCGCAAGGGGACGGCGGCCGTGGGCGCCGCCGAGGCCGGGCAGCCAGCGGCCGGCGTGGGTGGCCGCCAGTGACCGGTACGCCGTCGCCACGGTCTCGGCCGGGACCCGGTCCACGGAGAGGATCCCGTTGGCCACGGTGATCCGCCGCGTCGCGCGGACGAGGTCGGGGACGAGCGCCAGGTTGTCCCCCTGGCCGCCCGGCACCCACAAGGTGGAGTAGCCGAGTTCCTCCAGCCGCACGGCCGCGTCGACCGCGGCAGCCGAGTCCGTGGTGCCGAACGCGGGAGTCGCGGCACCCAGGGGGCCCAGTTCGCTCATGCCGGGGGCAACTCCCCCGGCCTCGGCACTGTTCCGCGTCACGCGGGTTGTTCGTCCACAGCGGAATCCTCGGCCGCCTCGAGGACCGGCTCGCTCACCTTCGCGAACATCCGCGTCGCCGAGAGCCGGGCCACCCCGTCCGGCTCGCCGAGGTCCTCCAGGGAGTTGCGGATGGTCGAGTCCACCGACAGGTACTTGCGCCCGGCGCGCAGGTCGGCGTCGTTGCGCAGGCGGACGATCAGCGGGAACTCCGCGAGCGCGCCGGCGTCGAACAGGCCCGTCGTGTAGATCAGCTGCACGCCCAGCGCCTCCGCGACGGCGCGCTGCAGCTCCAGCAGATAGCCCGCCGACGCGCGGCCGATCGGGTTGTCGAGAAACAGCACGCCGGAGTGACGGTTGCGGGCCTTGCCGCGGTTGTTCGCGCGCAGCGCCGCGAGCGTGCAGTACAGGATGATCGCCGCGGTGAGCTGCTGGCCGCCGGAGAACACGTCGCGGATCTCGGACACGCGCTGGCGTTCGGTGCGCAACACGGAGTCCGGCTTGAGCATGTCGACGCGGAACCCCTTGGGCGCGGCCACCTGAACGCCGCGCAGCACGAGGGAAAGGCCGTCGCGCTTCACGTCGCGGCCGTCGGCCGTCTTGCCCACCGCGGCCTCGTCCACGACCTCGCCGAGCTTCTCGGCCAGCACGTTGTCCTCGAGCTCGGTGAAGCGGATGCGCAGGAACTCCTGGCCCGACCAGTCGCCGAGGCCGTCGGGCAGCCGCGACACGCGCTGGGCCGAGCGCAGGGTGCGCAGCGCGCCGTCGACCATGCCCTGCAGGCGCGTGATGATGCCGCCGCGGTGCCGGTCGATCTGGGCGAGGTCGTCGGTCAGCGTGCGCAGCCGCGGCCGCAGGGCCTCGGCCCACTCGGCCGCGTGGCCGGGCAGCTGGTCCCGCTTCACCGCGATCACCTGCTGGCGCACGGGCGTGCTCAGCTTCTCGAAGCGCTTCTCCGTGGCGTACTGCGCCAGCTGGTCCGCGGCCGCGCGCACCCGGCGGTCGCCCGCGTCGGCGGCTTCCTGCGCGGTCGTCAGCACGGTGTTGAGCTGCGAATGCTTGGCGCGAGCCGATTCCACGTCACCGTCGTACGCCTCGGCCGGATCCTCCGGCAGCAGGTGCGCGAGCGATTCGCCGAGCAGCCCGAAGCCGGACGCCGACGCCTTCGCCGCGTCGAGCGTCGCCTCCGCCGCCGCGCGCCGCTCCTGCAGCTCTTCCCACGTGCGGGCCGCCGCCGAGACCTCCAGCGAAGCGGCGTCGATCAGCTCCAGGCCGTGCTCGATGTCGCGGGGCCGCTCGGCGGGCGAGGCCGCGCCGGTCTGCAGCGGCAGCACGTCGAGCTCCGCCCGCCGCGTGGACACCTGCCCGATCGCCTCGGTGCGGTCCTCCTCGACGGCATCGACCACGCGGCGCGCGCGGGCCAGCGCGGCCGCGCGCGCCGAGGCGTCGGAGCCGTCCGGCGTCTCCAGCAGCTCCGCCGCCCGCGTGCGCACGGCTTCGTCCAGCGCTTCCAGCGCCGAGCCCGCCGCGGCTTCCGCCGATTCGGCCTGCTCCAGCTCCGCGCGCAGGTCGCTGCCGACCTCCACCTTCGCGTAGGCCTCCGAGGCCGACGCGAACGTCCGCCGCAGCGCGTCCACGGGTTCGGCCGGCACCTCGGCGTCGTCGGTGACCTCGGCGGCGCCCGGCACCTCGGCCAGCTCGGACCGTGCGGTGGTCGCCGTGCGGCGGTGCCCGTCCGCGGTCCGTTGCTCCTCCCCCGCCTGCTCACGCAGCCGAGCAGCGCGGGCCGCCGCGTCGGCCGCCGTGGCCTCCGCGCGCTCGGCGATCTCCGTGGCCCGCTCGACCTCCTCGGTCCACTCGGCGACGCGGGTGGCCCGCGTCGAGAGCTCGCCCAGCCGGCGGGCCTTCTCCTCGCTCTCGGCCACGGCCACGCGCAGCGCCGGCACGCGCTCGCGCAGCGCCGCCGCCTTTTCGCTCAGCCGCGCGAACTCCGCCTCCGCCTGCCCCAGCGCCGTCTGCGCGGTTTCCCGGGCCACGCGGGCGCTTTCGGCCTGCTCGGCGAGCGTGGCGATCGCCCCGGCCGGGTAGTCCTCGCGCCAGGTCGTGAGCTTCCACGTCAGTGCACCGTCGGTGGCGAGCGCACCGGCCAGCTGCTCCAGGCGGCGCTGGCGGTCGGCGTGCCGCAGCGCCACGGCCTCGCGTTCGGTGTCGGCCGCTTCCTCGTCGTACATCGCGGGGTTCGGCGGCACGAGGAACTCCACGCCCGCCGCGGCCCCGCCGTCGTCGCTCTGGAACGCCTCGGTGGTACCCACCGCGATCACCGCGCTGGGCAGCAGCCGCCCGGCGGCCAGCACCTCACGCGCCCGCGGCACCTGCGCGGCGTCGTTCAGCAGCACGCCCGCGACGAGCTGCGGCAGGCGCTCCAGCACGTCGGCGCGCCGGCCGGCGTCCAGTTTGGACAGGTAGCGCCAGCCCGACCACGCCGTGATCCCGGCTTCCTCCAAGGCGTCCAGTGCCGACTGCACATCGTGCGGCGGCGGCAGCAGCCCGCCGGAACCGAGCGCGGCCAGCGCGCGCTCGTCGGCCGACTCCTCCATCCGCAGCGCGGTCTGCTCCTTCTCGACGGCCGCGCTCGCTTCGCGAAGCCGTTGCAGCAGAACGGGAAGGTCGCTTTCGAGGCGCACGTCGTCGGCGCCGAGCAGCTCGACGAGCCGGGGTTCGACGGCGAGCGCGTCCGTCCGCCGGTGCGCCCGGTCGAGGTCCTCCGCCGCGCGCACCAGCCGGTCCTGAGTGGACCCGGCGAGCTGGTTCGCCTCGTTCACGGCCCGTTGCGCCGCCTGAAGATCCTCGGCCGCGCGGTCCAGTTCCTGCTCACGGCGGCCCAGCTCGGCCGCCGACTCGTCGGCCTCGATCCGGGCCGCGCGCGAAGCCTCCGCGACGTCGGCGCCGGCCGTCAGCAGTCCACTTCGGACCGACGTCGAGATTTCCTCGCGCAGCTCGGCGATCCGCGAGGACAGTCCCCGCGCCTCGGCTCGCCGAGAGGCCGCCAGGTTCGCGGCCTCGTCCCGATCGGTCTGCGCCTTCTCCGCCTCCGCGCGCAACGCGTCGGCGTGGGCCTCGGCCTTGTCCGCCTGGCGCTGCGCGTCGCGCGCCAGCGCCGTCAGACCACGCGCCAGCGCCGACGCCGCGGAATTGCGGGCGGCCAGCGCGGGCTTCGCCTTCTCCTCGCGGTTGCCGACGAGCTCGCGCAGGTCCTTCGCCTTGCGGGAGGCATTCAGGTGGTTCAGCACGGTCGCGGTCTCGCGCCACGCCTCGGCCGCCGTCTTCGCGTCGGCCAGCTCCGCGTCCACGCGCTGACGTGCTTCCTGCGCCTCTTCCAGCCGCAGCACGGCGACGAGCCGGCGCAGCTCCGTGACGCCCGCGGCGAGCCGGCGGTGGTCGCCCTCCGCCAGCTTCTCCGCCGACTTCACCTCGTCGACGTGTTCTTCGAGCCCGGAAAGCCGTGCGTTCTCCAGCTCGTTGCGCGCGTGGATCCGGCCGGCGAGCTCACGCAGGTCCGCGCGGGCCGACTCGGCGATCCGGCGCGACGCGGCGGCCACGCCCTCCTCGTCGGCGAGCGGGCCGAGCAGCTCGAGCGCGCCCTCCACGAAGTCCTTCTCCGCCAGCAGATCGCCGCGCTGCGCGAGGTTGTGCGCATACGTCGACACGACCTCGGCGAGGTCCTTCGGCTCGTCCTCCGACAGCACGGCGCGCAGCAGGAACTCCACGAAGGCCTCGTCGGTGGAGAACTGGAACGCGTCCGCCGCCTCGCCCTCGCCCGCGTTCATCGCGCGCTGGTAGCGGAACAGCTCGGTGTCGAGACCGAGCGAGTCGAGCCGCCCGGTCCACTCGTGGTGGCGCCGTGTCCAGGACAGCTCCAGCTCCGGCTCGGCCATCGCCGCCGCGGCGATCCGGTCGTGGAAGCCGGACATCGTGAGCAGCCGGCCGTCCTCGGTCAGCGGCAGCGAGTCGAGGCCGAGCTCCTGCGTGGGGCGGAAGCAGTACCAGGAGTCGACGAGGTTCTCCGAGTCCGCCGACGTCACGTGCCCGCGCCACTCCGAGACCTTGCCGGTGATCACGCGATGCCCGGTCTCCACGTGCAGCCACTCCAGCGCCACGTGCGAGACGTCCTTGGCCGCCACGAACTTCTCCAGCACCTTCGTGCTCGTGGTCCCCACCACCTGGCGGCGGCCGGGCAGCATCACGGAGAAGATCAGCTTGATCAGCACCGACTTGCCGCCGCCGTTCTCCAGGAACAGCACGCTCGCCGGAGAGGGCCGGCGCACCGGTCCCCCGGCGTGGATGCCTGCGCTGAACAGCGCGTCCTGCTTCGGCGCGGTGATGGTGGCGCCGACGCCGCTGAAGTCCAGCACCACGTCCTGGTAGCGGGCGCCCGCGGGGCCCACAGAGTGCAGGCGGACCCGCGAAAGCTCGTACATCGAATCCCCTCTACTGCAACGTGTCCGAAGAGGCCGCGCGCAGCGTTCCCCCCGCGCTCGCGACCGCGACGACGTCGAGCGCGAGCAGGTCGTCGAACGCGGCGTCGGCGGCCAGCTCGCGCACCTGGATCTGGTACCGCGGCGTGGTGCGGTAGGTGCCGCCCTGCTCGTCGCTCACCGGCACCAGGAACCCCTGGTCGGCGAGGAACCGCAGGGCGCGCGCGACCATGCCCCGGGTGGTGTCGGCGGCCATGCGGCCGTCCTTCGTGGCCGCCGCGGCCGGGCGCCGGGCGTAGGCGCGCCACGCCTGCTCCAGCTCCGGCGCGTCGGCCAGCGGGTCGTTGTTGGCTTCGGCCTGCTGCGCGCGCTCGTCGAGCATGCGCGCGGCCTCGCGGACCATCGCGTCGACCTGCTCCACGCTCACGCGGCCGATGTAGGTGTCGTTGGCGAGGTCGTCGGGCCTCGGGTAGGCCAGCGCCGCGGCGGCGAGGTGAATGAGGCCGTGGATGACCTTCTCCGTCTCGCGGCGCTCGCGGATCTTGGCCTGGCGCGCGTAGCTGTCCATCTTGATCTCGAAGATCGACTCGTCGACGGCGGCCAGCACGGCACCCGCCTGCTGGTTGACCTCCAGCACCATCAGCCCCAGGCCCGACGCGACGGCGTGGGTCAGGGCCTTGAACGCGTTGTCCTCGGCGTAGCGGCGCACCAGCTCGCCGTAGACGACGTCGCGGGCGGGCAGCTGCTTCGGGCGCATGCCGAACGCGACGAGGCGCGCGGCGGCCTCGGCGTCGACGCTCGTGTGGGTCACGGGCATCAGGCGACCTCCTCGCTGTCTTCGGCGGTTTCGGTGTTCTCTTCGGCGCGCTCGACCTCGGCGGTGGACAGCAGCAGGTCGGCACCGCCGAACTCGGGGTCGTCCAGCAGCGTGCCGTCGTCGACGGCCAGCAGCACGTGGCGTTCCCCCTGGCGGCGCGCGGCGCCGACCTCGGGACTGTAGGCGTGCAGGGCGCGCAGCGCGACCAGGGTCGCCAGACCGGGTTGCTTCGTGCGGCGCGCGTCCTCCAGCAGACCGGACAGGCGGCGCGGCACGTCGGGCAGGTCGAGCAGGTCGTCGGCGAGGCGCCACACGTTGTCGCCGAAGCGGTCGGTGTCCTCGGCCGGCATCAGCTCGGGCTCGGGGATCTCGCCCACGAGCTGGTCGCGCTCCGGCGCGGGCCGCAGCAGCAGCGAGACGAGCGAGGACAATGCGGGCACCACCGGCGGCGTGATGCCCGCGACCGCGTGGAAGAAGTGCTCGGCGGGCGCGACGGCGTCGGCCAGCGGCAGGCCGAGCGTCGGGACGAGGAGCTGGCCGAACAGGTCGATCGTCGCGCGCTGCGGCGGGCCGGAGAACTGCTGGCGGTCCTGTTCGGCGCGGAACACGGCGCCGGCGGCGGCCAGGCGCGACTGCAGCCGTGTGTGGCGGCGGATGCAGTCGGCGACGATGTCCACGAGCTCGGCCGCGCGCCGCTTGTGGTCCGGTTCCTCCGACTCGTCGCGCGCGGTGGTGATGTTCTTGAGGATCGCGTTCTCCGCGCGGAAGCGGGACTCGATGTGCCCGAGCGCGGAGTCGATCAGGTCCGGCACCTCGAGCTCCCAGTCGACGGCGCGCACGTCGCGGCGCGTGGCGTCGAGCTTGGCGCGCAGCGTCTCGCCGTACTGCACGGTGCGGTAGCGCGCCTGCTCGGCCGCGAGCTTCGCGTCGGCGAGCCGGCCGCGGTTGATCAGGTTCTCGAGCTTCACCTCGGCCGCGATCTGGGCCGACTCGACGTCGGTGTCCAGCGCGCCGACGAGCACGTTGATGGCCTCGTCGGTGGCGCGCAGGTAGACCTCGCCGTCGGGCGCGGCCAGCTCGACGAGCAGCTTGAAGTCGAACTGGCGGCGCTGGTAGCCGCCGGGGCCCATCGAGCCGTAGACGCGCCGGAAGCCGCGATCGGTGGTGCCGACGTTGATGAGGTTGTCCAGCACCCACTTCGCCACGCGCACGTGCTCCTCGGGCGTGCGCGAAGGCGCCTGCTGCGCGATGAACGGCAGCAGGCGGTCGATGACCCGGTCGTGACCCGCGCCGGTGTCGAAGTCCATGGCGATGGTGACCTGGTCGATCGTGTGCAGCGCGATCTCGGCCATCTGGTAGATCGTCGCGTCGGCCCAGTCGAGCTTGGCTTTGCGCGCGTCGAGGTCATGCAGCGGCGCGGTGCACGCGAGTGCCTTCAGCCGGCGGGTCAGCCCCTCGTCGGCCAGGCCCGCGAACCCCATGTCGTCGTCTCGCACAGCAGGCCAGGCTAGTCGGCCTGCTCAGGCGCCCGCACACGCGGACGGCTAGCGTGACCCACATGCGTGAGATGAGCAGGGACGAGTGGTGGGCGTTCGCGACCGAAGGCACGCGGACGGGGATGCTGGGAATCGTGCGCGCCAACGGCGCCCCGGTCGTCACGCCGATCTGGTTTCTGCTGAACGAGGGCCCCGACGGTGACGAAATCGTGTTCACCACGGGCACGGACACGCTGAAGGGCAAGGCGCTGCGCCGCGAGCCGCGGCTGTCGCTGGCCGTCGACGACCAGAAGCCGCCGTATTCCTACGTGCAGTTCACGGCCGAGGCGACCCTGCACCACGACCTCGACGAGATGCTCGACTGGGCGACCCGGCTCGGCGGCCGCTACATGGGCGCGGACCAGGCCGAGGCGTACGGCAAGCGCAACGCCGTGCCGGAGGAATCGCTCGTTCGGGCGAAAATCACGAAGGTGATCGCGCGGGCGGACATCGCGGGCTGAACCAGCCCGCCGTGCGACGAGCCGAATGTCGTCCTCGTGCCGGACGTGACCCGGGAGTCGGTCGCGTGCGCCGGCGCCCTGGACCGGTTGCCCCGGCTCGGCCCCGGCGTGCGTCCGCCTGGTCGCTGGACGTGCCGGACGGCACCGGGCTGGACGCGGATCGGCGAACTCGCCACCCTGCTTGCCGCGTTGCGGTGCGGAGAACAACGCTTCTCGAGAAGCACTTCATCGTGATCCCCGCGCTGACGACGGACGCCGTCGAGCGGACCGTGGCGGAACTGGGCCGCCGCGGAGAGTTGGCCTGGCTGCCGACTGATCCCCGGTGCGGCCCCTCGGCACCGGCGAGCTGCCGCGATTGACGGACGGTGATCGAGCGGTCCGGTATTGACACCACCCCGTCCGGGATGGTGTCATTTCTTCCAATAGATAGGAAAGTTTCCTAACTATCAACCTCGACCAGTCCCCGACCCCATCCCCGGCACCTTCCCGCTCCGCCATCCCGGCCGCACCGCAGCCGCCGGATCCCCTGTCCCGCAGGGGTTCCCCGGCGCGGCGACCCTCGGCGACGCGCACTCGTGCCGGACCCCAGGACTGCGCCAGGGGTGACCGGAGCGGCGCCGGTCACCCCTGGCGCACACCAGCGTCGTCGCTTACCCCGGCGGCGCACACCCCGGACCGCGGCCGGGCCGACCGGAGCGGCGCCGGTCGTCCCGGCCGCGCCGGCGTTTCGACTGACCGCAGCGTCCACAGCGGACACTTCACCAGCCGAAGAGCGCGGCCATCATGCGGGCGCAGCGGTCGGTCATCGCCGCGGCGGTCTCGCCGGGACGGTCGATCCACCAGCTGATCAGCGAGTCCACGACGCCGGTCCAGACGTGGGCGAGGGCCTCGACGTCGAGCGCGTCGGACAGCCCCCGCGAGCCCAGCAGCTGACCGGCGCCGACGAGGGCGAACGCGTCGAGGCGTTCGCGGTAGTCGCCGGCCGCGGCGGCGATGTCGCCCGTCGCGGGCACCGTCGGGTCGCGCAGGAGCTTCCAGGCGTAGCGGTCGTGGTCGAACGTCGCGAAGATCGCCGCCAGCACCGCGAGCGGCATGCGCTCCGGGTCGCCGCCGGCCGCCATGGTCACGGCCACGCCTTCCGTCAGCCGGTCCCCCGCGCGGTGCAGGCACGCGAGGTACAGGCCTTCCTTCGACCCGAAGTACTGGTACAGCAAGGGTTTCGTGACGCCGACGCGGCGCGCGATCTCCACCATCGACGCGCCCGCGTACCCCGCCCGCCCGAACTCCTCGGTGCCCGCCGCGAGGATCTGCGACTCGCGCTCACCGCGCGGCACACCCTTCGTCCCGACGGCCCTTGACCCTGTCACGGGGTTGAGCCTACCGTAAGTGACCCTTGGGTAAGTTACCTTGCAGTTAGTTCCGTGGGAGGAGACGACGTGGCCGACTTCCTGGCGCACCTGCGTGACCCGGTGCTCTACGCGATTCCGGTGTTCCTGCTGTTCGTGGCCGTCGAGATCGTCGCGGTGCACGTGCTCGGCCACGACGACGACATGGTCGGCTACAGCCCCGCCGACACCCGGACGAGCATGCTGATGGGCACGGTCGCGCTCGGCGTGAACGCGCTGTTCCGGCTCGTGATGCTGGTGGTGTTCGCCGTACTCTTCGAGCTGGCACCGGTGAAGTTCGACCCGCGCGACTGGTGGACGTGGGTGCTCATGCTGCTGGGCCAGGAGCTCGTGTTCTACGCCTACCACCGCGCGAGCCACCGCGTGCGGCTGCTGTGGGCCGGGCACCAGGTGCACCACTCCAGCGAGCACTACAACTTCTCGACGGCCCTGCGGCAGAAGTGGACCCCGTACTTCCAGCTGCCGTTCTGGTCCGTGCTCGCACTGTGCGGGATCCCGCCGTGGATGATCCTCACGGGCCTGTCGATCGACCTCGTGTACCAGTTCTTCGTGCACACGGAGAAGGTGCGGAAGCTGCCGCGGTGGTTCGAGTACGTCTTCAACACCCCGTCGCACCACCGCGTCCACCACGGCAGCGACGCCGAGTACCTCGACGCGAACTACGGCGGGATCCTGATCGTCTGGGACCGGCTCTTCCGCAGTTTCGTCCCCGAGAGCAAGCGGCCGACCTACGGGCTGACCACCAACATCGGGACCTACAACCTGCTGAAGGTCGGCTTCCACGAGTACGGCTCGATCCTGCGCGACCTTCGTGGCGCTGCGTCGTGGCGGGACCGGGTGGGATACGTGTTCGGCCCGCCGGGCTGGTCACCCCGCCGCGAGCTTGCCGACGAGCCGGGCGAGCCCGGCCGCCGCGGCCGCGTCGTCCGCGCGGCGGCTGATCACGAACAGCGGCCCGGTCCGGTCGAGAGTCACGCCGTCGCCGGTCAGTAGGTGGTACGCGGCGAGCAGGGCCGCGCGCCCGTTGCCGTCGGGGAACGGGTGGAAGAAGCAGACGTCCAGATACGCCCGCGCCACGCGTGCCGGCAACGGAGCCGTGCCGTGGGCGTCGGCGAGGTGCGCGTCGAACTCCGCGGGAGTGGTGGGGCCGTAGCGTTCCCGGCCGCCTTTGGCGAACGCGGTGGTGGTGCGGAACGCGGCCGGCTCGCCGAGCACGAGCTCCTGCCAGCCGGCGAGGAGCTCGAAGGTGAGGGGGCGGCCGGCGTCGGCCCGCACCCGCGCAAGCGCGGTCAGCAGCCGCGCGGCCCGGCGCTCGTCGCGACGGCGCACCACGGTGTCGACGAACTCGACCACGCCGTCACGGACCCCGGTCCGCGGCGTGACGCCGGGAACTTCGTCCCACGCGACGCCGGAGCGGACCGTGAGCCACGTCCGCAGATCGTCACGCACCCGGGTCGGCGGCCGCGACCCGCCGCGCGAGGTCGGTGACCTCGCTTTCGGGCGGCGCGCACCAGCTCTCGAACCGGCCGCCGATGGCTTCTTCGACGAGCCGCACGTCGGCGATCCCGTGATAGGCCAGGAACCACTCCAGCACCTGCGCACAGTGCCGGTACCACGCGTCCCCGGCGCCGGTGCGGCCCACGACTTCGTCGACGAGCACCGGCACGACCCGCTCCCACGCGGCCAGCCGCTCTTCGTCGGAACCGGCCGGGAGTGCGTGCGCGGCGAACAGGTCGGCGAGCTGCACCAGCCAGCCCCGCCATTCGCGCAGCGCGGCGAGCGCCCGCGCGGACGTTTCGGCCGGCGTGGTCACGGAATGCACGCCAAAGCACCACGACGTCACCGGCCCGCCGCCGAAATCCCCTTCGTCGCGAGCCCACGCCCAGCCGCGGGTCCACGGACCGAGCCGCTCGGCCGGCGCGGCCAGCACGCCTTCGGTCCAGTCGTCGCCCGCCGCCCACGGAACCGACGCGATGATCCCGGTCGCCACTTCGGCGTCGAACCGGTGCGTGGCGGGGTCGACCTCGGCCCACGTCAAGCCGGCCGGAGAGTAGTCGTACAGCGACACAGGCGGGATGATCCCGCAGTCCACTGTCGACTCGCAACCCGTTTTCGCGGGCGAATTCGGTTGCGCCGCATGGTGTTCTGAAAGGGTGACCGAACCGAATCGCCCGTATCGCTGGGATCTCGTGCGCCCGGACCAGCTCGGGGAGCTGCCGGCCGGCGCGCCCGTGTTGTGGTTCCTGGACGAGCTCACGGCGTGTGCGGCGAAGGTGCTGGCGCGCAGCGAAGACGGGGACCTCCACTTCGTCGGCCGGTCCGGTGACAGCGTGTACGACCTGCTCAGCGGCGCGCTCACCGACCGAAGCCGGCTGCGGTTGCTGCCGTTGTCGCTGGGGATGGTGGGCAACCCGCGGCTGGGGCCGCTCGCGCCCGGCGAAACCACGCAGCTGCGCGCGAACCTCGCCGACGCGGGCCTCTCCCCCGCGAACCTCGCGGGCGGCGGGCGGCCGGTGGTGTTCACGGACCTCGTGTGGACCGGCGGCACGTTCGGGACGCTCCTGAACCTGCTGCGCTACTGGGCCGCCGACGACGGCGTCGCGTGGGTCGAGGTGCGGCGGCGAGTGCGGTTCCTGGGCATCACGATGCGCGAAGAGTCGAGCCCGAAGGCCTGGCGCTGGCAGCAGCACGCGGACTGGACCACCGACCTGCCGGCGAGCGCCATCCGCAACGTCTCACTCGACGCACGGGTCTGGAGCTACTTCGGCGATGATCAGCCGAAGCTCACCCGCTCGTTCTCGCGCGAGAAGTGGACCGCCGACGGCGTCCGCGCGCCCCAGCACGACAAGCTGACGCGCGGCGCCCTGGCGGAAGCCCTGGCCGTGGTGGCGGCCGGCCGCACGCCCGCCGTGCGGGACCGGATGGTGCGCGAGCTCGTGAAGGAACCGGCGATCGCGCGGCCGTGGCTGCGCGCGCTCGTCACCGAGCTGAAACTGCCGGCCCCTCGAACACCACCGAGAAAAGCCTGACCGCTCAGGCCTCCTCGTCCTCCAGCATCTCCGGCGTCACCGCGGACTCCGTGTCCGGGATGTTCAGGTCCTTCGCCCGCTTGTCCGCCATCGCGAGCAGACGCCGGATGCGGCCGGCGACCGCGTCCTTCGTCATCTGCGGGTCGGACAGCTGGCCGAGCTCCTCCAGCGACGCCTGCCGGTTGGACAGCCGCAGCTTGCCGGCCGCCAGGAGGTGGTCCGGGGCGGTGTCGCCGAGGATGTCGAGGGCGCGTTCGACGCGGGCGGCCGCCGCGACGGCCGCGCGGGCCGAACGGCGGAGGTTGGCGTCGTCGAAGTTGGCGAGGCGGTTGGCGGTGGCGCGGACCTCGCGGCGCATCCGCCGTTCCTCCCACTGCAGCACGCTCGCGTGGGCGCCGAGGCGCGTCAGCAGCGCGCCGATGGCGTCCCCGTCACGCACGACCACGCGGTCGGCGCCGCGGACCTCGCGCGACTTCGCCTGGATGCCCATGCGCCGGGCCGCGCCGACGAGAGCCAGCGCCGCTTCCGGGCCCGGGCACGTGACTTCCAGCGACGACGAGCGGCCGGGTTCCGTCAGCGAACCGTGGGCGAGGAACGCGCCGCGCCACGCGGCTTCCGCGTCGGCGACCCCACCGGACACCACGGCCGCGGGCAGGCCGCGCACCGGCCGGCCGCGCTGGTCGATCAGCCCGGTCTGGCGGGCGAGGCCTTCGCCGTCCTTCACCACGCGCACGACGTACCGCGTGCCCTTGCGCAGGCCGCCGCTGGCGGTGATCACGTGCACGTCGGACTGGTGCCCGTAGAGCTCGTGGATCTCCTTGCGCAGCCGGCGGGCCACGGAACCCGTGTCGAGCTCGGCCTCCACCACCACCCGGCCGGCCACGATGTGCAGCCCGCCGGCGAAGCGAAGCAGTGACGCGACCTCCGCCCGGCGTGGCCCGATCTTCGTGATCTCGAGCCTGCTCAGTTCGTCCTTCACCGCGGCGGTCATCGCCATGTACTGCCCCTCCTGCCTTCCGCTGCGCGCCCGCCGTCAGCCACGGTGCCCGCTGTGTCCCCCATCGAGGCCGAGAGCCTCTCGCATGCACCGGGCGAGCGCATCAGGATCATGCCGTCCCTCCACGACCGGGTCGGCCACCGCCCCCAGGTGGGCGCGACCACCCAGCCGCTGCGCCGCCCGGCGCAGACTTGCCGGGTCCGGCACGGAATCGCGGTCCGCGATCACGGCGTCGACCCGCAGCGCGGGGGCGTGTTCGAAGAGTACGTCCAGATGCCGCTCCGGGGAGAACCCGGCAGTTTCCCCCGGCTGGGGGACAAGGTTGAGGACCACCACCTTGGTGGCCTTCGTGCGCACGAGCGCGTCGTACAGATCCGGCACGAGCACGTGCGGCAGCACACTGGTGAACCACGAGCCGGGCCCGAGGAACACCACATCGGCGCCGAGCACGGCCTCGACGGCCTCCGGACAGGCCTGCGGCGGCCGCGCCTGGCGACCGACCGGGTGCAGGCTGATGCGGTGCACCTGGCCGGGTGTGCTCGCGACCGCGACCTGCCCGCGGATCCGCCGGACGGCGCCCGGGTCTTCGCTGTCGAGACCGCTCACCTCGGCCTCGATCTCCAGCGGCTCCGGCGACATCGGCAGCACCCGTCCGGAAATCCCCGTCAGGCGGCTCGCTTCGTCCAGCGCCGCCACGGGGTCGCCGAGCACCTCGAACAGGCCGGCCAGCAGGAGGTTGCCCACCGCGTGGCCGGCCAAGGCACCGTCGCCGCCGAAGCGGTGCTGGAAGACCTCGGCCCACAGCGTGCCGCCGTCCTCGGCCGCGAACGCCGCGAAGGCCTGCCGCAGGTCGCCCGGCGGCAGGAGGCCCAGCTCACGCCGCAGCCGCCCGGACGAGCCCCCGTCGTCGGCGACGGTGACCACCGCCGTGACTTCCCGGGTGACCCGCCGCAACGCGGTGAGCGTCGCGTGCAGGCCGTGTCCGCCGCCGAGTGCGACCGCGCGTACGTCACTCACGGCCAAGGTCGCGGTGCACCACCTTCACGGCCATTCCGTCCTCCTTGGACAGTCGGTGCGCGAGCTCCTCCGAGATCGCGACGCTGCGGTGCTTCCCGCCCGTGCAGCCGACGGCGAGCGTGAGGTACCGCTTGCCCTCGCGCTTGTAGCCGGCGCCGATGAGCCGCAGCAGCTGGTGGTAGCGGTCGAGGAACTCCTCCGCGCCTTCCTGCGACAGCACGTAGTTGCGGACCTCGCCGTCGAGACCCGTGTGGTCGCGCAGCTCCGGGATCCAGAACGGGTTCGGCAGGAACCGCACGTCCATCACCAGGTCGGAGTCCATCGGCAGGCCGTACTTGTAGCCGAACGACAGCACGGTCACGCGCGTCTGCGTGCTCGCCTCGGAACCGAAGGCGTCCTCGATCTTCGCCCGCAAGTCGTGGACCGACAGCGCCGACGTGTCGAGCACCAGGTCGGCTTCCTCGCGCAGCGGTGCGAGCAGCTTGCGCTCGGCGGTGATGCCGTCGGCGAGCCGGCCGTCGCCCTGCATCGGATGCCCGCGGCGGACCGCCTCGAAGCGGCGCACCAGCACCGCGTCGGTGGCCTCCAGGAACAGCACGCGCGGCTTGTACCCGCGCGCGTCGAGGTCCTTGATCACCGAGGCCAGGTCGTCGGTGAACGCGCGCGAACGCACGTCCATCACCACGGCCACCTTGGTGATCGCGCCGCGCGCCTGCGCGCCGAGCTCGACCATGGTGGCGATGAGCTCCGGCGGCAGGTTGTCCACGACGAACCAGCCCAGGTCCTCCAGGCACTTCGCCGCCGTGGAGCGGCCCGCTCCCGAGAGGCCGCTGACGACGGCGACCTCCATCCCGGTTCCCCGGTTGTCCTCTTGCGCACTCACGATGGTTCCTTCCCCGATCACGACCCCTTGTCCCCTCCCGAGCGGGCACCGGTCTCCCCGGCCAGTGCCGCCACCACGGCCTCCGCGGTGCGCCTGCCGAAGCCGGGCACCGCCTCGATCTCCTCGACCCTGGCTTGCTTGAGCTTCTTCACCGAGCCGAAGTGCTTGATCAGCGCGGTGCGCCGAGCCTGCCCCAGCCCGGGCACACTGTCCAATTCGGACGCCGACAGCCGCTTGGACCGCTTCTCGCGGTGGTAGCGGATGGCGAAGCGGTGGGCCTCGTCACGCAGGCGCTGCAACAGGTACAGCGCTTCGGACGTGCGCGGCAGGATCACCGGGTCGGGGTCGGCCGGCAGCCAGACCTCCTCCAGCCGCTTCGCGAGCCCCACCACCGCGATGTCGGTGATCCCCAGCTCCGCCAGCACGTCGGCCGCCGCCGTCGCCTGCGGGCCCGCGCCGTCGACCACGAGCAGGTTGGGCGGGTACGCGAACTTGCGCGGCCGGCCCGTGTCCGGGTCGATGCCCGCGCGGGCGGGTTCGATCGCCTCGTCGTTCGGTTCGCCGCTGCCCTCGCCGGTCTCGGCCGGGCCGTCCTCGGCGGTTTCCTTGAGGTAGCGGTGGAACCGGCGGCGCACGACCTCCGCGATCGACGCGACGTCGCCCTCTTCCGCGGCCTCGCGCAACGCGAAACGGCGGTACTCGGACTTGCGCGCGAGACCGTCTTCGAAGACCACGAGCGATGCGACCACGTCGCTGCCCTGGATGTGGCTGATGTCGATGCACTCGATGCGCAGCGGCGCGCTGTCGAGCGCGAGGAAGTCCTGCAGCTCCTGCAACGCGGCCGACCGCGCCGTGAGGTCGCCGGCGCGGCGCAGCTTGTGCTGGGTGAACGCTTCGGCCGCGTTGCGCTCCACCGTCTCGGCGAGCACCTTCTTGTCGCCGCGCTGGGCCACGCGCACGCGCACCCGCGAGCCGCGCATCCCCGAGAGCCACTCCCCCAGCGCTTCCGCGTCGGCGGGCAGCTCGGGCACGAGCACCTCGCGCGGCACGACCGGGCCGCTGTCGACACCGTCGCGCGCCGCGCGGTCGGACTCCTCGCCGTAGAACTGCGTGATGAACTGGTCGACGAGGTCCGGCACGGCCATTTCCTCGGCCTTGTCGATGACCCAGCCGCGCTGCCCGCGCACGCGCCCGCCGCGCACGTGGAAAACCTGCACGGCGGCTTCCAGCTCGTCGTGGGCGAAGGCGACCACGTCGGCGTCGGTGCCGTCGCCGAACACGACCGCCTGCTTCTCCATCGCGCGGCGAAGGGCGCCGAGGTCGTCACGCAGCCGCGCGGCGCGTTCGAACTCCAGCTCCTCCGACGCGGCCGACATTTCCTGTTCGAGGCGCCGGATCATCGCGTCGGTGCGGCCGGCGAGGAAGTCGCAGAAGTCCTCGACGATCCCGCGGTGCTCGTCGGCGCTGACCCGCCCCACGCACGGCGCCGAGCACTTGTCGATGTAGCCCAGCAGGCACGGGCGCCCGATCTGGCCGTGGCGGCGGAACACGCCCGCCGAGCACGTGCGTGCCGGGAAGACGCGCAGCAGCAGGTCGAGCGTCTCGCGGATCGCCCACGCGTGGGAGTACGGCCCGAAGTAGCGCACGCCCTTCTTGCGCGCCCCGCGGTAGACGTGCAGGCGCGGGAACTCCTCGTTCAACGTCACCGCGAGCACCGGGTAGCTCTTGTCGTCGCGGTAGCGGACGTTGAACCGCGGGTCGAACTCCTTGATCCAGTTGTACTCGAGCTGCAGCGCCTCGACCTCGGTGGTGACCACGGTCCACTCGACGCTCGCGGCCGTGGTGACCATCTGGCGCGTGCGCGGGTGCAGGCCCATGAGGTCGGCGAAGTAGGAGTTCAGCCTGCTGCGCAGGCTCTTGGCCTTGCCGACGTAGATGACCCGCTTGGCGGCGTCGCGGAACTTGTACACGCCAGGGGCATCCGGGATGCTCCCCGGCGAGGGACGGTAGGTGGTCGGGTCAGCCACCTCCCAAGCCTATGGCGCGGCCCCGACAACTTTGCGGGCCCCCGGTGTGAGCGGCCCGTTCACCACTCGGCTAGTGCCCCGACCCGACGGAAGTCGGGTGATCCGGGCAGAAGCGACGTTCGTCGGTTCCCGGCCGGGTGACGCGATGATTACCGTCCGTTCCAGCCGAAACCCGGCTCTTCCGGTCCCCGCCGAGAGGAACATCCCGTGAGCAGAACCCGAATCGCCGGCGCCGTCACCGCCGTCGCGGTCGCGTGCACCCTGGCCGGCGGCACCGCCGCCACCGCGCAGACGAACATCGTGGGCGGCGGCACCGCGCCCGCCGTCAGCTGGGGCGCCCAGGTCTACGTCAACACCCCGGGCCGCGACTTCCAGGGCTTCAACTGCTCCGGCACGGTCATCGCGTCGCGCTGGGTGATGACGGCCGTGCACTGCCTCGACGAAGACGGCAGCGGCATGTACGTGCGCGTCGGCACCAACACGCTCTTCGGCGGCACCAAGATCGCCGTCGACCGCGAGGAGGAGTCGCCCAACGGCGACATCGCCCTGCTGCACCTCGCCCAGGCCACCTCCGCCACGCCGATCACCCTCGGCAGCGCCGACCCGGCCACCGGCAGCACCAACCAGCTCTACGGCTGGGGCCGCACAACCCCGACCGGCCCGCCGGCGTCGGCGTTGAAGGTCGCGAACGTGCAGGTCACGGGCCGCTCCACCGACGCGTACGGCGGGCGCGCGATCCAGAGCGTCGGGATCAACGGCTCGGCCTGGAAGGGCGACTCGGGCGGGCCCGAGGTCTCGAACGGTGTGCAGGTCGGCGTCGCGTCGACCGTGCAGAACCAGAGCGGCACGAACACCCGCGGCACCAACAACTACGCGAGCGTCGCCACCAGCCGCTCGTGGATCCGCAGCACCGCGGGCGTCTGATCCGGGCCGTTCGGTCCACCCGAGCGGGGGTGCGTGGCCGGGTGCCCCGGGCCACGCACCCCTATCCTGGCGGTCGTGAGGATCGCGACGTGGAACGTCAACTCGATCGTGCCGCGGCTGCCGCGCGTGCTCGACTGGCTGGAGCATTCGGCACCCGACGTCCTGTGCCTGCAGGAGCTGAAGAACACCACCGACGCCTTCCCGCTCGAACCGGTGCGGGCGCTCGGCTACGAGGTCGCCGCCTACGGGCTCGGCCGGTGGAACGGCGTCGCGATCGTCTCGCGGGTCGGCATCACCGACGTGGTCCGCGGCCTCACGGGTGAGCCGCAGTTCGAAGGCGCGTCGGAGGCGCGCGCCGTCGGCGCCACCTGCGGCGGCGCGCGGGTGTGGTCGGTGTATGTGCCCAACGGCCGGGAGCCCGACAACCCGCACTACGCGTACAAACTCGAATGGCTCGAAGCCTTGCGTACGACCGTCGAGGAAGAGCTGGCAGAACTGCCCGGGACACCGTTCGCCGTGCTCGGCGACTTCAACGTCGCCCCCACCGACGCCGACGTGTGGGACCGCTCGCTGTTCGACGGCTCCACCCATGTCACCGAACCCGAACGAGCGGCGCTCGCCCGCCTGCGCGACCTCGGGCTGGCGGACGTGTTCCCGCGCCCGCTGAAGTACGACCACCCGTTCACGTACTGGGACTACCGCGCCGGGAACTTCCCCAACAACCGCGGTATGCGCATCGACCTCGTGTACGGCAGCAAGCCGTTCACGTCGGCCGTGCGCGATTCCTATGTGGACCGTGAAGCGCGCAAGGGCAAGGGCCCGTCGGATCACGCGCCGATCGTCGTCGACCTGGATTTCTGACGCACCCACGGGAAAGCCGCCCGGGAGCACGGTCGTCCGGGCGGCTTTCCCATGGAAACGATCAGGAACCCGTGGCCGCCCTGTGCAGCTTGCGCAGCGCGCGCACCGCGGCGACCGCGCGGTCGCGGTCCACGGCCTGCACGGCCATCACGGAGAAGTACTCGTCCTCGGGCAGCTCCAGCCGCGCCCACGAAGCGCCGTCGGGGAAGCTGACCGACAGCACGTCGCTCCACAGGAACCGGCGGGTCGTGATCACGTTGCGGACCTCGATGCCGGTCGCGTCCGCGCGCACGCGGGCGTTGGCGAACAGCATCGTGCCCAGCGCCAGCAGCACGCCGATGCCGATCATGGCGACCTGGTCCGACTTCTCGAACACGACGCCGGTGTGGGAGTTGCGGAGCAGGATCGCCACGACGATGAACACGGCGAGCAGCAGCACCGCCAGCACGCTGCACATCACCAGCGCCCGCCGGGGGCGGATGACGAGCGTGGTCTCCTGCTGCTCGCTCACGGCCGGGCTCACACGAATCCCCGCTCGGTCCACGGCTGGCGCAAGCCGCGCAGCACGTGGGCGGTGTCGAGCGCCGCGACCGTGGCCTCGTAGCCCTTGTCTTCCTTCGAACCCGGCAGGCCCGAGCGGTCGAGCGCCTGCTGCTCGTCGTTGACCGTCAGCACGCCGTTGCCGACCGGGGTGCTCTCGTCGAGCGCCACGCGCGTGAGGCCGGCCGTGACCGAGTCGCACACGTAGTCGAAGTGCGGGGTCTCGCCGCGGATCACCACGCCGAGCGCCACGACCGCGTCGTGGTGGCGGGCCAGCGCCTGCGCGACCACCGGCAGCTCGACGGCGCCGGCGACGTGCACGACGGTCGGCTCCTCCTCCAGCTCGGCCGCCTTCGCGGCGGCCAGCGCACGCTCCAGGAGCGTGTCGGTGATGTTCGCGTTCCACCGCGTGGCCACGATGCCGAGCTTCAGCGCCTTGCAGTCGCTCAGGTCGAGCTCGAACTCGGGCCGTCCCTCACCGCTCATCGGGTGCTGTCCCCTTCTCCGCCTGGTCGGCGGCACCCACCTGTTCGTAGTGCTCCAGCTGCGCGAGGTCGTGCCCCATGCGGTCGCGCTTGGTGCGCAGGTACCGCAGGTTCTCGGGGTTGGGCGAGATGGGCAGCGGCACGCGGCCGGTGACCCGCAGGCCGTACCCCTCGAGACCGACGCGCTTGGCCGGGTTGTTCGTGAGCAGCCGCATCGACCGCACGCCCAGGTCGCACAGGATCTGCGCGCCGGTGCCGTAGTCGCGGGCGTCGGCCGGGACGCCGAGCGCGAGGTTCGCGTCCACGGTGTCCGCGCCGGCGTCCTGCAGCTGGTAGGCCTGCAGCTTGTGCAGCAGCCCGATACCGCGGCCCTCGTGGCCGCGGATGTAGAGGACGACGCCGCGGCCTTCGTCGGCCACGGCCTGCAGCGCGGCTTCGAGCTGGGGGCCGCAGTCGCAGCGCAGGGACCCGAACACGTCGCCGGTCAGGCATTCCGAGTGCACCCGCACGAGGATGTCCTCGCCGTCACCGATCTCGCCGTAGACGAACGCGATGTGCTCGATCCCGTCCAGCAGGCTGTCGTACCCCACCGCGCGGAACGTGCCCGCCGCCAGCGGGATCCGGGCCTCGGCAACCCGCTCGACCTGCTTCTCGGTCCGGCGGCGGTACGCGATCAGATCGGCGATCGTAATCACCCGCAGGTCGTGGTCCGCGGCGAAAACCTCCAGCTCGTCGCGCCGCGCCATGTCGCCCTCGTCCTTCTGCGACACGATCTCGCACAGCACGCCGGCAGGGTTGAGCCCGGCCATGCGAGCCAGGTCGACAGCGGCCTCGGTGTGACCGGGGCGGCGCAACACGCCACCCTCCTTCGCCCGCAACGGCACCACGTGCCCAGGCCGGCGGAAATCCTTCGCCGACGCGGCCGGATCCGCCAGCAA
Source organism: Amycolatopsis sp. NPDC049253 (assembly GCF_040678995.1). Lineage (NCBI taxonomy): Bacteria > Bacillati > Actinomycetota > Actinomycetes > Pseudonocardiales > Pseudonocardiaceae > Amycolatopsis > Amycolatopsis sp. NPDC049253. Next base: position 439,064 of record NZ_JBFAQX010000003.1, on the reverse strand, counting down.
CCGCATCGTGTGCGCCCGGTCCGCCGCCGAAATCCCGGTCGTGATCCCCTCGGCCGCGTCGACCGTCACGCTGTACGCGGTCCCGCGCACATCCTGGTTCGTGTGGTACATCGGCGGCAGATCCAGCCGATCCGCTTCGGCCTCGGTCAACGCGACACACACATACCCCGAGGTGTAGCGGACCATGAACGCCAGCAACTCCGGCGTCGCCTTCTCCGCCGCGAAGATCAGGTCGCCCTCGTTCTCCCGATCCTCGTCGTCGACCACCACCACGGCTTTGCCCGCCGCGATGTCCGCGACCGCCGCCTCGATGGCGTCCGCGTCGAACACCGCGCCGGCACCGCAGGGCGTCCAGCCCGTCCGCGGCTCGGCCGCCTTCGTCTCGCTCACGGCTGCTCCTTCGTACCGTCGGACCGAACGTCAGACATTGTGCGCGCTCGCGGCCAGATGTGGGGTGGCGAGCTTCTCGACGTACTTCGCGACGACGTCCACTTCGAGGTTCACGAGGTCGCCCGCCTCACGCCGGCCCAGCGTCGTGGCCTCGAGCGTGGTGGGGATCAGCGCCACGGAAAACTGCTCGGCGGTGACCGACGCCACGGTGAGTGACACACCGTCGACGGCGATCGAGCCCTTCTCGACGACGTACTTCGCCAGGCCCGTGGGCAGGGCGAACGTGGTCACGCCCGTGTCGTCGCGGGACAGGAAGACACCCGTGCCGTCGACGTGGCCCTGCATGATGTGCCCGCCGAGCCGCCCGCCCGCCGGGGTGGCGCGCTCGAGGTTCACGGCGTCACCCACGGCGACCTTGGCGAGGCTGGAGCGCGCGAGTGTCTCGTTCACCACATCGACGGTGAACCCACCATTCGAGACGTCCACGACCGTCAGGCACACCCCGCTGACGGCGATCGAGTCGCCGTGGTTCGCGTCGGACGTGACCAGGGGGCCACGCACCGTGAGCCGCGCCATGTTCGTGCCCTGCTCTACCGCGGTGACCTCGCCGATCTCCTCGACAATCCCGGTGAACACTGCTGCTGCCTCCTCGCCGCCGTCACCGTCCGAACCCGGTGATCCCTCCATCCAACACCCGCCCGCACCCCGGTGCTTCCCCGGGCGCGGGGTCAGTTCGCGCGGTGACGCGCGGCCTGTTCACGCAGCGCCGCGACCGCCAGCCCCGGGTTGTCCGCACCGTAGACGGCGGATCCGGCGACGAAGCAGTCGACGCCGGCTTCGGCGGCCTGTTCGATGGTCTCGGCGTTGATGCCGCCGTCGATCTCGACCACGAGCTTGAGGTGGCCGGTGTCGACGAGGCGGCGCGCGGTGCGCACCTTCTCCAGCACGTCGGGGATGAACGACTGGCCGCCGAACCCGGGCTCGACGGACATCACGAGCAGCGTGTCGTAGTGCTTGAGGGTCTCGAGGTAGGGCTCGAGCGGGGTGCCGGGCTTCACCGACAAGCCGGCCTTCGCCCCGGCCGCGCGCAGGTCCTTCGCGAGCTTCACCGGGTCGTTCGCCGCTTCCACGTGCACCGTGACGTTGTAGGCGCCGGCCTCGGCGTACCCGATCGCCCAGCGGTCCGGGTCGTCGATCATCAGGTGGCAGTCGAGCGGCACGTCGGTGGACTTCAGCAGCGCCTCGACCACCGGCAGCCCGAGCGTCAGGTTCGGCACGAAGTGCGCGTCCATCACGTCCACGTGGACCCAGTCGGCGCGGGTCTCCCCCGGGTGCGCGATCGCCGCGATCTCCTCGCCGAGCCGGGCGAAGTCCGCGGACAGGATGCTGGGTGCGATGAGGGGTCGATCGGCCACGCCCCGAGTCTAGGTCGGCCCGGTTAACCGTCGTGAACCGGCTGCGGCGCCCCGGTGTTCTCCTTTCGGACATCTGATGATCATCCGGATGATGCGCGCGGAACACATGCACCCTGACTAATAGCCCGAGCCGGAGTTTCCGGATTAATCCCCATCCGAGGAGAAACTACATGAGAACGCTCTTCGCCGGCCGCCGCAAGTGGCTGACCGCGGGCGCGCTCGGCGCCGCGCTGATCGCCGCGGCCCCGGTCGCCCTCGCGACTTCGGACACCGCGACGTCGCGCACCGCCTCCACGGGTGACCGCACACAGGACGTCCGCAACGCGATCCAGGGCGGCACCGCGCGCAACGTGATCCTGTTCATCGGCGACGGCATGGGCCAGTCGGAGATCACGGCGGCGCGCAACTACGAGCGCGGCGCCGCCGGGCGGCTCGCGATGGACGAGCTGCCGCTGACCGGCGACTACACCACGTACGCCGTGGAGCAGAACAACCCCGCCAAGCCGAACTACGTGACCGACTCGGCCGCGTCGGGCACCGGCTGGGCCACCGGCACCAAGACCTACAACGGCGCGATCTCGGTCGACGCGTACGGCAACCCCGTGCCGACCATCCTCGAGCTGGCCCAGCGCGGCGGCCTGCGCACCGGTGACGTCACCACCGCGGAGGTCCAGGACGCGACCCCGGCCGTGCTCGGCTCCCACGTGGTCAGCCGCGACTGCAAGGGCCCGGTCGAGACGACCGCCAAGTGCGCGCGGAACGCCAAGGAGAACGGCGGCGCCGGCTCGATCTCCGAGCAGCTGGTGCAGACCCGCCCCGACGTCCTGCTCGGCGGCGGCGCGGCCTTCTTCGACCAGAAGGTGACGGCGGGCAAGTTCAAGGGCAAGACCGTGCTGGACCAGGCGAAGGCGGCCGGCTACAACGTCGTCAGCACCGCGGCCGACCTGGCGAAGGCGAAGAAGGGCAAGCCGGTCCTCGGGCTGTTCGCGGCGAACAACATGCCGGTGAACTGGACCGGCCCGGCCGCGGTCCACGGCGGCACCCAGCCGGCGCGCTGCACCCCGAACCCGGCGCTGCCGAAGACCCAGCCGAGGCTGGCCGACCAGACCCGCAAGGCGATCGAGCTGCTCGACGATCGCCACAGCGACAAGGGCTTCTTCCTCCAGGTCGAGGGCGCCAGCATCGACAAGCAGGACCACGCGGCCGACCCGTGCGGCCAGATCGGCGAGACGGTCGACTTCGACTCCGCGATCGCCGCGGGCCTGGCGTACGCCCGCAGCCACCGCGACACCCTCGTGCTCGTGACGGCCGACCACGGCCACAGCAGCCAGATCGTGGAGCCCACGGCCACCCCGGGCCTGACCGCGACGCTGGTCACCAACGAAGGCTCGACCATGACGATCGCCTACGGCACGGCCGAGCCGGGCGGCTCGCAGTCGCACACCGGCACCCAGGTCCGCATCGCGGGCTACGGGCCGCAGGCCGCGAACATCGTCGGGCTGACCAACCAGACCGACGTGTTCTCGACGCTGAAGCGCGCTCTGCACCTGCGCTGACCTGCCCAGCGCCCCAATGTGGCGTTCGGTGCGTTGAGCGCACCCAGCGCCACATTGGGGTTACGCGCCGGGCAGCAGGTCCAGGACTTCCGACCAGGGCCGCCGGGGGTCGAGGCGGTGGAGGCGGACGCCCGCGGACTTCAGCGTGTCCAGGTGCCGCTGCCAGGCCGGGTGGTGCACCCGCGTGTCCTGGATCTGGTACGCCACCACGATCGTGATCCCGGGCGCGCCGAGGACGTCGCCGAGCAGGGTCAGGGCCTGGTTGTCGGCGATGCCCAGGGCGAGCTTGGCCACGGAGTTGGCCGACGCGGGGGCGAAGAGGAACACCGACGGGTCCGGGTGCGGGCGCGGCTCGCCGGGCAGGCGCGAGACGCTGCGCACCGGCAGGTCGGTGGTGGCGGCCAGCTCGGTCAGCCCGCCCGTCGCCTCCAGCCAGCGGTGGGCGACGGGCGTCAGCGTGACCGCGAGCCGCCAGCCGCGTGTGGCGGCCGGGCGGGCGAGCTCGGCGGTGAACCGGGTGTCCAGCCCCCCGCACGAGCTCGCGACCAGACCGAGGTCCCTCACGGTTTGCGCAGGGTGGCGCAGAACATCGCGTCGGTGCCGTGGCGGTGGGGCCACAGCTGCACGTACGGACCGTCGCCCAGCTGCGGCACACCCGGGAAGAACTCGCGCGCGTCGAGAACCTCCGCCTTGGTGCGGCGGGCGATCTCGCCCACCACGCCCTCGGTCTCGGCGAGGTGCGGCGAGCACACGACGTAGGTGACCACGCCGCCCGGCCGGACCAGGTCCAGCGCGGCCGTGAGCAGCTCGCCCTGCAGCTTCGTCAGGTCGGAGACGTCGCTGGGCTTGCGGCGCCAGCGCGCTTCCGGCCGTCGCCGCAGCGCGCCGAGACCGCTGCACGGCGCGTCGACGAGCACCCGGTCGAAGCCCGGCTCCAGCCCGGACTCGCGGCCGTCGGCGACGTGCACCGTGACGGGCAGGCCGCGCGTGGCGTTCTCCACGAGCTTGGCGCGGTGGGGCGCCTTCTCGACGGCGTCCACGCGGGCGCCGCTGATCGCCGCGAGCGCGCCGAGCAGCGCGGCCTTGCCGCCGGGACCGGCGCACAGATCGAGCCAGCGTTCGTCGGCCCCTTCGAGCGGCACCTTCGTGGCGGCGATGGCGCACAGCTGGCTGCCCTCGTCCTGCACGGCGGCGAGGCGTTCGCGCACCGGCTCGGCGTCGGCCGGGTCACCGGCACCGGCGGGCAGCCGCACGCCGTAGGGCGAGTACGGGGCGACGTCGCCGCCCGTGATGGCGGCCAGCTCGTCGGCGCTGATCTCACCGGGGCGCGCGACCAGGTGCACCTCGGGACGGGCGTCGTCGGCTTCGAGCGCGGCCTTCAGCTCCGCGCCCTTGTCGCCCAGCGCTTCCGCGAAGGAGCGCGCGACCCAGCGCGGGTGCGCCGTGCGCATCGCGTACGCGCCGATCGGGTCGGTCGCCTCGTCGGGCACCAGCTCGTCGAGCCAGGTCTGTTCGTCCTTCGCGGACACCGAACGCAGGATCGCGTTGGCGAACCCCGTTGCCCACGAACCGGCTTCGGCGCGTACGAGGTCCACAGTGGACCCGACGGCCGCGTGCTCCGGGATGCGCGTGCGCAGCAGCTGGTAAACGCCGAGGCGCAGCGCGTCGAGCACCACCGGGTCCGTCTTCTCGATCGGCCGCTCGGCGCAGGCGCCGATCACGGCGTCGAGCAGGCCCTGGGCGCGCGAAGCGCCGTAGGTGAGCTCGGTGGCCAGCGCCGCGTCGCGGCCGGTGATGCGCCGTTCGCGAAGCAGCTGCGGCAGCACGAGGTTCGCGTACGCGTCCTTCTCGCGCACCGCGCGCAGCACGTCGAACGCGACCTGGCGGGCCAGATCGACCTCCGGCGGACGGCGCGGTCCCTCTTTGCGCGGGGCCGGCCGGCCCCGCTGCGGCCTCGACGGCCGCCGTTCCCCACGCTCGTTCACCGCAGGCGCTCTCCCTCTTCGATCCGTGTACCGCGCGCCCAGTCGGTGGCCGCCATCCGTTTCTTGCCCGATGCCTGGACCTCGCCCAGCCGCACCGGTTTCGTCGCCGTGCCCACGAGCACCCGCTTGCGCTCGACCACGAGCTCGCCCGGCGGCGGGCCCGGTTCGTCGACCACGGTGACGGGCCCCAGCTTGAAGCGCTCGCCGCGGAACTCCGCCCACGCGCCCGGCTCCGGCGTCACCGCGCGGATCTGCCGGTCGACGGCAGCGGCCGGGTCCGCGAACGATACGCGAGCGTCTTCGACCGTCACCTTCGGCGCGTAGGACATGCCTTCGGCCGGCTGCTCGGCGGCCCGCAGGGTGCCGTCCTCGATGCCGTCCATGGTGGACAGCAGCAGGTGCGCACCCGACTCGGCGAGCCGGCCCAGCAGCGCGCCCGAGGTGTCCGCCGGGCCGATCTTCTCGGTGACGACGCCGAACACGGGCCCGGCGTCGAGCTCCTTCACGATGCGGAACGTGCTGGCCCCCGTGATCTCGTCACCCGCGCGGATCGCCGACTGCACCGGCGCGGCGCCGCGCCAGGCGGGCAACAGCGAGAAGTGCAGGTTCACCCAGCCGTGGACCGGGATGTCGAGCGCGGACTGCGGCAGCAGCGCCCCGTACGCGACGACGGGGCACGCCTCGGGTGCCAGCTCCGTGAGGCGCGCGAGGAACGCGGGGTCCCCGGCGCGCGCGGGCGTGAGCACCTCGATGCCGTGCTCGTCGGCGAGCGCCCCGACGGGCGAGCGCACGACGTGGCGGCCGCGCCCCGCCTGGGCGTCGGGCCGCGTCACCACCGCGACGACCTCGTGGCGGCCGGATTCGAGCAGAGCGCGCAGCGAGGGCACCGCGGGTTCGGGGGTACCGGCGAAAACGAGCCTCATCACCGCACCTCCGGAAGCGATTCGTACTGGTTGGACATCACGGTCGAGTCTAGAAGACCCGCGCGTCGCCGCGGCGGTGGTGCCAGGATCGGGGGATGACCACGCTCAAGCAGACCCTCCACGACGACCTCACCACCGCCATCAAGGCGCGCGACCAGCTCCGCTCCGCGACCCTGCGCCTCACCCTCTCGGCCATCGGCTACGAGGAAACCTCGGGCGACACCCACCGCGAGCTCTCCGACGACGAGGTGCGGAAGATCATCACCCGCGAGGTGAAAAAGCGCCGCGACGCCGCCGAAGCGTTCGCCGGCGCCGGCCGCGCCGAATCGGCCGACCGCGAACGCGCCGAGGCGGAGATCCTCACGGGCTACCTGCCGGCGCAGCTCTCGGACGAGGAGCTCGCGGCCCTGGTGACGGACGCCGTGGCGAGCACCGGGGCGTCCGGGATGGCGGGGATGGGCGCGGTGATGAAGGCGGTACAGCCGAAGGTCGCGGGGCGCGCGGAGGGTGGCCGGGTGGCGGCGGAGGTGAAGAAGCAGCTGGCCGGCTGAACGCCGCGGCAAATCATCGCGCGCCGGCGGAGCGGGCACCGGCGCGAAGACTGCCGGCCTGAGATCGCGGGTCTCGCCGAACGGCTCTGCGCGGCGGCGAGCTGGTCGAGCGGATTCCTTCGCCGAAAAGAAAACCCGGTGCCCGCCGGGTGCGGGACCGGGTTCCCGGCCGCCCGGGAATCGTGGTGTGGCAAGGAGAAGCGAGGGCGGCCTACTGGAGCGCGAGCACGGCCAGCGTCGTCAGTCCGCCGAGGCCGCCGACCGCCATGACGACGCCGGCGAGCGCGGCGGCCGACGCGGCGGTCTTCACGACGAAGCCGACGATCCGCCGCACTATTCGCACCGCGACGATGAACACCACGAAGGCGATCACCAGCACGACCGTCGACGGGTCGGGGCCGCTCTCGGTGGCTGCGGCCGCCAGGGCGCTCATCGGCGGCCTCGCCCGGCGCCGATCCGTTCGGCCGGCGGGATTTCGCGCGTGGCGTCGCGCCAGGCCTCGAACTCGCGGCGGGTTTCGAGGGCACGGCGGCGTTCGGAGCCGAGGCGCCAGGCCCAGCGCCAGCCGACGGCGAGCGAGACGACCGAGCCGAGCACGAGCACCAGAACCGCTTGTGCGACAAGGCCGCTGAAGTCGGCGACGCTCAGGAGCACCAGCAGCGCCCACACCTGCGTCACGGTGAACGGGATCACCAGCGCCGCCGCGTAGACCCCGCGGCGCCAGCGAATCGGTTGCGGGGCGGGAAGAAACGGGTCCATGGCTGCCTCCGTCGTGAGTGTGTGCCCCCAGGATTCCGCTGTGGTGCAGGAAAATCTGTGTCTGCAGACACCTTCGGGGAAACTCACCGGGCCTTGTTCCCGGCCACGCTCGGCAGTGACCGCACAGAAAAGCCCGCGGCGCCGGGAATCCGCAGCCGCGCACCGCCGAACCACCCGTGGCGCGGGCAAACCGCGCCGGTCGGACCCGTTCGGCCAAGTTCAGCGGGCGAGCCGGCCCAGGTCCGCGAGCCGGTGGATCACGACCTGGCCGCGCGCGGTGCTGAGCACGCCGAGCCGCCGCAGCTCCCGCGTCACCCGGGCCCACGATTCGCGCGAAACCGCCGCGGTGGTCGCGAGTTCGGCCTGCGTGCCGGGGATCGCGATGACGATGTCGTCACCCCGGCGCACCCCGTGCTGGACGGCCAGCTGCATCAGCTGCGCCGCGACACGCCGGGTGATCGTGCCGCCGCCGACGTCGAGCCGCTGCCGCCCGAGATCGCGCAGCCGGTCAGCCAGGACCAGCAGCAACGCCCAGGAGATCGCCGCTTCGCGCCGGCACAGCGCGGCGAACCGGGCCGCGGGCACGACGAGCGCGTCGAGGTCGTCCAGCGCCGCCACGGTCGCCGAGCGCGGGCCGCCGTCGATGGCACCGAGCTCGCCGACCACGTCGCCCGCGCCGCGCACGGCGATCACGACCTCGCGGCCGTCGGAAGTCGCGTTGGTGATCCGGACGTGGCCGGAGAGCAGGAGCACCACCACCGCCGCGCGGTCCCCTTCGCGGCAGACCACGTCGCCCCGGCGGTAGCTGCGGCGGACCGCCAGCTCCGCCACCTTGCCGCGGTCGGCCTCGCCCAGCGCCGGCCAGAATCCGGTCGTCTCCACGGGTCACCTCCCGGCTCGTCAGGCGGTGAGCCCCGTTCTGGGGCCGGCGACCCCGGCCCACTCGGCCGTGCGGAGCCAGCCCCGCATCCGCCGGCCGCCCACCCGCACGTGGAACGCGTCGGTGAACGCGGCGCGGTCGATGCCGTCGTAGTCGTGGCGGACCACCGACCAGTGGATGGCCTCGGAGACGGCCAGCGCCAGCGGGCCGCCGGTGGTGCGCAGCCGGCGCCGCAGCTCGGCGGCGTCGAGCAGCCGGCAGGCGAGGTCGACGTCCTCGCCGTAGGGGCCGTGCAGGTCGTAGTGCACTTCGCCCGCGTGGATCGCGACCCGGAGGCGGAAGGCCGCGTCGGGTCTCTCGGCGTTGTGCCGCGCGAGCAGCTCCGCCAGTGCGGGCACCACCTCGGCGAGCAGGACGGTCTTCGGCGCCTCGTCGACCGGCCGGACCAGGCACAACGCGCCATCACCGCGGTCCACGAACGGGTCCCGGAACCCCTCCGCGATCCCGCCGGCGCGGAACGCCTCGTCGAGCAGGTCGAACAGAATCGCGCGCAGCCGGGCCCGAGCGGGGTTGGTCCGGGTGGTCGACCCCTCGATGTCGACCACCACGATCGCTCGATGCAGTGGCACGTGCAGAACGCTGGTGTCCATGGCCGACCCCCTGTTCAGGTGGTTCCTGAATTCCAGTAGACTTCCATAGATCGAACTATAAAGGCTGCGACGGAACCTGAACAGAGCCTTAGACTTAAGTTCTCCCTAAGAGTTTTGCCGATCCACGAACTGAACCACCCCTCAAATCTCCACCGGACGCGTAGCGGTGAGCCCCGCAAGCCGATTCGGTACTCTCCGTGTACAATCTCCGTCACTCGCGTTCCAGTGGACTTCACTGAAAGGTCTGAAGTCGTGTCCCAGCCGAGCCCCGCCCTCGCCGGGCGCCTCCGTGCGCTGCGGAAGGAGACCTGGCCCGGGGTGCAGATCACCCAACGCCAGCTCGCCGACGTGTTCGGGGTGAGCAACACGCTGCTCTCCTCGTGGGAGAACACCAGCAACCCGGTGTCGCCGCCCATGCTTCGGCTCGACGCGTACGCGACGTTCTTCGCCACCCGCCGGTCGGTCGAGGGGCCGTCCTTCCGCCTGCTGGCGGCCGAGCAGCTCACCGAGGACGAGCAGCGCGGGCGCGAGGACCTGCTCGCCGAGCTCACCGAACTGCGCGGCGGCTCCCACGAGGCGACGGGCTCGGCGGAGTTCGCGCCGGGCAACGTCTGGCGGTTCCCGCCGAACGAAGACGTCGTGATCGTCGACGCGCAGCTGCCCGAAGACATGCGCATCGGCTACGCGGACCCCGCCAGCCCCGACTACTCCCGGCTCTTCAGCTACGCCGACCCCGACGCGCTGATCGAGCTGTACGGCCACATCCGGGCCTGCAACCCCACCAGCAACGTCTCCTTCCGCACCGCGAACCCCCGCGTCCCCCTGCGCCCCAAGGACTACACGGCGCACCTCGTGCTGCTCGGCGGCGTCGACTTCAACCCGCAGACCCGCGAGCTGCTCAACCTGATCGACGCACCGGTGCGGCAGATCGGCCGCGGCGGCCCGGGCGAGGACGTGCCGGGCAGCTTCGAGGTGACCCACCCGGACGGCACGACCGAACGCTTCAACGCCCAGACGTCAGGCGACGACACCCTCGTCGCCGACGTCGCGCTCTTCTACCACGGAGTCAACCCGCTCAACCGCAAACGCACCGTCACCGTGTGCAACGGGATGTACGGCCGGGGAACCCTCGGAGCCGTGCGAGCGCTGACCGACCCGCGTTTCCGCGATCGCAACCAGGCCCACCTGGACGCGCGATTCGCCCACGCGGACTCCTTCAGCATCATCAGCCGCGTGCCCATCTTCAACAACCAGGGGCTCACCCCCGACTGGACGCTGGCGGAGCACCGGCTGCACGAATGGCCAGAAACGAGCTGAGATGACCACTGCCGTCGGAGCGCCGGCGCAGCACACCACCCACCGGCGCCTGCTGGCCGAGGTCGGTGCCGGGAGGACTCCCCAGGCCGAGCTGGACGCGATCGTCGTACCCAACGGCCGCGACGAGCACGCGCTGGACCACACCTGGACCATCGCACGGGAGCTCGATGCGCCGGTGCTGCTGCTCTGCAGCCAGAAGGCGAGCGCCGACCGGGTCGTGCTGGCGGCGAAAAAGGCCCGGGTGCGCGCCTTCGCGATCGACACCGACGGTCTTCCCTCGGGCGTCATGCCCCACTTCGCCGCGTCTCGGCTGTTGCGGGAGCACAAGCTGCTCCGCGGCGCCGACACCAGCCTCAAACGCAACCTGGGTCTGCTCGTGGCCGGCCTGGCGGGCTGGGAGCGCGTGCTGTTCCTCGACGACGACATCACGCTGCCCCGGCCGGCCGACCTGCGCGAGGCCTCGGGCCTGCTCGTCGACCACGCGGCCGTCGGCCTGACGAACACCGGCATGCCGGACAACTCCGTGGTGTGCCACGCCTACCGCGAGTCCGGCGGACGGCAGGACACGTTCGTCGGCGGCGGTGCGCTGGTCGTGGGCGAGCGGTGCTTCGACTCGTTCTTCCCGGACCTCTACAACGAGGACTGGTTCTTCCTGCTGGGCGACAGCGGGCTGCGGTCGACCGCGCTCACCGGGAGCGCGCACCAGGCGGAGTACGACCCGTACAACCAGATCCGGGCCGAGTCCGAAGAGCTGGGCGACACGCTCGCCGAAGGCGTCTACGGCTTGCTCGACCAGGGCCTCGGCCTCGAAGCCGCGACGGAGAGCTACTGGACGAGGTTCCTCGAGGTCCGCCGGAACTTCATCCGCACCGCGCTGCTCCAGGTTTCCGAAGCGGCCGGGCTGGATTTCACCCGGCGCGACAACATGGTCGAGGCGCTGCGTACTGCCTTGCGCCGCAACGAAGACATGATCACGCCGAAGCTGTGCGCGGACTACCTGCGAGCGTGGCAGGAAGACCGGGTGACGTGGTGCGCGCACGTGACCGGCCTCCACGACCAGCACGTGACCGACGGCGTGGACGCGGCGTTCCGGACCCTCGGCATCGCCGAGCTCGTGCAACGGAGCTGACTCAGAGGGTCTTCACCAGCACGTGGCACAGCTCGGCTTCGGACACGGTGCGCCCGTCCGGGAGGAAGTGCTCGGCGTAGCAGACGACCGTGCCGTGTCCCCAGTCCCGGTAGTCCAGGCGGCGGTACAGCCGGGCCGCGTCCGCGTTGTCCGTGCGCACGGCCAACGCGGCGCGCCGGTGCCCGAGACTCGCGAGCCGGCCCTCGGCCGCGCGGACCAGCGCCCGGCCGACGCCGCGGTTGCGAGCCACGGGCAGGACCTCCAGGTGCGTCAGGAGCGCGACGCCCGGCAGCCGGCTGCGGATCGGCGGTTCCTCGGCGGCCTCCAGCCACAGGTACAGGTCCCCGACCGGCTGATCCGCCCACCACGCGGTGAACAGGACGCCCAGCCCCTCGGATTGCCGCCCGAGCCGGTCGGAGAAGTACTCTTCCGCGCCGAGCGCGGTACTGAGCGCCTTGACGTCGGTGGGTTCGGCGGCCCGGATCGTCGCCTCGGCCGCGGGCTCCCCTTCGCCGGACGGGCAGCCGTCGGCGTCGCGCGGATCGGTCCTGAACATCGCGCCTCCAGCGTAGGGGGACCCGGCGGAAGCGCGCAGCCAGCGAAAGGAGCAGTCCCGGCGCGCGCACGGAGCAGCGCTGCGGGCGTGCTTGATCCCGCCGGGCCCTCCCCGACCGTCTTCCACATGCCCGCTCAAGACCGAAACGAAACGGGTTCAGCCGGGTAGTGGTCCGGACAACCGTCGCGAACCCGAGCTTCCGGCCGCCGTCCGATGCCCTTCACCACGAGGCTGCGGGAGAGGACTGCACCACCCCCGCCGGCGCGAACGACGTCAGATCAGCTCCAGCGGATCCAGCTGGATCCGCACCGGCTCGGCCGCCTTGCGGGCGTCCCGGCGGGCTGCCGCGTCGTGGAGCAAAGCGGCCAGCGCCTTGCCCTCCGGCCGCGCCACCCGGACCAGAGCGCGTTCGCGGGAGGCGTTGCCGTCGGCGTCGAAATCGCCCAGGGGGACGGGGCCGAGGACTTCGCCGGTGTCGGGCAGGGGCAGGTCGTCGAGGACGGAGGCGACGGCGTCGGGCGTGCCTTCGACGCTGGCCATGCGCATGGCGGGCGGGAAGCCCAGTTCGCGGCGCTGGCCGAGCTCCAGGCCGGCGTGCCAGGCGGGATCCCAGCGGACCAGGGCCTGGACCACGGACAGCCCGGCCTCCGCGCCCACCACGATCCGGCCGCCCGAGGCGGCCGGGCGCACCAGCGCGCCGGCGGCCATCCAGCGGCGCAGGGTCTCCTCGGCGGCGCGCAGGTCCTGACGGCCGAGCAGGGCCCAGCCGTCGAGGAGCAGCGCGGCGCCGTAGCCGCCCTCGGCGACCGGTTCGGCGCCGGGGGTGCAGACCACCAGCGCGGGGCGGCCCGGCACCGTCGCCAGCACCTCGGCCGCATCTGACGTCCGCACCGGAACGCCGGGGAAAGCCCGGCCGAGCTCTTCGGCCGTCCGCTTCGCGCCCACGATCACCGCGCGCAGCCGCACCGAACCGCAAGCCTGGCAACGGAACGCGGTCTCCGGCACGCCGCACCAACGGCACGCGGGCGGCTTCGGCGCGCCGTCCACCGAACCGCCGGGCAGTGCCAGCGGACCGGCGCAACGGCGGCAGTGCGCGGGCGTGCGGCAGTTGCCACAGGCCAGGCCCGGCACGTACCCGCGCCGCGGGACCTGGACCAGCGCCGGGAGGCCGGCGGCGAACGCCTGGCGCGCCGCCTCGAAGGCCACCGCGGGCAGGCGGGCGACGCGGGCAGCTTCGTCGCGGGCGACGTCGAAGTCCTCCCCCACCGGCGTCACGCGCGGGGCGGCCGCGCGCAGCTCGGCGCGGTCGGCCAGCACGGCCTGCGCCCAGCCCGACTCCACGAGCAGCTGCGCCTCCGCCGTCCTGGCGAATCCGCCGACCAGCAGCGACGACTTGGTGGCGTGCGCGCGATCCATGAGCACGTCGCGCACGTGCGGGTAGGGCGCGTGCGGGTCGAGATGCAGGTCGTCACCGTCGTCCCACACCACGAACAGGCCCGGGTCGGCCACCGGCGCGAACATCGCCGCGCGCGTGCCCACCACGACCCGGACCCCGCCGCGCAGCACGGCGAGCCAGCGCCGGTACCGCTCCGCGGGCCCGAGGCCGGCGATCAGCGCCACCACGGCGTCCTCGCCCATCAGCGCCACGCACGCCTCGTGCACCCGCGTGAGGTCACGATGGTCCGGCACGACGAGCACCGCGCCCCGGCCGCACGACGCCGCCACCGCCGCGGCCTCCGCGAGCCGGCGCGGCCAGTCCTCGCCCGGCAGGGCCTGCCACACCGCGTTGGCCGGCTTGGCGTCCGCCACGGCGTCCAGGAACGCCGGGCCCCACTGGTACCGCGACCACGCCGACACGTCCGGCACGTCCGGCGGCGGGGCCGGTTCCGCAGCGGGCTCGGCCTCGGCTTTGGCGTGCCTCGGTGGCAACGCCAGGCGCAGCACGTCGGAGAGGGTGCCGCCGTAGCGGTCGGCCACGGACCGGCACACGGCGTGCAGCGAAGGCGGCAACACGGGCTCACTCGACGTGACGCGCTCCAGGTACGCCAGCTTCCGCTCGTACTCCGTGGTGTCCGTGCGCTCCACGAGGTAGCCGTCCATGAGCTGGCCCGCGAACCGCACGCGCACGCGGCAGCCCGGCACCGCGGCCTCGTGCAGCTTGTCGGGCACCTGGTAGTCGAACGTCCGGTCCAGGTGCGCCAGCGGGATGTCCACCACGATCTTCGCCACAGGCAGCTCGGGCGCCGGTTGCTGTGCCCCCTTGCGTGGCCCGGCTTTCCGGGCCGCCGCGGTCTTCCCGGCGGCCTTGCCGGCAGCCGGCTTCCCCGCGCGCGGCGACGACGCCTTCGGCTCCGAAGCGGGGCGCGAAGGCTCCGGGAGGTCCCACAGCGGGGCGGGTTCGGAGCTGCTCACCCGGTGATCTCTACCAGACCGCCCCGACGGTCCCGCCGCCAGAACGCCGTGAAGGGCACCCCGGGGGAAGCGGATTCCCTCGAAATGCCCTTCACGAACAACAGAACAACCGGAAACTCAGGCGCCCGCGAGCGAACGCAGCGCGTCGGCGCGTGCGGTGCTCTCCCACGGCAGGTCGAGGTCCGTGCGGCCGAAGTGGCCGTACGCGGCGGTCGGCGCGTAGATCGGACGCAGCAGGTCGAGATCGCGGATGATCGCGGCCGGACGGAGGTCGAAGACCTCGCTGATCGCGTCCTGGATCTTCGTCGGGTCCACCGTCTCGGTGCCGAACGTCTCCACGAACAGGCCCACCGGCGCGGCCTTGCCGATCGCGTAGGCCACCTGCACCTCGACGCGCCCGGCCAGCCCGGCGGCGACCACGTTCTTCGCCACCCAGCGCATCGCGTACGCCGCGGAGCGGTCGACCTTGGACGGGTCCTTGCCCGAGAAGGCGCCGCCGCCGTGGCGGGCCATGCCGCCGTAGGTGTCGACGATGATCTTGCGGCCGGTCAGGCCGGCGTCGCCCATCGGGCCGCCGATCACGAAGCGGCCGGTCGGGTTGACGAGCAGGCGGGTGCCGGAGGTGTCGAGGCCCAGCTCGGCCAGCTCCGGCTCCACCACGTGCTGCTTCACGTCGACGCCGAGCATCTGCTCCAGGTCGATGCCGTCGGCGTGCTGCGTGGACACGACCACCGTGTCGAGGCGCACCGGCTGCTCACCCGCGTACTCGATGGTGACCTGGGTCTTGCCGTCCGGGCGCAGGTACGGCAGCACGCCGTCCTTGCGGACCGCGGTCAGCCGGCGCGACAGGCGGTGGGCCAGCGCGATCGGCAGCGGCATGAGCTCGGGGGTGTCCGAGCAGGCGTAGCCGAACATGAGGCCCTGGTCGCCGGCGCCCTGGCGGTTGATCTCGTCCTCGTCGGACTCCACGCGCGACTCGTAGGCGGTGTCGACGCCCTGCGCGATGTCCGGCGACTGGGAGCCGATCGCCACGTTGACGCCGCACGAGTTGCCGTCGAAGCCCTTGGCCGACGAGTCGTAGCCGATCCGCAGGATCACGTCCCGCACGATGGTCGGGATGTCGGCGTAGGCCTCGGTGGTCACCTCACCGGCCACGTGCACTTGGCCCGTGGTGATGAGCGTCTCCACGGCGACCCGGCTGCGCGGGTCCTTGGTGAGCAGGCCGTCGAGGATCGAGTCGCTGATGGCGTCACAGATCTTGTCGGGATGGCCCTCGGTCACCGATTCCGACGTGAACAGCCTTTTGGTGGACGCAGTCACGACCTCGTCACTTCCCTCGGTTTCGGCTCGGTACCCGCGAACTTAGGTACCCCTTACACGGCCCTACATTACCCAGAAGGCCTAGTGCTGGAGTCGACGTTCGCGCAAGCTTGTTACAGCGTCCCACACTGTGGCCGCGAGCCGCGCCTTCGCGCCGAGCGGGATCGCCTGCTCGGTGCCGTCGGCGGCCAGCAGCCAGCCGGAGTTGTCCTCCGTACCGAACGCCTTGCCGTCGCCCACCGCGTTGACCACCAGCAGGTCGGCGCCCTTGCGGCGCAGCTTCGTGCGCGCGTGGTCGAGCACGCTGCCGTGCTCGTCGCCCGTCTCGGCGGCGAACCCGACCACCGTCTGGCCCTCGCGACGGCCCTGGACCAGCTCGGCGAGGATGTCGGCGTTGCGGTCGAGGGTGATCACCGGGTCGGGCGAGTCGTCGGACTTCTTGATCTTGTAGTCGGCCCGCGTGGCCGGCCGGAAGTCGGCGACAGCGGCGGCCATCACGACCACGTCGGCGTCCGCGGCGGCCGCGTGCACGGCCTTGCGCAGCTCCTCCGCGCTCGACACGCGCTCCACGTGTGCGCCGGCGGGCTGGGGCAGCTCCACGGTGTGGGCGGCGATCAACGTCACGTCGGCACCACGCTGGGCGGCCACGCGCGCGAGCGCGAAACCCTGCTTGCCCGACGAGCGGTTGCCCAGGTAGCGGACGGGGTCCAGCGGCTCGCGGGTGCCACCCGCGGAGATGACCACGCGCAGGCCCTCGAGGTCGCGCGGCAACGCGCGGGGCTCGTCGAGCAGCAGGCGGGCCAGGTCCACGATCTCGGCCGGGTCGGCCAGCCGGCCCTTGCCGGTGTCGACGCCGGTGAGGCGACCGGCGGCGGGCTCGGTCACGACCATGCCGCGCGACCGCAGCAGCGCGACGTTGTCCTGCGTGGCCCGGTGCTCCCACATCTCCGTGTGCATCGCCGGGAAGAAGGCGACCGGGCACCGGGCGGTGAGCAGGGTCGTGGTGAGGAGGTCGTCGGCGATGCCGTGCGCGGCCTTGGCCAGCAGGTTGGCGGTCGCCGGGACGATCAGCACGAGGTCGGCTTCCTTGCCGACGCGCACGTGCTGCACCTCGGGCACCTCCGTGAACACCCCGGTGTGCACCGGGTGTCCCGAGAGGGCCTCGAAGGTGGCCGCGCCGACGAAGTTCAGCGCGGCCTCGGTGGGCACCACGCGGACGTCGTGCCCGGACTCGGTGAGGCCTCGCAGGACCTCACAGGCCTTGTAGGCGGCGATGCCGCCGCCTACGCCCAGGACGATCCTGGGCTTGGTGTCACTCACCCTCGGTGTGCTCGAGCAGACCACCGTGGATCTCGCGCAGCGCGATCGACAGCGGCTTCTCGCGGGGGCCCGGCTCCACGAGGGGGCCGACGTACTCCAGCAGACCCTCGCCCAGCTGGGCGTAGTAGTCGTTGATCTGACGCGCGCGCTTGGCCGAGTAGATCACCAGCGCGTACTTCGAGGAGACCTTTTCGAGCAGGTCGTCGATCGGCGGGTTGGTGATGCCCTCGAGCTCTTCCAGCATCGCCTGTTGAACAGCCACTCGTGCTACTCCGTATCGTCCAGGATATCGGCGGCAGAGGAATCGCCACCGGTAATCAAGTCTAGCAACCGCGCCGCGGCGGTCCCCACGTCGGCGTTCACGAGCCGGACGTCGAACTCGCCCGCGGCCGCCAGTTCGCGTTCCGCCTCGGCCAGCCGGGCCTGCACCGCGGCCTCGGACTCGGTGCCGCGCCCGGTGAGCCTGCCGACCAGCTCGTCCCACGACGGCGGCATCAGCATCACCAGCCGGGCGTCCGGCATGGCCGCCCGGACCTGCCGCGCGCCCTGCAGCTCGATCTCCAGCACAGCGGGCCTGCCGGCCGCCAGTGCCCGCTCCACGGGCTCGCGCGGCGTGCCGTAGCAGTTGCCCGCGAACTCCGCCCACTCCAGCAGCTGCCCGTCGGCGACCATCCGGTCGAACTCGGCCCGATCCACGAAGTGGTAGTGGCTCCCGTCGACCTCTCCGGGCCTCGGCTTCCGCGTCGTGACCGAGACGCTGAAGTAGATGTCCGGTTCGAGCTTGCGCAGCTCCCCCACCACGCTCGACTTCCCGACCCCGGAAGGCCCCGAGACGACGGTGAGCCGGTGGCGGGAGGTGTCCCCCGCCACCGGCTCACCGTCGCGGTCGGTGCCCCGGATCACCGGGTAGTCCTGACCGACGCCGCTCACTCTCCGCTGAACTCGGCCAGCAGCGCCTTGCGCTGCCGGTCGCCGAGCCCGCGGAGCCGGCGGCTGGGTGCGATCTCCAGTCGTTCCATGGTCTGCTGGGCACGAACCTTGCCGACGCCGGGGAGAGCCTCGAGCAAGGCCGAAACCTTCATCTTGCCGAGGACTTCGTTCTCCTCGGCCTGCTTCAGCACGTCGACCAGAGTGGTACCGCCCCGCTTCAGCCGCTCCTTCAGCTCAGCACGGATGCGGCGGGCGGCGGCGGCCTTCTCCAGCGCCGCAGCACGCTGTTCCTCTGTCAGCTGGGGAAGTGCCACGTTTTCCTCCGGTAGTTCTCAAATCTGGGTGGGTGACGCGACGGTACCCACCCTTGAGCAGGCGCCACAATGCGGGGGTGGCTGGTGGAGGCCGATTCCGGGGCCTGCTATTGGTCTTTTCCGGCTGTGTGACGCAGCAGCTCGGCGACCCGCACGACCTCGCGGCGCATGGCCTCGGGGTCCGGACCGTGGCGCAGCAGGTCGCGCGAAGACGCCGGCAGCAGCCCCGGCAGACCGGATCCGAACACTGCCCGTAAGTCCGCCACAGTTGCCCCCTGGGCGCCGAAACCGGGTGCCAGCACCGGCCCGTTGAGCCGGGAAAGGTCCAGCTCGCCGGGGGTGATCGTGGCTCCGACGACCACGCCGACGTCGCCGTAGGGCTCGGCTCCCGCGTTGTGGTCCGCCGCCGCGTCCACCACGCTCTGTGCCACCGTGCGGCCGTCCGCCAGCCGCGCGCTCTGCAGCGCGTGGGCCTCCGGGTTCGACGTGCGCGCGAGCACGAACAAGCCGTTGCCCGCCGCCGTGGCGGCCGCCACGGCGGGATCGAGCGCGCCGAACCCGAGGTACGGCGAAACCGTGGCCGCGTCGGCTGTGAACGCGGCCTTGTCGGCCACGTAGGCGGCCGTATAGGCCGCCATCGTGGAGCCGATGTCGCCGCGCTTCACGTCCAGCAGCACGAGCGCACCGGCGTCGTGGGCCGCGTCCACGACGCGTTCGAGCACCGCCACGCCCGGCGGGCCGAACGCCTCGAAGAACGCCGACTGCGGCTTCACGATCGCCGTGGTGGCCGCCAGGACCTCCGTGGCGCCCAGCGCGAACCGTTCCAGACCACTCGCGTCCAGGGGCAGGCCCCAGGACTCGATCAGGCCCGGATGCGGGTCGATGCCGGCGCACAGCGGCCCGCGTTCCGCGACCGCCTCCGCCAGCCGCGCCCCGAACCGCCGCGCGCTCACGACGTGGCCTTCAGCGCCGCCTGGAGGCTCTGGAGGCTGCGCACCCCGATGTCACCCCGGATGAGCGCTTCGATGCCGTGCACGGCCGCCGCCGCGCCCTGCACGGTGGTGATGCAGGGGATGTCGCGCGACACCGCCGCGGTGCGGATCTCGTAGCCGTCGATGCGCGGGCCGCTGTTGCCGTACGGCGTGTTGATCACCATCTCGACGCCGCCCGCGAGGATCACGTCCACGATGTTGGGTTCGGCCTCGGTCGAACCCTCGTAGTGCTTGCGCACCACCGTGCAGTCGACCCCGTTGCGCCGCAACACTTCGGCGGTGCCGGACGTCGCCAGGATCTCGAACCCGAGGTCCGCCAGCCGCTTCACCGGGAACACCATCGAGCGCTTGTCGCGGTTGGCCACCGAGACGAACACGCGCCCGGACGTCGGCAGCGAGCCGTACGCACCGCTCTGCGACTTCGCGAACGCCTTCCCGAAGGACACGTCCACGCCCATCACCTCGCCCGTGGACTTCATCTCCGGGCCCAGCAAGGAATCCACCCCGTGGCCCTCCGGCGTGCGGAACCGGTGGAACGGCAGCACGGCCTCCTTGACTGCCACCGGCGAGTCGGCCGGCATGCGGCCGCCGTCGCCCTCGGCGGGCAGCACGCCCGACGCGCGGAGGTCCTTGATCGTCGAGCCGGTCATGACCAGGGCCGCCGCCTTCGCGAGCGGCACCGCGGTGGCCTTCGAGACGAACGGCACCGTGCGCGAGGCACGCGGGTTGGCTTCCAGCACGTACAGCACGTCGTCCTTGAGGGCGTACTGCACGTTCAGCAGGCCGCGCACGCCGACACCGCGGGCGATCGCCTCGGTGGAGCGGCGCACCTCTTGGAGGTCGGTGGCGCCGAGCGTGATCGGCGGCAGCGCGCACGAGGAGTCGCCGGAGTGGATGCCGGCTTCCTCGATGTGCTCCATCACGCCGCCGAGGTAGAGCTCCTCGCCGTCGAACAGGGCGTCGACGTCGATCTCGATCGCGTCGTCGAGGAAGCGGTCGACGAGCACCGGGTGCTCGGGCGTGACCTCCGTGGCGCGGCGGATGTAGCCCGCGAGGGACTCCTCGTCGTAGACGATCTCCATGCCGCGCCCGCCGAGCACGTAGGACGGGCGCACGAGCACCGGGTAGCCGATCTCGTCGGCGATCCGCTTGGCGCCCTCGAACGACGTCGCCGTGCCGTACTTCGGCGCCGGCAGGCCGGCGTCGCCGAGCACCTCGCCGAACGCGCCGCGGTCCTCGGCCAGGTTGATGGCCTCCGGCGGCGTGCCGACCACCGGCACACCGGCGTCGGCCAGGCGCTTCGCGAGACCCAGCGGGGTCTGGCCGCCGAGCTGCACGATCACGCCCGCGACGGTGCCGGACTGCTGCTCCGCGTGCACGACCTCGAGCACGTCCTCGAAGGACAGCGGCTCGAAGTACAGCCGGTCGGAGGTGTCGTAGTCGGTGGAGACCGTCTCCGGGTTGCAGTTGACCATCACGGCCTCGAACCCGGCCTCGCGCAGCGCGATGGCGGCGTGCACGCACGAGTAGTCGAACTCGATGCCCTGGCCGATGCGGTTCGGGCCGGAGCCGAGGATGAGCACCTTCGGCTTGTCACCCTGCGCCACGACCTCCGACTGCGCCGCGGGGTCGGTCTCGTAGGCCGAGTAGTGGTACGGCGTGTCCGCCTTGAACTCGGCCGCGCAGGTGTCCACGGTCTTGAACACCGGCCGCACACCGAGGCGGTGGCGCAGCGAGCGCACGCCGTCCTCCCCCGCCAGTTCCGGGCGAAGCGCGGCGATCTGGCGGTCGGACAGGCCCGTGCGCTTGGCGCGGCGCAGCAGCTCGCCGTCGAGCACCGGCGCGTCGCGCACCTCGGCGCCGACCTCGCCGATCAGCGCGATCTGGTCCACGAACCACGGGTCGATACCGCTGGCCTCGTGGACCTGCTCGACCGTGGCGCCCAGGCGCAGCGCCCGCTCCACCTCGTACAGCCGGCCTTCGTGCGGCACGCGCAGCGAGTCCAAAGTGGACTCCATGGTCGCGCCCTCGGGATCCGGCAGGGTCCAGAACCCGGTCGCCTTGGTCTCGATCGACCGCATGGCCTTGCCGAGCGCCTCGGGGAAGCTGCGGCCGAAGGACATGGCCTCGCCGACGCTCTTCATCGTCGTCGTGAGCGTCGGGTCCGCGCCCGGGAACTTCTCGAAGGCGAAGCGCGGGATCTTCACCACGACGTAGTCCAGCGTCGGCTCGAAGGCCGCCGGGGTCTCGCCGGTGATGTCGTTCTGGATCTCGTCGAGCGTGTAGCCGATGGCGAGCTTCGCGGCGATCTTGGCGATCGGGAACCCGGTGGCCTTCGACGCGAGCGCGGACGAGCGGGACACGCGCGGGTTCATCTCGATCACGACCATGCGCCCGTCGTCCGGGTTGATCGCGAACTGGATGTTGCAGCCGCCGGTGTCCACGCCGACCTCGCGCAGCACGGCGATGCCGACGTCGCGCATCACCTGGTACTCGCGGTCGGTGAGCGTCATCGTGGGCGCGACGGTGACGGAGTCGCCCGTGTGGACGCCCATCGCGTCGACGTTCTCGATCGAGCAGACGACCACGACGTTGTCGTGCTTGTCGCGCATCAGCTCGAGCTCGTACTCCTTCCAGCCGAGCACGCTCTCCTCGATGAGCACCTCGGTGACCGGCGACTCGCTCAGACCGGTGGAGGCCAGGCGTTCCAGCTCCTCGGGCGTGTAGGCCAGGCCGGAACCCAGGCCGCCCATGGTGAACGACGGCCGGATCACCACCGGCAGTCCGAGCTCGGCGACGGTGGCGCGCACGTCCTCCATGGAGTTGCAGACGCGGCTGCGCGGGACCTCGGCGCCGATCGTGCGCACGATGTCCTTGAACTTCTGCCGGTCCTCGCCGCGCTGGATGGCGTCGATGTCGGCGCCGATCAGCTCCACGCCGTACTTTTCGAGCACGCCGCGCTCGTGCAGCGCGACCGCGCAGTTGAGCGCGGTCTGGCCGCCCAGCGTGGCCAGCAGCGCGTCGGGGCGCTCCTGCGCGATGACCTTCTCCACGAAGTCCGGCGTCACCGGCTCGATGTAGGTGGCGTCGGCGAACTCGGGGTCGGTCATGATGGTGGCCGGGTTCGAGTTCACCAGGCTCACGCGCAGGCCCTCGGCCCGCAGCACCCGGCAGGCCTGCGTGCCCGAGTAGTCGAACTCGGCGGCCTGCCCGATCACGATCGGCCCGGAGCCGATCACCAGCACGTGCTGGATGTCCGTCCTCTTCGGCATCAGGCCTTCTTCTCCATCAACTCAACGAACTCGTCGAACAGGGGCGCCGCGTCGTGCGGTCCGGCCGCGGCTTCGGGGTGGTACTGCACCGAGAACGCCGGCACGTCGAAGGCGCGCACGCCCTCGACGGTGTCGTCGTTGGGGCAGTAGTGGCTGATCTGCGCGGCGCCGTAGGGCGACTCGAACCGCTGGCCGGGCTCGCCTTCGAGCGCGAAGCCGTGGTTCTGCGCCGTGATCGCGACGCGGCCGGTGGCCACGTCGATCACCGGGATGTTGATGCCGCGGTGGCCGTAGCGCATCTTGTAGGTGCCCAGCCCCAGCGCGCGGCCGAGGATCTGGTTGCCGAAGCAGATGCCGAACAGCGGGATCTCGCGCTCCAGCACGGCCTTCGTCAGCGCTGTGGCGTGCGTGGTGGTCGCGGGGTCGCCCGGGCCGTTGGAGAGGAAGACGCCGTCGGCCTCGACCGCGAGCAGCTCCTCGACCGTGGTCGCGGCGGGCAGCACGTGGACCTCGATGCCGCGCTGCGTCATCAGGCGCGGGGTGTTGGACTTGATGCCCAGGTCGAGCGCGGCCACGCGGAAGCGCCGTTCACCCTGCGCGTCGACGACGTAGGGCTTGTCGGTGGAGACCTCGCCCGCGAGGTCGGCGCCCTTCATCTGCGGGCTCGCCAGCACCTCGGCCACCATCTGCTCGTCGCTGCCCAGCGCGTCGCCGGAGAACACGCCGGCGCGCATCGCGCCCTGCTCGCGCAGGTGGCGCGTGAGCGTGCGCGTGTCGACCTCGGAGATGCCGACGATGCCCTGGCGGGCCAGCTCCTCGTCGAGGCCGCGCTTGCTGCGCCAGTTGGACGGCGTGCGGGCCGGGTCGCGCACCACGTAACCCGAGACCCAGATGCGGGCCGATTCGTCGTCCTCGTCGTTCCAGCCGGTGTTGCCGATCTGCGGTGCGGTCTGCACCACGATCTGCCGGTGATAGGACGGGTCGGTCAGCGTCTCCTGGTAGCCGGTCATGCCGGTGCAGAACACCGCCTCGCCGAGCGTCCGCCCGCGCGCGCCGTAGGCCGCGCCGCGGAAGACGCGGCCGTCCTCCAGAACCAGGGCGGCGGGGACGCGAGTGCCGTTCGCGGTGCTCACTGGGCACCTCCCTTGATGTCGTGATCCGAGTTGTCGGGGGAAAGCTGGTCGATCCACTGTGGATACTCGTCGAGCTCGTCGCCGCGGAAGCCGGTGTCGAGATCGACGTCTCCCAGCCGCCAGGTGACGACGAGCAGCGCGTCGGTGCCCATCACCTTCCCGGCGATCTTCGAGTCGCGGCGGATCCCGGTGACCGCCTCGCGCGGGATCCAGAAGTCGGGGGCGCCGCCGCGTTCCACCACGATGCCGCCGGGGTGCAGGCGCCAGACCGCGCCGGTGCGCAGCCCCGCGCCCCGCGTCACGACCCGGTCCTGCCAGTTGCCGGCGGTGGTGGTGCTGACGTAGAGCCCGGTCGACTCCAGCAGGATCTCACCGGGATCCCCGGGAATTCCCGGGAACGGCGGCACCTGCGCGCTCTGCGAGCGCGACTTGCGCCGCCAGCCCACCCACATGCCCCACAGGCACAGGAGGAAGAAGACGACGATCCCCAGGGTGAGGAGGAACCGGTCCATCAGCAGATCTTCCCTTCGCGCGCGGTGATCCGCCCGCGCAGCACGGTGGCCGTCACCACGGCGGGCAGCCGCATTCCCTCGTACGGGGTGTTCGCGGAGATGCTGGCGAGCTCCGCGCCGCGCACCGTCCACTCCGCGCCGGGGTCCACGAGGGTCAGGTTGGCGGGCTCGCCGACCTCGATCGGGCGGCCGTGGTCGGGCAGGTTGCCGATCGCGGCGGGCCGCTCGCTCATCACGCGGGCGACGCCGCGCCAGTCGAGCAGGCCCGGCTCCACCATCGCGCGGACGACGACCGAGAGCGCGGTCTGCAGGCCCAGCATGCCCGGGCGCGCGGCGCTCCACTCGGTGTCCTTGTCCTGCACGGCGTGGGGCGCGTGGTCGGTGGCGACGCAGTCGATCACGCCCTCGGCCAGCGCGGCGCGCAGCTTCTCGACGTCGCCACCGGTGCGCAGCGGCGGGTTCACCTTGTTCACCGGGTCGTAGGTGGCGAGGCGCTCGTCGGTGAGCAGCAGGTGGTGCGGGGTGACCTCGGCCGACACCTTGGTGCCGCGGTCCTTCGCCCACCGCAGGACGTCGACCGTGCCCGACGTGGACACGTGGCAGACGTGCAGGCGCGCCTTGGCGTGCAACGCGAGCAGGCAGTCGCGCGCGACGATCGACTCCTCGGCCGAAGCCGGCCAGCCCGGGTAGCCCAGGCGCGCGGAGTTCTCGCCCTCGTTGGCCTGCGCGCCGACCGTGAGCCGCGGCTCCTCGGCGTGCTGGGCGATCACGGCGTCGAGCGCGGTCGAGTACTCCAGCGCGCGGCGCATCAGCAGCGGGTCGGCCACGCACACACCGTCGTCGGAGAACACGCGCACGGCGGCGGTGCCCTTGGCCATCGTGCCGAGCTCGGCGAGCTTCTCGCCCTTGAGCCCCACCGTGACGGCGCCGACCGGGTGCACGTCGACCAGCGCGACCTCCTGCCCGCGCCGCCACACGTGGTCGGTCACGAGCGCGTTGTCGGCCACCGGGTCGGTGTTGGCCATGGCGAACACGGCCGTGTAGCCGCCCAGCGCCGCGGCGGCCGAGCCGGTCTCGATCGTCTCGGTGTCCTCGCGGCCGGGCTCGCGCAGGTGGGTGTGCAGGTCGACGAAACCGGGCAGCAGCACCTGGCCCTCGGCGTCGAGGACCTCGGCGTCTTCGGGCACGGAGACCTGCCCGATGGCCGTGATCACGCCGTCCTCGACCAGGACGTCGACCGGTTCACCCTCCCCGTACGGGCGGGCGCCCTTGATCACCAAGCTCACGCTGCGGCTCCTTCACTGGCCAAGAGGTGGTAGAGGACCGCCATGCGCACGTGGACGCCGTTGCGGACCTGTTCGGTGATGGCCGAGGCCGGGGAATCGGCGACCGCCGAGGCGATCTCCATCCCGCGCAGCATCGGGCCGGGGTGCAGTACCACGGCGTGGTCCGGCAACAGGCGCTGGCGCCGCTCGGACAGGCCGTAGGAGATCGAGTACTCGCGCGAAGACGGGAAAAACCCGCCGTGCATCCGTTCCGCCTGCACCCGCAGCATCATCACGGCGTCGACGGCCGGCAGTTCGGCGTCGAGGTCGTGCGAAACCGTGACCGGCAGCGTCTCCACGCCGACCGGCAGCAGCGTCGGCGGCGCGACGAGCACCACCTCGGCGCCGAGGGTGCTCAGCAGGTGGATGTTGGACCGGGCGACGCGGCTGTGCAGCACGTCGCCGACGATCGCCACCCGGCGGTCCTTCAGCGATCCGAGCCGCTCGCGCAGGGTCGCCGCGTCGAGCAGCGCCTGCGTGGGGTGCTCGTGGGTGCCGTCGCCCGCGTTGACCACCGCGGTGCCGGCCTCGGCGAGCCAGCCCGACAGCCGGTGCGCGGCGCCCGAGGCGGGGTGCCGCACGATCACGCAGTCGGCGCCCGCGGCGGCGAGCGTGAGCGCGGTGTCCCGCAGCGACTCGCCCTTGTTCACCGAGGAGCTCGACGCCGAGACGTTGATCACGTCGGCGCTCATCCACTTCCCGGCGATCTCGAACGACACGCGCGTACGGGTGGAGTTCTCGTAGAACAGGGTGATCACCGTGCGGCCGCGCAGCGTCGGCAGCTTGCGGACCTCCCGGCCGAGCAGCGTGTGCTTCAGCTCGTCGGCGGTGTCGAGGACGGCCGTGGCGGTATCGGCGTCCAGACCGTCGGTGGCGAGCAGGTGCTTCACCGGGACTCTCCTTCCGGCGCGCGGAGCAGGACCGCGTCGCGCCCGTCCGTTTCGGACAGCAGCACGGACACGCCCTCGGCCCGCGCGGTGGGCACGTTCTTGCCGACGTAGTCGGCGCGGATCGGCAGCTCGCGGTGGCCGCGGTCGACGAGCACGGCCAGCTGCACGGCGCGCGGGCGGCCGTGGTCGCGCAGGGCGTCGAGGGCGGCGCGGATGGTGCGGCCGGAGAACAGCACGTCGTCGACCAGGATCACCACCCGGTCGTCGATGCCGCCGGGCGGCAGCTGCGTCTGTTCGAGCGCGCGCGGCGGACGGCGGCGCAGGTCGTCGCGGTACAGGGTGACGTCGAGGGCCCCCGTCGGGGGGACGACCCCGGAGAACTCGCCGATCTTCCCGGCGAGCCGGGTGGCCAGCGGAGTACCGCGGGTGGGAATGCCCAGCAACACCGGCGGGGCTTGATCACCGGGTGAGCCGGGGTCACCGGAAGCACCCGCACCGAGTGCGGTCTTCTCGATGACCTGATGGGCCATCCGGGCGATGGTGCGCGCGACATCGCCGGCCGAAAGAAGCTCGCGCTCCCCGACCGGTTCCGCCGCGCCACGCGGACGTGACGACAAGGCGGACCTCCTTCCCCGCCTCTCTGGACGGGTCCTTAAAGGACGTCGACTCCCAGCTCGTGCGGGGAAATCGCACCGACAGTAGCAGGAGTGGTCAATCAGCCTTCCGGGTGGTGTGCCCACGTCCGCGACCAGGTACGGAGACCTTCTGCTTGACCTGGTGACAACTATGCGTAACCATTACTCTGAGTATTCGACTCGAGGAGTCCCCTGACCGGTCACCCCGACCGGCGTGGGGGTGAGGAAACGGAGAACCACCAGATGGGCGATTACGCCAAGGCGCTCGGGGCCAAGCTCCGCGGGATCCGCCAGCAGCAGGGCCTCTCCCTGCACGGGGTCGAGCAGAAGTCGGGCGGCCGCTGGAAGGCCGTCGTCGTCGGCTCGTACGAGCGTGGCGACCGCGCCGTCACCGTCCAGAAGCTGGCCGAACTGGCCGACTTCTACGGTGTACCGGTGGTCGAACTGCTGCCGGAGGGCCGTGTGCCCTCAGGTGCCGAGCCCGCCACGAAGATCGTGATCAACCTCGAGCGGCTCCAGCAGCTGCCCGCGGAGAAGGTCGGCCCGCTCGCGCGGTACGCGGCCACGATCCAGAGCCAGCGCGGCGACTACAACGGCAAGGTGCTCTCCATCCGCACCGAGGACCTGCGCTCGCTCGCGATCATCTACGACATGACCCCCGGTGAGCTCACCGAACAGCTCATCGACTGGGGCGTCCTGCCGCCCGAGGCCCGTCCGTCCAAAGAAGACTGATGGGCGGCGGTTGCCCGATG
The DNA here is from genome assembly GCF_040678995.1 of Amycolatopsis sp. NPDC049253. NCBI lineage: Bacteria > Bacillati > Actinomycetota > Actinomycetes > Pseudonocardiales > Pseudonocardiaceae > Amycolatopsis > Amycolatopsis sp. NPDC049253. The sequence continues at coordinate 411,146 of NZ_JBFAQX010000003.1, read as the reverse complement.
TGGTGGGTGTTTTCGGCGGGGCACCGGAAACACCCACCGAGCTTCGGACACCGCCGGACCGGCTGCGGACGGTGATCAACATCGCCCCGGCCGTCCCCTCGCACCCACGTCCGCCGTTCCGGCGCGTGACCCGTTCGGGCTAGCGCTTCCGGGTTGCCGTGACGGTGAACCCGGTTCACCGGGCGACGCCCGGGCGGGGCCGAACACGGCCCGGCGCCGGCGGGGAAAACGCTCGGTGTGACGAAGACCTCTTCCGGACCCCACTCGTGAGGCTTCCTGGGGGCACCAGAACAACGCCGAAGGCCGCGGCTCCTTCACGGAGCTCGCGGCCTTCGGCGATTTTCGGCTGCGTTCGTCTTTGTTCGACGGCGCCGTCAGCGGGTCAGAGCACGGCCCGCAGGCGGTCGGCGATCGTCCCGATGCGCCCGAGCACGCCGTTGACGAAGCGCGGCGAGTCGTCGGTCGAGAGCTCCTTCGCGAGGCCCACGGCCTCGTCGATCGCAACGGGATCGGGCACGTCGGAGGACCAGAGCATCTCGTAGACGCCCACGCGCAGCACCGCCAGGTCGACCGGCGGCATGCGGTCCAGGGTCCAGCCCTGTGAGTGCTCGGCCAGCAGCTCGTCGACCTGCTCGCGATGCGTCGTGACGCCCTCCACGACGGTGATCGTGTAGTCGGCGACCGGGTCGACGTCGGTGGACCCGACCCGGTCGGCCAGCAGCGTGACCGGGTCGCTGCCGCGTTGCGAAGCTTCGTAGAGCATCTCGACGGCACGCCGGCGGGCCTGCCGCCTGCTGATCGCACCGCCGCGGTTCGGGTGCGGCTTCTGTTTGTCCGCCATCAGCCGGAGACGCGGCCGAGGTACCGGCCGTCACGCGTGTCGACCTTGATCTTCTCGCCGGTCGAGACGAACAGCGGGACCTGGATCTCCGCGCCGGTCTCGAGCGTCGCCGGCTTGGTGCCGCCGGTGGAGCGGTCGCCCTGCAGGCCCGGGTCGGTGTGCTGGATGAGGATCTCGACCGAGGTCGGGAGCTCGACGTACAGCGGCTCGTTCTCGTGCACCGCGACCTGGACCTCGGTGTTCTCGAGCATGTAGTTGGCGTTGTCCGACACGACCTCGGCCGGAACCGTGATCTGGTCGTAGGTGTCGCCGTCCATGAACACGAAGTCCTGGCCGTCCTTGTACAGGTAGGTCATGTTCCGGCGGTCCACGGTGGCCGTTTCGACCTTCGTGCCGGCGTTGAAGGTCTTGTCGACGACCTTCCCCGTCAGCACGTGCTTGAGCGTGGTGCGCACGAACGCACCGCCCTTGCCCGGCTTGACGTGCTGGAACGCGGTGACGGTCCAGAGCTGGCCCTCGAGGTTGAGGACGAGCCCGTTCTTCAGGTCGTTGGTGGTGGCCACGAGCTTTCGGTCTCCTGTGTCGATCTCTTCGTCCGCGGCCCGTCTCAGACGGCCACGAGGTCCTTGGTGCTCAGGGTGAGGAGTTCGGGCCCGGAGTCCCGCACGACGAGCGTGTCCTCGATGCGCACGCCACCGCGCCCCGCGAGGTAGACGCCGGGCTCGACGGTGACCGCCATACCGGCGGACAGTGTACCGACGCCCGTGGTAGCGAGGCTGGGCGCCTCGTGCACCTCGAGCCCGACGCCGTGGCCGAGGCCGTGCGCGAACTCCTCCGCGCGGCCCGCGGCGGCGATCACGGAGCGCGCCGCGGCGTCCACTTCGGACACGTCGGCGCCGGGGAACACGGCGGCGGTACCGGCCGCCTGGGCGCGGTGGACCAGGTCGTAGAGCTCGCGCTGCCAGTCGGCGGCCTTGCCGAGCACGACCGTGCGGGTCATGTCGGAGTGGTAGCCGTCGACCGTCGCGCCGAAGTCCATCTTCACGAAGTCGCCTTCGCGCAGCTGGGCGCCGGTGGGCTGGTGGTGCGGGATCGCCGAGTTGGGCCCGGCGGCCACGATCGTGGCGAACGACGGCTCCGACGAACCGTGCTCCAGCATGCGGTTCTCGAGGTCGCGTGCCACTTCCAGCTCGGTGCGACCGGCGCGCAGGCCGCCGGCCGCCAGCAGGTCGGCGAGCGCGCGGTCGGCCGCCGCGCAGGCCGCGCGCAGGGCCGCGACCTCGACCTCGTCCTTCACCGCGCGCAGCTGCTCGACCAGGCCGGGCGTGCGGACCAGCGTCACCTTGTCGAAGCGCACCTTGAGCGTCTCGTGGTCTTCCACGCTCACGTGCTGGCTCTCGAACCCGGTGCGCCCGTAGGTCGAATGGGCGCGGGCCGCGAAGTCGGCGAGCACGCGGTCGCTGGCGCGGCCCATCACGCGTTCGAGGTCGGGCACCTCGGACGCCGACTGGGTCGTGTAGCGGCCGTCGGTGCAGAACACGGTCTGCGCCTCGCCGCCGGCGTGCACGAGCAGCGCGGCGTTGGACCCGGTGAACCCGGTGAGGTAGCGGATGTTGAGCAGGTCGGTGACCAGCAGCGCGTCGACCCCGGACTCGGTGATCAGGGACCGCAGCGCGCCGCGACGGTGAGCATGGGTTTCAGGCACCCGGCCAGCTTAGCCACGCCCATCCGGCGCCCCGGGCAGCCGCGCGGTGGTCACGGACCGCATCCGGCCGGGTACGCGCGGCCGCTGATCCGGACGGACCACACGGCGTTCACCCGGTGGCACCTACACTCCGTCCATGCTGGGTGCCTGGTTGACTCGCGGGCTGGTCATGGCCGTCGTCCACGCCGCCGCCATGACGCTGCTCGCCAAGTGGTCCGTGTTCCACCCGACCGACCAGACGGTGATCACGTCCGTCACCCTCGCCGTGCTGGTGGGCGTCGCGGCGCTGTGGAGCGCGGTCGACGGCTGGCGCGGCAAGCCGGACCGCGGCCGGGCCTGGTTCATCGCCTCGCTGGTCGCCGGCGTCGTCTCCGGCATCCTGTACGTGATCGGCCGCGCGGTGTTCGTCGACCAGACCGGGACCTCGGAGCTGGGCGCGGCGCTCACCGGAGGCGCGGCGTTCTCGGCGCTGCTGGTGCTGGTGCCGGCCGGGCTGGGGCTGTTCGTCGGCTCGCGCGTGCGGCGGCCCGCGCCGGAGGACGAGGCGCCGGAACCCGAGGACGACGAGGACGACGGTTCGGGCAGCCAGTCGGGTCAGCTGGAGCTGCCGGAACCCGAGGCCGAACCGGCCGGCGCGCCGCGGCCGAAGCCGTCGCCCGTCAGCCGCCCAGCGGGAGCCCGGGCGCGTAGGCGTCCCACTGTCGCGGGTCGATCTCCGTCACCTCGGCCCCGTTGAGGTCCACGATCGTGGTGTCGGGCAGGCCGTAGAGCTCGTTGCCGAGCACCACGCCGTACCCGTGGCCGTACGAGTGGACCACGTTCGTGCCGGACTTCAAGGTCGTCTTCACGGGCAGCCCGGCGACGGGCGCGAGCGGCCGGTCCACGACCTCGCCGGCCAAGGCGGCGGCGACGGAGCGGCGGTCGACGCGAATGCGCACCCCGCGGCGGAACAGGTCCATCCGGCGGTCCGGTGACGGCATCGCGACGCCGTCGAACGTCGTGGTCACGCGGTCGGGGCTCGAGCAGCCACCGGCGCCCTGCACGTCGAGCCCGAAGTGCTTCAGCCCTGTCGGCGCACCCGCGGAACCGATCGTGGTCGCGCGCACGACGTCGAACGAGACGGTGTCGCACGGGTCGGTGACCGACGTCGGCGCGTGGCCGTCCGGGCGGCGGATCAGGCCGGGCCCTTCCTTCCAGGCGCCGGGGATCAGCAGCGGCGTGTACGGCTGGAGCGTGAAGTCCTTGTCCCAGAACGTGAGTGTGGTGCCGTCCGCGGTCTCGTGGGCGATCACGAACGCGTCGAGCGCGCCGACCCATTCGAGGTCGGCGCTGAATCCGTCGACCACCGAACGTTCCCGCGGTGCGGCGGTGCTGGCGACGGGCGCGAAACCCTTGTCCCCCAACGCTTCCACCCCGCTGCCGAACGCCGGGTCGTGGGAGCGGATCACGAACTGGCCGGCACCGTTCCAGCCGGCGGCGCGGCCGGTGGTGTCGGTGAACATGAGGTAGTACCAGCCGTCGAGGAACACGACCGAGGGCTGGCCGGCGCCGTAGACGTTGTCGCGGTGCACGTCGTGCGAAGGCCCGAGGATCGGGCGCCCGCCCGCCGCCCGGGTCCAGTGGATTCCGTCGGGGCTGGTCGCGAGGCCGATGGCGTTGCCGAGCGCGTGGTCGCCCGCCGCGCCGGTGTAGTACAGGTAGTAGGTGCCGCCGACGCGCAGCACGGACGGGTCGCACGTGTGCACGCCGTCGAACGCGCCGGGCGAACCGGACAGGACCGCGATCGGCGCGCCGCCGCCGGGTCCGGTGAAGGGACCGTCGGCCGAGGGCGCCTCGGCGTAGAGGATGTCGTCTCCGGGCGGGGCCGCGCTGCCGTACTGGCTGCACCACCAGAGGCGGGTCTTGCCGTTTTCGACCATCGCCGTGGGGCCGTAGTTGTAGACCGCGTCGGCGGCACCGGCGGCGACCACTCCGTTGCTCTGGCGGGCTTTCGCGGTCTCCAGGGGGACGTTCGCCACGCGCGGCGGTTTCGCCGGAGCCGGCTTGCCGCCCGCGATGCCGCCGTGGCCGGGACCGTCGGCCTGGGTCTGCGCGTAGCTGTCGGTGCAGCCCGCCACCACGACCCCCGACAACGCCAGGGCGAACAGGGCTCGCGCGGGTCGCCGAGCCCCGCCACGAAACGGGTGCATGATGGCCGAGTCTAACCAGTCCTAACCCGGTTGGGTGAACGTGTCCCCGTCTCGCCGGTGTTCGAGGGCAACAAGCTCGACCTCGAAGCCGTCGTCGTTCTCGAGGTAGGCCGCGTAGTGCGGTTTCCCGCCCGCGTAGGGGAAACGGTCCGCGAACAGCGGCCGCCAGCCGTGCCCGCCGGCCGCGAGCTCGTCGACCTCCGCGTGCGTGGCGACGTGCAGGGCGAGGTGGTTGAGGCCGGGGCGCAGGCGTTCGTGCGGTCCGCCCGCCCTCGCGGGCGAGGCCTCCACCACGAGGTACGTGGGGCCGAGGCGCCAGCTGACGCCGTCGGGCCAGCGCTGGAACTCACGCCAGCCCAGCCGCTGCAGCAGCCAGCCCCAGCTGCGTTCGGCGCGCGCGAGGTCGGGCACCCACAGCTCGATGTGGTGGGGCCGGCCGTGCGCGGTGGGCAGCGCCACCAGCACGCGGTGCACGTCGCCGTAGTGCATGCCGGAGCCGACGTCGAGGAAGCCGAGCCGGCGGGTGATCGCGAGGCTGGCCGCGTTGTCCTCGTGGACGAGCGCCCACACGGCGGGCAGGCCGAGCGTGGTGAGGCCGTGGTCCACGAGCGCGCGGCCGGCTTCGGTGGCGAAGCCCTTCCCCGCGTGCTTCGCGGCGATGTAGTAGCCCAGCTCGGCGACATCGCCGGGCAGCTCGGACGACGGGCGCAGGTGGGCGACGCCGATGACTTCACCCTCGTGCTCGACCACCCAGTGGCCCTGGCCTTCGGGCCCGTCGTAGGCCAGCCGGCGGGCCACCGTGGCGCGGGCCTGGTCGGGGTCGGAGAAGTCGGCGGTGAAGAACCGGCTCATCTCCGGGTCGGCGAACACCGCCACCACGGCGTCGGTGTCGGCCTCGGTCAGGGCCCGCAGCCGCAGGCGGTCGGTGGTGAGCTCCGCGGTCACTTCGCGTTGGCCGCGACCCAGCGCAGTGCGAGACCGTAACCGTCGACGCCGAGGCCGGCGATCACGCCGGTGGCGATGTCGGAGAGCACGCTGTGGTGGCGGAACTGCTCGCGCTTGTGGACGTTGCTGATGTGCAGCTCGATCAGCGGCGCGGACAGCTGCGCGGCGGCGTCGCGCACGGCGATCGAGTAGTGCGTCCAGGCGCCGGCGTTGAGCACGACCGGGTGACCACCGTCGGCGGCCTCGTGGAGCCAGCCGACGAGCTCGCCCTCGTGGTCGGTCTGGCGCACCTCGACGTCGAGGCCGAGCTCGGTGCCCGTCTTCACGCAGAGGGCGGCGAGGTCGTCGTGGGTCGTGGAGCCGTAGACGGCGGGCTCGCGCTTGCCCAGTCGGCCGAGGTTGGGGCCGTTGAAGACGAAGACCTTCACAGCAGCACGCTCCCGCCGCTCTTGGGGGCGTCGGCCGCGACCGCCGAGTACGCGGCGGCCAGCAGCGCCGGGTCCGGGCCTTCGAGGCGGCCGGGCTTGGCGAGCGCGTCGAGGACCACGAACCGGAGCACGCCGGAGCGGGTCTTCTTGTCGCCCTTCATGCTTTCCATGAGCTGGCCCAGCGCGTCGGCGTCGTAGGTGGTCGGCAGGCCGATCAGCTTCAGCACGGACGCGTGGCGCGCGGCGGTCTCGTCGTCGAGACGCCCGGCGAGGCGGGCGAGCTCGGCGGCGAACACCAGGCCCACGCTCACGGCCGCGCCGTGGCGCCAGCGGTAGCGCTCACGGCGCTCGATGGCGTGGCCGAGGGTGTGGCCGTAGTTGAGGATCTCGCGCAGGTCGGACTCGCGCAGGTCGGCGGCGACGACGTCGGCCTTCACCTGGATCGAGCGGCGGACCAGCTCCGCCAGCACGTCTCCGGTCGGGTCGAGGGCGGCTTCGGGGTCCTGTTCGATGAGCTCGAGGATGCGCGGGTCGGCGATGAAGCCGGTCTTCACGACCTCGGCCATACCGGCCACGAGTTCGTTGCGGGGCAAGGTTTCCAGCGTCGCGAGGTCGACGAGCACGGCGCTCGGCTCGTGGAACACACCCACGAGGTTCTTGCCGGCCTCGGTGTTGATGCCCGTCTTGCCGCCGACGGCCGCGTCGACCATGCCGAGCAGCGTGGTCGGCACGTTGACCAGGCGCACGCCGCGCATCCAGGTGGCGGCGACGAAGCCGGCCAGGTCCGTCACGGCGCCGCCGCCGAGGCCCACGACCACGCCGCGGCGGTCGAGCCCGATCCGGCCGAGGACCTCCCAGCAGAAGCTGGCGACGGAGAAGGCCTTGCCGTCCTCCGCGTCCGGGATCTCCACGCGGTGGGCGTCGAGGCCCGCCTCGGCGAGTTCCTCGCGCACGGCCTCGGCCGTGGCGGTGAGCGTGGGCGGGTGGATCAGCGCGATCTTCGACGCGTCGGCGAGCTGCGCGGTGAGCTCGGCGAGCAGGCCGCGGCCCACGAGCACGTCGTACGGGTGCGCGGTCGCGACGCGGATCCGGACGGGTTGGGACACGGGTTTCCTCACTACTCCTGGTTCTACCGGTCTTACCGCTCGCGGGCCCCGGCGGGCTCGATCGCGGCGACCGCGGCGGCCACCACCTCGGCGGGTGACCGGTGGTCGGTCTCGATCTCGACGGTCGCCACCTCCCGGTACACCGGCAGGCGCGCGTCGAGCAGCGACTTGAACGTGGCGCGCGGGTTCACGCCCGCGAGCAGCGGGCGCGCGCTCGACAGGCCGGTGCGCTGCACGCCGGCGGCGAGGCCGACGTTCAGGAACACCACCGTGTGCTTCGCCAGCAACGCCCGCGTCTCCGGCGTCAGCGGAGCGCCGCCGCCGAGGGAGAGGACGCCGTCGTGCTCGTCGAGCGCCGTGGCGACGGCCTGCGCTTCGAGCGCGCGGAACGCCGGCTCGCCGTCCTCGGCGAAGATGTCGGAGATCGCGCGACCGGCGCGCTCGACGATGTCGTCGTCGGTGTCGCGGAACGCCACCCCGAGTGCCTCGGCGAGCAGCGGGCCCACCGTGCTCTTGCCCGAGCCCGGCGGTCCCACGACCACGGCGCGGGGGCTCACCAGCGCTCCTCGAGCGCCTTCAGGTAGCCCTCGGCGTTGCGCTTGCTCTCGGCCAGCGAGTCGCCGCCGAACTTCTCCAGCGCGGCGTCGGCCAGCACCAGCGCGACCACGGACTCGAGCACGACGCCCGCCCGCGGCACGGCGCACACGTCCGAGCGCTGGTGGATCGCGACGGCCGGCTCGCCGGTGCGCACGTCCACCGTGGACAGGGCCTTCGGGACGGTCGAGATCGGCTTCATCGCCACGCGCACGCGCAGGGGCTCGCCGTTGGTGATGCCGCCCTCGAGGCCGCCCGCGCGGTTGGAGCGGCGCGTGACGCCGACCGGGCCGGTGCCGCGGTCGATCTCGTCGTGGGCCTGGCTGCCCCAGCGCCGCGCGGTGGTGAAGCCGTCGCCGACCTCCACGCCCTTCATGGCCTGCACGCCCATGAGCGCGCCGGCGAGGCGCGCGTCGAGGCGGCGGTCCCAGTGCACGTGGGAGCCGAGGCCCGGCGGCAGCCCGTAGGCGAGCACCTCGATCACGCCGCCGACGGTGTCGCCCGCCTTCCGCACCGCGTCCACCTCGGCGACCATCGCCTCGGTGCCCTCGGCCGAGAAGGCCCGCACGGGGCTCTCGTCGATCGCGGCCAGGTCACCCGGCTGCGGCAGCGGCCCCTCGGGCGCGTCGGCGCCACCGATCGACACGACGTGGCTCAGCACCTCCACACCCAGCAGCTGGCGCAGGAAGTTGCGCGCCACCGTGCCCAGCGCCGTGCGCGACGCCGTCTCGCGGGCGCTCGCGCGCTCCAGCACGGGACGGGCCTCGTCGAAGCCGTACTTCTGCATGCCGGGCAGATCGGCGTGCCCAGGGCGCGGCCGCGTGAGCGGCTCGTTGCGCGCCAGGCCGGCGAGCACCTCGGGGTCCACGGGGTCGGCCGCCATGACCTGCTCCCACTTGGGCCACTCGGCGTTCTCGATCTGCACCGCGATGGGGCCGCCCTGCGAGATCCCGTGGCGGACGCCGCCCAGGAACTGCACATGGTCGGTCTCGAACCCCATGCGCGGGCTGCGACCGAACCCGAGGCGGCGCCGCGCGAGCTGCGCGGTGAGGTCTCCGGTGGTCACCTCCACACCAGCGGGCAGGCCCTCGAGCACAGCGGCGAGGGCGGGTCCGTGCGATTCTCCTGCGGTGATCCAGCGCAACACCTGACAATCCTGTCACGCGTTGCGGGGCACCTGACCAGCAGCCCCTCAGCTCGGCACCACCCCCGAACCCAGCCCGGGAAAGACGGCGCACATCCAGGCCGCGACCACCAACGCCGGCCCGTGGGGCACGCCACACCGAATCGCCCGATGGGGGCAAGGCCCGTCCCTGGGTGGTGACGATGTCCCCGCGGTGACCGATGCCGGACGCCCGCCTGCGCGGGATCCGCCGTTCGGCGAGGCGGCCGATGCCGGACGGAGGACATCGTTCGGTTCGCCGGCCGACGCCGAACCTCCACCTGCACGGGATCCGCCCTCCGACGTGGCGGCCGACGCCGGGCGAAACGTGCGGTTCGGTTCGCCGGCCGATGCCGGACGCCCGCCTGCACGGGATCCGCCCTCCGACGGGGCGGCCGACGCCGGACGCCCGCTCGCCGGTTCGGCCCGGCGCGCCCGCCTGGCGATGGCGCGCACCTGCGCTCCCACGGCCACCACGGCACTCAGCCCGGCCGCGACGACCGCCGCGACCGCCACCGACGCCCAGCCCAGCGCGCCCAGCACCGCACCCAGCACGCCGGCGAGCTTCACGTCTCCCGCCCCGAGCCGCGCCGGCTCGACCCGGTGGACGACGAGATGGACCCCACCGAACACGAGCACCCCCGCCGCCGCGCCCGCGAGCAGCGTCACGCCGCCTCCGCTCACGGCCGCAACCGTCAGCGCGGTCGCCATCGCGGGATACGCCGGCAACGTCACCACATCCGGCAACCTCCGATGCCGGACATCCGCCAGGCCCAACGGCACCCCGACCACCGTGAGCACCCACGGCACCGGCCACCACCACTCCGCCCAGCGCCCTTCCCGCCACCGCCACCCGACGACGAGCAGCGCAGCCACCACCACGGCGACCGCCACCACCGGCGACACGGGCGCACCGGCCCGCCTCAGCAACCACACCAGGAGGAGCACCACCGCCCCACCCGCAACGACCATTCCCCAGGACATGCACCCACGTTCGCAGCGCCCGGCCACCACGCCAAGCCGCGTCTGTCGCGAGTGGACCACTCGTGCCGAAAACCGCCGCGATTCACCCGAACGGGCAGCCCGAACCGCCTGCGCGGCAACCCCATCACCGCCGGCCTGGGCCACCGGAGGCGCTGGGCGCTGCGCCTGGCCACCCACCGTGCGGCCACAAACCCACGCAGATCGCCCACGCCGGGAATCGCCGCCGTGGACCTTCGCCGCTGCCAGGATCGGCGGGCGACCCAGCCGCCCGAGACCGCCGCGAACCCGCTCGATGACAACCCGAGTCAGGCGAAGGTGCACAACGAACCGAGCCGCCCGGCCTGCGGTCGCAGGGTGACAAGCCGGGCAGGCCGCCAGTCGCGAGCCGAGCAGCCCGCCCGCTCACGCACCCCGAGGCCGCACCAAGCGCCGCAATGTGGCGTTCGGTGCACCGGACGCACCCCATGCGGCGTCCGGTGCGTTGAACGCAACCGACGCCAACTCGGGCGCGCCACGTCAGTGGGTCATGGATAAACCAGGCGCATCAACGGTTTCCCCGTCCGCATGCTCCGGATTTCCAGCGAGGCGATCTCCTGGGACTTCATCGGTGTGCCCACCACGACCTTGGCCGTGTTCTCCGGAAGGGCTTTCCACGTGGCGAGCTGGGTCTCGGTGCCGTCGCGGCCGAGGGCGACCAGGGAGTAGTCCCCGCCCTTGCCGCCGCGGTAGCTGCAGGACATTTCGACCTCGGTGCCCCACGACTGGGGGTCGATGCGGGCCGCGGCCTGGATCGGGTACTCGCCGAGGGCCGACATGGCGAGCGCGGGCGGCGGCGCGGCGACAGCGGGCACGGTGGGCGGCGGAGACACGTCCGGCAGCGAAAGCGACACCGCCAGAGCCACCCCGGCCGCGACGGCCAGCGCGGCCACTCCCCCGGTCACCCCGTTCCGGATCCGCCGGCGGCGCCGCACCTTCCGCATGAGCACCGGAAGCAGGTCAGGCACCGGCAGCGAGTCGGGCACCAACGAGCCCGGCGCCGAAGGCACGGCCGGCGGGTCCGGCATCGACGGCGCAGCCGACAGATCGGGCTCCGGAATCGAATCCGAGCCCTGCCTCGGAGGCACAGACCGCAAGTCAGGTACAGACCGCGCGCCCGGCAGATCCGGCACAGGCGAGCCCGGCTCCGGTGAACCCGCCGCCGCATCCGGTCCAGGCACTGACCGCGAACCTGGCTCCGGCAAACCCGAGCGCAAACCCGAGCCCGGCTCCGGCACATCCGAACCCGCCGCGATCACCAGATCGGGCGCCGGCCCCGGATCCGTCGGTGTCCCCTCACCGTCGCCGGGCCCGAAGGCTCCCCCCGGCGAACCACCCCTGGTCTGCGCGAGCAAGCCCGGGAGCCCGGCCAGGTCGCGGACCGCGGCGGCGCACCGGTCGCACTCCTGGAGGTGTACTTCGAACGCCTGCCGGTCTTCCGGTGACAGCGCACCGAGCACGTACGCGGCGTCGTAGGTCGCGAACTCGTCGGCGGTCACTGCGTCACCCCCCGCTCTTCCAAAGCCAGGCGAAGTGCCCGCAGCGCGTAGTGCGTGCGGGACTTCACCGTCCCCTCGGCGATCCCCAGGCGGTGGGCGGCGTCGGCCACCGAGTACCCCTGGAAGTAGCACAGTTCGAGCACCTCGCGGTGGCGCGCCGAGAGCTCGCCCAGCGCCTCGGCCACCAGCCATCCCTGCACGGCCCGCTCGGTGCCGTCGGCCACCGCGCGCTCGGGTGGGGCGTCGGTGACGACCTCCGAGCGCGAGGTCGCCGACCGCCACCCGTCGATGGCGATCCGGCGCGCGACCGTGAACAGCCACGCGCGGGCCGAACCCTGTGACTGGTCCAGCACGTCGGTGTGCCGCCACGCCCGGAGCAGCGTCTCCTGCACCACGTCCTCCGCATGGTTCCGGTTGCCGCCCGTCAGGTGCAGGGCGTAGGACCAGAGCGCGGCCGCGTGTTCCTCGTGCAGCGCGCGCATCAGCTGGTCCTCGACGTCGCTCCTCCCCACGGCGAGCCCCGGTCAGCGTCCGGCCGGCACCGCGTGCCCGCCCGAAGACTGCCGGGCGCGCACCTCCTGCACCAGCAGCACCAGGCCGCAGATCACGCACAGCGCCTCGGTGATCACGCCCCAGTACTCGAACTGGCTGTTGAACTGGTCGTGCACGCCGTAGAGGCCCACGGTCACCGAAAGCAGGTACGCGAGCAACGTCACGCCGCCGAAGCCGAACGTGAAGAACGGCGGCACCCAGTGGTGCCAGAACAGCAGTGCGACGGCGATCACGATCCCGGCGATCCCGTTCACCAGGAACAGCGGACCGACCACGGCGATGTCCGAGTAGCCGCTGCCGAAGTACAGGTAGAAGTGGACCGCGGCGGACCCGACCAGCCCGATCGCGCCCAACCCTCGCATCCAGTTGGCCAGCATGATGTTCTCCTTCACCCGTCTGAATCCCTCTCCCCCATTACACGGAAGTACGGGCCATCCGGTTCACCGGACAACGCTTTGCGGTGAACCGGTGAACCAGTCGGGCGATCATCTCGTTAGTAAGGGCATGACTGCCGAACTGCACACCCGCCGCTCCGTTCTCACCACCGGGGCCGCCGTCGCCGGCGTCGCCGTGGGCACCGTCGCCCTCGCGGCCTGTGGCGCCGGCTCGGACTCGGGCTCCTCGGGCGGCGACGCCCCCAAGCCCGGCGGGAAGGTGATCGCGCTGGCCGACGTGCCCGTCGGCCAGGCGAAGTCCGCCAAGACCCCCGACGGCCAGGACGTGATCGTGGCCCAGCCGACCGCCGGAACCGTGAACTGCTTCAGCGCGATCTGCACCCACCAGGGCTGCACCGTGAACCCGCCCCAGGGCGCCGAGATCCACTGCCCCTGCCACGGTTCGGTGTACGACTCGCTCACGGGCGCGGTGAAGAACGGCCCGGCCGAGAAGCCGCTGCCGAAGATCAACGTGAAGGTCGACAACGGAGAGGTCGTCACCGCCTGACGACGTAAACCACCCAACACACGCGAAGGGCCCCTTGTGGACGATCACCGTCCACAAGGGGCCCTTCGACATCGAAAGCCCGGAAAACTCAGCCGTTCCAGCTGAACAACGGGTCGCCCGCCGCGACCGTGCGCCCGGGCTCGAGGCCCGCGAGCACGTCGGCCTGGGCGTCGAGCCCGACCACGGGCACGATCGGCGAGTAGCCGGCGGCCGCCACGGCCTCGGGGTCCCAGCCGATCACCGGCTGGCCGGCGCGCACCGACTCGCCCTTGACCACGTGGAGGGTGAAGCCCTCGCCCTTCTCCTTCACCGTGTCGATGCCGAGGTGCACGAGCACGGCGCGCCCGTCCTCGGTCGCCACCACGAAGGCGTGCGGGTGCAGGGTCACGACGGTGCCGTCGACCGGCGCGACGGCGTCGGAGCGCCCGCCGATCGGCTTCACGGCGATGCCGGGGCCGACCATCGCCTCGGCGAACACCGGGTCGGGCACCTCGGTGATCGCGACGACCTCGCCCGCGACGGGGCTCAGGATCTCGAGGCTCACATCAGGTCCTCGATGTCGCTGGCGATCGTGTCCGCCTCGGGGCCGACGATCACCTGCACCGCGGAGCCCATCTTCACCACACCCATCGCGCCGGCGGCCTTGAGCGCCGCCTCGTCGACGAGGCTGGTGTCCTCCAGCTCGCAGCGAAGGCGCGTGATGCAGCCTTCGATCTCGACGACGTTGTCCACGCCGCCGAGCGCCGCGAGAATCTTTTCAGGCCTGTCATCCGCCATCGCGGCCTCCTCGTTTCCCGTTGGTTCCCCACGTGAGCCAGTGCGCTCCACCACTACTACGCCGTTCGTCGGCATGCACGTCGCCGCAGGCCACGAACGCATAACGGTGGTTGACACCCGCTCGCGAGGCGGAGCATCCTGCCCCATCGGAATTATTGGTCTAGACCGGAACGTACCAATCATCCGGCGAAGACGCGAGCACCGGTCGCCCGGTGCGACGGCAGAGGGAGGGTGACACCGATGAGCGCCGCCGCGCACGTCCCGCCGCCCGACGGCGTCGACCGGGTGGACCGGGTGGACCGGGTGATCAACGGGCCCACGCCCAAGCACGCCCAGCTGCGCGAGATCCTGCGCCGGTCCGTGGAGCGCGAGCTCCCGCCCGGTTCGCCGATCCCGTCGGAGCGGGAGCTCGCCCAGCGCTACGGTGTCTCGCGCCTCACGGTCCGCTCGGCGATCGGCAAGCTCGTCGAAGAGGGCCTGCTGGCCCGGGTGCGCGGCAAGGGCACCTTCACCGCCGCGCGCCGCATGGAGTTGCAGCTCTACCTGATGTCCTTCACCGACGACATGCGCCGGCGCGGGCTCACCCCCACCACGGAGGTGGTGTCCACGTCGCTCGAGGTCCCGCCGGTGACCTCGGCGCACGCACTCGGTCTCACCGAGGGTGTGGCGGCCCACCGGCTGGTGCGGCTGCGGCGCGCGGACGGTGTGCCGCTGGCCGTGGAACGCGGCTGGTACCACGCGGGCCGCACGCCCGGACTGCTCGACCTCGATCTCACCCGTTCCCTGTACGCCCAGCTGGCCGACGCCTACGACCTGCGGCCGGACCAGGCGTACCAGACGGTGTGGGCCGAGTCCGCGGATCGCGAGACGGCGCGCCTGCTCGGCATGCGCACCGGCACTCCGCTTCTCGTCTTCCGCCGGGTCTCCAGCGCAGGCGGAGAGCCGGTGGAGGACATGACGTCCTGGTACCGGGGAGATCACTACCAGGTGACCATGCAGTTGGACCGGAACACCCCGGATTCCGGCCACCAACCCCACCACGGAGGTACCCGACGATGAGCGCCACCACCACAGAGGGGGCGAAGGGCAAGAAGAGCGGCGGCGGGCTCGCCGGGCTGCAGCGCTTCGGCCGCAGCCTGATGCTCCCCATCGCCGTCTTGCCCGCTGCCGGTCTTCTCAACCGGCTGGGCCAGGACGACGTGTTCGGCAAGACCGGCCTCGGCTGGGACAAGGTCGCGGCCGTGATCGGCGCTGCCGGGGGTGGCCTGTTCGACTGGCTGCCCCTGCTGTTCGCCATCGGTATCGCGGTCGGCTTCGCGCGCAAGGGCGACGGTTCGACGGCCGTGGCCGCGGTCGTCGGCTGGGTCGTGTTCAACAAGGTGATCCAGGCCATCGCGCCGATCAGCAGCCAGGAGGGCTACAAGCCCGGCTGGGAGGGCGCGCCGATCCACTGGCCCTACAGCGTACTGACCGGTGTGATCAGCGGTATCGTCGCCGCCCTGCTGTGGCAGCGCTACTACCGGATCAAGCTGCCGAGCTGGCTCGCCTTCTTCGGCGGCCGCCGGTTCGTGCCGATCATCACCGCGTTCTCGATGATCATCCTCGGCGTGATCTTCGGCCTGGTCTTCAAGTACGTCGACCACGGCATCAACGCCATCGGCCAGGCCGTCGTCGGCTCGCCGGTGATCGGTGGCGGCATCTACGGCGTGCTCAACCGCCTGCTCATCCCGATCGGCCTGCACCAGCTGCTGAACGTGCCGGTGTGGTTCATCTTCGGTGGCGGTGACCTCAACAACTTCTTCGGCCACGTGCAGGGTTCCGGCACGTTCATGACCGGCTTCTTCCCGATCTTCATGTTCGCCCTGCCCGCCGCAGCGCTGGCGATCTGGCAGACCGCGAAGCCGGGCCAGAAGAAGATCGTGGGCTCGATCATGATCTCGGCGGCGCTGACCTCGTTCATCACGGGTGTCACGGAGCCGATCGAGTTCGCGTTCATGTTCGTCGCGTGGCCGCTGTACATCTTCCACGCGATCATGACCGGTGTCTCGCTGGCCGTCTGCAACGCGCTGGGCATCCACCTCGGCTTCTCGTTCTCGGGCGGCGCGATCGACTTCGCCCTGAACTCGTCGCTGGACACCGCCCACAAGGCGTGGCTGCTGATCCCGATCGGCCTGGTCTTCGCCGTCATCTACTACGTGGTGTTCCGCTTCGTGATCACGAAGTGGAACATGCGCACGCCGGGCCGCGAGGACGACACGATCGAGGCCGACCTCGACCGCACGGCCGCCAAGTAATCTCGACCACAAGGAAAACCGAGAGAGGACGATCATGCCGGAGAAACGAGTCACCGTGGCCAGCAAGGTGGGCCTGCACGCCAGGCCGGCCGCGCTGGTCGCCAAGGCGGCCGCGGCGCAACCCGTCGCGGTGAGCATCGCCAAGGCCGGCGGCGACCCGGTGGCCGCCGGCAGCGTGCTCAACCTGATGACGCTCGCCGCCGCGTTCGGCGACGAGGTCGTCATCAGCGCCGAGGGCGAGGGCGCCGACGCCGCGATCGAAGCGGTGGCGGACCTCGTCGCCACGGATCTCGACGCTCAGTAGGTACCGCTCCAGGGGCAGCTCGCGGGGGCCGCCCGGCGCCGGGAAATCCGGTGCCGGGCGGCCCCTTCGCACGTGTCAGGGCCACTTGCCGATCCGGCCGAAAGAAGGCGGACCCCCAACCGGGGGTCACCGCGCCAGTCGACGGTTTCCGCCGTGACTGTGGGCGGATCGGCACCCAGCAGCACAGTTAGAGTGGTGGCATGGAGAGCCTGCGCCTGATCGACGAGTGGCCGGTGGACAACGCCGCGGCCGGGGTGGTTTCCGCCGACGGCGAGGTGCGCGACCGCCACGGCGATTCCGCCCGTGTGTTCCGCCTGGCGTCGGTGACCAAGCTGCTCACCGCGTACACGGCGCACATCGCGCTCGAGGAGGGCGTCGTCGAGCTGGACACCCCCGCCGGCCCGGAGGGCTCGACCGTGCGGCACCTGCTCGCCCACACCTCCGGCCTCGCCTTCGACGCGCACAAGGAGATGGCCCCGCCCGGCACCCGCCGCCTGTACTCCAACGCCGGCTTCGAAGTCCTGGCCGACACCCTCACCGAACACTCCGGCATCGCCTTCGCCGACTACCAGCGCGAAGCCCTGCTCGACCCGCTCGGCATGACCGCCACCACCCTGGACGGCTCCCCCGCCTCCGGCGCCGCGTCCACTGTGGACGATCTGCTGCGCTTCGCCGCCGAACTGCAGTCCCCGAAGCTCCTCGCGCCCGCCACCCTCGCCGCCGCCACCGACGTCGCTTTCCCCGGCCTCAACGGCGTCCTCCCCGGCTTCGGCTACCAGAAACCCAACGACTGGGGCCTCGGCTTCGAGCTGCGCGACCACAAGTCCCCCCACTGGACCGGCTCCGCGAGCTCCCCGCGCACCTTCGGCCACTTCGGCCAGTCCGGCACCTTCCTCTGGGTGGACCCCGAAGCGGGCCACGCCTGCGTCGCCCTGGCGGACCGCTCCTTCGGCCCCTGGGCCGCCGAGGCCTGGCCCCCCTTCACCAACGCGGTACTCGCCGACCTGAAGGCCTGAGGCACACCCCGTCTCAACGCCACATTCGGCGCACCCAACGCGGCATCCGCTGCACCCAACGCCACATTGGGGCGCTTCACCCCACCCCCAAGGCGACTGACCCACCCAACCAACCCCAGCACCCAGCCCCTCCCCAGCACTCCGATCCGAAGCCTCCTTACACTCCAGCTTCGGGGTGCTCACCCCACGCAACCCGCTCCCGCGAGAACCGCGAAACCACCCGCGACCCCCGCTACCCCCGCGCCCCCCGCGAAGAACCGCCCCCTCACTCCATCA
The DNA here is from genome assembly GCF_040678995.1 of Amycolatopsis sp. NPDC049253. Lineage (NCBI taxonomy): Bacteria > Bacillati > Actinomycetota > Actinomycetes > Pseudonocardiales > Pseudonocardiaceae > Amycolatopsis > Amycolatopsis sp. NPDC049253. The sequence continues at coordinate 393,496 of NZ_JBFAQX010000003.1, read as the reverse complement.
CCCGAATCGGCTCCCCATCCCGAAAAGCCGCAATGTCCTCCACCGCATCCCGATAAAAGATCTCGTACGTCTCCCGGCTCACATACCCGACATGCGGCGTCAGAACCACATTGTCCAGACCACGAACCGGATGATCAGCCGGCAACGGCTCCACGTCGTACACATCCAACGCCGCCCCCGCGATCCGCCGCGAACGCAACGCATCCAACAACGCCGCTTCATCCACAATCGGCCCCCGCGACGTGTTCACCAGCAACGCCGTCGGCTTCATCCGGCCGAGCTCCGCCGCCCCGACCAGCCCACGGCTACGGTCGGACAACACCACGTGCACCGACAGAACATCACTGCGCTCGAACAACTCTTCCTTCGACACCGCAGCAACTCCGTGCTCCGCGGCCTTCTCCGCGGTCAGATTCGGGCTCCACGCGATCGTCTCCATCCCGAACGCCTGCCCGATCCGCGCCGACGCACTTCCCAGGCGCCCCAACCCGAGCAGGCCCAGCGTCTTCCCGCTCAACACGGTCCCGACCCCGACCTGCCACCCACCTTCCTGCATCGACCGCACATCGGCCGGCAGATTCCGCGCCGCGGCGAGGATCAACGCCCACGTGTGCTCCAACGTCGGCGGGCCGAGGTACCCCGTGGCCGACACCACGACCCCGTTCCGCTTCGCCGCCGCGACATCGATCGCCGCATTGCGCCGTCCAGTACTCACCAACAGCCGCAAATCCGGCAACCGGTCCAAAACCTCCGCCGGAAACCGCGTGCGCTCGCGCATCGCCACGGCCACGTCGAAACCCGCCAGCTTCCGGACGAGATCGTCGGGATCGGTGAAGGCCTCCGTGAAGACCTCGATGTCGGCACCGAGGGAGTCCCAGTCGGCGTAGGTGAGCGCGACGTTCTGGTAGTCGTCGAGGATCGCGATCTTCATGCGCCCCACCGTAGTCCGCTCAGGCGCGCAGAACAGCGTCCACCCGCAGGCCGGCGCCGGTCCAGCGGATCCCGGCCAGGTCCTGGACCACGGGCGAGGCGGGCGAGTCCAGCGCGCCGCGGCCCACGCCCACCACGGCGGCGGGACCGGCCGCGACCGCGGCGGCCAGGCCGTTGCCGCTGTCCTCGAAGATCGCGCACTCGCCGATCGGCACGCCGACCCGCCGCGCCCCGAGCAGGTAGCCTTCGGGGTCCGGTTTGCCGCGCGAGACGTCGGCGGCGGTCACGACCACGGGCGCGAGCGGCAGCCCCGCGGCGGTGAGCCGCGCTTCGAGCAACGGCCGCGACGCCGACGTGACCACGGCCCAGTTCCCCGCCAGGCTCGCGAGCAGCTCGGCCGCGCCGGAGATCGCGACGGTGGTGCCCGCGTCGCCGATCTCCAGTTCGTCGATCCGGCGCAGGCCTTCGTCGGCCTGGTCCCCGGGCAGGTGCATCCGCACCGTCTCCGTGGACCGGCGGCCGTGCACACCGTCGAGCACGACGGCCGGGTCCAGCCCGTGCTCTCGCGCCCACCGCGTCCACGACCGCTCGCCCGAAGCCGTGGAGTCCACCAGCACCCCGTCGACGTCGAACAGCACCGCACGGCATTCCAGGATCATGCTTCTCCTGCCACACAACGGAAGTAGAGGAACCGCGGCTTCGTCCGCAACCCCTGTGCCATCCGCGGGTCGGCCTCGTCGGCCCCGGCCACGGGCATCGGCTCCACCAGCCGGTCGACGGTGAACCCCGCGTCGCGCACCGCGTCGAACGTCCGGCTGAGCGGCCGGCGGTAGAACTGCACCGCCTGACGGTGGGAACCGAGCAGGAACTCGTCGTCGAGGAGCTCGGTCTCGAAGTAGTTCTCGCGCTCGAACCAGTGCCAGTCCTCACCGGGGTGGTGCACGGAGAACACGAGCTGTCCGCCCGGGCGCAACACGCGGTGGAATTCGCGCAAGGTCGGTCCGAAATCCTCCAGGTAGTGGAGGACAAGGGACGCGGTGATGACGTCGATCGAACCGTCCGCAAGGGACAGTGGCTTCGCGATGTCGGCGACCTCGAACTTCGCCAGGTCCCCGAACTCCTTGCGCGCCAAGGAGATCAGTCCTTTACTCACGTCCACACCAAGCACGTCGGCACCCCGGCCGGCGAGCAGCGCGCTCAGGTGACCCGCCGCGCACCCGACGTCGAGCACGCGTTTGCCCGCCACCTCACCGGCCAGCTCCACGATCGCCGGGCGGTCGTACAGCGCGTTCGTCACGCTTTTCGCCGCGTGTTCGGCGTACGCCTCGCTGAACCCGTCGTACTGCTCGGCTTCGAGCCGCGCGGCGCGGGCCCGGCCGACGATCTCGTCGATCACTTCGCTCTTGGCGTCCGCGTAGTGCTGGATGTACGTCCAGGTTTTCGCAGCCAGTGCGCGTTTCTTCGCAAGGTACGTGGCCAGTTCCTCAGGATGGGTGCGCATCCGATCACGGAAGAGCAGGTAGCGCTCGGTCTGGCCGTTGCCCGGCGAATGGACGTGGAGGTTGACCCTCGGGTCGGTCCCGGAGAAGCACCGGTGCTTCTCCCACTCCGGCTCACGGATCACGAGCCGGTAACCCGCGGCCTCGAGGGCCGGCACGTAGGCGTCTTCCTCGTCGGAGTCCGGGACTTCCAGCAGGATGTCGATGACCGGCTTGGCCGCGAGACCGGGGACCGAAGTGGACCCGACGTGTTCGAGCAGCACCACTTTCTCCCCCAGGGCTGTGCTAATCCGCTCGGCTTCGCGTTCGAACAACACCGGCCACTGCGGGTCGTACTCGGCGAGCGTGACCGTGGTGTCGAGCCGCGGCGGCTCGTCGACCCACGAGTCCCGGATCTGCTCATCGCTGCGCGACTGCTGGCTGGTTTCCGACATGCGTCCCCCTGGACTCGGCAAACGGGCAGTCGGCCAGACTAACAGCGCGGCGCGAGGCCCGCCTCAGGAAATCGGCAGCGGCAGGATGTCCCCCGTCGCCGCGCGCAGGGCAGCCCGCATCTCCTCACGCGGGGCGGGCCGTCCTGTGAAGTGCTCCGCCTGGCCGAACGCCTGGTGCAGCAACATGTCCAGCCCCGTCGCGAGCCGGCCACCCCGAGCGACGACGGCTTCGGCCAGCGGCGTCGGCCACGGGTGGTAGATCACGTCCAGCACGCTGGGCACGGTCGCGAGCGCGGAGAGGTGAGCCAGCACCGCCTCCGGCGGCACGGTGTTCACCAGCACGGCCGTGCGCGCCGCCAGCGCCGGGAAATCCACTTCGGACCACCGGAGCACCTCGACGTCGAGGCCTGCGCTCTTCGCGGAGTCGAGTGTCTCCCCCGCCCGCGCCGGCTCCCGCACCACGAGACTCGCGGACGCCACGCCCAGCGCAGCGAGCCCGACCACCGCGGCCGCCGCCGTCCCACCGGCACCGAGCACCACCGCCCGGTCACCCGGCGAAGGCGTGTAGCCGCCCGCGGCCCGCAACGCGCCCGTGACGCCGTCGACGTCGGTGCAGTCGGCGAGCCAGCCACCCCCGACGCGCACCAGCGTGTTCGCCGCACCGACCGCCGCGGCGCGCGGCGTGACCTCGACCGCGTGGTCGAGCGCCCGGCGCTTGCCCGGCATCGTCACCGACAGCCCGACCCACTCGGGGCCGAGCCCGTCGACGAACCCGGGCAGCTCGTCGGCCTCGGTCTCCACGCGCTCGTACGTCCAGCCCGTGAGCCCGAGCGCGTCGAACGCCGCACGGTGCAGCACCGGCGAAAGCGAGTGCTCGATCGGCTTGCCCAGCACCGCGGCCTTGCGCGGCCCGTCAGAAGACGCCACGTTGCTGCGCCAGATCTCGGTTCTTGTTGTGCTCGGTCAGCGTCGAGGCGAAGCAGGAGTGCCCGTCCTTCTCGCACTTCACGAAGTACAGCTCGTCGCCGTCCGGCGGGTCGAGCGCCGCCTTGATGGCGTCGGTGCTCGGCACGCCGATCGGGGTCGGCGGGAGGCCGTAGTTCAGGTACGTGTTGTACGGCCCCGGTGCTTCTCGATCCGCCTTGTTCGTGAGCAGGGTCGGTTTGTCGACCACGTAGTTCACGGTCGAGTCGAAGCCGAGTTTGATCCGCTGGTCGAGCCGGTTGTAGATGACCCGGGAGATCTTGGGGAAGTCGGGGGTGATCGCCTCGCGCTCGATGAGCGAGGCGATGATCAGCGTCTGGTACGGCGTCTGCTTGGGCCCGGTGCTCTGCGAGGTGAGGCCGGCGGCCTGGATCGCCGCGGCCGACTGCTTCACGAGGTTCGTGATCAGCTCCGACGCGGTCCAGCCCGGTTTGACGTCGTAGAGCCCGGGCGCGATCAGGCCTTCGATGCGCTTGTCCTTGCTCAGGGCCTTCTGCGCGGGGTCCACCGCCCAGTCGGGCACGCCGAGCGTCTTGAGGTCGGCGTCCGCGACGGTCTTGCGCAGCGCGTCGGTGGAGACGCAGGTGCTCTTGCCGTCGAGCTCTGCGCACGAAGCCTTCGAGATCAGTGAGTAGACACCCGGTGAGACCTTGTTGTCGGGCTGCTTCACGTCGTCGAGCTGCATGTACGGGCGGATCTCCAGCCGGCCGACGTGCGCGGCCGGCGAGGTGATCAGCGAGACCGCGCTCTCGCCGGACATGTGCTGCTTGAGCAGGTAGTAGCCCTGCTGAATCCGGCTCAGGGCGGTGTTCTCAGCGCCGGCCTTCACGAACGCCGTGGTGCTCGCGACGACGCCCGCGTCCACCAGCTTGCCGCCGATCGCCGACGTGGTGTCGCCGTCCTCGACCTGGATCAGCGCGCTGCCCTCGCCGGTGCCGTCGTAGTCGTTGTAACCGAAGATCTTCTGGTAGCCGTAGTACGCGCCACCGGCGAAGACCACGAGGACCAGCAGCGCCGCGACCCAGCCGAGCGCGCGCTTGCTGCGCTTGCGCTTCTTCTTTTTCTTGGCGGACGCGGGTTCTTCGGCGTACTCCGCGTCTTCGTACTCGGCGTCGTCGTAGTCGCCGTACTCCTCGTCGTCGTACGCCTGGTCGTACTCGCCGTCTTCGCGGTACTCGTCTTCGTAGTCGTCGTCGCCGAACAGGTCGTCGAGCTGCTCGTGCTCCTGCGGCGCCGAGTCCGGCACGGTCGGGATCACGTCGGTCGGGTGCTCGACCGGCTGCGGCCTGCGCCTCGGTGCCGGGCCCGGCCTGCCGAGCCGCGGGTCCGCGGGCATCGAGCCGTCGGCGGGACCCGCGAAGCGCGGGTCGGGCGGCATGGAGCCGTCCACAGGGCCTGCGAAGCGCGGGTCCGGGGGCATCGAACCGTCGACGGGACCCGCGAAACGGGGGTCCGGCGGCATCGAACCGTCGACCGGACCCGCGAAGCGCGGGTCGGGCGGCATGGAGCCGTCCACAGGGCCTGCGAAGCGCGGGTCGGGCGGCATGGAGCCGTCCACAGGGCCTGCGAAGCGCGGGTCCGGGGGCATGGAGCCGTCCGGCGGGCCCGCAGGGCGGCGGACCGGACGCGAGGGGCCGGGGTCGCCGGGCAGCGGCAGGTCGCCGGTGTCCGAGCGCGGACGGCGGCGCGGGGGTGCCGGAGGCACGTCGCCCGGCTCGGCGCGGCGCCGGCGGCGCGGCGCGGCGGGCGGCGGGCCCGGCGGCGGAGGCGGCAGTTCGCCGGCACCACGCGGGTCGCCGGAAGGCTGCGGGAGATCCGCGCCGCGAGGGCCGGACGGCTGCGGCAGATCGCCTCGGCGAGGGTCGCCCGACGGCTGCGGGAAGTCCGGCGGAGGCACGTCGGCGGGCTCGCGCCGGCGACGGCGGCCGGTGGCGGGCGGAGGTCCCGGAGGGCCTGGTGGAGCCAGCGGAGGGGCCTGCGGCGGAGGCGGCACCTCGTCCGAGGCCTCACGACGGCGCCGGCGGCCGCCGCTCGGTGGGGGCGGCGGGGCCTCGTCGTACGGGTCGGGGGCGGCGTGGTGGGAACGCGGCGGCAGCTCGTGGGCGCCGGACGGGGGCGGCGTGCGGCGGGCGCGCCGGGGTCCGCCCGGCGGTGGGGTGCCGGGATCTCGCAACCGTCGGCGGCCGCCTTGCTCCTCGGGACCGCGGGGCTCGGTCATGACTCGCCTTTCCGGGCGCGCTGCGCGGCGGCGGCGTCGAGCCAGGCCTGCAGGATCTCGACGGCGGCGGCCTGGTCGACCACCGCCCGCTGCTTGCGTCCCTTGACCCCCCGCTGGGAAAGCATTCGGGACGCCGTGACCGTCGTCAACCGTTCGTCGGCGAGGCGCACCGGCACGTCGCCGACCCGCGTGGCCAGCTTGTCGGCGTACTCCACCGCGATCTGCGCGGCGGGTCCGGCTCGGTTCGCCAGTGTCTTCGGCAAGCCCACGATCACCTCGACCACCTCGTGTTCGGTGACGAGTTCGGCAAGCTTGTCCAGATCGCTGTCGTCCTTCGCATCACGGGAGAGGGTAACGAGCGGGCTCGCGAGGATGGGGGCGGGATCGCTCAGCGCCACCCCCACCCGGACAGACCCGACATCGACCCCGAGCCGCCTGCCGCGGCCCGGATCGGACTCACCGGGCCGATCCGGGTCCCGCCGGGAGCTAGCGGCCAATGCCCGCGACCGCTGCGCGCAGCGCCTCGACGGCCTGCTGCGCGCCGGCCGGGTTGCTGCCGCCGCCCTGCGCCATGTCGGGCTTGCCGCCACCGCGGCCGCCGATGGCCTCGGCGAACGACGGCACGAGCTTGCCCGCCGCGATGCCCTCCTCGCGCGCCGCGGACGTGGTCGCCACGACGAACGCCACCTTGTCGCCCGACGGCGAGAACAGCGCCACCACGCCGGGCCGGTCGCCCAGCCGGCCGCGGACGTCGGACGCGAGCGCCCGCAGCCCGTTGCCGTCGACGTCCGGCACGACCTCCGCGACCACCGACACGCCGCCGATGTCCTGCGCCTTGTCGGCGAGCGCGCCCGCCGAGCCGAGCACCTGCTGCGTGCGCAGCTGCTCGATCTCCTTCTCCGCGTTCTTCAGCCGCGTCAGCACGTCCTCGATGCGCGAGGGCAGCTCGTCGGTGGGCACCTTGAAGGTGTTCGCCAGCTGCGACACGAGCAGCTGCTCCTTGCGCACGTGCTTCAGCGCGTCCGGGCCCACCAGCGCCTCGACGCGGTGCACCCCCGACCCGATCGACGAGTCGCCCACGAGCTTCACCAGGCCCAGCTGGCCGATGCGCTCCACGTGCGTGCCACCGCACAGCTCACGCGAGTAGTCGCCCATGTCGACCACGCGCACGTCGTTGCCGTACTTCTCGCCGAACAGCGCGACCGCGCCCAGCTCGAGCGCCTTGTCCTTCGTGGTGATGTAGCTCTGCACCTCGACGTCGGTCTGCAGGTAGTCGTTCACCTCTTCCTCGACCTCGGTGAGGATGTCGGTCGACACCGAGGCGGGCGTGGTGAAGTCGAACCGCATCCGGCCCGGCGAGTTGAGCGAGCCGGCCTGCGCCGCGCGCTTGCCGTACGCGCCGCGCACGGCCGCGTGCACCAGGTGCGTCGCCGAGTGCGACCGCTCGATCGACAGGCGCCGCGCCGCGTCGACCGAGCCGGTGAGCTCGGTGCCGATGCCGACCTCGCCGTCGGTGACCTCCACGCGGTGCACGAACAGGCCCGGCACGATCTTCTGCACGTCGAGCACATTCAGCTTCACGCCGTCGCCGAGCAGCACGCCGATGTCGGCGACCTGGCCACCGCTCTCCGCGTAGAACGGGGTGCGGTCGAGCACCAGCTCCGCCTTGTGCCCCGCGGCGACGCTGCGCACCGGCTGCCCGTCCTCGAGCAGGCCGACGACCTTTGCGGACGCCTGCAGCTCGGTGTAGCCGAGGAACTCGGTCTCGCCGTTCTGCTCCAGCAGCTTGCGGTACTCCGACAGATCGCCGTGGCCGTGCTTGCGCTGCGCCGCGTCGGCCTTCGCCCGGGTGCGCTGCTCCTCCATGAGCGTGCGAAACCCGTCCTCGTCGACGGTCAGGCCCTGCTCGGCCGCCATCTCGAGCGTGAGGTCGATCGGGAAGCCGTAGGTGTCGTGCAGCTGGAAGGCCTTGTCACCGGCGAGCACGTCGCCGCCGGAGTTCTTCGTCTCGGCCGCCGCGAGGTCGAAGATGCGCGAACCGCTGGTGAGGGTGGCGAGGAACGCCTCCTCCTCCACGCGCACGACCTCGGAGATGCGGTCGAAGTCGGTGACGAGGTTCGCGTACGTCGGGCCCATGGTGTCGCGCACGACCTCGGCGAACGCCTGCAGCACCGGCTCCTGCACGCCCAGCAGGCGCGTGGAGCGGACGATGCGGCGCAGCAGCCGGCGCAGCACGTAGCCGCGGCCGTCGTTGCCCGGGGTGACGCCGTCGCCGATCAGCAGCACGCCGGTGCGGGCGTGGTCGGCGATCACACGGAAACGGACGTCGTCGACGTGGTTGGCGCCGTAGCGGCGGCCCGAGAACTCCTCGGCGCGGCCGATCACCGGACGGACGAGGTCGGTCTCGTAGACGTTCTCGACGCCCTGCAGGATCGTCGCGACGCGCTCGACGCCCATGCCGGTGTCGATGTTCTTGGCCGGCAGGTCACCGAGGATCGGGAAGTTCTTCTTGCCCGCGCCCTCGCCCCGGATGTTCTGCATGAACACCAGGTTCCAGATCTCGATGTAGCGGTCCTCGTCCGCGACGGGCCCGCCCTCACGGCCGTAGTCCGGGCCGCGGTCGTAGTAGATCTCGGAGCTGGGTCCGCACGGGCCGGGGATGCCCATGGACCAGAAGTTGTCCTCCATGCCGCGCTGCTGGATGCGCTCGGACGGCAGGCCGGTGAGCTTGCGCCACAGCCCCGCCGCTTCGGCGTCGTCCTCGAACACGGTCGCCCAGATCCGGTCGGGATCGAGCCCGTAGCCGCCTTCGGACTGCGGCCCCGTGATCAGCTCCCACGCCGACTCGATCGCGCCTTCCTTGAAGTAGTCGCCGAACGAGAAGTTGCCGGCCATCTGGAAGAACGTGTTGTGCCGCGTGGTCTTGCCGACCTCGTCGATGTCCGGCGTGCGCACGCACTTCTGCACGGAGGTCGCGCGCGAGTACGGCGGCGGCACCTCACCGAGGAAGTACGGCTTGAACTGCACCATGCCGGCGTTCACGAACAGCAGGTTCGGGTCGTCGAGGATCAGCGAAGCGCTGGGCACACGGGTGTGCCCTTTCGCCTCGTAATGGCGCAGGAATCGGTCGGTGATCTCGTGTGTGTCCACGGGTGTGTCCTCGGGCTGGGGTCCGCGCACCGCTGGGCGCGAAGATCGGACCGGGAAAAAAGGGGGAGGCGACGACGGCGGAAGGACGCTGCTCGCGGGCGCGAGAAGCTCAGCCTTCCGCCCGGCGAGCTCGCCGCGCGGGGCGCTGCGCGGCGGCGTGCCGGCCCGCCCCACTCTGCGGCGCGATGTAGCCGGTCCGTTCCTCGACCATGTCGTGCAGCTCCTGTTCCCGTTCGCTCATCCCGGCGCGCACCTCGGCGCCGAACGAACCGACGGCGCCGGCCAGCTCGCGCACGGCCTCGCCCAGGTTCGATGCTAACCCCGAGGGAGTGACCTGACGAGCCGTTTCCCCGGCCTTGCGGGTGAGCGCGACGCCGGCGAGCACGCCGACGCCGAGCCAGAACAGACGCTTCACTTCTTCCTCCGGCGAGCGGGTCGCTGGGCCTTCGCTTCCTGCTTCTTGCGGCGCGCGCGGATCGCCTTGCTGATCCCGTAGGACAGCGCGGCGGTCTTCACGAGCGGGCCGCCGAGGGTCGCGGTGAACACCGAGGACAGCGCCGACACGTTGCCCGTGACCGCCTGCGCGTTGGCGGTGATCCCGTCGACGCGCTCGAGCTGGGTGTTCACGTGCGTGATCGTCTCGTTGGCGCCCAGCAGGATCGGGTCGCTGTTCTCGTGGGCCTTGCGGATCGCGATCGTCGCCTCGTCCAGCGTGCGGCCGAGCTTGAGCAGCGGGATCGCCAGCAGCAAGACCAGCACCACGAATGCTCCTGCGGCGATCAGCGCGGCGATCTGCCCTGCCGACACGGGCCCTCCTCGGGGTTGCACGGGTCTTCGGTGCCAGTGAGGTTACCGCCTGGCCAGCCGTTCGGCGGTGTCGCCCCGCCGGTCGGTCACTCAGCGCAGCCGAACCGGTTGCGACCTGCGGTTGTGCCCCGAGCCGAACCCTCCACCGGGCGAGCCGGCGGAGGGTTCGGGTGGTGGTGATCAGTCGTCCTGTTTGGCCACGGCCCGGTACAGCACCGCCATGTCCTCCTCGCCGTGGCCGGCGTCGACGGCGGCCTGCAGGTGGGCCAGCGTCGCCGCCGCCCCGGCCACGTCGACCGCGTCCCCCGCGGCCTCCACCACCAGCCGCGCGTCCTTGGCGGCCAGCGCGGCGGGGAAGCTCGTCGGGTAGTCACCCGAGAGCATCAGCGGGCCCTTCATGCGCGCGTAGCCGACGTCGAAGCCGGTGCCCTCCATGACGTCGAAGAACAGCTGCGGGTCGACGCCCAGGGCGCGGGCGAGCGCGAGGCTCTCGGCCGTGCCGTTGGTCAGCGCCAGCACCCAGGCGTTCATCACGAGCTTGAGCCGTGTGGCGGTGCCCGGTTCGGTGCCGAGCCAGCGCGTGCGCGAGCCGACGGCGTCGAAGACCGGCGCGGCGGTCTCGTGCGCGTCGTCCGGACCGGCGGCCAGAACCTGCAGCTGAGCCTGCTCGGCGGGGACCTTCGTGCCCATCACCGGGCAGTCGACGAACACGACACCCGCCTTCTCGGCGGCCTCGGCCAGCGTGGCGACCCACTCCGCGCCGACCGTGCTCATCCGCAGCCAGACCGTGCCGGCCTTGACTTCGGCGGCGGCGAAGACCTCGGCGACCGTGGGCCCGTCGGACAGCATCGTGACGAGCACGTCGGCGCCCGCCGCGGCTTCGGCCGGCGTGTCCGCGACCGTGGCGCCGCTGGCGGCCAGCGGTTCGGCCTTGCTGCGCGTGCGGTTCCACGCGCGCAGCGAAACGCCGGCGCGGACGAGGTTGGCGGCCATCGGGTGGCCCATGATTCCGGTGCCCAGGAAAGCAACAGTGGTCATGGTTCCATCGTGCCCGCCGGCACCCCGGCCCGCAGGCGGGACCCCGCGGCTCACGCCTGGTGGCTAAGCACGGGCCAGGTGGACGCGCGCCCGGCCACCAGCTCGTCGAAGCCGGGGAACTCGGTGGCGCGCAACGGCTCGGCCCACGGTGCCGCCGAGCCCGACGCCGGGTGGCGCACGCGGATCGTCACGTGGCCGGGGTTCGAGCCGCCGTCGTGCCAGTGGCGGGTGTGCGCCGGGATGCCGAGCAGGTCACCGGGCTCACACAGCACGGCGTGGACCTGGCGGCCCACGTGCAGGTACCAGACGGCGGAGCCGGTCACGAAAAACCGGTCCTCGTCGCGCGGCAGGCTGCGTTCGGCCGTGCCGAAGTCGCCGGTCAGCACGTCGACGGCGTGGTAGCCCACGGCCGCCGTGCGCGAGTCGATGCGGTCCTGGAAACGGGCGAGCACCTCGGACTCGCCGGCGCCGGGCATCGGCCCGTCCACCGGCCAGCGGGCGAACTCGATCCCGATGCGGGCCAGCTCGGCCGTGATCGTCCCCGGGTCCTCGGTCCGCAGCAGCACATGCCCGGGCTGGTCGTCGGGCCACACCGTCAGCAGCGTCATCGCCACCCCCTCCGTCGCCGGGAATCAACCGGCCTGACGGCCGGACATTCCCGCTCTCGCCGTTATACGGAAGAAAGTGGCGACGTTCACGGGAGTATCACCGAGCGGGATCGAGGGGGAACCAACACTGCCCTGGCGGGGCAGTTGATCACCTTACCCGCAGTGAAGTGCGCAAACTCGGCTATAAACCGCGAGTATACATGGCACGTGTAGTCGACTGGCATGTCGATCGGTCACGCGCTGCCGGAAGCCGGCCCGCGGCACGGCTACGACCGCGAGCGGACCTGCGGCGACCAGTTCGGCCGGCACCGTCCGCTGCACTACGGGCAGGCCTGCTCGACGTTGTCGCGGCGGTTGAAAAACGGGCTCGCCGGAATCGCGGGTGCCGGGGCCGTCCGCGGGCCGGACCGCACGCCCTCGTCACGCTCGTGACCGCCCTGCGCACCGCCGTGCGGCCCGACTCCACCCGGACCGGGTGAGCGCTACTGCCGCTCGTCGCGGATGGTGCGGCGCAGACGGGGCACGCGCTCGGCGAGCGGGCGTTCGCCGCCCCGCTGGGTGGGTTCGTAGTAGTCCCGGCCGACGAGTTCGTCCGGCGGGTACTGCTGGGCCAGGACGCCCTCCGGGACGTCGTGCGGATAGCGGTAGCCCTGCGCGTTGCCGAGCTTCTTGGCGCCCGCGTAGTGGCCGTCGCGCAGGTGCGGGGGCACGGTGCCGGCGAGGCCGGCGCGGACGTCGGCCAGTGCGGCGTCGATGGCGGTGACCACGGCGTTGGACTTCGGCGCCGTGGCGAGGTGGATGGTGGCCTGCGCGAGGGCGAGGCGACCTTCGGGCATGCCGATGAACTGCACGGCGTGGGCGGCCGCCACCGCCGCCTGCAGCGCCGTCGGGTCGGCGAGGCCCACGTCCTCGCTCGCGTGGACCACGAGCCGGCGCGCGAGGAACCGCGGGTCCTCCCCCGCCTCGATCATGCGGGCCAGGTAGTGCAGCGCGGCGTCGACGTCGGACCCGCGGATGGACTTGATGAACGCGCTGATGACGTCGTAGTGCTGGTCGCCGTCGCGGTCGTAGCGCACGGCCGCCTTGTCCACAGTGGACTCGACGGTGGCGAGGTCGATCGTCTTGGCCTCGGTGGCCGACGCGGCGTCGGCGGCGGCCTCCAGCGCCGTGAGCGCCCGGCGCGCGTCGCCGCCCGCCAGGCGGACGAGGTGGCCGCGGGCCTCGTCGGTCAACGTCAGCTCGCCGCCCAGGCCGCGTTCGTCGACGAGCGCGCGGTCGAGCAGCTTCACGATGTCCTCGTCGGTCAGCGGCCGCAGTTGCAGCACCAGCGACCGCGACAGCAGCGGGGACACGACGGAGAACGACGGGTTCTCGGTCGTCGCCGCCACCAGCAGCACCGTGCGATCCTCGACCGCGCCCAGCAGCGCATCCTGCTGCGTCTTGGAGAAGCGGTGCACCTCGTCGATGAACAGCACGGTGTTCTCGGCGTTGTACTGCCGGCGCCGCCGCGCCTCCTCGATGACGCCGCGGACTTCCTTGACGCCCGCCGACAGCGCGGACATCGCGACGAACCGGCGTCCGGTCGCGATCGACACGAGGTTGGCGAGCGTGGTCTTGCCCGTGCCCGGCGGGCCGTAGAGCAGCACGGACGCCGGCGCGGCCCCCTCCACGAGGCGACGCAGCGGCGCGCCCTCGCGCAGCAGGTGCTGCTGGCCGACCACCTCGTCGAGCGTGCGCGGCCGCATCCGCACGGCCAGCGGCGAGCTCGCCGGATCGGCCTGCGGTTCCACGCGCGACTCACCACCGCTCGCGCGGGTCGGTTCCGGTGGCGGCCCCAGGTCGGGGTTCACCGTGAAGAGTTCGTCCTGTGCCACGCCGTTGACGTTAACCGACCACCCCGACAACTCCGCTTGCCCGGCCCGCGTACGCGCGCTACCGTGGATTTGACCAGATGAGCGAATCCGGTCACGAGGTCAAACCGAGGAGGTCGGGTGCCCGACGAGCCGAACCGCGAACGCGCCGACCGGATCCTCGACGCGGCGTCCGAGCTGCTCGTGCGCTGGGGCTCGCGCAAGGTCACGATCGAAGACATCGCGCGCCGCGCAGGCATCGGCAAAGGCACCGTCTACCTGCACTGGCGCACCAAGGACGCGCTGTTCGAGGCCCTGCTGATGCGAGCGTCGATCACGCTGCTCGAAGGGTCCGCGGCCCAGCTGCGCGACGACCCGCGCACGGTCGTGCCGCACCGCTACTTCCGCTCCACGTTCCTGCTGACCGTCCGCGACCCGCTGCTGTCGGCCATGCTCACGAACGACACCGAGCTGCTGGGCCACTACGCGCTCACCGCCACGGAGACCCGGCAGGCCGCTGCGGAGACCACCGAACGCACCTGGGACCTCTGGACGGGCAACGGCTTCCTGCGCGACGACGTCGAGAACCTGCGCTTCTCCCTCGCCGCCGCGGCCAGCGGCTTCTACCTCTACAGCAACGTCAACCCGGAATACGCGGACGTGGCGCTCGAGGCCAAGGCCGACTCGCTCGCCCACGTGATCCGCGCCGGATTCGAGCCACCGCACGGACCCGACCCGGCCGTGGTCGAGCGGGCGGCCACCGAACTCCGGGTGGTGCTCGAGACCTACGTCTCGGCGTGCCACGCGGCGATCTACCCAGGGAAATCCACCAGCGAGGCCGGCTGATCCCGGCCCCACCCGACAGATTGGGGCTGTCGCACCATGAGCACCGCACTTCCCGAAGCCTGGACCATCCACGAAGGACAGTTCTGGCTGCGGGGCGAACGACCCGCGAACGCCGTGGAGTACAAACCCGAGCTGGGCACGTGGAACGTCTACGGCCACCCGGAGGCCCACGAGATCCTGTCCGACCCGGCCACGTTCTCCTCCGACACCGCGCGGCTGCTGCCCGAGAAGACCCTCGGCGACACCAAGGAACTCTCGGCCGGCAACCTGCTGCAGCTGGATCCCCCGCTGCACAACAAGATGCGCAAGCTCGTGAGCCGCGCCTTCACGCCGAAGGTGGTGGCCGACCTCGAGCCGCGGATCGCCGAGCTGACCCACGAGCTGCTCGACGAGGCCGCCGGGCGCGACCACCTCGAGCTCGTCGCCGACCTCGCCTACCCGCTGCCCGTGATCGTCATCGCCGAGCTGCTCGGCGTGCCGGCGAGCGACCGCCACCTGTTCCGCGAGTGGGTGGACCGGCTGTTCGAGAGCCCGGAGCAGTTCTCGCTCACCGACGAGTCCGAGGAACAGCAGAACCGGCTGAAGGAGCAGCTGGCCGTGAGCCGCAAGTTCACCGACTACCTCGGCGAGCACGCGGACGAGCGCCGGCGGAACCCGCGCGAAGACCTGCTCACCAAGCTCGTCGAGGCGGAGGTCGACGGGGAACGGCTCACGCGCTCGGAGATCGTGAACTTCGCCCAGGTGCTGCTGGTGGCCGGGCACATCACCACCACGATGCTGCTGGGCAACACCGTGCTGTGCCTCGACGCGTTCCCCGAGTGGGACGCGCGCGTGCGCGCCGACCGCGCCTTGCTGGCGCCGGTGATCGAGGAGTCGCTGCGGTACCTGTCGCCGTTCGGGGCCGTGGCGCGCGTGACCAACCGCGAGGTGGCGGTCGGCGGCACCACGATCCCGGCCGACCAGATGCTCATGGTCTGGGTCGCCGCGGCCAACCGCGACCCGCGCGTGTTCGCCGAGCCGGACTCGTTCGACCCGACGCGCGAGGACATCACCCACGCGCACCTGGCGTTCGGGCGCGGCATCCACTTCTGCATCGGCGCGCCCCTCGCGCGGCTCGAAGGCCGCACGGCGCTGAACATCCTGCTCGACCGCTACCCCTCGCTGCGCACCATTCCCGGCGAGCCGCCGGCGTTCCAGCCGAACCCGGCGATGACGGGCGTGACGAAGCTGCCGCTGAGCGTCTGACCCCGCATTGCGCCGCCGGCGAACACCACTCGCCGGCGGCGCCGCGGCAGGCAGAATCGCGGAATGGTGTCCTCAGTCGCGGTCCTGTCCGACATCCACGGTGTGCTGCCCGCCCTCGACGCCGTGCTCGCCGAGCCCGACGTGGCCGCAGCCGACGTGGTCGTGCTGTGCGGCGACCACGCCGCCGGTCCCCTGCCGCGGCAGACGCTCGACCGGCTCGGGGCGCTCGGCGAACGCGCGGTGTGGGTGCGCGGCAACGCCGACCGCGAACTCGTGTCGCTCGCGGGCGGTGGCACCACGAACATCCCCGACCCGATCGCGCCGTGGGCCGCGGCTCAGCTGCGCCCGGACCAGGTCGAGCTGCTCGCCGCGCTGCCACTGACCGTCACGCTCGACGTCGACGGGCTCGGCGAGGTGCTGTTCTGCCACGCGACCCCCCGCGACGACGAGGAAGTCGCCCTCGTCGACAGCCCGCTGACGCGCTGGGCGGAGGTGCTCGGCGGCGTCACGGCGGAAACCGTCGTGTGCGGGCACACGCACATGCCGTTCGTGCGGCTGGCGGACCGCACGCGGATCGTCAACCCCGGCAGCGTCGGAATGCCTTACGGCACAACGGGTGCGCACTGGGCCCTGCTCGGCCCCGGCGTGCAGCTGCGCCGAACCCCCTACGACACCGCGAAAGCGTGCGAGGTCCTGGCGAAGTCCGAGTACGCCGGCATCGAAGAATGGGCCGGCTACTTCGTGCGCAACCCGGTGTCGGACGCGGAAGCGTTGCGCGTGTTCAGTCCACGCGCTCGCGGAACGAACGCCACATGATCGCCACCGCGTAGGGCAGGAACTCGCGCCCGCGGCGCCACAGCCACGGCACGCCCCGCGCGACGAGCCACACGACGTGGCTCGCCGTGCTCGGCTGAACGCCGCCGGAGCAGGTCAGGCTCACCGGTTCCGGCACGGCGAACCCGGCTTCGGCCAGCAGCACGGTGAAGCCGAGCGCCAGCATCCGGTGCCCCAGCTCCGACGGGTGCAGCCGGTCGACGCTCCACGACGGCAGGTCGTAGGCGCCGGGCATCGCGTCGAGGTCCAGGCACGGCACGCCTTCGGCGGCCACGACCGCGTCGATGACCTCGTTGAGCTCCGCGACGCGGGCGCTCAGCGCGCGCTTGATCGACGGCGGCAGGCGGAACACCTTGCCGTGGTCGTGGAAGCGCACGGGCACCAGCAACGTGCCGTGGGCGGCGAGCGTGCGGATGAGCTCGGTGAGGTCGGCGGAGATCTGCGCGGCATCGAAATCGGGCCGCAGCGTGTCGTTCATGCCGACCACCAGCAGCGCGACCTCGGGCCGGAACTCCAGCACGGCCGGCAGCTGCCGGGTCAGCACGTCCTTCATCCGCGCGCCTTCGAACGACGGGTTGAGGTACCCGCCCACGTCCACCCCGAGCGCGGCGGCGGCGAGCGGCCCCACCCCGCGCCAGCCGCCCCGGTTCGGCAGCGGGTCACCCAGACCCACGGCGGTGGAGTCCCCCAGCATGGCCAGCCGGCGCGCGCGGCGCGGCCGGTCGGCCGGCGCGGCGTCGGTGGTCTGCCGCTGCGGCGCGGGATCGGCGGGTTCGGGGAAGCGGGTGACTTCGACGCTGATCACGGTCACGCAGAAGACCATCCGGCACCGAAACTCACCTGCGGTGATGACCAGGTAACGCGGCATGGACGGGGGCTGAAACTCTTGGCATGTCCTGCCCGCCCGGTGGGGTCGGGATTGCCGGTTTCCCGTGTTCACCCGCGCGAACCGGGATTTTTCGGGTGAATCGGGCTAGCGGAAGGCGGGGTAGAACGCGAGGTCCGCGTGCGGCCCCAGCCGCGCGCCGAGCGCCGCGGCCACGCGCTGCGCGTGCTCGGCGATGTCGGTGAGGCGCGCGTACCCCGCGTGCTTCGCCAGCTCACGCCACCACGTGACGAGCGCCGCCTCACGGCTCACGGGTGTGGCGTGGCGGCTGAGGTCGAGCTTGGGCAGCGTCTCGCGCGTGATGAGCCAGACCATGAGCAGTTCGCTGACCGTGAGCTGCGTGGCGAGCTCCTCGTCGTCGGCGAACGAGGGCCACACGGACACGACCTCGGCGCGCCAGGCCGCGATCATCGCCTCGCTCATGCCCGCGGGCAGGGCCAGCGCGTCTTCGCAGGAGGCGAACGGCAGGCGCAGGTACGCGGCGTCGACCAGAGCCGTGCGCACGCGGCCGCGTTCGAAGTCGAGGAACCGCACGCCGGAGCCGGTCACGAGGTTGTTGTCCGGGCTCAGGTCCACGGGGCTGAACGCGCGGAACGACGCCGAGCGCGCCTGCGCCACCGCCTGGGCGACGCGGTCTCGGATCGGGTCGGAGACCACCACGTCGAGCAGGTCCGCCAGCATCGGCGGCACCTCGGCGGTGAGGTCGGCGAGACCCGCGTCCTGGTTGCGCACCGGGCCGCCGAGGCGGCGCAGCAGCGCGTTGAAGTCGGCTTCGCGGCTGGCGGTGCTCGCGTGCAAGCGCCCGAGCGAACGGGCCCACGACAGCAGCGCGCGCTCGGCCGCCCGGGAATCGCGCGAGGCGAGCTTGTCCTGCAACGTCGGCGCGCGGCCGAGATCCTCGATCACGAGCACGCGATGGCGCCCGTCGTGGGCGAGCAGCTCGGGGCACATGCGCTCGTCGGGCGACAACGCCGTGAAGAGCTGGTAGCTCACGGCCTCCTGCGCGAACGGGTCGGCCTGGCCGGGCTCGGGCGGGTCGGGGTAGTGCTTGATGACGAGCGTGCGCGGCAGCGCGAACGACGACGACACGACCCGGGCCCGCACGACCGTGGCCGGTCCACTGCCCTCGAGTCCTTCAGGTGACACCAGGGTGATCGCGCTGCCGAAGCGGCGTGAGAGCACCGCTTCGCCCGCCGCGACCGCCGCGGCGACAGCGAGCTGCCCGGCTCCTGCCCCGACGCCCGCGTCGCCGGCGGAGGAGGTGTCGACTGTCATTGGCACCGACCCTACTCGTGACTGAGCAACCATGACCACAGTGATCCGGGCAAGAACCCGCGAACCGACGCGTAGTTCATCACCCGCGTGAAAGCGGACGTAACAGGGCGCCGGAACGTTGCTTGCGCCGTCGAAGTATCAGCACAATGGCCGCAGCGAGCACGATCCCGAGCAGGTTCACGGACAGCTGCAGCAGCGAAAACCCGGCGCGGTCCCAGCGCCCGGCGACCGCGGCGACCATCGTGTAACCGGCGGCGGGCACCGTGGTCACGGAGATGAAGACCCCGACCAGCACGGCGGACCTCGCCGACGTCATCGCGAGCATCCCGGCGGCGCCGGCGAGCAGCGCGACCACGAACGAGGCCGCGCCGACCTGGTAGACGAAGTCGACGTTGTAGTTGTCGAGGATGCTCGTCGGGTCGAAGAAGCCGAACACGCTCCCCAGCAGCACCGCCACGCCCGTGACCAGCATGGCCACCGGGAACCCCACGGCCAGCGCGAGCGCCGCCCGGCGGACGAGGTCCCAGCGCCGCAGGACCAGGCCCACGGCGACGGCGGCCAACGGGCCGAACTCGGGGCCCACCACCATGGCGCCGACGACCGTGATCGGCGAGTCGGTGACCACGCCCGTGGCCGCGAGCAGGCACGCGATCGTGAGGAACGCTTGGAACGTGAGGGTCCAGCGCGACTCCTCGCCCGTGCGGCCGAGCAGCTCCTGCCAGACCATCGCGTTGGCGCCCTCGCCGGGTGTGGCCTCCTCGGCGGCGTCGGCCGCGTCGGACACCGCGGTGTCGAGGTTTTCGAGTGTGATGCCGCCGGTGCGGTCGAGGTGCAGCGCGCACAGCGCGTCGACGATCTCACCCGCGGCTTCGCGGGCCACGTCGGCCTCCACGAGGTCGCCCTCGGGCGCGAGGGCGACCCCGTGGTGCACCACGAGGTGTGCGGTCCCGGAGTGTGCTCGCAGGTAGGCGAGCACATCGGGGGTCCGCTCGGGCGGGCACAGGGCCCTGAGATGGAGCATCAGCCCTGGGGCTGAGCCGGTTTCGCGCTCTGGGGCTCGGCGGCCGTGGCCTCGTTCTGGAGCTTGGCGTCCTGAGGCTTGGGGCCCTGCGGTTTGGCGTCGATCCCGGCTTCCTTGCGCTGCTGCGCCGTGATGGGCGCGGGCGCGGCCGTGAGCGGGTCGTAGCCGCCGCCGGTCTTGGGGAAGGCGATGACGTCGCGCAGCGAGTCGGCCTTCGCCAGCAGCATCACGATGCGGTCCCAGCCGAACGCGATGCCGCCGTGGGGCGGCGGGCCGAAGGCGAACGCGTCGAGCAGGAAGCCGAACTTCTCCTGGGCTTCCTCCTCGCCGAGGCCCATCAGCGCGAACACGCGCTTCTGCACGTCGCCGCGGTGGATACGGATCGAGCCGCCGCCGATCTCGTTGCCGTTGCAGACGATGTCGTAGGCGTAGGCCAGGGCGGCACCCGGGTCCTGCTCGAACTTGTCGACCCACTCCGGGGTGGGCGAGGTGAACGCGTGGTGCACGGCGGTCCACTTGCCCGAGCCGACGGCCACGTCGTCGCCGATGTCCTCGACCGGCGCGAACAGCGGCGCATCGACGACCCACACGAACGACCAGGCGTCCTCGTCGATGAGGCCGAGGCGCTTGCCGATCTCGTCGCGCGCGGCGCCGAGCAGGCCCTGGGTCGTGGCGGTCTTGCCGGCGGCGAAGAAAATGCAGTCGCCGGCCTTCGCGCCGGCGGCCTTGGCCACGTTCTCACGCTCGGCCTCGGACAGGTTCTTGGCGACCGGGCCGCCGAGGGTGCCGTCCTCGTTCACGAGGATGTAGGCGAGGCCACGGGCGCCGCGCTGCTTGGCCCACTCCTGCCACGCGTCGAGCTGGCGGCGCGGCTGGTCGGCGCCGCCGGCCATCACGACCGCGCCGACGTAGGGGGCCTGGAACACGCGGAACGGAGTGTCGGCGAAGAACTCCGTCATGTCGGTGATCTCGAGGTCGAAGCGCAGGTCCGGCTTGTCGGAGCCGTATTTGGCCATGGCCTCGTGGTAGGTGATGCGCGGGATCGGGCGCGGGATCTCGTGGCCGATCAGCTTCCACAGCGCGGACACGATGTCCTCGCCGAGCTTGATCACGTCGTCCTGGTCCACGAAGCTCATCTCGATGTCGAGCTGCGTGAACTCCGGCTGGCGGTCGGCGCGGAAGTCTTCGTCGCGGTAGCAGCGCGCGATCTGGTAGTAGCGCTCGAGGCCGCCGACCATGAGCAGCTGCTTGAACAGCTGCGGCGACTGCGGCAGCGCGTACCAGGAACCGGGCTTGAGGCGGGCCGGCACGAGGAAGTCGCGGGCACCCTCGGGGGTGGAGCGCGTCATCGTCGGCGTCTCGACCTCGACGAAGTCCTGCTCGTCCAGCACGGCCCGCGCCGCGCGGCTGACCTGGCTGCGCAGGCGCATCGCGGCCGCCGGACCGCTGCGGCGCAGGTCGAGGTAGCGGTACCTCAGGCGCACCTCTTCGCCGACGTCCACCCGGTCGTCGATCGGGAACGGCAGCGGCGCGGCCTCGGAGAGGACCTCGAGCTCGGTCACGAGGACCTCGATCTCGCCCGTGGGGATCTCGGCGTTCGCGTTGCCCTCGGGCCGCTTCGCCACCTCGCCGACGATCTTCACGCAGAACTCCGACCGCAGCGCGTGCGCGCGCTCGGCCATCTCGCCCTCGCGGAAGACCACCTGGGCGACCCCGCTGGCGTCGCGGAGGTCGATGAAGATGACTCCGCCGTGATCGCGCCGCCGCGCCACCCAGCCGGTGAGGGTGACGGTCTGACCGGCTTGCCCGGCACGCAGGGTACCGGCTTGATGAGTGCGGAGCACTGCGACTGCTCTCCTTAGCCCACGGGTTCGTCGACGGGTTTTCGCCGAACACAGAGGCTAACGAATGGTGGGGAGGCGGCGGCGACCAGGTTTGACTCGGTGTTGTCCCTACCGTGCGAAGCACGCGGAGGTCTGGGTCCGCGGCGTCGGCGATCCCGCCATAGCGACCGCCACGCTCGCCCGTCGAGGGCTCGCCGAGGCTGGACAACGCCCCTGCGAGCACGACTGAGCGATCAGGGCCCGGTCTTTGCTGCCGGGGCCGGTCTTACTGACCCCAAGGGTGCAGGGCGCTCCACGTGCCACTGGCCACTTCGAAGACCAAGTTCGAGCCTTCGAAGACCTCCTCGGCGTTCTCCGGGTGCAGGTTTCCGAAGCGTTCGGCGCACAAGTCGACCTGCAACAGCCCATCGAAGCGGGTGAACTGCGGGGGATCGTAGAGGACCCAGGTGGTGGTGACGCTCTCGTCGATGCGGAACCGTCGCACGCCGAACAGGTCCAGGGATACCGGTTCCCAGTGGAGCTCCTCGCTCAGCACCATGGCGTCGATCACGAGTCTCGCCGCGCGTGGAGGTGTTGCATACCGCCCGAATTCCTGATCAAGGACCACACGGCGGAGGACGGAGTCGTGAAACGCGTAACGGTCCAGCAACGCCGCGACCCCATCCTCGGTCAACGGGTGTGGTCCGAGCCTCTGCTCCGGCACCGACACCGGCGGCGTGTAGTCCACTGTGCTCCTTCGCCTTCCGGCGACCCGCCGTGCCCACGACAAACGCCGACGTTCGGCATCGACGGCGCAACCGCTGTGGCCGTCACGACGAAACCGATGCAATCACACCATTCGACGGGCAGTGGCGACCGCTCAGGGACACCGTCTCGCCGAGGAGCGGTGGCCCGGCCGTTCGGGCCGCCGGCCGGGCCACCGTTTCGGCCACACTGGGCCGGGGAAGGCCGGCCGGTGGGTCGGGCGAGCCAGGTGGGTCAGAGCAGGCGGAGCTGCACGGCGGGTGGTGGGGTTTCCACAACTCGGTGCAGGTGCGGACAACTCGGCTCGAGTCGGTCATACGCGGAGCGTTGACGAGGCCGCAGGAGCAGCCACGGGCGTGGACGCGAGTGAGGGTGGCGGGCACGAGTCATGGCGCGAGTGAGGGCGGCGGGTCTGGGCGCAAGTACGGGCGCGAGTTCAAGCGCAAGCCCGCGCACCGGGGGAAGGACGGTGACCCGGCCGTTCGGGGAGCGTGCCGGCCGGGTCACCGCTGCTGAGCGCGCCGGCCGGGGAAGGCCGGGCGGCGCGCTCAGAGCAGGCGGAGCTGTTCGGCGGGTGGTGGGGTTTCCACCCGGGGCTCCGGGACTTCGGGCTCGGCGGCCATGCGGGGGTTGTAGCCCGTTTTGGGCGCCAGGCCGTGGCGGCGCAGCAGGGGGCCGACGCGTTCGCCGAGCTGCTGGCGGTAGGCGCGGTCGACGTAGCTGCCGCGGGCGTAGAGGCGTTTGTAGCGCGGCACCAGCGCGGGGTGGTTGCGGCCGAGCCACGCGGCGAACCACTCGCGCGCGCCTGGGCGCAGGTGGAGGGGGATGGCGGTGACGCTGTCGGCGCCCGCGTCGGCGAGTTCGGCGAACAGGGCGTCGAGGGCTTCGACCGAGTCCGTCAGGTACGGCAGCACCGGGGCGACGAGCACGGAACACGGCAGGCCGGCCGCGCGCGCCTTGCGGACGAGGTCGAGGCGCGCCTGCGGGCTCGGTGTGCCGGGTTCGAGGCGGCGTTGCAGCTCGCGGTCGAGCAGTGCGATCGACACGGCGAGGCTCACCGGCACGTCTTTCGCGACCGACTCCAGCAGCGGCAGATCGCGGGTGAGCACGGTGCCCTTGGACAGGATCGACAGTGGCGTGCCCGAATCGGCCAGGGCGCGGATGATGCCGGGCATCAGGCGATAACGGCCCTCGGCGCGCTGGTACGGGTCGGTGTTCGTGCCCATGGCCACGTGCTCGCGCTGCCAGCTGGGCCGTTTCAGTTGCGCGGCAAGGACTTCCGGCGCGTTGACCTTCACCACGACCTGGGTGTCGAAGTCGTGGCCGGCGTCGAAGTCGAGGTAGGTGTGGGTGTTGCGGGCGAAACAGTTGTGGGACACCATGCCGTCGGCCACGAAATCGCCGGTCCCGGTGGTGATGTCGAACAGCGGCAGCTCCAGGCCGAGCGACTCGACGGACGTGACGACACGCCGCACGGACCCGATCGTCGTCCCGTCGAGAGAGCGCTTCCACGCGACGGCCGGATCGGTCAGGTGCAGGAACCGCAACACTTCCCCGGCGCCGCCGGTCAGCCGCGCCTGCCGCCGGCCGGCGTAGTCGCGGTGGCCGACCGTCTCGTACTCGAACGAGAACCGGTCCAGTGCGGCGAACATCGCGTCGACCACGTCGGTCTCGTCGTGCGCGATCGACAGCACCCCGCGCCGGTACGCGCCCGCCAGGTCGAACAGCCCGGCGAGGAACCCGCGCGCCCAGTGCGCGTCGGGCTTCGGCGGCAGGCTCATGAACCCCACGGACGAACCGAAATCGGGCAGGTACCGCAACGCCCGTGCCGCCGCGTCCTTCTCCGCCTCGAAGCCGCCGGAGCGCAGCATCCCGCACAGGTAACCGGCGCGGTAGCCGAGCGTGTCGTCGGGCGTGCGCACGAACCTGCCCCCGCCGACCAGCTCGGTGCCCTCGACGAGGTGCGGCCGCTGAGCCGCGCCGAGCTTGCTGCCGGTGACGTACTTCCAGCCGCGCGCGCTGAGGAACCGGTGGTCGGGCCCGGTGACGA
This sequence comes from Amycolatopsis sp. NPDC049253, assembly GCF_040678995.1. Lineage (NCBI taxonomy): Bacteria > Bacillati > Actinomycetota > Actinomycetes > Pseudonocardiales > Pseudonocardiaceae > Amycolatopsis > Amycolatopsis sp. NPDC049253. The sequence continues at coordinate 369,233 of NZ_JBFAQX010000003.1, read as the reverse complement.
GCGCCGTGCCGTCGTCGAGCGTCACGCGGTACGCCTCGCGCACCGTCGTCCAGTGAGCCAGAACATCGGTCGGCACCAGCCGCCGCGCGACGCCGTGGCCGCGCGTGCCGAGGATCCGCTCCCCCACCTGCAGGTCGGCGATCGGCTTCACGCGCCCGTCGGCCATCAGCACGGGCGTGCCGCCTTCAAGGCAATACGTGCACGCGTGGGAACACCCGCGATACGGGTTCACGGTCCACCGGAACGGCACCTGCGACCCGTCCGGCACGCGGTTCAGCACGGACTTGGCGTGCACCTCGTGAAAGGTGACGCCGTCGAACTCCGGTGACCGCACGGACCGCAGCAGCCCGTCCAGACCAGGCAGGATCGGCTCGCCCTCCCCTGCTCGTTGTCGTTCCCATCGCACCCGTCCAGTCGAACACATGTTCTATCGAGTGTCAAACAGGTGTTCGAACGCTCACGCCGGCCGAGCCCGGCCGCGTCAGGAGGGCACACGTGTGAACGGCCGCTACACGGAAGCGGCGTTCTCCGCTGTGGCACCACTCTTTCGCGTTGAGAACCGCCGGGCCGACTTCCACCGATGTCGACCCGGCGGCGCCCGCAAACCCCCAAGACCTCAGATCGGGAACCGGTCCAACGCCCGGATCTTGTTCGTCGCGTCCAGAGCCGCGACCTTGTACGCCTCCGAGAGCGTCGGGTAGTTGAACACCGCGTCCACCAGGTAGCCGACCGTGCCGCCGCAGCCCATGACGGCCTGGCCGATGTGAACCAGGTCCGTGGCGCCCGTGCCGAAGACGTGGACACCCAGCAGTTTGCGGTCCACTGTGGACACCAGAAGTTTCAGCATGCCGTAGCTGTCGCCGGTGATCTGGCCGCGCGCGAGCTCGCGGTAGCGGGAGATGCCGACCTCGTACGGCACCGAGGAGGACGTCAGCTGGGCTTCGGTGGCGCCGACGTAGGAGATCTCCGGGATCGTGTAGATGCCGATGGGCTGCAGGGCGCCGAGGCCGTTCGTGGGTTCGCCGAACGCGTGGTACGCGGCGAGCCGGCCCTGGTCCATCGAAGTGGCGGCGAGAGCGGGGAAGCCGATGACGTCGCCGACGGCGTAGATGTGCTGCACCTCGGTGCGGTAGTGCTCGTCGACCGACAGCCGGCCGCGTTCGTCGGCCAGCAGGCCGGCGTTTTCCAGGGCGAGCTCGTGGGTCATGCCCTGGCGGCCGGCGGAGTACATCACGCCGTCGGCGGGGATGCGCTTGCCGCTGACGAGCGTGGTCACGGTGGTCTCGTCGGAGACCGCGACGTTCGCCACCTTCTCCCCGAACCGGAACGTGACGCCGAGGTCCCGCAGCTGGAACTTCAGCGACTCCACGATCTCCGGGTCGCAGAAGTCGAGCATCTGGTCGCGCTGCTCGACCACCGTCACGCGCGAGCCGAGCGCGGCGAACATCGACGCGTACTCGATCCCGATCACCCCCGCCCCCACCACCACGAGCGACGACGGGATCGCCTCGAGCCGCAGGATCTCGTCGGAGTCGAGCACGCGCGCGGCGTCGAAGTCCACGTGCGCCGGGCGCGCGGGGCGCGTGCCGGTGGCGATCACGATGTGATCGCCCGACACCGTGCGCCGGTCGCCGACGTGCTTGCCCTCGACGAGCACCGTGTGCGGATCGGCGAAAGACCCCGTGCCCGGCACGAGGTCGATGTGGTTGCGCAGCAGCTGGGCCCGGACCACATGGACCTCGCGCCCCACCACGTGCTGGGTTCGCGCCATGAGGTCGGCGATGGTGATGTCCTGCTTCACGCGGTAGCTCGCGCCGTAGAGCTCGCGCTGGTTCATCCCCGTCAGGTAGAGGACCGCCTCGCGCAGCGTCTTGGACGGGATGGTGCCCGTGTTGACGCACACCCCGCCCACCATGTCGTGGCGATCGACGACCGCCACCTTCTTCCCCAGCTTCGCGGCCGCGATGGCGGCCTTCTGCCCACCCGGGCCCGAGCCGATGACGATCAGGTCGTAGTCGTGTTCGCTCACGGTGTGAGCCTGCGCACTCACCCCCCGCACCGCAAGCCCTGGCCCGCGCCGCCACGCCGCATTAACGCCGCGTTCGCGCGCGGCTGCCCCGAACGGCCCAAGGCCCGAGCGTCAAGACCGGTCGAGGTCCCGTTCGCAGCGCAGCCGAAGCGTCGTGCTCCCCTGCGCGGCCGCCAGTTCCACCGCCGTCTTCAGGCGGATCCGGCCCTGCTCGCGCCCGTCGTAGGCGGAGCGCAGCCGCAGCACCTCCGGGAGCCACCAGAGGTCGTCGCGGGCTTGGCCGACGACCAGCGCCGCGTCGAGGGCGGCGCGGGCCGGGCCGGGCCGGTCGTGGCGGGCCAGGAGGTCGGCCTGCAGCGCGAGCCAGTAGGGCATGCGGGCGAGCGAGCCCTCGGCCTTGAGGTTGGCGACGCCGCGGCGGATGTCGGCGAGGCCGTCGGCGTCGCCGCGCACCCAGCCGCCCAGGACGAGGCCCCATTCGCGGTAGTAGGCGAAGCCGTAGCGGCCGCAGAGCCCCCGCAGCTCGGCCGAGAGCTCCGTCACCTCGTCGAGATCGCCGCGCATCTGGTGGGTGATGCCGGCGTACGCGAGCGCCACGGCGAGGCTGTACGGGTGCGTCATCGTGCGCGCCAGGCTCACGGCCTCGCGGCAGCTGCGGAGCGCTTCGTCCTCGTGGCCCAGCAGCCAGTGCGCGTGCGCGGCCCAGGCCAGGCTGTGCACCTCGGGGCGCGTGCCGATGGGCAGCGACGGCGCGCCGCGCGTGAGGCGGGCGGCGAGGTCGAAATGGCGCAGCGCCTCCCCGGGCCGGCCGAGGCTCACCGACGAGCCGGCGAACGCGAAGTGCGCGGAGCCGTTGAGCTCGTCTTTGGTGCGGTCGTCGTCGACGAGCTCGAGCGCGCGTTTCGCGGCCTCGTGCGCGCGGGCGGTGCGGCCTTGCACGAACCGCGACGTCCACAGCCCGACCAAGCCGACGAGCGTGGAATCCTGCTGCCCCAGGCGTTCCGCGAGCACGATCGAGCGTTCGAGGGCCCGCTGGAGGTCGGGGGACGCGTAGCCGAGCCGGGCGTTGAGCGGGCCCGACAACGCTTCGAGCACCTCCAGCTCGCGGCGGTCCGTCTCCGGCCCGGCGGGAGCGCCGGCGAGCAACGACAGGGCTTCGCGCAGCAGCCGGATCGCCTCGCCGTGGGCGAAGGTACCGGCCGCGAGCTCGGCGGCCCTGCGGTAGAACGCCACGGCGCGGTCCGGCCGGCCGCCGCGGGCGTACTGCTCGGCCAGCTGCGCGGAGACGGAACCGGTGTCGCCCGGGTGCAGCAGTTCGAGGCTCTGGGCGAGCCGGCGGTGCAGCAGCCAGCGCCGCGCGCGGGTCACCTGCCGGTAGGCGGCGTCGCGGAGCAGATCGTGGGAGAAGTCGTAGCCGTCGCGGAACTCGCGCAGGATCCGCAGCCGCCACAGCTCGTCGACGGCGCGCACCACGGCTTCGGCGTCGAGGTCGCTGGCCTCGGTGAGCAGGTCGAGGGAGAAATCGCGGCCGACGGCGGCGGCCAGGCCCGCGATCTCCCGGGCGTCGGGGCTCGGCTGCTGCAGGCGTTCGGTCAGCACGGCGTCGAGGTCGCCCGGCGGCCCGCCGGAGCGCAACGCCTCGACCACGGACAGGGGGAAACCGCCGGTCGCGGCGTGCAGGAGGGTGAGCTCGTCGCCCGAAGGCAGGAGGCCGGAGACGGACTCGGCCAGGCGCGCGGTGTCGTCGCGGTCCAGCGGGCTCAGGTCCACTTCGGACAGCCGGCCGGTGGCGCGCAGGCGTTCCGTCCAGCCGGCCAGCGTGCCGTCGCCGGGATCCGACCGCTGCGTCGCGGCGAGCAGCAGTGGCGCGCGCGGTTCGAGACCCAGGCAGAAGAGCAGGAACGCCAGCGTTTCCTGATCACACCACTGCGCGTTGTCGAGCACGAGCAGCGTCGGCCGGCCGGCGCCGGTGAGGGCGCGGGCGAGGCCTTCGAAGAAGCGGTGCCGCTGCCACGCGTCGGCCACCGCGCGCACCACGGGCGCCGGTCCGCTGTCCTTGCCGGCCGGCACGAGCCGGTCCACTTCGGCCCGCCACACCGGCGCGAGCGTCGCCAGAGACGGCTGGAGGACGGGGTTGCGCAGCCAGTCCGCCACCGGGGCCAGCGCGAGCCGGCCCGACGTCCCGAAACACTGTGTCCCCGCCACAACCGCGCCCTGGCTGCGGGCGAGCCGGGCCAGCTCGACGACGAGCCGCGTCTTGCCGACCCCGGCTTCACCCCGCACGAGCGCCACCGACGGCTGCCCGCGCGCGGCTTGCTGCCACCGTTCCCGCAGCCGGGTGAACTCGCGGGTGCGGCCGACGAGCCGGGATTCACGGCTGGGCACGGCGTCGGCCAGCAGCCGCCGCAACGCCGCCTGTGTGGCCCGGTCCGGCACCACGCCCAGTTCGCGTTCGAGCACCGCCGCGCACTGGTGGTAGGTGCTCACCGCCCCCGCGCGGTCGCCGAGGTCGGCCTGCAGCTCCATCAGCGTGCGGTAGCCCAGCTCCTCCAACGGCCGCAGGCGGATGCGGCGGCGGGCGGTCTCGGCGGCGCCCGCGAGGTCACCGAGCCGGCACTGGGCGTCGCCGAGCAGGTCGCACAGCGACACGCACTGTTGTTCCAGCTCGGCGCGAGACGCGAAGAGCCACTCGTCGGCCAGGCCGGGCATCAGCTCGCCGCGGTACTCGGCCAGCGCCGCGCCGGCGTGCGCCCGGACCTCCTCGTCCTCACCCGCCGCGAGCGCGGCCCGGCGTTCGGCGTCGAACACGCGCACGTCGACGCGGCAGTGGGGCGTGTCCTGCCAGGACAGATCCGTCGCCGTCGCGATCAGCGCCGAGTCCTCACCCAGGACCTGGCGCAGGTGGTGCAGCTCGCGGCGCAGGTTCGTCCGGGCCTGCGCGGCGGAGGAATCGGGCCAGAACAGCGACGCGATCCGCTGCCTCGGCTGCGGCAGCCCCGCGTGCGTCACCAGGTAGCCGACGAGCGCGATCGCCCGCGGCGACCGGGTCACCGCCGGCCCGGTCGCCCCGTGGGTGACCGACTGCGCGCCCAGCAGCGACACGTAGAGCATCCCGGAGTGCCTCCTGCCCAGGCACGGTAGTCGGGCGCGCGCCGGCGGTGGGCGCACCGGATGACCGCCGCGCGCCGGGTCGGCCCGCCGGTCTGCATTGGGCTGGCGAGAAGTCCTTGTGGAACGCCGAAAAATCGGCGGCCACTCCCCCGACCCCGGCAAAAAACTCGTCCGCCCGGGCACCGCGAACGGACCCCGCGGTGAACAAGAACGCTGCGCGAACGCCCGGTCCCTAGCTTCGGTGGGGCAGGCAGCCCGACCGGGAGGCCGTTCCACATCAGGGAGAAATCGCATGACCACCATCACCGCACCGTTCCCCGAGCTGGCACTGGCGCTAAGGGGCGAGCTCGTGACGCGCGGCGACGACGGCTACGACCAGGCGCGCGCCGTCTACAACGGGATGATCGACAAGCACCCCGCCGCCATCGCGCGGTGTGCGGACACCGCGGACGTCGTCACGTGTGTGAATTTCGCGCGGGAGAACCGGATCGACCTCGCCGTGCGCGGCGGCGGGCACAACGCCGGCGGGCTCGGCATCGCCGACGACGCGCTGGTGATCGACCTTTCCGCGATGCGCAGCACGACCGTGGACCCCGAGACGCACACCGTGCGCGTCGACGCCGGGTGCACGTGGGGCGACGTCGACCACGCGACCGTGGGCTTCGGCATGGCCACGCCGTCGGGGATCATCTCCTCCACCGGCGTCGGCGGGCTGACCCTCGGCGGCGGGATCGGCTACCTGGCCCGGCGCTTCGGGCTGACGGTCGACAACCTGCTCTCCGCCGACGTCGTCCTCGCCGACGGCAGTTTCGTGCACGCCAGCGAGAAGTCGAACCCGGACCTGTTCTGGGCCCTGCGCGGCGGTGGCGGGAACTTCGGCGTGGTCACCTCGTTCACCTTCCGCTGCCACGACATCGGCGACCACGGCACGATCATCGGCGGCCCGGTGCTGTACGCACTGGAGGACACCGAAGACGTGCTGCGCTGGTATCGCGAGCTGCTTCCTTCGCTGCCCGAGGAGCTCAGCGGCTGGTTCGGCCTGATCACCATCCCGCCGGCACCGCCGTTCCCGGAGGAGCTGTGGAACCGCAAGGCGTGCGCCATCGTCTGGTGCTACACCGGTGACCACGCGCGGGCGGACGAGGTCCTCGAGCCGGTGCGCTCGTTCGGCTCGCCGCTGGTGGTGGGCTTGCACGCGATGCCGTTCACCGCGCTGCAGAGCGCGTTCGACGCCCTGTACCCATCGGGTCTGCAATGGTACTGGCGTGCCGACGTCACGACGGAGATCTCCGACGACGCGATCGCCATCCACCGCCGCTTCGGGGAAATGCTGCCGACGATGCACTCGTCCATGCACATGTACCCGATCGACGGCGCCGCCGCCCGCGTCGCCGCCGACGCCACGGCGTTCCCCTACCGCGACGGTGGCTGGTCCGGCGTGATCGTGGGCGTCGACCCCTCGCCTGACAACCGGGAGAAGATCACGCGCTGGACCAAGGACTACTGGACCGAGCTGCACCCGACCTCGGCCGGCGGCGCGTACGTCAACTTCATGATGGAGGAGGGCGACGACCGCGTGCGAGCCGCGTACCGAGACAACTACGAGCGGCTGGCGCAGGTCAAGAACCGGTACGACCCGCAGAATCTGTTCCACATCAACCAGAACATCCGGCCGTCCGGTTCGTGAGCGGCCCGGCCGGGTGGCTGCGGCGCGGCGGTCGGGGCCGCACCGCAGCACGCCGCGGTCAGGAACGGAGGGAGCCGCGACGGCGCTGGAAGTCGGTGACGGCGTCCAGCCCGGCGTGGAGTTCCTGACGCAGCAAGGCGAGCTGCTGGGTGGAGACGTCCTCCCCCAGCAGCTCGCCCAGGCGGCCCTTTTCCAGCTCCGCCAGCGCTTCCCACGGCGTCGGCGCGAGCTCGCCCACGACCGTGCCCGGGTCCGGAGGCGTCAGGCCGTCGACCACACCCGCGCGGCCGGCCGCCACCAGCGCGGCCACGACGAGGTGCGGCTGGGCGTCGGCGCCGGCGAAGCGGAACTCCAGCCGGGGCGACGCGGAGGTGCCGCAGAGCCGGACGGCGGCGGTGCGGTCGTCCGGACCCCAGCGCAGCACACGGGGGGAGAACGACGCGGTGCGCAGCCGGACGTAGCTGTTCCACGTCGGCGCCCACACGGCGGTCAGCGCCCGCGCGTCGCGCAGCACACCCGCGAGGAAGGCGCCGAGCCCGAACGGGAAGCCCGCCGGACCGTCCGGGGTGGACAGTGACAGGTGGACGTGGCACGAGTTGCCCTGGCCGGTCTCCGGAGCGGCCAGGTAGTCGGCGCCGGCGCCGTGCCGGGCGGCGACACGGCGGGTGAGCAGCTGGAGCAGCAGGGCGTCGTCGCACGCGGTGAGGGCGTCGCGGTGGCGCAGCACCACTTCGTACTGGCCGGGGTGGCATTCGGCACGGGCGGATTCCACACCCAGGACCGAGGCGGCCGAGCGCAGGTCGGCCAGCAGCGGAGCCAGGCGCTCGGTGCCGCCCACCGCGTAGTCCACCCCGTGGCCGGTCAGCGGGGTGCCGGAGCCGTCGCGGAACACCACCTCGTGCTCGATCCCCACCGACGGCACCAGGCCGAACTCTTCGAGCGCGGCCAGCTGCGTCCGCAGCACCGTGCGCGGCGCGAGGCCCGCCGGTTCACCCGAGGGCAGTTCGGCGTCGCACACCACGGCCCACGTGCGATCGCCCAGCGGCACGGCCGTCGCGGCGTCCGCGCGCATGCGCAGGTCGCCGAAGCCGCCGAGGTAGGCATTCAGGGACCCGTTGTCCGGCAACGGGTCCCGCTCCGGGGTCCAGGCGAAGACGTAGCTGCACACGCCGTAGCCGTCGTCGAGCACCGACGCGGCGAACGGCGCCTCCAGCTCCACCGCGGCGAACCGCGCGTGCGGGTCGGGCACGAGCAGCACCAGCCGCGTGCCCTCCTCGGCGAGCACGTGCCGAAGCACGGCGGCCGAGGCCGAGCCCGCCTCCGCGCGCACGGTGAGCGAGCGCGCACCGGCGGGCCGGTCGAACGGCGTCACCACGCGCCGTCCGGATCGGGCGCGTGCAACGGGTTCGGCACGCGGCCCCAGCGCACGTCGAACTCGTCGTCGCGCTCCACCTTGTCGAAACCCTGCCCGGCGAAGTGCTCCCGGTTGAGGGTGACGCGCTCGACGTCCGGTGCGAACAGCCGGCACGCGTCGAAGCGCTCGGCGACGTCCGGGTTCTCGTCGCGGTAGCGGCCGACGACCTCCCGCACCAGGGCCCAGAAGTCGCCGCGCGCCAGGCCGACGTCGTCGAGCAGGATCTCGGCCCAGAAGCGCAGCTGGCCGGAGAACACCGAGCTGAACAGCGACTGGGCGAGCAGGTGGGCGGGCCAGCGCAGCATGTCGGCGTCGGCCTCGGGCGGGAGGTCGGCGTAACACGGCAGCTCCTCGTCCATCAGGTCCACGCCCTGCGCGAAGTCCTTGATGGCCACCCGCACTGGCCGGCTGTCGGCGTCGACGACGAGGATCAGGTTCTGGCCGTGGGGGCAGAACCCGACGCCGTAGCGCAGCAGCCACTGCAGCAGGGGCGTGAGCAGCAGGTCGAACAGCCACGACAGCCACACTTCGGCGCCGTCGCCGGCTTGGGTGATCAGCCGCGTGAGCACGGCTTCGCCCGAAGCGTCGCGGTAGGGCAAAGCGGCGAAGGAGATCGCGCGCTCACCCTCGGCCAGCGTCGCGGCGAGCGGTTCGCGCCAGAGCGCGCCGAGGGTTTCGTGGAAGCGGTAGGGCAGCTCTTCGAGCGCGCCGAACAGCGGGTGGCGCACGGACACGCTCGCCACCTCCCCCAGCAGTGCGAAGCGGTACTTCTCAGACAACAGCGGATCGGCGGCGTCGACGCGGCGCAGCCATTCGGTGACCGACGGACCGGCCAGCGTCGCCGCGGAGTTCAGGCCGCGGTAGACCAGCGTGTTGCGCACGGAGACGGCGGTTTTCACGTCGTGGCGACCGGGGCTGCTGCGGTTGGCGAGCGTGCGCACCGTCTGGTGCGGACGGTAGGCGTCGGCGCTCTCCCCCAGCTCGATCATCCGGCCGGTGGCCAGCTCGGCGGAGTACAGGGTGCCGAGGATCTCGTCGGCCTGCCACGGGTGCACGGGCACCCACACGTAGTCGGCCGGGTCACCGACTTCGGCAACGCGCGCGGTGAACTCCTCACGCTGGGCGTCGTCCAGTTCTCGGCGCAGCAGCGTGGCGGCGTCGAGTTCGGCGACGGAACGGAACTGCGCGAGATCGCGGTGCACGGCGTACCAGCGCAGGCGGACGTCCTCGCCCGCCTCCGGCGCGTAGCGGGCGCGGTCCGGTGCCGAGAACCCGACACGGCCCTTGTTCAGCACGAGCCGCGGGTGACCCGTGAGGTGGCCGTCGGCGAGGTTGTAGTCCATCGTGGACAGTTCGGCGGCGGTCGGGGCGCGACGCAGGCGGGCGGCCTCGTTGGTGACGGTGGCGGTGAGCTCGGCGAGCACGTCGGCCAGGCGCAACCCGGTGAGCCCCAGGGTTTCCCGCGCGTCGACGACCAGGGTGCGCGGGTCGTCGGCGGGTGCTTCGGTGCCGTCGCTGCGCCGGACCGCGCTGCCGGGCAGGACCGTCCACGACTCGAACGCACCGCGGCGCGCTTCGAAGCGGTAGGAGACCCCGCCGGGCAGGTCGAGGTGCCAGGTGCGGTGGCCGTCGCGAGTCGCTTCGCCCGGCTGTGGCCGCAGCATCGCCTCGTAGGACAGCTCGCCCAGCATCTTGTGCGTCACGAGCGAGCCCGCGGCCCGCCAGGCGGCGGCGTCGGTCAGGGTCACTGGTCCTCCGTCTCGGGTAGGCCGAACGTGGTGAAGGCGGTGCGGCCGGGCAGGTCGTAGACAGCCTTGCCGCACACCGCGTTGAGGATCGCCGCGGCCCGCCAGGCGCCGAGGCCGAGGTCGGGCGCGCCGGGGCCGTGGGTGTGGCGCTCGGCGTTCTGCACGAACACCGAGCCGGTCACGCCGTCACCCAGCTCCAGCCGGTGGTCGGCGCCGACGACGAGCCGCCCGTGGTGGTCACGGCGCACCGCGAGCTCCCGCAACAACGGACCGGTCGGCGTTTCCGCGTAACCGGTCGCGGCGACAACGGCCGCCGTGCGGTGCGTGGCGCGGCGCCCCTGTTCTGCGTGCCGCAGGCCCAGCTCGATCCCGCCCTCGTCGGCCGTGGCCGAGACGACCTCGACACCCGGTGTGAGTGCCGCGCCGGGCCAGCCGCCGCCGATGCTGCGGCGGTAGAGCTCGTCGTGGATCGCGGCGATGGTCTCCGTGTCGATCCCCTTGTACAGCTGCCACTGCGCCGGCAGCAGCCGGTCGCGCACCGCCTCGGGCAGGCCGTGGAAGTAGGCCGTGTAGTCCGGGGTGAACTGCTCCAGCCCCAGCTTCGAGTACTCCATCGGCGCGAACGCGGGCGTGCGCGCGAGCCAGCGCAGGCCGTCCACAGTGGACCGCGAGCGCAGCAGGTCGAGGAAGACCTCCGCACCCGACTGCCCCGAGCCGACCACGGTCACCGTCTCCGCGGCCAGCAGCTCGGCGCGGTGGGTGAGGTAGTCGGCCGAGTGCAGCGCGAGCACGTCCGGTGCCGCGACGAGGTCCCGCACCGGTTCGGGCACGTTCGGCCGCGTGCCGACACCGAGCACCACCGACGCCGCGAGCACCGGATCGGTGCCCGGCACGGTCAGCTCGAACGCCTCTTCCGCCGCCACCCAGCGGAGGCCGGTGACCTCGTGACCGAAGCAGCACGAGGGCAGCCGGGCGGCGGCCCAGCGGCCGTAGTCGTCGTACTCGGCGCGGGGCAGGTGGAAGCGCTCGGCGAAGTAGAACGGCAGCAGGCGGCCGCGTTCGCGCAGGTAGTTGAGGAACGAGTGCCGGCTCGTGGGGTCGACGAGCGACACGAGGTCGGCGAGGAACGGGACCTGCAGCGTCGCGCCGTCGACGAGCAGCCCGGGGTGCCAGCGGAACTCCGTGCGTGCGTCGAAGAACACCACGTCGAGCTGGTCGAGCGGGTCGGCCAGCGCGGCGAGCGACAGGTTGAACGGTCCGATCCCCACGCCCGCGAGGTCGAAGCGCCTCACGAGGCGACCGGGCTTTGCGGTGCGGTCACGCCGCGCTCGGCCGCGGCCGTGGCCACGACCCGGTCGAGGAGCTCGACGTAGTCCTCGGCCGTGGTGTGCGGGTGCAGCAGGGTGAGCTTGAGCCACAGCTGCGAGGCTCCGTCGGGGCCGGTCGGGAGGGCGCCGCGGCCGATCACCGCGGTGCCGGCTTCCAGCAGCGTGCGGCGGACGCGGGCGACGAGATCGTCGTCGGCGCCGCGCGGGCGGAAGACGACCGTGGACAGCTCCGGTTCGCCCCAGGACTGCAGGGCGGGGTGGCGTTCCACCAGCTCGTTCACCTCGGTCGCGGTGGCGCAGCAGCGTTCGACGAGGGCGCCGAGGCCTTGGGTGCCGAGCGCGCGGACGGTCACGGCCATGCGGAACGCGTCGGGGCGCCGGGAGGTCCGGATCGAGCGGCCGAGGAGGTCGGGCAGGCCGGCCTCGGTGTCGTCGTCGGCGTTGAGGTACTCGGCGCGGACGGTCAGCGCGGAGAGGTCGGCCCCGTTCCGCGCGGCGAAGAGGCCGGCGGCGACGGGTTGCCAGCCGAATTTGTGCATGTCGAGGGCGACGGAGTCGGCGAGTTCGAGCCCGGCGATGCGCGGGGCGAGGGAGTCGCTGCACAGGAGCATGCCGCCGTAGGCCGCGTCGACGTGGAGGCGGGCGCCGGAGAGGCGGCAGATGCGCGCGATTTCGCCGAGGGGGTCGATGCGGCCGGTGTTGGTGGTGCCGGCGGTGGCGACTACTACGGCGGAGGCGCCGAGGGGAGCCAGGGCTTCGGCCAGCGCTTCCGGGATCATGCGGTCGCCTTGGCAGGGGACGAGGACCGGAGCCGGGAGGCCGAGGAGCCAGGCGGCGCGGGAGACGCTGTGGTGGGAGTTGGCGCCGCAGACGGGGCGGATGGTGGTGGAGCTGATTTCCCTCGCCAGGAGGAGACCGAGGAGGTTGGATTCGGTGCCGCCGGAGGTGACTACGGCGTCGGCGGTGGGGGCCGCCGGGAAGCAGAGGTGGGCGATGCCGGTGAGGAACTCCGCTTCGAGTTCGCCGGCCATGGGGGCTTGGTCCCAGGAGTCCATGGAGGGGTTCAGGGCTGCGGCCACGACATCCGCGGCGACGGAGACGGCCAGCGGGGGGCAGTGGAGGTGGGCGGCGCAGGCCGGGTCCGCCGGGTCGGCGGTGCCTGCCGCGAGGAGGGTCGAGTAGTGGTGGAGGGCTTGTTCGGCGCCGATGCCGGTTTCGGGGAGGTGCTGGGTGCCGCCGGAGGCGGCCAGGGAGGCGGCGACGGTGGCGGGGCCGCCGGAGGGGATGGGGCCGTTGCGTTCGGTGATGCCCGCGGCCATGCCGCGGAGGGCGACGGGGAGGAGTTCGGTGAGGTGTGCTGCGCCGTCGCGGCCGCCGGCCAGCCAGGTCGCTGAATCTCCACCCATGGAGCCGCCTTTCTTAGGGTAACCTTGCCTACCCTACGCAACTGTACGGATACCCAGGGGGAAGGGGCTCGGTGGGTCTCCGAGGGGCCTTGTCCAGGATGGAGAGGACTGGGGGTTGATGCGTCGGCCGTTCGGGGGGCGAGGCGCGCGGAGCGCACCATTGCGCCCGGGGGGCGAGGATGGGCACCCCGATTTTTTGATCGTCACGACGGTGGAGATCGGCTTGTCAAGCAGGAAAGCGTGCCTTGACAAGCCGATCTCTGCCGTGTCGGGGAAAAGAATCGGGGGGGCCGGGCGGGGGAAGGATGCGGGAAGGGGTGGGGAGAGCGTTTGTTGCGTTGCCGGGTAGCAGGCGGGTGGGGCAAGGGCACGGGGACGTTGGTGAGGCGGTGAGAGGCGTTGCCGGGCGGGGGTTTGGTGAGGGCAAGAGCCGCCGGGCTTTGGGTGGGGTGGCGGGTTGTGTTGGCGGGTGGGGGTTAGGTGGGGCGCGGCAGAAAAGCGCCCCAATGTGGCATTCGGTGCGTTGGGGGCAGCGAATGCCGCATGGGGGCGGTGGGGTGGCGCGTTGGGGGTCAGCGTTGGGGGGCGAGGCCCTTGGCTAGGTCGAAGGGGTCGGTGCCGGTGGGGAGGAGGGCGATGACGGGGGTGGTGAGGCCGTTGTCCACATAGGACTGGACCTGGTCACGGCAGGATTCGACGCTGCCGTGGATGACCAGGGAGTCGACGACGGAGTCGGGGATGACCTCGTTGGCCTTTTTGCGGTCGCCGGCGGCCCAGGCTGCGTGCATGGGGGCGAGGGCGTCGCCGCGGCCCAGCCAGTCGTGGAATTTGGCGTAGACGGGGACGGTGAGGTAGCTGGAGATCATCATGCGGCCCAGGGCCCGTGCGGCGTCCTTGTCCTCCGTGGGGCAGACGAAGATGCGGGCGGCGAGTTCGACGTCCGGGCCGATGACGTCGCGAATCTTGGGGACGTCGGTGGCGGCGAGCCAGTTGGTGATGGCGCCGTCGGATTCCTGGGCGGCGAGGCGGAGCATGCCGGGGCGCAGGGCCGCGAGCATGATCGACGGGGCGGGGTCCGGGGCGCGTTCGAGGCGGAACTTGCTCACGGAGAAGGTGTCGTACTTCTCGGACACCTTCTCACCCGCCAGTGCGCTGCGCAGGAAGTGCAGGGTGTCGCGGGTGCGGGCGAAAGGCTCTTCGAACGCCGCTCCGTTCCAGCCTTCGACGATGACCGGGGACGAGGCGCCGATGCCGAGGACGAAGCGGCCCGGGGCGAGTTCCGCGAGGGTCGACGCGCTCATGGCCAGCAGGCCGGGGCCGCGCGTGTAGACGGGCACGATGGCGGTGCCGAGACGGAGCTGCGGGGCCCACTGCGACGCCAGCGCCAGGGGCGTGAAGGCGTCGGTTCCGGCGGTTTCGGCCGTCCACACGTCGGTGTAGCCCAGGTCGGGCAGCTGTTCCACGAGGGCCCGGTGCTCGAGCAGCGGCACACCCGTGAGCGGGATGGTCAGGCCCCACCGGTTCATGCGTTCTCCTTGTCGACGGTGACGGCGGCGAGCTCACGCAGGATCCAGTCGACCTGCGTGCGCATCAGGTTTTCCGCGACCTCCTCGGCCTGCGGGGTCATGTGGGTCGCCCCGGCCAGCGGGAGGAAGACGTGGGGGCGGCCCTTCGCCAGCAGCGCGCCGGACAGCCGGAGCGAGTGCGCCGGGAAGACGTTGTCGTCGGCGAGGCCGTGGACGATCAGCAGCGCGCGGGACAGTTCGCCGGCGTCGGCGATCAGGGAATTGTGCTCGTAGACCTCGGGGGCGTCCTGCGGTTTGCCCAGGTACCGCTCGGTGTAGTGCGTGTCGTAGAGCGCCCAGTCGGTGACGGGCGCGCCGGCGACGGCGGCGTGGAAGACGTCCGGGCGGCGCAGCACGGCCAGGGCCGAGAGGTAGCCGCCGTAGGACCAGCCGCGGATGGCGACGCGTTCGAGGTCCAGCTCGGGGTGGTCGGCCGCGGCGGCGTGCAGGGCGTCGACCTGGTCGGCGAGCGTGACGTCGGCGAGCTTGCCCGCGATCTCCCGTTCCCAGGCCGGGCCGCGGCCGGGCGAACCGCGGCCGTCGGTGACGAGCACGGCGAAGCCCTGGTCGGCCAGCCACTGCGGCGTGAGGAAAGCGTTGCGGCTCTGGAGTACGCGCTGGGCGTGCGGGCCACCGTACGGGTCGAGCAGCACGGGCAGCTTGCCCTCACTGGGTTCGTAGCCGCGCGGCAGCACGAGGGCGGCGCGCAGACCCCGCTCCCCGAGCGTGAGCCAGCTGAGGTTCGGTTCGATCTCGGGGTCCACAGTGGACGAGGCGATCCGGCCGACCTCGGTGCCGTCGCGCAGGACCGTGACCACCGGGCCGCTGTGGGCGAGGCTCCATTCGGTGAGCACGGTCAGCTCCGCGCTGCCGGAGCCGACGTGCACACCGTCCTGAGTGGACAGCCGCTGCACGCCGCCGGGGCCGGTGCGGTAGACGTGGATCTGCGTGGAGTCGGCCTCGGACGCGGTGAACAGCACCTGCTCGCCCGCGTGCAGCACCGCGCGCAGCTGCGTCCCCGGCGGGGTGACGGGCTCCCCCGCCACCACGAGCCGGTGGTCGCCGTCGGCCGCGCTGGTGGTGACGAGCCGGCCGTCGGAGGTCCACGCGGGCACGCCCTGCACGATGTCGACCCAGTGCTCGTCGGTCTCGGTGTGCAGTTCGGTCACGGAGCCGGCGGCCGGGTCGAGGGCCAGCACGGTGAGGCGCTTCTGGTCGCGCGGCTGCACCGCGAGCAGCGGCGCGCCGCCGGCCGACCAGTGCACCGTGACCAGGTACTCCCAGTCGCCGCGCTCGACGTCGACGCGGCTGCCGTCCAGGCCGAGCACGGCGAGCGACACGAGCGCGTTGGGCGAGCCCGCCGACGGGTAGGCCACGACGTTGGCCGGGTGGTCCGGGTTCGCGGGGTCACCGATGGTCCAGCGCGGCACGGGGCCGCGGTCGGAGCGCTCGACGATGAGGCTCCGCCCGTCCGGCGCCCACCAGTAGCCGCGCGTGCGGTCCATCTCCTCCGCGGCGATGAACTCCGCGAGGCCCCAGGCGACGTCGTCACCGTCTTCCTCGACGAGCGCGCGGTCGGTGCCCGTGGCCAGCTCGATCACGCGCAGGCGGCGGTCGCGGACGTAGGCGACGTGCGTGCCGGTCGGGTTGGGCCGCGGGTCGACGACCGACCCCTCGACGAGCACCGCGGTCGCGCCGGTGGCCAAGTCGAGCGTGTAGAGCTTGCCGGACAGCGTGAAGGTGACGACGGTGAACGCGTCGTCCACCCCGTAGGCCACCACACCGCCGCCGGTCTCCCGCGCGCGTTCGCGCCGGGCCCGCTCCTCCGGCGGCAGGTCCTCCTCGCCGGGCAGCAGCTCCGCGGCGTCGACGAGCTTGGCCTCCGCACCGGTCGCGAGGTCGAGCGACCACAGGCTGTGGCGCGGGTCCGTGCCCGTCTCACTGCGCAGGAACAGCACGCGCGAGCCGTCCGGGGCCACGCGGAACTGCTTGGGGGCGCCGAGGGTGAAGCGCTGCGTGCGGGCCTGGCGGCGGAGGAACGGAACGTCGTCGAGAGCAGAGTCGGTCACGCCCGCACTCTTCCAGACGATCAGGCCGGCACGCCATCACCCTTCAGCATCGCCAGCTGCTCGGCGACGTCGAAGTGTGGCTCCGGGAACCGCGGCGACATCTCCGTCATCGTCTCGATCAGCAGCTCCGCGACGGCCCAGTTGCGGTACCACTTGCGATCGGCCGGCACGACGTACCACGGCGCGTGCTCGGTGGACGTGCGCGCGAGCATGTCGGCGTACGCCTGCGCGTAGGCGTCCCACTGGCCGCGGGCCTCGACGTCGGACGGCGCGAACTTCCAGGTCTTCTCGGGCCGTTCCAGCCGCGCGACGAGCCGGCGCAGCTGTTCCTCGGGCGAGATGTGCAGGAACACCTTGACGATCGTGGTGCCGCCCGCCACCACCTCGTTCTCGAACGCGTTGATCTGCGAGATCCGGTTGCGCCGCTCGGCCGTGGTCAGCAGGCCGGACACGCGGGGCACGAGCACGTCCTCGTAGTGCGACCGGTCGAACACCCCGATCTGGCCCGACGCCGGGAGCTCCTTGCGAACTCGCCACAGGAAGTCGTGGCGGCGCTCGGCGGGCGTGGGCACCTTGAAGCCCTTGTAGCGCACGCCCATCGGGTTCACCAGACCCAGCACGTGCCGCACGGTGCCGCCCTTGCCGGAGGTGTCCATGCCCTGCAGCACGAGCAACACGCTACGACCGCCGCCGCTCGTGCCCTCGGCGTACAGCGCCTCCTGCAGGGCGTCGAGCCGTTCGCCGGCGGTGGCGAGCTTCTTCTCGCCCTTGTCCTTCTTGCCCGGCCCGACGGGTGAGGACCCCGGATCCGGCAGCTCCGCCGTGGCACGGAGCGCGTCGCGGACCCGGGTCCCGTTGTCCTTCTTCGCCATCCGGCGACGATAACGTCAGGAAGCGGCCTTCGCGGCGAAGAGTTTGAGCAGCCCGGTCCAGCCGTCGTCGGTGTCCACGCCGTCGTGAACCTTCGCGGCGGTGGCGCCGTGCCGCTCGAACGCGCGGTGTTCGATGGCGACTCGCGTGGTCCCGGGCCCCTCCTCGGTGAAAACGACCTCGATCTCGCTCGCGCGTGCCGGGTCCGGATCGATCTTCCAGTCGCCGTCGATGTGCCACGACAGAACCACTCGGCCGGGTGGCTCCCAGACGAGCACGTGACCCCACACGCACTCGGACCCGTCGGTGAGCCGCTCGTACCAGCGCCCGCCTTCTTTCGATTCGAGGACCACTTCGGCGAGCTCGCCCTCGCCGAGGTGGTGCTCGCGCGGCCACCAGCTGTCGAAACCCTCGGTGTAGACCTTGAACGCGTGCTCGCGCGAGCAGGCGACGGTGATCGTCTTGCGGATCGGTTCGAGTGTCATGGCTCTTCGCTTCCTGGGACGGTTTCCTCGGCTTTCCTGGCGAACGAACTCAGCGCGTCCGACCACATCTCGTCGAGGTAGGCGCGCAGCGCGGCGATCCCGTCGGGGCGCAGCCGGTACAGCCGTTTCGTCCCGGCAGCCTGGTCGACGACCAGGCCCGCCTCCTTGAGCACCTTCAGGTGCTGCGAGACCGCCGGACGGCTGATCGGCAACGTCGCGGCCAGCTCGCCCACCGCGCGCGGCCCTTCGCGGAGCGCTTCGAAGATCGCGCGCCGCGACGGGTCGGCGAGGGCGGAGAGCGGGTCGCTTCCGTAAGTCGCCACGAACGGTAAGTTACAACTTACCGATGACCGAAGTCAACGCAGCGCATCGATTCGCCGGTCAAACCCTTCGACTGCGCAACGAACGACGGGTGAAAGCAACGTTTCCCGGCTGAAGTCCCCGCCCGTTGGATCTAGCCTGAACGCATGACGACGCTCGCCGGTCGGGAGACCGCCATCCCTGCCTCCGCCGACGGCTTCATCGAGCTCGACGAGCGGTGGAGCACGCACAACTACCACCCGCTGCCCGTCGTGATCGCCGAAGCCGAGGGCGCGACGGTGACCGACGTCGAGGGCAGGTCCTACCTCGACTTCCTGTCCGGTTACTCCGCCCTGAACTTCGGCCACCGCCACCCCGCGCTGATCGGCGCGGCCGTGGAGCAGCTGGGCCGGGTCACGCTGACCTCGCGCGCGTTCCACCACGACCAGCTCGGGCTGTTCTGCCGTGAGCTCGCCGAGCTGACCGGCACCGAGATGGTGCTGCCGATGAACTCCGGCGCCGAGGCCGTGGAGTCGGCCGTGAAGGTGGCGCGCAAGTGGGCCCACCAGATCAAGGGCGTGCCCGACGGCACGGCCGAGATCGTCGTCGCCGGCGCCAACTTCCACGGCCGCACCACCACGATCGTCTCGTTCTCCACCGACGACACCGCGCGCGCCGGCTTCGGCCCGTTCACGCCGGGCTTCGTCACGGTCCCCTACGGCGACGCGGCCGCCCTGCGCGCCGCCATCACCCCGCGCACGGCGGCAGTCCTGCTCGAACCGGTGCAGGGCGAGGCCGGCGTGATCGTGCCGCCGGCCGGCTACTTCGCCGAGGTGCGCCGCGCCTGCGACGAGAACGGCGTGCTGCTCATCGCCGACGAGATCCAGTCCGGCCTCGCCCGCACGGGCACGGTGCTGGCCCTGGACCACGAAGGCGTGCGTGCCGACGTCTACACCCTCGGCAAGGCCCTCGGCGGCGGCATCCTGCCCGTGTCCGCCGTGGTCGGCAGCCGCGACGTGCTGGGCGTGCTGAAGCCGGGCGAACACGGCTCGACGTTCGGCGGGAACCCGGTGGCGTGCGCCGTCGGCCGCGCGGTGGTGCGGCTCCTGCGGACCGGCGAGTACCAGCAGCGGTCCACCGAGCTGGGTGCGCACCTGCACGAACGGCTGTCGGCGCTGGTCGGCCACGGCCTGTCGGAAGTCCGCGGCCGCGGTCTGTGGGCGGGTGTGGACATCGCCGCGGGCGGGCCGACCGGGCGCGCCGCGTCCGAGGCGCTCGCCGGGCTGGGCGTGCTGTGCAAGGAGACGCACGACCACACGCTGCGCATCGCTCCCCCGCTGGTGATCAGCCGCGAGGAGCTGGATCGCGGGATCGACGCGATCGCCCAGGTGGTGCGCGGCTAGGGCGCTCCCGGGAGCGTTTCGCCCGGTTCGCTCGTTGAGTCCGGTATGGGACGCGGGGACTGGGTGGAACGGCCGCTGGTCGGCGCGCACGACGTCGACCCGGCGAAGCTGTACGCCCGGGGCAAGCGGCTGCGGGAGCGTGCGCCGGTCGAGGCGCACGACCACGCGGCGGCGGGCGCGGACCGCCCGGGGGTGCGGGAGTACTTCGAGGCGAGCAACGCGCGGCGGCTGCCCGAGCTGGTGGAGCTGCGGCGGGAGCGGATGGCGGCGTCGCCGTTCACGTTCTTCCGCGGGGCGGCCGGGTTGATGGCGGCCGACCTCGCGGGGTCGCCGTCGTCGGGGCTCACCGCGCAGCTGTGCGGTGACGCGCACGCGGCCAACTTCGGGCTGTACGGCACGCCCGAGGGCCGGATCGTCATGGACGTCAACGACTTCGACGAAACCGCGCCCGGGCCGTGGGAATGGGACCTCAAGCGGCTGTCGGCGAGTCTGGTGCTCGCCGGGCGCGAGGGAGGCATCGGCGAGGCGGCGTGCCGCGACGCCGCGGAGGACGCGGCGAAGTCCTACCGCCGCACGATCCGCGAGCTGGCGCAGCTGCCGTTCCTGCAGTCGTGGAACGCGCTGCCCGACGCGTCGGCCGTGTCGCGGGCGCGCGCCGACGAGCTGATCGACGACTTCGCCGAAGCGGAGGAGAAGGCGCGCCGCAACACCAGCGCCAAGGTGGCGGCCAAGTGGACCCGCCACGTCGACGACCACGAGACCGGCCTGGCACGCCACCGGTTCGTCGAGGACCCGCCGGTGCTCACGCACGTGGCCGACGCCACGGCCGCCGCGGTCGTGGCCGGGCTGGCGTCCTATGTGGACACCCTGCGCGAGTCCCGGCGCACGCTCGTGTCGCGCTACCGCGTGGCCGACGTCGCGTTCCGCGTGGTCGGCACGGGCAGCGTCGGGCTGCGCAGCTACGTCGTGCTGCTGCACGGCAACGAGGACGAAGACCTGGTGCTGCAGGTGAAGCAGGCACAGCCCTCGGCGCTGGCGCCCTACCTCGGCGGCTCCCCCGCCGACCACGAAGGCCGCCGCATCGTCAACGGCGCCCGCCTCGTCCAGGCCGAGACCGACATCCTGCTCGGCTGGACGACGATCGACGGCTTCCCCTTCGTGGTCCGCCAGTTCCGCAACCTCAAGGGCGCCATCGACCCGGCCGCCCTGCGCAAGGACCACCTCGACGACTACGGCCGCCTCGCCGGCGCCCTCCTCGCCCGCGCCCACACGCGTTCGCTGCACCCCCAGCTGCTCGCCGGCTACTTCGCCGACGACGAGGACCTCGACGAGGCGATCGGCGCGTACGCCCTGCGTTACGCCGATCAGACGGAGGCCGACCACGCGGAGTTCACCGGCTGAGCACGAGTGCGGGGTTCACGTCGTGCGAGCACCACCAGGTGAAGCCGAGTGCGTGGGCGCGGCTACCGGCATCGTCGTCGCCGACGGCAACCCCACCCAGGGAGACGACCGCTTCTTCGCCCTCGCCGCGCAAGGCACCCGCGCCGCGGACGTCCTCCAGAGCCGGGCGAGCGGAAGCGCCTGCCCGAAAGCCCCTGGCAGCACCCGGCTCGTGCAGCCCTAGACGAGCGAAGCCACGTCCTCCGCGCAGCCCCACGCCAGCGTGATCCCCGCGCCGCCGTGGCCGTAGCAGTGGACGACGTCACCGACGCGTTCCAGCCGCACGCTCGGCCGTCCGGGCCGCAGCCCCACGCGAGTGCCCAGCACTGCGGCGTCGGCCAGCCGTGGCTCCAGCTCGCGGCACCGGCGCACGATCGCCGCCGCCACCGCGGAGTCCGGCTCGAGGTCGTTGCGGCCGATCTCCTCGGTGCCGCCGCACACGACGTGGCGGCCGTGCGGGATCACGTATGTCAGGTCGCCGTCGGCCTCCTCGACCGACCACGACGTGAGCCCCGGATCGGCGAGGTGCACGACCTGGCCGCGCACGGGAACGAGCGTGTCATCGCCCGCGAGCGTGCCGCCGGCCAGGCCGGTGGCGTTCACGACCACGTCGGCGTCGAGGTCGGCCAGCGAGGTGAGAGTGCGGTACTCGGTCCGCACACCCAGCGCGGCGACCTGCTCGGCCAGCCACGTGAGGTACACCGGCGTGTCCACGAGCGCCGTGGTGAACGCGAGCACCGAGCCCTCGCGCGACACGTCGGTCATCGCGGTGAGCCAGCGGGGATCGGGCACCTCTTCGGGGACGCGGATCCAGCCCGGCAGGAACCGGATCCCGGGTGCGGCGAGCAGCGAGCGGTACACGCCGACGGTGGTCCCGGTCCAGCCCACCACGCGCTCGTCCGGCCGCGCCACCGGTGGGTAGATCAGCCCGCCCGCCACGGCCGACGTCGTCTCCGCCGGTTTGCCCGCCGTCACGACCGTCACGCTGTGGCCCGCCTCGGCCAGCCGGTACGCGCAGCTCAGCCCGACGACCCCGCCGCCGGCCACGGTGATCCGCATGCCGCTCCCTCCGCTCGTGCTCCCGCCCGTGATCGTCGCCGACGGCGGGCCTCCGGCGCCACCCGCCATCCGCGTAGGCTCGCCCCGGGAGGGGAAAAACTGTGAACGCGAGCCGCCTTCTTGCGCTCGTCGCCGTGCTCTGCGCACTGGCGACCGCCGCACTGGGACTCGGTTTCGCGGGCGGGCACGCCCCCGGCGCGCTCGACGCGTGGGCCGCCGGCGCGATCGCGGGAATCGGCCGCGGCACGCTCGACGTGCTCGTGCTGCCGACCGAGCCGTACGTGCTGATCCCGGCTATCGTGGTCATCGCCGGCACGTGCCTGTACCTGCGCCGCCGCACGGACGCGCTGCTGGCCGTCGCGGGCCCGGCGCTGGCTGTCGCGCTGAACACCTGGGTGCTCAAGCCGCTGTTCGACCGCTGGAAGAACGACATCCTCGTCTACCCCAGCGGCCACACGGTGAGCCTGGTGACGGTCCTGGTGGTGCTGGTCCTGCTGGCGCGCCCGAAGGTCGTCACCGTCGTGCTCGGCGTGGTTCTCCTGTGCTGCGCGGCGATCGGCATGATCGGCCTCGGCTACCACTACCTCACGGACATCGTCGGCGGCACGTTCTTCGCGACCGCCGTGGTGACCGGCCTGCGAGCCGTCACACCGCGTCGCGTGCCAGCGCCGTCAGCCGGCTGACCGCCCGCAGGTACTTCTTGCGGTAGCCGCCGTTCACCATCTCCTCGGTGAACAGCTCCGGCAGCGGCACGCCCGACACCACGACGGGGATCGCGCGGTCGTAGAGCCGGTCGGCGAACGCCACGAGCCGCAGCCCCACGTTCTGGTCCGGCGCCGGCGTCACGTGCTTGAGGTGCACGCGCCGCACGCCGTCGAGCAGCTTGCCGTAGCGCGACGGGTGCAGCTTGGCCAGGTGCGCCACGAGCGCGTCGAACTCGTCCACAGTGGACCCCTCGTGCGCGGCGGCCGACGCTTCGAGCCCCTCGTCGCTCACCGGCGGCGGGGCGTCCGGCAGTCCGCGGTGGCGGTAGTCCGGCCCGTCCACGCGCACCACTTCGAAGCGGCGGGAGAGCGCCTGGATCTCGCGCAGGAAATCCTCGGCGGCGAAGCGGCCCTCTCCGAGCTTGTCGGGCAGCGTGTTGGACGTCGCGGCGATGTACACGCCCGCGTCGGTGAGCTCCTGCAGCAGCCGGCTCACCAGCGTCGTGTCGCCGGGATCGTCGAGCTCGAACTCGTCGATCGCCAGCAGCCGGTGCTCCGACAGCCGCCGCACGGCCTCGGCGAACCCGAGCGCGCCGACGAGGTGCGTGAGCTCCACGAAGGTGCCGTACGCCTTGGGCGAAGGCGCGTCGTGCCACGTCGATGCGAGCAGGTGGGTCTTGCCCACGCCGAACCCGCCGTCGAGGTAGAGGCCCATCGGCCCGGCCGGGGCCGCCTCGCCGCCGAAGAGCGAACGCAGCCGCGACTTCTTCGCCGGCCGGTCCCCGATGCGCCCGGCGAACGCCGAGCACGACTTCACGGCGGCGGCCTGGCTGGGCTCGTCGGGGTTCGGGAGGTAGGTGGAGAACCGCGCCTCGCCGAACCGCGGCGGCGGCACCAGCGAGGAGATCAGCTCGTCGGCCCCGAGCTCGGGAAACCGGTCCGTCAGGGCAGCTGCGGGCATGGCTGCAGAGCCTAGCCAGGCCCCGCACCGGGTCGGTCCGGGTGTCGGCACCCGCGTATCCCCCGGTCGGGGCCGGGTCGGTGCCCGTGCTGGGATAGCGGGCGTGCGGAGCGTGTGGCCACCATCACCGGCCGGGGCCGGGCCCTTGTCCGACGAAGATCTGGAGCGCGTCTACGGCTACCCCGAAGGGCTGACCGGCCCGTTCGTGCAGGTCAACTTCGTGGCGTCGGCCGACGGCGCGGTGGCCGTGGACGAGCTGTCGAAGGGCCTTTCGCACCCGGCCGACCGCCGTGTGTTCCTGCTCGCGCGCGACCTCACCGACGTGATCCTCGTCGGCGGCGGCACCGCGCGCGCCGAGAACTACCGCGGCGCCCGGACCAACGCGGTGCGCTCGGCCCGGCGCGCGCGGCTGGGCCTGGCGCCGGTGCCGCCCATCGCCGTCGTCACGCGCACGGGTTCGCTCGACCCGGCGGGCCCGCTGTTCACCGACACGCGCGTGCCGCCGCTGGTCGTCACGACTTCGGGCGCCGACACCGCGGCGGTGCGGGAGGCCGGTGCCCACGTGCTCGTGGCCGGTGACGACGACGTGGATCTGCCGCGAACGCTGGCGATGCTGGCCGAACGCGGGTTGCGTCGGGTGGACTGCGAAGGCGGGCCCGGGCTGTTCGCGGCGATGATCGCGGCCGACCTCGTCGACCAGCTCAACCTCACCGTCGCCCCGCTGCTCGTCGGCGGCGACGCGAGCCGGATCGCGGCGGGACCGGCCGCGCGGCCACCGCGCCGGATGGATCTCGCGTCGATCCTCGTGGACGACGGCTTCACGCTGCTGCGCTACCGGCGGGGCAGCGGCTGATGGCCGACAGCGAGGCGCTCGTCGCGGCCGCGGCGGCGGGTGACCACGCCGCGTTCGACACGCTGGTGCGCCGGCACACGCCGATGATGTACCGCGTCGCGCTGCGCATCACCGGCAGCCCGGCCGAGGCCGAGGACGTGGTGCAGGAGGCGTGGCTGGCCGCCTGGCGCTCGCTCGCGACGTTCCGCCGGGAGTCGGCGGTGTCCACGTGGCTCTACCGCGTGGTCACCAACGGCGCCCTCGGCCTGCTGCGCCACCACCGCCCCACCGTGTCGATCGAAAGCGTGTCGATCGCCGAGGCGCCGGACCTCGTCGCCGACGGCACGCCCGAACGCCAGGTCGTGCACGCCGAGCAGGTGGACGCCGTGCTGCGGGCGATCGCCCGGCTCGACGTCGCGCAGCGCGTGCCACTCGTGCTGCGCGAACTCGAGGGACTCAGCTACGAAGAAGTGGCCGAAGTGCTCGAAGTCGGGGTCCCGGCCTTGCGCTCGCGCCTGCACCGCGCCAGGGTGGCGCTGCTCGGCCAGCTGAGGGAGCGGTGATGACGGACGAGGGCGCCGGCGGCCCGGAGGACCCCGAACGGGATCCTCGCTGGGACCTCGTGCGTGCCGCCGCCCGCCGCCACGTCCCGACGCCGCCCGGTCTGGTCGACCGCGTGCTCCGCTCGCTGGCCGTCGCCCGCCAGGGCCCGCCGCTGCGGCTGCCGTGCGACGGCGGCGTGCTGACCGTGTCGGAAGCCGCCTTGGTCCACCTGGCCCGCACCGTGGCCACCGATCAGGCCGAAGACGTCGACGGCGTCACGGTTTCCGCCGTCGCCCTGGCCGACGGCGAGCTACAGGTCCTGGCCACGATCCGCTTCGGGGTGATCGCCGACGAGGCCGCGCGCGTGCTGCGGCACTGCCTGACCGCGGAGCTGACCCGGCTGTTGCGGGCGCGGCCGCCGCGGGTCAACGTCCACGTCGTCGACGTGCGTCCCGGCTGAAGAACCAGCGGTGAACGGCCGAGCGGAGCAACCCCGCGCGGTCGGCTTTCGGCCCTGGACCTGCTGGGGCTACCCTCGGTGCCGCGTCGGTCACAGTGTCTCGGCTGTGTCGCCTGTCTCGCCATCGGGAGGATCGCGTGGTGCTCGAATCGGAAAACACCCCCGTGGGAGTGGACCCGACCCGGGCGTTCGTCGCGCGTGTGTACGACTACCTGCTGGGCGGCAAGGACAACTTCGAGGTCGACCGCCACGAGGCCGAGCGGATCATCGCCGCGATGCCGGAGGTGTCCGACGTCGCCTGGGAGAACCGCAACTTCCTGACCCGGGTGTGCCGCTTCCTCGCGAACAACACCGAGGTGCGTCAGTTCCTCGACTGCGGCTCGGGCCTGCCGACCGCGGAGAACGTGCACCAGGTGGTGCAGCGCATCCACCCCGAGGCGAAGGTCGTCTACGTCGACTACGACCCGGTCGTGGCCGCCCACGGGCGCGTGCTGCTGGAGGAGAACAACAACACGAAGTTCGTGCAGGCCGACATCTTCGAGCCCGAAAGCATCCTCGACAACCCCGAGGTGCTCGGCGCGCTCGACTGGTCGCAGCCGATCGCGCTGCTGTTCGTGGCCGCACTGCACCACTACAAGGGCGACCGGGGCCGGCCGGCCGAGGTGACCAAGCAGTTCATCGACCGCCTGCCGCCGGGCTCGTTCGTGGTGATCAGCCACGTGCTCGACCCGGACGACGGCTCCGAGTACGACTCGACGCTGCAGGCGACCCTCGAGGTCATCCGCCGCGGGTCCATGCGGGACATCACCGCGCGCACCAAGACGGAGATCCGCGAGCTGTTCCACGAGCTGGAGATCATCCCCTCCAGCACCGCCGGAGACGCCGACGTCGTGCCCGTGGCGGGCTGGTGGCCCGACGGCCCGCGGTACACGAAGCCGACGATCGCCCAGCAGATCATCGCCGGCGGCGTGGCGCGCAAGCTCTGAATCTCCGGAACCTCCGTTACACGGCCGCGTCCCCTCACGGCCACGGTCGTTCCCTCGCACCGAACCGACCGCTCACCGGGGCGAACTCACCCATTCGAGTGACCCGCCGTGAGCTTTTCCCCGGTTCGGACATCGTAGGAGTGGGCAAGCTTCCGGCGCCGACACCAGCGGCGCCGTCCCCCACCGACAGCGAGGAGCGAACTCCATGGTGCAGCCGAGCCCCCGCCGGACCGATGTTCCGGGAACCGCGATCACCACGCCGCTCAACGAGGAGGGGTCCGCGGGCCGGACCACGATCTCGTCGCTGGTGGTGCAGAAGGTCGCCGGGCTCGCGGCACGCGAGATCGCCGGTGTCCACGCGCTGGGCGGCGGGGTGTCCCGCGCGTTCGGCGCGCTGAAGGAACGGATCCCCGGTTCCGGCACGACGTCCACCGCGGGCGTCGCCGTCGAGGTGGGCGAGAAGCAGACGGCGATCGACCTCGACCTGGTCGTGGAGTACGGCGCGCGGATCGTCGAGGTGTCGCGAGCCGTGCGGCGCAACGTGATCGAGGCCGTGGAGCAGATCACCGCACTCGAGGTGATCGAGGTGAACATCGCGGTCAACGACGTCCACCTGCCCGACGAGGACGACGAACCCGAGTCCTCCCGCGTCGAGTAGCACCGCACGACTCTCCGATTACCCAGCACCAGGAGGAAACGTTGAACGCAACGCAGACCGGGATCCTCGCCGGGCTGAGTCTCGGCCTCTCCGCAACCCAGGGGTTCACCGCCTTCCTGGTCACGTTCGCCGTGGGTGTCGTGGGGCTGGTCATCGGCCGCGTGGTCGACGGTGAGCTCGACCTGGGCGACCTCTTCGGCCGGGGCCGCGACAAGTGACCGGGCAGCCGCTCCAGGTCGACCTGCCGCGCGGCGACCTGGCCGAACCCGAAGAGCGTGGCAGCCTGAGCATCGCCCACGCCGTGGTGCGCAAGGTCGCGCAGCACGCCGCCGACCTGGTGCCCGGCACGGTGCGGACCGAGCGCCGCGTCGCCGGCCTCACGCGCGGCCGCTCGGGCGCGACCGCGAAGGTCGGCGGCGAAGACAACGACGTGGACCTGGCGCTGGAGCTCGCTCTGCAGTATCCGGCGCCGGTCCGGACCGTGACGGGTGACGTGCGCGCGAAGGTGACCGAAGAGGTCGAGCGGATCACGGCGTACCACGTGCGCTCGATCGCGGTGACCGTTTCCGCTCTGCTGCCCGATGTCCGGCCGCGGGTGCGCTGATGCGGTTCCTCGTGCGGTTCCTGTCCACTGTGCTCGGTCTGGCCGTCGCGGCCGGCGGGGCCCTGCTGGCGATCGAGGTCGGGTGGCGCTGGTGGCAGCCGGGCCGCGCGCCGCTGATCGTGCCGTGGGAACGCTGGCGCGAAGACCTCGCCGCGCTGCCGTGGACCAGCACGTCCGTGCGGGTGACGGCGGTGATCGTGCTCGTGGCCGGGCTGCTGTTCGTGCTGTTCGCCCTCGCGGCGGGCAGCCGGGCCGTGCGGATGACCGACCCGGCCGACGGGATCTGCGTGAGCACGTCGCCGCGGGCACTCGCGCGCCTGGTCGGGCTCGCCGTGCGCGCGCAGGCCAATGTCACCGGCGCCAGCGTGACGGCGAGCGCCCGCAAGGTGCGCGTGCGCGCAACCAGCCGCCTGGAGAACGAGGAACAACTGCGGCCGCGGCTGCTGGAGACCGTCGCGACGGTGCTGGACGACGTCCCGCTCGAACGCCGGCCGAAGGTGTCCGTGGTCGTCGACTCACCGAAGGACCGCCGATGAGCCGTTCCACCGCAAACCGTGTGTCGACCCGTGCGCTGGCCCGTTCACACAGCGCCGAGCGCACGCTGACGTTCCTGCTCGGCCTGGTCGCGGTCCTCGCGGGCGCGGCCGCGCTCGTGGTCGGGCAGGGCTGGCTCGGCGAGTTCCGCGCGCGGCGGCCGCTGCTCGACCCGATCGCCGTGAGCTGGCTGGCCGGGCACCAGCTGTACGCGCGGATCGGCGCCGTCGTGCTCGGTGTGCTGCTGTTCGTGCTCGGGCTGTGGTGGTTCTTCCGCTCGCTGCGCCCCGAACGCCGTCCCGACCTGGCGCTCGACGAGACGCCGGGCGCCGAGCTCACCGTGACCGCCGGCGCGCTCGCCGGCGCGGTGCAGGCCGACGCCGAGGCGATCGCCGGCGTCACCCGGGCGAGGGCGCGCGCGGTCGGCACGTCCGCCGAGCCGGCGCTGCGCGTGACGCTGTGGCTGAGCGAAGGCACCGACGTCCGGCGCATCTGGACCGACCTCGACACCTACGTGCTCGCGCGCGCCCGCGAGGCGCTCGGGCTCGACTCGCTGCCCACGGCCGTGTGCCTCGAACTCGACACGACGGGCCCGGCACGCGTGCGCTGACCGCGTGTTTCGCACAGAATGCCCGCATGGCCCTCCCCGTGCAGGCTCCGATCAAGCCCATGCTCGCCAAGCCGGCGAAGGCGATCCCCGACTCCGGCGGGCTCCTGTTCGAGCCCAAGTGGGACGGGTTCCGCTGCCTGGTCTTCCGCGACGGCGACGAGCTTACCCTGCAGTCGCGCGCCGAGAAGCCGCTGAACCGCTACTTCCCCGAGGTGGTGGAGCGGCTGCTGGCGACGCTGCCCGAGCAGGTCGTGCTCGACGGCGAGCTGGTCGTGGGCCGCGGCGGCAAGCTCGACTTCGACGCGCTGACCGAGCGGATCCACCCGGCCGATTCCCGCGTGCAGCTGCTGGCGAAGGAGACGCCCGCGGAGTTCGTGGCGTTCGACGTGCTGGCGCTGGGTTCGGAGTCCTTCATGGACGAACCGACGTCGGCGCGGCGCGCCCGGCTCGAGGGCATCGCGGGCGACGGCGTGCACCTCACACCGGCCACCACCGACCCGGACACCGCGCGGCACTGGTTCGAGCTGTTCGAGGGCGCGGGGCTCGACGGCGTGATCGGCAAGCCGCTCGACGAGCCGTACTCGCCGGGCAAGCGCGTGCTGGTCAAGTACAAGCACTCCCGCACGGCCGACTGCGTGCTGGCCGGGCTGCGCTGGCACGTCGACGGCGAACCCGGTGAGGCCGTCGGGTCGTTCCTGCTCGGGCTGTACGACGCCGAAGGGCTGCTGCACCACGTCGGTGTGGTCGGCTCGTTCCCGGTCAAGCGGCGCCGTGAGCTGGCCGAGGAACTGGCCCCGCTGATCACCGACGGCGAGGGGCACCCGTGGGTGGGCGACGCCGTGCGCGAGGGCCAGCGGATCCCCGGCGGCATCACACGCTGGCGCTCGACCGAGCACGCGTGGGTGCCGCTGAAGCCGGAGCGCGTGGTCGAGGTCGGCTACGAGCACACCGAGGGCGGCGAGCCCGCGCGGTTCCGCCACACCGCGCAGTTCAAGCGGTGGCGCCCGGACCGGGAACCGGCGTCGTGCGGCTACGCGCAGCTGGACGAACCGGCGCGCTACGACCTGTCGGCGGTGTTCCGCGGCGAGGTCGTGCGGACCCGCTAACTTCCGCGTCACACCCGGCGTGCCAAGCTCGTCGGACAGTTCCACCGACACCACGTGAGGACCAGCCCGTGCGCCGCCGTTCCACCAGCCGCCCCCGTCTGCGTGCCGTGGTGGCGGTGCTGGTGGGCGCGTTGACCGTCGCGGGCTGCACCACGGGCCCGTCGGTGCGCCCGGCGGTGGTGGACAACGACGGTCAGGTCACGCAGCCGCCGGCGCCGACCGCCGCGCCCGTGCCGCTGCCGCCGCTCGTGCAACCGCAGTCGTCCAGCCTGCGCTGGACCGACTGCGACGACGACACGCGCCAGCGCATGGGCTCCCCCGCCGCGCCGGATTCACTGCACTTCACGTGCGCGCGCCTGACGAGCCCGCTCGACGCGCCCGACGACACGCAGCACCTGCTCGCGCGCATCCTCGTGCTCAAGGCCGGCAACGGCCCGATCCCGCTGGTGGTCGTCAACGACATCGGCGGCGAACCCGGCTCCGTCTTCGCCGCGCGCCTGGCCTCGCAGCTGCCGCCCGCGTTCCTGCAGAAGTTCTCGCTGATCGGCGTCGACCGCCGCGGCACCGGCCTGTCGGGCGGCGTGCAGTGCGTGCCGCCCGAGGCGCGCGAAGCGCTGCTCGGCGCCGACCCCGCCCAGGGCGATCTCACCGACGTCCTCGACGCGTCCCGCCGCGCCGGCCAGCAGTGCGCCATCGACCTCGACACCGCCCAGA
Organism: Amycolatopsis sp. NPDC049253; assembly: GCF_040678995.1. Taxonomy (NCBI): domain Bacteria; kingdom Bacillati; phylum Actinomycetota; class Actinomycetes; order Pseudonocardiales; family Pseudonocardiaceae; genus Amycolatopsis; species Amycolatopsis sp. NPDC049253. Next base: position 338,607 of record NZ_JBFAQX010000003.1, on the reverse strand, counting down.
CGGCGCTGGACAGCTGGCGCACCGCGGGTGACCTCGAGGAGCTGCGGACCCAGCTCGGCGTGCCGCACCTCAACGCGCTCGGACGGGGTGACGGCTCGAAGGTGCTGTCGGAGTACGCCGTGCGCTACCCCGCGCAGGTCGGGCGCATGGTCCTGGACGGCCTGCCCGACCCGGGTCAGGACCGTGCCGCGGTGCTGGACGCCGTTGCCGCCGGTGCGCAGGCCACCCTCGACGCGTTCGGGGCCGATTGCGCTGCTCGTGGGTGCGCGATGGGTGATCCGAAAGCGGCGTTGAAGCAGGTGACCGACCGCTTGCGCGCGGTGCCGCAGACGACTCCGGACGGGGTCACGGTGACTCCCGGCATCGCGACTTACGCGGTGTACCTCGGGCTGGCCGACCGTACGCGCTGGCCTGCGCTGGCCGATGCGCTGACCGCGGCCAAGTCCGGCGACGTGACCGCTCTGGAGTCGTTCGCGGACCCGGTGATCGTCGACGCGCAGGGCCGCACGTCGCGGATCGGCGGGGTCATGGCCACCCGGTGCAACGACGCGGCCACCCGGCTGCCAGCCGACCAGATCAACAAGGTCGACGAGGGGATGCGGGCGAAGTACCCGCAGTTCGGCTCCGCGGTCGCGCAGGAGCTCGCGTGGTGCGGGGCGTGGCCCGTGCGCCGCGAGCCGCTGCCCGCCGCCGGCGCCCCGGGCGCGCCGCCCATCCTGGTCGCCGCGACGGCCGCCGATCCCGTGACGCCGGAGATCGGGACCACGCGTGCGGCGGACCAGATGCCGAGTGCGGTGACCATCTCCTGGCAGGGGGCTGGGCACGGGGCGGTCGGGCAGTCTCCGTGTGTGACGGCCGCCGTCCAGGCGTTTCTGATCGACGGGAAGGTTCCTACCGACGGGACTCTGTGCCCGGCTTGACGGGGGGTTGACGGTGACCGACAGCGCTGTGGCCGAGGTGATGGCCGAACTGGCCGCCTTGGAAGACCCGAGGTCTCGGGCGGTGAACGAGAAACATGGCGATGACCATGCGGTGAATCTGGGCAAGTTGCGTGCGCTGGCCAAGAGGTTGAAGACGCAGCATGAGCTTGCTGTTGAGCTCTGGGATACGGGGGACACAGCCGCGAGGCTGGTGGCACTGCTGATTTGCCGGCCGAAGCTGTTCGATCGTGTCGAGTTGGACACCATGCTGCGTGCGGCTCGGACGCCAAAGGTGCATGACTGGCTTGTCGCCTACGTCGTGAAGAGGAGTCCTCACGTCGAGGAGCTGCGGGTTGCCTGGTTCGGTGATTCGGATCCGGTCGTGGCCAGTGCCGGGTGGGCGCTGACTACCGATCGTGTGGCGAAGGCTCCTGATGGGCTGGATCTCGGTGGGTTGCTGGATGTCATCGAGGGTGAGATGAAGGATGCGCCCGAACGGTTGCAGTGGGCGATGAATCATTGTCTTGCGCAGATTGGGATTGAGCATCCGGGTTATCGGGGTCGTGCGGTGGGTATTGGGGAGCGGTTGGGGGTTTTGAAGGATTATCCGACGCCGGCGAATTGTACGTCGCCATATGCGCCGGTTTGGATTGCTGAGATGGTTTCTCGTAAGGTCGAGTAGTTGCGGCTCGGCGCGCGGAGCGCACCATTGCCGGGTTTCAGGGGTGGAGGTGGGCACCCCTACCTCCGGCAATGGTGCGCTCCGCGCGCCGAGCCGAATCAAAGAGCAAAACAAAGCAAAACTACTGCCGATACCCCTCAACCTCACCCACAGACCGCACCTTCGCCTCATCCGGGTTCTCATGGAACTCCGCCCGAGCCCGTCGCTGCCGCAACAGGTCCCAGCACTGGTCGAGCTCCTGCTCCACCTTCGTCAGCTTCGCCTGGTCGTCCCCGGACAGGCCGGTGCCGACCGATCGCGACCGCAGCTGGTGCTCTTCCGCGATGAGCTCGTCGATCCGGCCCAGGATCTCGCCGTTCGCCATGGGTGGTCCTCCTCACCTCGTACTTCCGGCCCCTGACGCTACCCGCCGCCGGGGAATTCCCGCCCGGCGCCGTCCGTTGAAGCCACCATGAGCACCGTTGAGCTGACCACCGCCAACTTCGACCAGACCGTGACCGACAACGACTTCGTCCTGATCGACTTCTGGGCGAGCTGGTGCGGGCCGTGTCGCCAGTTCGCGCCGGTGTACGACAAGTCGTCGGAGAAGCACTCCGACATCGTCTTCGCCAAGGTCGACACGGAGGCCGAGCAGCAGCTGGCCGCCGCGTTCGACATCCGGTCCATCCCGACGCTCGCGGTGATCCGCGACAAGACGCTGATCTACGCGCAGCCGGGCGCGCTGCCGGAGTCGGCGCTGGAGGACCTCATCCGCCAGGCCCGTGAGGTCGACATGGACGAGGTCAAGAAGGCCGCCGCCGAGCACGCCGAGCAGGCCGCCCAGGAGCAGGTCTGACGCACCGCCCCCGAGCAGGGGCCGACCACGACGAAGGCCCCCTCGACCACCGATGAAGTGGTCGAGGGGGCCTTCGCGCGTCTTCAGGAGCGGGTGATGAGCCCACGCAGGAAGAACGCCAGGTTGGCCGGACGCTCGGCGAGCCGGCGCATGAAGTAGCCGTACCACTCGTCGCCGCACGGCACGTACACGCGCATGGTGCGCCCCTCGGCCGCGAGGTTCTTCTGCTCCTCCGGGCGGATGCCGTAGAGCATCTGGAACTCGTGGTCGCCGGGCTCGCGGCCGTGGTCGGCGGCCAGCTTCTTCGCGATGGCGATCATCCGCGGGTCGTGAGAGGCCACCATCGGGTAGCCCTCGCCCGCCATCAGCACGCGCAGGCAGCGCACGTAGGACTTGTCGACGTCGGCCTTGTCCTCGAACGCCACCGACGACGGCTCCGCGTAAGCGCCCTTGCACAGCCGCACGCGCGACCCCGGGCCGGACAGCTCGCGGCAGTCCTGCTCGGTGCGCTTGAGGTAAGCCTGCAGCACCGCACCGACCCACGGGTACTCGCCGCGCAGCTCCCGCAGGATCGCGAGCGTCGAGTCCGTGGTGGTGTGGTCCTCCATGTCGAGCGTCACCGTCGCGCCGACGGCCTCGGCCGCCGCGCAGATCTTGCGCGCGTTCTCCAGCGCCACGTCCTCGCCGTCACCGGGCAGGAACTGCCCGACGGCCGAGAGCTTCACCGACACGTCGGCGCCGGCGGCGAGACCCTGGTCGGCGAGCGCCGAGAGCAGTTCCTCGTACGCCCGGACGGTGCCGGCCGCCTGCGTGGCGTCGGTCGTGTCCTCGCCGAGGTGGTCGATGGTGATCGACCGGCCGTCGGCGGCCAGCTCGCGCGCGACGCGCACGGCGTCGGCGGTCGTGGACCCGGAGACGAAGCGGCGCACGACGGATCGCGTCGCGGGCACCGCTTCGATCAACGCGCGCATCCGCTTCGATCGGGCGGCGGCGAGCAACGGGGCACGCAGCATGGCGGTCTCTCCTCAGCCCTGGTGCGGGTAGCGCACGGCGGTCGGCGGCACGAACGTCTCCTTGATCGAGCGCGGGCTCGTCCAGCGGAGCAGGTTGAAGATCGAGCCGGCCTTGTCGTTGGTGCCCGAAGCGCGGGCCCCGCCGAACGGCTGCTGCCCGACGACGGCGCCGGTCGGCTTGTCGTTGACGTAGAAGTTGCCCGCCGTGTAGCGCAGCGCCTGCGAGGCCTTGGCGACGGCGGCGCGGTCGTTGGCGATCACGGAACCGGTGAGCGCGTAGGCCGCGGTCTCGTCGATGACCTTGAGCATCTCGTCGAACTGCGCGTCCTCGTACACGTGGACCGACAGGATCGGGCCGAAGTACTCGGTGCTGAAGATCTCGTGCTTCGGGTTGCTCGACACCAGGACGGTCGGCTGCACGAAGTAGCCCACGCTGTCGTCGGCGGTGCCGCCGGTGAGGATCTCGACCTCGGCGTCGCCCTTCACCCGCTCGAACAGCGACGCGTGCTTGTCGAACGCGCGGCGGTCGATCACGGCGCCACCGAAGTGGGACAGGTCGCTGACGTCGCCGTAGGTGATGGCCTCGGTCTCGCTGACCAGGCCGTCCTTCAGCTGCTCCCACAGGCTGCGCGGCACGTACGCACGCGAAGCGGCGGAGCACTTCTGGCCCTGGTACTCGAAAGCACCGCGGACCAGCGCCGTGCGCAGCACGTCGAGGTCGGCCGACGGGTGCGCGAGCACGAAGTCCTTGCCGCCGGTTTCGCCGACGAGGCGTGGGTAGCCGCGGTAACCGGCGATGTTCGCCCCGACGGTGCTCCACAGGTGCTGGAACGTCGGGGTGGAGCCGGTGAAGTGGATGCCCGCGAGGTCGCGGTGCGTCAGCGCCACCTCGGACACGGCCTTGCCGTCGCCGGGCAGCAGGTTGATCACGCCCGGCGGCATGCCGGCCTCTTCGAGCAGCCGCATGGTCAGGTGCGCGGCGAGGCTCTGCGTCGGCGAGGGCTTCCACAGCACGGTGTTGCCCATCAGCGCGGGCGCGGTGGGCAGGTTGCCGGCGATCGCGGTGAAGTTGAACGGCGTGATCGCGTAGACGAAGCCCTCGAGCGGCCGGTGCTCCATGCGGTTCCACACGCCCGGCGAGCTGGCGGGCTGCTCGGCGAGGATCCGGCGGCCGAACTCGACGTTGAACCGCCAGAAGTCGGCGAGCTCGCACGCGGAGTCGATCTCGGCCTGCGTCGCGGTCTTCGACTGGCCGAGCATGGTGGCGGCGTTGAGCGTGGCGCGCCACGGGCCGGTGAGCAGGTCGGCGGCGCGCAGCAGCACCGCGGCGCGGTCGTCGAACGACAGCGCGCGCCACTCCGGTGCGGCCTTGCCGGCGGCCGCGATGGCGTCGTGGGTGTCTTCCTTCGACGCGCTGGAGATGGTGCCCAGCACGTGGCTGTGGTTGTGCGGCGCGACCACGTCGATCTTCTCGCCGCCTCCGGCGCGCTGCTCGCCGCCGACGGTCACGGTCAGGTCGACCGGACCGGCCTGACCCAGCTTCTTCAGCGCCCCTTCCAGCTCGGCGCGCTCGGCGCTGCCCGGTGCGTAGGTGTACACCGGCTCGTTCTTCGGAGCGGGTGTCTGGGTCACGGCGTCCACGGCGGCTCCCTCTGGTCTTTCTTCTGCGGTGCTTCTCGGTACTGCTTCTGGGTACGGCTGCTCTGTACTGCTGGGATGCCCGAACGGTAACTCCGGAAAGCGCCGGCAGGTTTATCCGACCGGCTAGAATCAGGGTGATGAACTTGTCCGATCGGATGAAGGTGGTCCGGTGACGGCCGAAGCGCCCGACGGCCTGCCCGCCACCTCGCTGCGCCACGTGCTGGCGACGCTGGGCGAGCCGCTCGTGCGCGTGCTGGTGGCGCCGCGGGGGCTGGGCGTGCGGGTCGACGACGTGGTGATCCTCGACCCCGAAGACCCCCCGGAGGCGCACCCGGGCGACCTCGTGCTGGTGATCGGCGCGCGCGGCCGGGCGGCGGCCGCGGCCATCCGCGCGGCCGGGCGTGGCGGGGCGGCCGCGGTGGCCGTGAAGGGCGAGGGCGGCACGGACGTGGCGGCCGACGCGGGCGTCGCGCTGCTCACGGTGGGGGCCGAGGCGCGGTGGGAGCAGGTGGAGGCGCTGGCCCGCGGGGTCGTCGACGCGGCCCGGGCGGGCGGCGAGGCGGAGACCGGCGAGGTGCTGGGCGACCTGTTCGCGCTGGCCCAGACGGTCGCGACACTCACCGGCGGCCTGGTCAGCATCGAGGACACCGCGAGCCGCGTGCTGGCGTACTCGCGCTCGTCGGACGAGGTCGACGAGCTGCGCCGGCTGTCGATCCTCGGCCGTGAGGGACCGGAGCGGTACCTGGCGATGCTGCGGGAATGGGGCGTCTACCAGCGGCTGCGCGCGGGCGAGGGCATCGTCCGGATCGACGAACGGCCCGAGCTGGGCATCCGCCGGCGCATCGCGGCCGGCATCCACGCGGGGTCGCAGCCGCTGGGCACGATCTGGGTGCAGGAGGGCGCCACACCGCTCACCGAGCAGGCCGAGGTCGCGTTGCTGGGCGCGAGCCGCACGCTGGCGCCGCAGCTCATCCGGGCCCGCACGCTGCCGAGCCCTCAGCTGCGGCTGCGTGAGGACCTGCTGGCCGGGCTGCTGGAGGGCCGCGTCGACGCCGAGTCGGTGGCCGACGACATCGGCGCCGATCCCGCGCGGCCGGCGCAGGTGCTCACGTTCGCGCTGTCCTCGGCCGGTCCCGCCGCGTCGGACCGGCTGCTGCGGCGCGCGGAGCTGGTGCACCTGATCGCGGTGCACACCGCCGCGTACCGGCGCAGTGCCCTGGTGAGCGTGCTGGGCGGGCGCGTGTACGCGTTGCTGCCCGATCTGCCGGAGCATTCGGACGCGGCGGTTCTGGCTCTGGCCAAGGAAATCGTGACGGCGGCGGAGCGGCACCTCGACGTGCCGGTGCGGGCGGCGCTCGGCGGCGTGGTCCCCCGGCTGTCCGACGCGGCCGCGTCTCGCGGCGACGCCGACCGCGTGCTGCTCGCGATGGCGCGCGGCCGCTGGCCCGACGCCGTCGCGTCGCTGGCCGATGTCCGCGCCGACGTGCTGCTGTCGGAGGTGCTGGCGTACCTCGCGGACCAGCCCCGCATCCGCGACCCGCGGCTGGCCGAGCTGCTCGCGCACGACGCCGACCACGGCGGGATCCTCGTGCCGGCGGTGCTGGCGTACCTCGACGCGTTCGGGGACGTGCGGGCGGCCGCGAAGGCGTTGAACATCCACCCGAACACCGTGCGGTACCGCGTGCGGCGGGCGGCGGAGGTGTCCGGTGTCGATCTCGGGGATCCGGCTCAGCGGCTGCTCACGCAGCTGCAGCTGCGGCTGTAGAAACCTTGTGCGGGCCGGAGTGTGGCCTCGCTAGGGTGCGGCATGGATCTTTTCCCCCGGGCCTGGGGCGCCCTGCAGGAAGCCGTCCACTCCCTCGACGACACGCAGTGGGTCGCGCCGTCCGGCTGCGCCGGGTGGCTGGTGCAGGACCTCGTGTTCCATCTGATCATCGGGGCGCAGGACATCCTCATCACGCTCGTGACGACCACCGACGCGCCCGCGACCCGCGACGCCGTGACCTACTGGGAGCCGGGCGAACCGGGTGACGGCACGGACGCGGAATCGGCGTTCGTCCGCCGCGGCGCCGTCGCGTACTCCGGCCCGGCCGCGCTCACGCACCACTTCGACGACCTGGCCGTCGCCGCGGGGCGGGCCGCGGCCGCCGCGGATCCCGCAGCCCGCGTGGAAACCCGCGACGAGGTGCTGACGGTCGCGGACTACCTCACGACGTACGTGGTCGAGGCGACGCTGCACCACCTCGACCTGACGCTGCATCTGTCCGGTGTGGACGGTCCGCCGGCGTCGACCCTGGCGGCGACGCGGGCGATCGTGGCGGGCGTGGCCGGACGGCCGTTGCCGTCGGAGGACGACCGGGAGGCGCTGCTCCACGCCACGGGCCGGCTGCCCGCTCCGCCCTCGTGGGCCGGGTTCGAGCCGGTGGCGCTGGGATGATCGTGTGGCTCAACGGCACGTTCGGCTCCGGCAAGACCACGACCGCGCGGGAGCTCACCGGGCCGCTGGGGGCGCGCCTGTTCGACCCGGAGTACGTCGGTTACCTGCTGCGCGTGCCGTTTCCCGAGCCCGACGGGGATTTCCAGGACCTCGAGCTGTGGCGTCCACTGGTGGTCGAGACCATGGCGCGGGTGCACGCGCACACCGGCGGACCGCTCGTGGCGCCGCAGACGATCCTCGTCGAGCAGTACGCGCGGGAGATCTTCGACGGTCTCCAGGCGCGCGGCATCGCCGTGCACCACTTCGTGCTGCACGCGGACCGCGACGAGCTGCGCCGCCGCATCGAGACCGACGAGCCGGGCATTCGGCAGTGGCGGCTCGATCACCTCGACGCGTACGAGAAAGCCCTTCCCTGGCTTGGGAAATCGGGCACGGTGCTCGACACGGCGAGCACGCCGCCGGCCGCGGTCGCGCGCACGATTCTGGCTGCGGTCAACCGAAAGCAGTGACGTGAAGGCCGTGACCTGACGGCCGTGAGCCGAGGGCTGGGGCAGCAGCGCTTCTGCCCCAGCCCCGCGCGTCACGCCGCGACGAGGCTGAACCGGCGACGTTCGACGTCGATCTGCTCGATGCGCACCGTCAGGCGGGCACCGACTTCAGGAGCGGCGCCGCGGTCGGTCACGAGCAGGCCCTGGATGCCCGGTGCCACCTCGACGAACGCGCCGAACGGCAGCTGCTGCACGACGACGCCGTCGAGCACTCCGCCCGTGGCGTGCTCGGACAGCCAGGAACGCCAGGTGGTTTCCGGGGCTCCGGTGGATTCCGATGTGGACAAACGATTTCACCTCCCTTCGCGAACCGCGGAAATGTCCTCGGAGTTCGCTGGGGAGGGGGTGGGCCACGGGCCCACCGGGGGTTCACGGCAAGGCCGGGTAACCCGTCTGCTCACGGCTCTCGGCCGACCCGGCAGTCATGCGCTCACCGTAGCAGTGTGTTCCGCCGCGGGTAAGCGGTTTTCAGGCCGAGACCGAGAGCCCGGCCAGCTCCGCCAGTGCGGCGAACGACTCGACGCGGGCAGCCTGGTCGTAGGTGCTCGTGCTCACCAGCAGCTCGTCGGCCCCGGTGGCCTCGACCAGCTCGCCGAGCCGGTCGGTCACCTCGGCGGGGGTGCCGCCGATCTGGCTCGCGACGATGTCGTCGAGGCGCGTGCGTTCGCGGTCGGTCTTGGGCAGCGCCAGGATCTCGTCGACGGGCGAGAGCGGCGGGAAGACGCCGTGGCTGCGCGAGTACACCGTCGACCACGCCTCGGGCACGAGCAGCCGGCGGGCCTCCTCGTGGGTCTCCGCGACGGCGACCGAAGTCGACACGACGACATAGGGCTCGGCGACCGCTCCCGTTCCCGCGAACGTGTCCCGGTAACGCCGGATGGCCTCGACCATCGCCCGCTCCCCGCGCGCCGGCGCGATCACCAGCGGCAGGCCCAGCTCGGCGGCGAGGTCCGCACCGGAGCCGGTGGCCAGCAGGAACGTCGGCAGGCTCAGCCTTTCGGCCGGGATCGCGTGCACGCCGGGGTAGGCCGTCTGGTCGCCGCTGAAGAACGCGAGCAGCTCGCGCACCTGGCCGCCGAAGTCCTCGGCCGCCTCGCGCCCCTGCCCGAGCGCGCGCCGCACGCCGTCGGTGAACCCCACCGACCGGCCCAGCCCCAGATCGATCCGGCCCGGGAACAGCGACTCCAGCACCCCGAACTGCTCCGCGACCACCAGCGGCCGGTGGTTCGGCAACATCACGCCGCCCGTGCCGACGCGGATCCGCGACGTCACGGACGCGACCGCCGCGGCCAGCACCGTCGGCGCCGACCCGGCCACCCCGGGCACGCTGTGGTGCTCCGACACCCAGAAGCGGTGGTACCCGAGCCCCTCGATGTCCCGCGCGAACGCGACGGTGTCCCTCAGCGCCTGCGCGCTGCCCCGCCCGCGCCGGGCGGGCGATCGGTCGAGCACGGAGATCCGGAACGTCACCCAGGGATCAACACGGCCGCCGCGCGGCGGATTCCCCGGCGTGCCGAGCTATGGACGCCAGCGTTCGCTGTAGTCCGGGTGGTCGGCGTAGGGCAGGGCGAGCAGCCGCAGCGTCGGGCACCAGTTCGACCCCGCCTCGTCGGCCGGGACGTGACAGGTCTCGCACCAGTACTCGCTGCCGTACAACGGAAAGCCGGGGACCTTTTCGGACACGGTGGTGCGGTGGGCGAGCATGATGCGGCGCGTGACCTCGACCTCGTTGATCATCTGGTTGACGACGTCGAGCTCGAGGTCGCCGAGCGCGCGCACGCGTTGTTCGACCGCGACCTTCGTCTCGCCGCGGTTGAGCGCCTCGCCGTTCTTCGCCTTCTGCACCGCCTGCATGATCAGCGCCTGCCGCTGACCCACCCGCGCGGCGAGGAACGCGATCAGGTCGTCCACGAAAGGCCTCCGTCCTCGAGCCGGGCTCCTCCGGCGCGGGATAGTCGCCCCGCGGCGCCGGGGCGTTACGCGCCGGATGTGCCGCAGGGCTCAACCCGAGCCCGCCGGACGCTACCCCACTCCCAGTCTGACCAGCGGGAACGTTACGCAGCCGTAAAGGTGGGAATTTTTCGCGTTCGCCGAAGTTGATGACGGACGGTGAGCACCCGCGGCGACGGAGCGATCACTCGGTGTCGGGCCGCGCCTTGCTCGGCTGCACACGCTTGGGCTCACCCGGCATCTTCGGGTAGTCCGGCGGGTACGGCAGCTCCGCGCCGCCGAGGTCGCGATCGTCGCGGTCGTACCACTCCAGGAGGGTTTCGAGGCCGAACGCCGTTTCGTCCATCGGCGCGTGGAGGTCGCCGTGCTCGGCCAGGAAGGCCGGCACGGTGAGCACGTCGAAGTCGTCCGGGTGCACGTCGTCGAGCATCGCCCAGGTCAGAGGCGTGGAGACGGTCGCGCGCTGCGTGCCGCGGACCGACCACGTGGACGCGACGGTGCGGTCGCGCGCCGCCTGGTTGTAGTCGAGGAACACGCGGCCGCCGCGTTCCTCCTTCCACCACGAAACGGTGGCCTTGTCCGGGATGCGGCGTTCGACCTCGCGCCCGAGCGCGATCACCGCGTGGCGCACGGCGATGAAGTCCCATTCCGGCCGGATGCGCACGAGCACGTGGACGCCGCGTCCGCCGGACGTCTTGGGGTAACCGGTGAGCCCGGCCTCGGCCAGCACCTCGCGGACCACGCGCGCCACCGCGACGGCGTCGTCGAAGCCGGCCGAGTCGGGCGGGTCGACGTCGATGCGCAGCTCGTCCGGATGGTCCACATCGGACCGCCGGACGGGCCAGGGGTGGAAGTCGAACGTGCCGAGGTTCGCCGCCCACGCGAACACGGCGGGTTCGGTCGGGCAGACCTCGTCGGCGGTGCGCCCGGACGGGAACGTGATCCGCGCGGTCTGGACCCAGTCGGGGGCGCCCTTGGGCACGCGCTTGGCGTAGAACCATTCGCCCGCCACGCCGTCGACGTAGCGCTTGAGCGTGGTGGGCCGCTCGCCGATCGCGCGCAGCAACGGCTCGCCCACGGCGAGGTAGTGCTCCACCACCTGCCGCTTCGTGATGCCGCGCTCGGGGAAGTACACCTTGTCGGGGCTGGTGACCCTGACGGTGCGCTCCCCCACCTGGTACTCGACCGGATCGCCGTTCTTGGGCATGGGCCCACCGTAGCCGGATCCACGCCGCGCGCCCGCCGATCACGCGTTCCTCTACCGTGGACCGGGTGTCCGGCAGAACCAAGCTGATCCTCGCGCTCACCGTGCTCGTCCTCCTCGCGGCGGCCGCGGTGTTCCTGCCGATCCCCGGCCCGGCGGACCTGCGCCGGTGGGCCCAGGCGACCGGTCCAGCGACGCCGCTGGTGCTGCTCGTCGCGTACTCGTTGCTCACCGTGGCGCCCATTCCGCGCACGGTGTTCAACCTCGCGGCCGGCCTGCTCGTCGGTTCTGTCGCGGGAATCGCGATCGGCCTGGTGGCGACGACGATCGCCGCGGGCCTGTCGTTCGGGCTCGCGCGGCTGCTGGGCCGTGACCTCGTGCTGCGCCACCTGCACCGCGCCCCCGTGCGCATCGTCAACGAACGGCTGTCCGGCGGCGGTGTGCTGGCGATCACCTCGCTGCGGCTGATCCCCGTGGTGCCCTTCGCGCCGCTGAGCTACCTGTGCGGGGTGTCGACGGTGAAACTGGTTCCCTACCTGGTCGGCACGCTGCTGGGAAGCGTCCCCGGCACGGTCGCCGTGGTGGTGCTCGCCGACGCGCTGACCGGCGACACGCCGCCCGCGCTCCTGGGTTGTTACGCCGTTTTCGCCGCGGCCGGAGCCGTCGGCCTGGTCAGGGTGCTGAAGAAGCGCACGCCCGCCGTCGAGAAGGAAGAGCCCGCCGCCTCCGCACCGGCTGGCTGACGGCGGCAACATCCACCCGACCGCTACACTCGTTCGGGTGCGCGAGGGGTATCCGCGCTGAGTAAGGCCACGATCACCGGGATTTCGTCAGGAGCGGTCGCCATCGACACCGGTCAGCTGATCGCGGGGCACTACCGCCTCGTCGAGCACATTGGTAGCGGTGCCATGGGTGTGGTGTGGCGCGCCGTCGACGTGCGCCTGGAACGGTCGGTGGCGATCAAGCAGATCCTGCCCCAGCCGGGCGTCTCCGAGGCCGAACGCGACAACATGCGCCAGCGCGCCATGCGCGAGGCGAAGAACGCCGCCCGCTTCCAGCACCCGAACGCGATCGTCGTCTTCGACATCGCCGAACACGGCGGCGACCCCTGCCTCGTGATGGAGTTCCTCGACGGCCCGAGCCTCTCGGCCGTGCTGGCCGAGCAGGGCACGCTGCCCGTCGGCCAGGTCGCGCGCATCGGGGAGCAGGTGGCCGCCGCGCTCGTCGCCGCGCACCGCTCCGGGATCGTGCACCGCGACGTGAAGCCCGGCAACATCCTCATCGACGAGACCGGCACCGCGAAGATCACCGACTTCGGCATCTCGCGCGCGGCCGGCGACATGACGCTCACGCAGACCGGCCTCATCGGCGGCACCCCGGCGTACCTCGCGCCCGAGCTGGCGCGCGGCGCCGACCCTGTGCCCAGCTCCGACGTCTTCGCCCTCGGCGCCACGCTCTACCAGGCCATCGAGGGCCAGACGCCCTACGGCAACACCACCAACCAGCTCGCGCTGCTCTACGCGGCCGCCAACGGCCAGATCAACCCGCCGACCCAGGCCGGCCCGGCCACCGCGCTGCTGATGAGCCTGCTGCGCAGCGAGCCCGGCGAGCGCCCGAGCATGGCCGAGGCCCGCGAAGGCCTGGCCAAGCTCGCGGCGGGCGAGCCGGCCGCGGGCCCGGAACTCCTGTCGTCCGGCCCCACCGAACGCCTCGACCGCGGCGGCTCACGTCCGCCGTGGCAGCGCGTGGACGGCCCGAAGACGGCCGCCCCGATCCCCACGCAGAAGGCCCCGTCGAACCCGCCGCGCACCCCGACGGCCGCGTTCATGCCGATGCGCTCGCCCGCCGCGCCGCCCAACACGCCGCCGCGGCCCCAGCCCGCCCAGCCGGCTCCCCCGGCGCGGCCGACGCAGCAGCAGCCCCGCCCGGCCCCGACGGCCGCCGCGCCGAACTACCGCAACGCGTCGAGCACGCCGCCGCCTGCCGACAACAAGCGCAAGTTCGCCCTGCTCGCGGGTGGCGCCGCGGCCGTGGTCGTGATCGCGGTCGTGGTGTTCCTGGTGCTGAGCTCCGGCAGCGATGGCGGGGGCAACGGTTCGAACACGGCGAACCAGCCACAGCAGACGAACTCGACCGGCTCGCCGAACACCCCCAGCAGCGGCCCGTCGGCATCGCCGCCGGTCGCCGGGCTCGGCCAGACGCCGAACGACGGGGGCAAGCTCGCGCTCACGCCCGCCGGCCAGCGGGTGATCGACTTCTACAGCTTCCCGCAGGACACGGCCGCGGCGTGGGCGATGCTCACCCCGGCCGCCCAGCAGGTCTACGGCAGCCAGGCGGCGTTCGACCAGTACTGGCAGCAGTTCGGCAATGTGAGCAGCAAGTCCGCTCGGGGCAGTTACAACGCCGACGACTCGGTGAACATGACGGTCACCGTCGTGTTCCCCGACCACACGGAGAGCCGCGCGTTCCGCGTCGTCAACTCCGGCGGGCAGATCCTCATCGACTCGAACACGAAGAGCCAGAAGGACATCACCCAGGGCTGACTCGTGCCCGCGGTGAGCAGGAATCCCGCTCACCGCCACACGAATCGGAATTGTCACCCGTCCGACGCCTTACGTCGCAACAGCTCGGTGCAATAGCTACGCCTGGTGATCAATCGGACGAATTCCCGAAACCGTAGATCCCTCGCAAAGCAGACACCGGCTGTCGCGCTGTCGGCCGCCACGCTGACGGTCGGCCTCAGCAGTCAGGCCGACGCGTCACCCCGTGCCGTGACCAGCGGAACGCCGGGCACGATGGTGACCACCTACGAGGCCGTCAACATCCGGCAAACTCCGTGGTCGACCAGCAAGAAACAAGGCAGTTACCCCGCCAACTACACGGTGTTCGGCATTTGCTGGGCGCACGGGGAACCCATTTCGGACAATGGTGTCGTGAGAAATGACATCTGGGTTTCCACCGGCGTCGAGAACGGCGTGCAGTCCTTTTTCATCAGTGCCGTTTACCTCAAAGGTGATTCCCTGGGTGGAATGCCCGTCGGCGCGCAGTGCCCCTGACAGCCTGCCGGAACGATCGTCACCAGGAGCTACGCCACAGTGGCGAACCAGTGAGACTCGCCGCGCGGGGAGTGTGGTGAGCAGGGGTGATGGCCTACCGTGGAGCCATGGCCGAGAGCGGAGCTGTACAGCCGGGCTGGAATCCTCGGTTCCACGAGGATCTCGTCGGGCTGGATCCGTACGACCCGGAGGCGCGCGCGTTCGCCGCGCACCTCGACCGGATGGAGCGCACGGGCCCGACGTTCACCGTCGAAGCGTGCCTCGACCAGGTCTCCGACTTCGCCGATTCCAGCAGCCGCGCGGGCGGGCTGCGCTACTGGGTTTCGGCGCTCATCGCGGCGTTGATCGTGTTCGGGGTGATCGTGACCGCATGGCAGATCGTGACCCACGCGATCGCTTTCCTGGCGGGGTAACGTGGGCGAGGTGAAAGGTATGAAACCCGTGGTCGGCACCACGCCCCGTGTGGTGAAGTCCGAGCAGGAGTGGCGCGAGCAGCTGAGCCCCGAGGAGTACGCGGTGCTCCGCCAGGCCGGCACCGAGCGGCCGTTCGTCGGCGAGTACACCGACACCAAGACCACCGGCGCGTACGAGTGCCGCGCCTGTGGTGCCGAGTTGTTCCGCAGCGACACGAAGTTCGAGAGCCACTGCGGCTGGCCTTCGTTCTTCGACCCGGCGGACTCCGACGCCGTGCTGCTGCGCGAAGACCGCACGCTCGGCATGCGCCGCATCGAGGTGCTCTGCGCCTCGTGCCACAGTCACCTCGGCCACGTCTTCGAGGGCGAGGGCTACGACACGCCGACCGACCAGCGCTACTGCATCAACTCGATCTCGCTGAAGCTCGTTCCCGAGACCGAGTGACACCGACGATCACCGAAGAGCGCCCTCCCACCACCGGGAGGGCGCTTTTTTCTTGAGGGAGACTTAGGGAAACTCGGGGCAACCACGGCGTCTTCCTGCGCGTGCTACGAAACACGACGCACCGGGGAGGCGCCATGACCCTCATCGCCACCATCGCCTTGACACTGCTCGGTGTATTCGCGTTTCTCGGCGGACTCTGCCACGACCGGCGAATCCGGGCCGGCTTCCGCAGCGGGACCCGCCTCGGCTCCCTCGCGCAGATCGCATTCCTCACCGCCGGCCCTGGCCGCACCGGTGAAACCGTGGTGGCGGCGATGATCGAACGCGAACAGCTGCGGCTCGACGGCAGCGGGCGGCTGTATCGCACCCCGCTGGCGCCCGTCGACGCGCTGGGCGTGGCCACGGCCGAGCTCGTCGGTGTCGGCGCACCGACCTTCCCCGACGTCATCCGGCAGCTGGCCACAACCGACGCGATGGCCGCGCTCGCCGGCGACCTCGCGGCGCGGGGACTCGTGGTCGACGCCGCCCGGAGGCGCCGAGGATGGTGGTCGGTGGCCGCCGCGGAAGCCGCGTTCGCGGTCGGAGGCCTGGTGCTGGGTGTGGCTTCCACGAGCTGGTTCGTCGCCGCGGCCGTGGTCCTCGTTTCGGCTCTCGGGGTCGTTGCTCTCATCTGCTCGTGGCAGCCCGCCGGCCGCACCAACGCTGGTTACGAAGCGGTGCGTGCTGCCTGGGCGGATCACGGCCTCATGACGGGAGCCGCGGGCGCCGTGGCGGTCGGCGGGCTGGCCAACCATCCGGACCGCGAGACGCGGGTCGTCTTCAGCCGCGGCAGGACAACCCGGCGCGTTCACCCCGGGTACGGCGGGGGCTTCTTCCCGGCGGTGGCGGGTCTTGTCTCGGGTCGAGCTGCGGCAGTGGTTCGAGTTGCGGCAGCGGATCGGGGTGCGGTGGCGGCGGATCCGGCAGCTGCTGACCGGAACCACGGCGCCGCGGACGGCGTCAGTTGTGCCGACCCCACAGGGGGACGGGGTAGGTAGCGTCCGGCGATTGCGAGGGAGGTAGGCCGTGGAAGAGACGTGGGGGATTTCGGGACCGCAGTTCCTGGCGTGGTACGGGATCGCGCTGGCCGTGGTGCTCGTGGTGCAGGTGGTGGGGCCGCGGGTGGCGCGCCCGCGAAGTGTCGAGCACACCGGTGAGCTGCCGGATGTCTACCACCTCGCCTACCTCGCCGGCGGGCCCGAGCGCGTGGCCGACACGGCGATCGCGGCGCTGGTGGACCGCGGCCTGCTGCGCGTGAACAGCGAAGGGCTCGTGACGGCGGCGGGGAAACGCCCGTGGCACAAGCTCGAACGCTCGGTGCACGAAGGCGCCAAGGGCGCCACCGGCGGCACCACGCGCAGCCTGCGGGCCAAGGCCGCGCGGTCGAAGGCGATGAGCGACCTCGAAACCGAGATGCAGCGCGCCGGCCTGCTGACCTCCGGCAGGGAAGCGCGGCCGTTCCACACCGTGGTTTTGCTGGCCTACCTGGTTCTCCTGGCGGTCGGCGCCGTGCGGTTCGTGGCGGGTGCGGCGAACGACCGGCCGGTCGGCTGGCTCTTCCTGCTGCTCGTCGTGGCCTTGGTGCTGACGATCGTCGCCGGGGTCGTGCGCAGCCGCGAGCGCGTGCGGGTCACGCCGAGGGGCCAAGGCGCGCTCACCCGCGCTCGGTCCGCGAGCCGGGCACGGGGTGCCGCGCAGCCGGCCTTGCTGCTCGCCGGAGCAGCCGGTGCGGTGGCGCTGGGCGGGCTCGCGATGTACCCGGACGACGAGCTGAGCGCGGCGCTGGTCCCGCCGTTCCAGCCGTTCGCCGGGTCCGGCGGTGGTTCGTCGGGCGGCGGGTCTTCCTGCAGCAGCAGCTCGTCGTGCAGCAGCGGGTCTTCGTGCAGCAGTGGCTCCTCGTGCGGTTCGTCGTGCGGTGGCGGCGGGGGTTGCGGTGGTTGACCGGCTCGGTGTCGGCATCGGCTGGCGGGCAGAACTGGACCTGTCGATCGCGCGGCTTCCCGGTGTCGACTGGGTCGAGGTCGTCGCCGAGAACCTCCACGCGCCGCACCTGCCCGAAAGCCTCCTGGCGTTGCGGCGGCGCGGCATGCCGGTGCTGCCCCACGCCGTTTCGCTCTCGCTCGGCGGGGCCGAGCCACTGGACACCCACCGCGTCGAGCACCTCGCCGAGCTGGCCCGGGCGCTCGACGCGCCGCTCGCCAGCGACCACGTGTGCTTCGTCCGCGCGGGCGGGCTCGACTCCGGGCACCTCATGCCGCTGCCGCGCACCCGCGAGGCGCTCGACGTGCTCGTGGCCAACGTCCGCCTCGCTCAGTCCATTGTGGACCTACCCTTGGCGCTGGAGAACATCGCGGCCGTGCTGGAGTGGCCGGAAAACACGTTGTCGGAGGAGCAGTTCCTCACCGAGCTGACCGAGCGCACGGGGTGCCTGCTGATCATCGACGTGGCGAACCTGTACGCCAACGCGCGCAACGTCGGCACCGACCCGGCGGCGTTCCTCGACGGGATCCCCTGGGAGCGCCTGGCCTACGTGCACATGGCGGGCGGGATCGAGCGCGACGGCGTCTATCACGACACGCACGCGCACCCGGTGCCGCCCGAAGTCCTCGACCTGCTCGCCGAGCTGCGCCGCCGCACCGACCCACCGGGCGTGCTGCTGGAACGCGACGACGACTACCCCACCGACACCGAACTGGCCACGGAGCTCGCCGCCCTGCGCGCGACGGTGACGGCGTGAGCCGCGAGGAGCTCGCCGCCCGGCAGGCCGCGCTGCTCGACACGCTGCTCACCGGAGCCCCGCCCCCGCCGGGTTTCGCACCCGAACGGCTGCGGGTGGAGGCCGACGTCCTGCTCGCCAAACGACGCCGGCTCATGGCGTACCTCAGGCCCGGCCTGGCCGAAAGCCTGGGCGAGCGCTTCGCCCCGCTCTTCGACGCCTATGCCGCCGCGCACCCGAAAACCGACACGATCCGGGCGCGCGAGTACGCCGACGCGTTCGCCGCCTGGGTCGCCGGCCGGGAACCAGCGAAGCGCCGGCGCTGGTTCAGGAGCTGACCGGGTGCCACACCGCGCTGTCCGCTCCGGGCAGGTGCGACGCGTGGTCCCAGTGCGGTGGGGCGCCCGGCAGGTCGCCGGCCATCTTCACGCGCGTGAGCCTGCCGAAGTCGCTGTCGACTTCTTCGACGAGGTCGCCGTAGTCCACCGAGTCCACACTGGACACCGCCGGGTCCTTGCGGCCCAGTGAATCCAGCCACCGGCCCGTGCCCGCGAGCGAGAGCCGCACGTTCCAGCTGCCGCCCTCGACGACCGTGCGGCGCACCGCCGTCATGATCGCCGCGGCCGCGAGCCAGCCCGTGGTGTGGTCGAGCGCCTGCGCGGGCAGCGGCGTCGGCCGGTCGGTGCCGGCGACGCGAGCGCCTTCCTCGGCGATGCCCGACGCCATCTGCACCAGGCTGTCGAACCCGCGGCGGCGGGCCCACGGGCCTTCCCAGCCGTAAGCCGACAGGTCGGCCGTGACGAGACCCGGCCGCAGCTCGGCCATCTCCTGCGGACCGAATCCGATTCGCTCGAGCGCGCCCGGGCGGAACGACTGCAGCACCACGTCGGCGCGCGCGATGAGCTTCTTCAGCCGGGCCCGGCCGCCCTCGGTGTCGAGCGCGACGAACCCCGAACGCTTGCCGTGGCCGGTGTCCATCGTGAGCGCGGGGATGCGCGGCAGGTGCGCGGCACCCACGTGGAGCACGTTCGCACCGTGGGCCGCGAGCACGCGGCCGGCCACGGGCCCGGCGAGCACGTGCGTCAGCTCCAGCACCCGGACTCCGCCCAGCGGCCGGTCGGAGTCGAAGAGCGTGTTCTTCGGCGCGTCGCCGATCTGCCGGATCTCGGCGAGCGGCAGGCCCGCGACGGCCTGGCCCTGCGGGTGCGCGAGCCACTCGTCGCGCGAACGCAGGAGCGCGGCCGCGCCGCCCGCTGTCACCACGGCCGACTCGACCTCGGCGGCCGTCTTGGCGGCCACGGTCTTCGCGACGGCCTCACGCTGCGCGGGCACGCCGAGCGACCAGCACACGGCGGCCTCGTGGCGCGGGTAGTTCGCGTGGAGCTTGACCCAGCCGTCGGACGCGAGATAGTCGCCGGCGATCGGTCCCCACGGGCTCGGAGGCAGCTCGCCGTCCACCCGCAGGAAGGCTTCGCTGCGCACGGCGGCCGCGGCGTGGCGCGTGTCGGCGCCCACCGTGCCGGGGTCGATGCCGCGCAGGCGCAGCAGCTCACCGGCCGCCAGCGTGGCGGCCGCGATGCCCGCCGTCGCGGCGGCCTCGACCCGGAAAGGACCGGGCAGCAAGGATTCGTCGCCGGTCAGGGACACGGCCGGGAGGGATTCGCCGGTGAGCGTCTGCCACACCCCGGCCAGCACGTCCTGCACGGCGGTTACGGCAGTGCCGCGACGAGCTCGGCGGGCGCCACGCGGGTGCCGGTGTAGAACGGGATCTCCTCGCGCACGTGGCGGCGAGCCTCCGTCGCGCGCAGGTGACGCATGAGGTCGACGATGCGGTGCAGCTCGTCGGCCTCGAACGCGAGGATCCACTCGTAGTCGCCGAGCGCGAACGACGCCACGGTGTTGGCGCGCACGTCCGGGTAGTCGCGGGCTTCCTTGCCGTGGTCGGCGAGCATCTTGCGCCGCTCCTCGTCCGGCAGGAGGTACCACTCGTAGGAGCGGACGAACGGGTACACGCAGATGTACTTGCGCGCTTCCTCGCCGGCGAGGAACGCCGGGATGTGGCTCTTGTTGAACTCCGCCGGCCGGTGCAGGGCGACCTGGCTCCACACCGGGGTCGACGCGCGGCCCAGCGGCGTGCGCCGGAAGCCGTTGTAGGCGGCCTGGACCTGCTCGATCTCCTCGGCGTGCCACCACACCATGTAGTCGGCGTCGGCCCGGAGCACGGACACGTCGTAGACGCCGCGCACCACCACGCCCTTGTCGGCGAGCCCGTCGAGGAACTCCGCCGTCTCCTGCCCCGCGGTGCCGCGGTCCTCGCCGAGGCGGCCGGGCTCGACCCGGAAGACCGACCAGGCGGTGTAGCGGATGCTGTCGTTGAGCTCGTTGTAGTTCAGCCGCGCCATGGCTCCATCCTCGCACCGCGCGGCATTCGGGCGCCAAGCGCCTCCGTCACGTCACACTGTGAAGCTCGCCGCGATCCGCTTCGCGGCGGCGTCGGCGGTCGCGACGCACGCCGGGAGGCCGACGCCGTGCAGCGTCGCGCCCGCCACGGCGAGGCCGGGGAGCGCGTTGACGGCCGTTTCGATGCGGGTCACGCGCTCGAGGTGCCCGGCGCCGTACTGCGGCAGGCCGCCGCCCCAGCGGGTGACCAGCGTGTCGAGCGGCTCGGCGGTGACGCCGGTGAGGCGGGCGAGGTCGTCGCGGACGGCGTGCACGAGGGCTTCGTCGTCGCCGCTCAGCGCGCCCGGTTCGCGGAAGCGGCCGACGGAGCCGCGGACCAGCACCGGGCCGGCGGCGCCGTAGTGGGCCCACTTGTTGGCGGAGAAGGTGAACGCCTTCGACGCGTACGGCACGCCGTCGGCGTCCTTCTCGCCCGCGCCGATGAGGATCCCCGACGCGTCGGGCAGCTTGGTGCCGGGCGGCAGCGCGAGGGCCACCACGGCCATCGACGCCAGCTCGACCTCGCCGAACGCCTCGGACGCGGCCGGGACGACGTCGGCGAGGAGCTTGCGCGCGGCGGGCGCGGGCACGGCGAGGACGACGGCGTCGACGTCCACCGGGGTGTCCTCGGGGGCGTGGGCCGGGGCGGCGGCGCCGACGTCGAGACGCCAGCCGTTCGCGGTCCGGGTCAGCGCGCGGACGGTGGCGGAGGTGCGCACGGTGGCGCGGGACAGCTCGCGCAGGCGGTCCAGCAGCGTGGTCAGGCCACCGGTCAGCGTGCCGAACACGGGCGCGGTGCCGGGGGTCTTCGGCAGCAGGGAGGCCGCGGCGTCGGTGAGCGAGCCGGCGCCCTCGGCGACGGCCTTGGCCAGGCCGGGCATGGTCGCGCGCAGGCCGAGACCGTCGGCGCCGCCCGCGTAGACGCCGCCGAGCAGCGGGTCGACGAGCCGGTCGACGAGCTCGTCGCCGAAGCGGGCGCGCAGCAGCGGGCCGAGGGGCAGGTCGGCTGCGGTGAGCTCGACGGGGCCGAGGGAGCGTTCCTTCTCGACGGCGAGGCGGCCTTCTTCCGAGAGCACGCCGGCCACGGCGTCGGCGGAGGCGGGCACGCCCATGACCGTGCCGGGCGGGAGGCCCGTGACGGTGCCGCCGGCGTGGATCTTGGCGCGCGCCTTGGTGGGGTGCACGAGGTGCTCGCCCAGCCCGACCTCGGCGACCAGCGCCGTGACCTCGGGCCGGCGGGCGAGGAACGCTTCGGCGCCGACGTCGTAGGGCACCCCGCCGACCTCGGCCGTGCGCAGCTTGCCGCCGACGGCGGGGGTGGCTTCGAAGACGGTGATCGCGACGGCGTCGCCGAGCAGCGTCCGCAGGCGGTAGGCCGCGGTCAGGCCGGAGATGCCGCCGCCGACGACGGCGACGTGCTTCACAGCGAATGCACCAGCTCGACGACGCGGGTGAGCACCTCGGGCTCGAGGCTCGGCAGCACACCGTGGCCGAGGTTGAAGATGTGGCCTTCGGCCGCGCGACCCTCGTCGACGATCCGGCGCACCTCGGCCTCGATCACCGGCCAGCCCGCGTAAAGCAGCGCAGGGTCGAGGTTGCCCTGCACCACGGCCTTGCCGCCGAGCCGGCGCACGGCCTCGTCGAGCGGCACGCGCCAGTCGACCCCGACGACGTCGGCGCCCGCGTCGCGCATCGCCACGAGCAGCTCGCCCGTGCCGACGCCGAAGTGGATCCGCGGCACGCCGTAGCCCGCCACGCCGGCCAGCACCTTCGCCGAGTGCGGCTGGACGAACTCGCGGTAGTCGCGCTCGGACAGCGCGCCCGCCCACGAATCGAACAGCTGGATGGCGTCGGCGCCGGCGTCGAGCTGCGCGCGCAGGAAGGTGAGCGCGATGTCGGCGAGGCGGCCGGCGAGCTCGTGCCAGAGCTCGGGTTCGGCGTGCATGAGCGCCTTGGTGTGCTCGTGGTTGCGGCTCGGGCCGCCCTCGATGAGGTAGCTGGCCAGCGTGAACGGCGCCCCGGCGAAGCCGATCAACGGCGTTTCGCCCAGGCGCTCCACGAGCAGGCCCACGCCCTCCGCGACGCGCGCGACCTGCTCGGCCTCCAGCAGCGGCACCGCCCGCACGGCGGCGGCGTCGCGCACCGGCTCGGCCACCACGGGCCCCGTGCCGGGCACGATGTCGATGTCCAGGCCCGCCGCCTTCAGCGGCACCACGATGTCGCTGAACAGGATCGCCGCGTCCACACCGTGCCGGCGCACCGGCTGCAGCGTGATCTCGGCGAGCATCTCGGGGTCGAAGCACGCGTCGAGCATCGCGACGCCCTCGCGCAGCTTCCGGTACTCCGGCAGCGACCGCCCGGCCTGGCGCATGAACCACACAGGCGTGCGCACGGGCTTCTCCCCGCGCGCCGCGGCCAGCAACGGCGACCCCGCCAACACCCGCCGCGCGGCGACAACGGGGGCGGCTTCGGACACGGAGGACTCAGACACAGACGAAAGCTCAGGCACGAAACCCATCGTCCCACCCACTCCCCCACGCCACTCGCGTAGGCCACGGCTACTGACCGGACGTGCCGGGATTTTCGATCTCGCGCACACCGGCCGGGGTGAGGAAGCCTCGGCGCCCGATCGACCCGCTCTGGCGGCGGGCGACGCGGGGGCCTGCGCGCCCGGCCTTCGAAACCGGTCGCCCGGCGCCGTCTCACCTGCGCCAGGTCGGCTCCCTCCCGTCCAGCTCTCCTCCCCGCGGACGGGAGGTCATGCCAACCAGGCGGCCGCCGAGCCACTCGGCAGCCTGCGCAGCCAGCCCTTCGGAACCGACGTCCAGCTCCCGTCCGCCCGCACCGAGCCGACTCCACCGCCTCCCTCCCGTCCGCCCCCCCCCCGCGGACGGGAGGTCATGCCAACCAGGCGGCCGCCGAGCCACTCGGCAGCCTGCGCAGCCAGCCCTTCGGAACCGACGTCCAGCTCCGATCCGCCCGCACCGGGCCGCCTCCACCGCCCCCTTCCTGTCCGACTCCCTCCCGCGGGCGGCAGGGCAAGCCAGCCCGGGCTGCCGCCAGGCCACTCGGCGGCGTCGGCACGCGGCACGAGCAGCCCCGACCGCGGACGACAGCTCAAAACCGACCTGACCTGCCGCCAGGCCACTCGGCGGCCACGACACCCGGCCCTGCGGATCCGATCGCCCGGCGCTCTTCGGCCTGCGCCAGGTCGGCTCCCACAGCTCCCCCAGCCCGTTGCCACGCCTGTCGAAGCCGCGACCAGCGCTGCGGCCGGATCGAGGCCCCGCGCTCGAATCGCCCGGCCCGGCGAGGCGCCGGCGGGCCGCTGGGCCGGTCGGGTCGTCCCTCGGCGCGCCTGCGTCCGCAACGGGGCGTCGCCGCCCTACAGTCGATGCGTGACCGCGATGACGCCAGTGCCCGAGCTCTTCCGCGAAGCCGTCGCGGCGCTGAAGTCCGTGCGGCCGCGTCCCGAGGTGCAGCTGGAGACCATGCGGGCGCCGCAGCGGCTGGCGCCGTGGTCGTTCGCGGTGAGCTGCGAGGTGGCGGGACCGGCGGACGTGCTGGCGTCGGGGCGGCTGGTGCTGCTGCACGACCCCGACGGTCAAGAAGGCTGGGACGGCGTCCTGCGGCTGGTCATGTACGTGCGGGCCGAGCTCGACCGCGAGCTGGCCACCGATCCGTTCCTGCCGGCCGTCGGCTGGTCGTGGCTGACCGAGGCGCTGGAAGCGTCCGGCGCCTCGTGGACGGCGCTGGGCGGCACGGTCACGGAAACCTCCTCGGCGCGGTTCGGCGACATCGCCGGCCCCTCGCGCACCGACGACCTCGAGCTGCGGGCGTCCTGGACGCCCACCGACGCCGCGCTGCGCGCCCACGGCTACGCGTTCTGCCAGGTGATGGCGAGCGTCGTGGGGCTGCCGCCGGTCGGCGTCACGTTGTTCGAACAGCGCCAGAGCTCCTGATCCACCGAAGTTCACCCGGACGGGCCGCCCGTCCGGGGCCCTCGCGCGCCCTCAGCACGTCCAGGAGCGCCCGACGTGGTCTGGACAACCGACGACACCGGCGGCGGACCGAACGCGATTCTGAGAGCCGTTCACGTCCGTCCACCTGGGACCGCACGCACTAGCACGCACGGACGCCCACGTTCGTGAAGACCCCATGATCACGGGCTGTCATGCCCTGGTCACGCCCGCAAAGCCCCCCGAGGCCCGCGGAGCCCCCGCGCCAACCCCATCCAGAGTCCCTCCGACCGCCTCTGTGCAAACGTGAAGAAAGTTGATCTTGCCCCGGCGGAGGCCGATTTCCGGTGTCTGATGGACTGCTCGCGAGACGTCCGGGCGCAAGCACCCGCAGGTGCACGGCCCACCTGCACGGGCGTTTCGGGTTCGGTAACTCTGTTGCATCGCCCCCGGAAGCCGTTCCGTTAGCAACGGGCTCAGCACTAGCCCGATCGTGTGACGGTGAACGCCCTGAGTGACGAGTCGTTTCAGATAGATACCCATTCGATCCCCCCGTAACGGCCTCCGGGCGGCTACAGTGCCTTCGACGACACCACTTTCGGTCTAAAGCTGGCGCGGCTGAACGGCCGAAGGTCCCGGTGCCGGTCGGGGGGCACGACCGACTCCAGGGAGGTAGTGACGTGGCTACCGTCGGCTTATCTCAGGCCGTTCGATCCACGCCAGCCGGTGCTTTGCCGGCGAGCATGGTTCCGCACCCGCGGGAAGAGCTTTTTTCCGTGTTGGTGGTCGATGACCACCCGCTGTTGAGGGAGGCAATCGCAGCACGACTCGCACAGATGGGTGCGGGCACGGTCCACGAAGCCGCCACGGTGGCCGAGGCGAGGGCGCGAGCACAGGCCACCGGCCCGTGCGACCTGGCGATCCTCGATCTCGGACTGCCGGACGGCAGCGGCATCGAGCTGGTTACGGAACTCCGTAGCCACGGGTGGCCGCGTGTGGTGGTGCTCGCATCGTCCGACGACCCGTACGCGGTTCGGTCGGCGTTCCAGGCCGGTGCCCAGGCGTACCTGCTGAAGTCCGCTTCGCCGGTGGTTGTCACCGACGGCGTGCGCAGGGTCCTGGAAGGCGGCGTGTACGCCGACCCGAGCGTGGCCCCGGTCCTGGCGACCGGCACGCGGGTCGCGGGTACCGACAACACCCCGCGTGAGCTCTCCGCCCGTGAGGTGGAGGTGCTCCAGCTCGTCGCCGACGGGCAGTCGAACAAGGAGATCGGGGAGGAGCTTTCGCTCTCCGCGCTCACCGTGAAGTCGCACCTCTCCCGCATCGGGCGCAAGCTCGGCACGGGTGACCGGGCACAGATGGTCGCATTGGCTATGCGAGCCGGTGTGATCCGCTGACGAAGGCAGACAGAGGCCCTGCGGGGCGGGCGGACCAGGCGCGGTACGCCCGTCCCGTAGGGTCGTCAGCTATGGGAAGTGCACAGGCGGACGGCGCCCGGACCGGAGACACCACCACCGAGGACGCCGGATCGCCCGTGCTGCTACGCGAGCCCGCCGAAGGGACACCCCCCGTGGTGTCCGATCCGGCGGCGCTCGCCGAGGCGTGCGCGCGGCTCGCCGCGGGAACCGGTGCCGTGGCCGTGGACACCGAACGGGCGTCCGGCTACCGCTACTGGCCCAAGGCGTACCTCGTGCAGCTGCGCCGCGAAGGCTCCGGCACGGTCCTGCTCGACCCGATCGCGCTGGCCGACGACCTCGCGCCCCTGCGCGAAGTCCTCAACGACACCGAGTGGGTGCTCCACGCCGCGTCCCAGGACCTCCCGTGCCTGGCCGAGCTGGACCTGCACCCCAAGAGCCTCTTCGACACCGAGCTGGCCGGCCGGCTGGCGGGCTACGAGCGCGTGGCGCTGGGCACGCTCGTCGAGCTGCTGCTCGGCTACACGCTCGAGAAGGGCCACAGCGCCGCCGACTGGTCGAAGCGGCCGCTGCCGATCGACTGGCTCAACTACGCCGCCCTCGACGTCGAGCTCCTCAACGAGCTGCGGGAGAAGCTCGAGGTCGAGCTGGAGTCCCAAGGCAAGCTCGAGTGGGCGCGGCAGGAGTTCGAGGCCGTGCGCACCGCGCCGCCGCCCGCCCCGCGCGCCGAACCGTGGCGTCGCACGTCGGGCGTGCACAAGATCCGCAGCCCGCGTGGCCTCGCCGCCGTGCGCGAGCTGTGGCAGGCCCGCGACGAGCTGGCCCGCAAACGCGACCGTGCGCCCAGCCGCATCCTGCCCGACAGCGCCATCGTCAACGCCGTGACCGCCGACCCGAAAACCGTCGAGGAGCTGCAGGCCCTGCCGGTGTTCAGCGGCCGCGTGCAGCGCAAGTACACCGCCAGCTGGCTGCGGCACCTCCAGGCCGCCAAGGCGCTGCCCGCGAGCGAGCTCCCCAGCCCCACCCAGCCCTCGGACGGCCCACCCCCGGTCAACCGCTGGGCCGACAAGGACCCCGACGCGGCCGCCCGCCTCTCCGCGGCCCGCGCGGCGCTGGCCGCCATCGCCGAGGACCGGCGGGTGCCCGTGGAGAACCTCATGCTGCCCGACCTCGTGCGCCGCACCTGCTGGCGCCCCCCGGCCGACCTGTCGGAAGACGGGGTGTCCGCGGTGCTGCAGGCGGGCGGGGCCCGGCCGTGGCAGGTGGAGCTGACGGTGGGGGCACTGAGCAAGGCGCTGCACTCGACGGCTTCTGCCTGACGGTCCCGGCGTGGCGGTGGGATCCGGGCCGAAGCGGCCGGGCTCGCGCTGGCTCTCGCATGGGCGGGCCATCCACGGCTTGGTGCGGCCGATCGCGACCCGCTCTCGCGCTTCGCTCGGCAGATCACACTTCGCCGAGCCACGCGGCGGTCTCGAGGGTGCGCGAGTGGGCGGGCCCGAGGACGGCGTCGAGGGCAACGACCGCGGCCTCCAGCCCACGGCGAGCCTCCTCGCGGTGCCCCCGGCGCGCGGCAACACGCGCGAGAGTCGCCTGGGCCGAAACGGGCGTGGGATGGCCGGGCGGCCAAGCCCCGGCGGCGAGGAGGACTCCGGCTTCCCGCTCGGCGCCGTCGAGGTCACCTGTCTCCAGGTATGCGCGCGCCAGCGAGCCGCGAACCACGAGGGTTTTGCGGGTGTGGTCCGGGGAGGCGGCAAGGATCGAACCCAGTAGCTCGGCGGCTTCCCCGGCTTCGCCGACAAGCAGCAGCACCGCGGCGAGGAGCTCGCGGAACCCCTCGGCGCCGTGCCGGGCGACGAGCTCACGCAAAGGCGCGACGGCTGTCTGCGGATCTCCCCGCTCCGCGCGGATCACCAGGCCGACCGCGGCCACGCTGTCGCGCAGGCGCTCAGTGGCGGCGAAGGGCAGCAGCTCGGCGAGCAGACACTCGGCCTCGTCGAACCGTTCGAGCGCACGCAGCACCGTGACCTGGCGATAGCCGGCCGTCTGCGTCGCCACGTGAGCCGGGCCGACCTCGGCCGCGCACGAGCGCCGGTGGGTTTCGAGCACGTCGAGTGCCTCGGCGTAGCGCCCGGCCACGCCGAGCACCAGCGCGAGGTTGGGGCGGGCTTGGAAGGTGCCAGGGGCCTTCGCGCCCCACGTCCGCTCGTAGGCCTCGGCGATCCGCACCAGCAGCGGCACGGCCTCGTCCGGCCGGCCCTGCTCGGCCAGGCTGAGCGCGAGGTTCATCCAGGCGGCCAGGGTGTTCGGATGCCGCGCACCCGTCACCCGTCACCCGCGCCTGCGCCGGCGCCAGCTCGGCGAACAGCACCTCGGCGGCCGGCCAGTCTCCGGCCTTCATCAGCGCTCGGCCCAGCTCATGCCGGTACCGGAGCGCGGTCGGGCTCTCGGGGTTGCGGGCCTTCGCCAGCGCGGCCCGCAGCCTTGTGGCCTCCTCGTCCGCGCCGGGCACGGGCCGGGAACGGAACAGTTTCACGGCCGGCGGCCGCACGGTCTGGGCACCGGAGCAGTCTGCTGGGCGCGGAGGCGGCGGTCCAGCGGGGTTTCCGGGGCCCCACCGCGGCGAGAATCGCGCCGGAGCGCAACACTGCCACCCCCGGACCGAGCGGACCCCGACCAACACCCCCAGTCGGCCCAGCAATCCACCGGGCTCAGCCCAAGTGGTCCAGAACCTCTCGCCCAGTCAGAACTTCCGGGACCCCGACCGCCGCGAGAATCGCCAGGAATGCAACGCCCCCCACCTCCGGACCGAGCGAACTCCGACCAACACCCCCAGCCAGCCCAGCAATCCACCGGGCCTCAGCCCAAGTGGTCCAGAACGGTCGCGCCCAGCCAGAACTTCCGGGACCCCCACCGCCGCGAGAATCACGCCGGAGCGCAACACCACCACCCCCGGCCCGAGCAAACCCCGACCAACACCCCCAGCCAGCCCACCAGTCCACCGGGCCTCAGCCCAGGCGATCCAGGACCTCTTGCGCAGCAACAACTTCCGGGTGTCCCACCGGCCACGCCACCGCTGCGAGTACCGCGCGGGCGTGGAAGGCCGCCACCTCCGGGTCCGGGTGGATCTGGGCCAAGGTGCCGCGGTTGCGGAGCGTCTGGCGCCAGCCGCTCCAGGACTCGGCGATCAGGGAGGTCAGCAGGGAGGCGGCCTCGGCGTGGTCGGCGGTCAGGACCAGTACGTCGGCGAGGCATTGGCGGAAGAAGCCGTGCCGGGGGTGCCGGGTGGCGAGTTCGCGTAGTGGGGGCACCGCGAGAGCAGGCTCGCCCTGTTCGGCGCCGATTTCCAGGCGCGCGGCTTCCGCCCAGTCGAGGTCGAAGGGTTTGCGCAGGAACGGGACGATGTGTTCGGCCAGCTCGCGCAGGGCCTCGTCCTGGCGGTCGGCGTCGCACAGCGCGATCAAGTCGCCGAAGCGGACTTCGCGGGTCAGGGGGTCGGCATCGCCGAGTTCGGCGGCGCAGTAGCGGACCAGGGAGGCCGACGCGGCGACGCGCTCGTCGATGCGGTTGGCCACGCTCAGGGCCTCGACGAGCATGCGGCGGCACCAGATCGTGGCGGCCTCGGCGCCCCACGTCCGCTCGTAGACGTCCTCCGTCTCGGCCAGCAGGGGCACGGCCTCGTCGGGGCGGCCCTGCCCGGACCACGACATCGCGAGCTGCACCCACAGGCCCAGCGTCTCCTTGCTGCGCGGGCCGAACTCGCGGGTCATGGGCGGCACGAGCTCGCGGAACACCGGCTCCGCGTCGCGCCATTCGCCCAGTTCGCCCAGCCGGACGGCGACCCCGAAGCGCTCCAGCAGGTCACGCGCGCCTTCGCGGCCGCGCGACCACGCCGCCGAGCCACGCAGCGCGGCTGCCTCGTCGAACGGTCGCGAACGGAAGAACTTCACAGGCACCACCGGAGCGACGTGTCCACAATGCGCATTATGTCCGACCGGCCCCTGCCAGCAGCGCGCGGGCCGCCGCCCGCAGCGTGTCGTCCGGTTCGCCGAGGCCGGCCAGCCGGACGACGGCGTCGGCCGCCTCGCGGGCGTGGGCCTCGACGTCGAGCGCCGGGTCGTCGCGGCGCGTGATCGCGGTGCTCTCCACCAGGCCGAACACCAGGTCCGTGCGGATTGCCGACACGCCCTGCCCAGCGGCGGCCACGAGCGCGCCGTACGCGGCCTTGAGCTCGGCCCGATCCGCGCGGAACCCGGCGAGGTTCGGCGACGACACCTCGGGCAGCAGGTACAGCGCCCCGATGTTGTGCCGGGCCCCGCCCAGCAGCCGCACGTCCGCGTAGGCCAGGGCCCACAACCGCACGCTCGCCGGCTCGGGCGAGGGCGCCGAGACCAGCCCGACCGCCACGGCCAGCGAAGGCCGGACCGTGGCCGCCAGCAGCTCGGCGAGGATGTCCTCCTTGGCCGGGAAGTGGTAGTACAGCGACGCCTGCCGCAGGCCCGCCCGCTCGGCGATCGCGCGGGTGGTGGTGGCCGCGTACCCCGCGCCCGTGAACAACTCCCCTGCCGCGTCGAGCACCGCCTCGCGCGCGTCCTGGCGGCTCGCCGCCGCGCCGCTCGCGCGGGGCCGCCCCACTCCCGTCGCCTTCCCGTCCACGCGGCCGATCCTGCCAGGCGCGCGGCCGTGTTACGCGCTGCAGCCCCCTCCGGAAACACCCGTTAACACTCGCCTTACGCGGGCGAGACGGCACCGACCCACCGGCGGCTTAATTTCGGTCAACCGATCGAAATCCCCGCCAGCAGACGGGAGCCCCGCATGCCCGCGCCACCGGTCCCCTCCGACGACCTCACCCAGTTCGGCTACCGCCAGGAGCTCCGCCGCAGCTTGGGCGGCTTCTCCGCCTTCGCGGCCGGCTTCTCCTTCGTCTCGATCCTCACCACCGTCTTCCAGCTCTTCGGCTTCGGCTACACCTTCGGCGGCCCGCTGTTCTTCTGGTCGTGGCCGTTCGTGCTCGCCGGGCAGGTCCTCGTCGCGCTCGTCTTCGCCGAGCTGGCCGCCCGCTACCCGCTCGCCGGATCCGTCTACCAGTGGGCCAAGCAGCTCGCGCGCGGTTTCGCCGGCTGGCTCGCGGGCTGGATGATGCTGCTCGGCTGCGTGGTCGCGCTCGCCGCCGCGGCGATCGCGCTGCAGATCGTGCTCCCGTCGGTGTGGAGCGGGTTCCAGCTCGTCGGCGGCGACCCGTCGGTGACGTCGCCGACCGGCGCCACGAACGCCGTGCTGCTCGGCACGCTGCTGATCGTCTTCACCACGGTGGTCAACGCCGCCGGCGTCCGCGCCATGGCCCGCATCAACGACATCGGGGTCGCGGCGGAGCTGATCGGCGTCGTCGTGCTCATCGGCGGCCTGGCACTGTTCGCGGTGCGCGGGCCGCAGGTCGTGGTGCACAGCGTCCCGGTGAGCGACGGCGCCTCCGCGGCCGGGATCGGCGGTGTGCTCGCTTCGGCACTGATGGCCGCGTACGTGCTCTACGGATTCGACACGGCGGCCTCCGTCGCCGAGGAGACGCGCGACGCCCGCCGGGCGGCGCCACGAGCCGTGCTGCGCGCGGTGCTGGTGTCGGGGCTCGGCGGCCTCGCCGTGGTGCTCACCGCGCTCATGGCCGCGCCGAGCCTCACCGACGGCGAGCTCGCCGGGCACGGCCTGCCGTACGTGATCACGGCCGTCTTCGGCGACACCTTCGGCCGGATCTTCCTCGCCGACGTCGCGATCGCCGTGATCGTCTGCACCCTCACCATCCAGACCGGCACGATCCGGCTGATCTACGCGATGGCCCGTGACAACGCGCTGCCGTTCTCCGCGCGCCTGTCCGGCGTCAATCCGCGCACCGGCACCCCGTTGTGGCCCGCCGTCGTCTCCGGTGCGCTGGCCATCGCGCTGCTCGGAGTCAACGTCGGCAACCCGACTCTGTTCAGCACGATCACCGGCACCTCGGTGGTCGTGGTCTACCTCGCGTACCTGCTGGTCACCGGCCCGCTGCTGGTGCGCCGGCTGCGCGGGCGGTTCCCCGCCGAGCCCGGCCTGTTCTCGCTGGGGCGCTGGGCGGTCCCGGTGAACGTCGCCGCGGTCGCCTACGGCGTGGTGATGATCGTCAACATCGCCTGGCCCCGCGCGGAGATCTACGACCTGGCCGGCTCGGGTTCGCCCTGGCTGCTGCTGTTCCCCGTCGAGTTCGTCGGCGCCGCCCTGCTGATCGGCTGGTTCTGCTGGCTGCGCCTGCGCCGGTCCACCACCCCCGCCCTCGAACCCGCGGTCTGAGAGGACGTCCATGAGCACCACGGCAACCACGTACGGCGCGCGCGACCACGCCCGCGCCCAGGCGGGCACCGTCGTCGACACGATGCCGACGATCCCGGCGGCCGGGTGGCCCGCGCCACCCGGAGTCGAGCCCACCGCGCTGACCTGGGCCGAAACCGTGGCCGGCGGCGGCTACACGCACAAGGTCCTCGCCCGCGGCACGCGGCTGCGGCTCACCGACCTCGAGGGCGACGCCTGCGCGCACCTGCTGCTGTTCAACGCCGACGGGCCGTGGGAACGGCTCAACGTCGCCGACACCGTGAAGGTGCAGTGGAACGCCTACCTCGGCGAGTCCGTCGCACTACTGTCGGACCAGGCCCGGGTGCTCGCGACCCTCGTGGCCGACACCAGCGGCCGGCACGACGCGGTGTGCGGCACGTCCACTGTGGACGGAAACACCGAGCGCTACGGCGACGGCGCACCCGAAGGCCCCTCTCCGGCCGGGCGGCCGCTGTTCACCTTGGCGGCGGCGAAAAACGGCCTGGGGCCCCGGGATCTGCCGCCCAGCCTGTCGTTCTTCCAGGGCGTGCGGGTCGGCGCGGACGGCGACCTGGCCTTCACCGGCTCCGCGGGCCCCGGCGCGTCGGTGGACCTGCGGATCGAACTGCCGGTGATCGTCCTCCTCGCCAACACCGCGCACCCGCTCGACCCGCGCGAGGGCTACACCGTGAGCCCGCTGCGCGTCCTCGCCTGGCGCGACCGGCCCACCGGCCCGGACAGTCCGGAGTGGACCCACACACCGGAAGCGCAGCGCGCGTTCGAGAACACCGCCGACTACCTCACCGCCCGGGGGCTCGCATGACCACGACCGTGCTCGACGTCGAAGTCCCCGCGCGGGCCCCGTTCTCCACCGTGCTGCGCCGCGGCCAGGAGCTCACGATCGTCGACCTCGGCGGCAACCAGGCCGTCGACTTCCTCTGCTACGACGCGAACGACACCTCTCGCCGCTACAGCGCCGCCGCGACGATCGCCGCGCAGCGCAACATCTTCCTCACCACCGGCAGCGTGCTGCGCACCGGCGAGGGCGCGCCGCTCGTCACGGTCGTCGCCGACACCTGCGGCCGCCACGACACGCTCGGCGGCGCGTGCAGCAAGGAGTCCAACAGCCTGCGTTACGGCCAGCACACCCGGTTCCAGCACGCCTGCGCCGACAACTTCCTCATCGAGGGCAGCAAGTGGGGCCTCGGCAAACGCGACCTGGTGAGCAACGTCAACTGGTACATGAACGTGCCCGTCGAGGCCGACGGCACGCTCGGCATCGTCGACGGCATCTCCGCGCCGGGCCTGGAAGTCCGGCTGCGCGCCGAGACCGACGTGCTCGTGCTCGTGTCCAACTGCCCGCAGATCAACAACCCCTGCAACGGGTTCGACCCGACGCCGGTGCGGATGGTCGTGACCGAACCGGAGCGTGCGGCGTGAAACTGCTGGTCGCCAACCGCGGCGAGATCGCCGTCCGCCTCCTGCGCGGCGCACGGGAGCTGGGCATCCCGACCGTCGCCGTGTACTCCGACGCCGACCGCACCGCACCCCACGTGCGCCTGGCCGACGAGGCCGTGCGGCTCGGCCCGGCGCCCGCGGCCGAGAGCTACCTGAGGGCCGACGCGATCATCCGGGCCGCGCTCGACACCGGCGCGGACGCGATCCACCCGGGTTACGGCTTCCTCAGCGAGGACACCGCCTTCGCCCGGGCGTGCGAGAACGCCGGGATCGCGTTCGTCGGCCCGGCACCGGATCACCTGGAAGTGTTCGGCAGCAAGCACACCGCGCGCGAGGCCGCGATCGCGGCCGGGGTGCCGCTGCTGCCCGGTACCGGGCTGCTGGCCGATCTCGACGAGGCCCTCGCGAAGGCAACCGCGATCGGCTACCCGGTGATGCTCAAGGCGACCGGGGGCGGCGGCGGGATCGGGATGCGCGCGTGCGCGTCGGCCGAGGAGCTGTCGGCCGCGTGGGAGACCGTGCGCAGTGTCGCGGCCAAGAGCTTCGCCAGCTCGGGCGTGTTCCTGGAGCGGCTGGTGACGCGCGCCCGGCACGTCGAGGTGCAGGTGTTCGGCGACGGCGAGGGTGCGGTCCTCGCGCTGGGCACGCGCGACTGCTCGCTGCAGCGCCGCAACCAGAAGGTCGTGGAGGAGTGCCCGGCGCCGGACCTGCCGGACGCGGTGCGGCGGCAGCTGGCCGACGCGGCGGTGGCGCTGTGCTCGTCGGTGCGCTACCGCTCGGCCGGCACGGTCGAGTTCGTGTACGACCCCGTGCGCGAGGAAGCCGCGTTCCTGGAGGTCAACACGCGGCTGCAGGTCGAGCACCCGGTGACGGAGGCGGTGTACGGCGTCGACCTCGTGGGCTGGATGCTGCGGCTGGCCCAGGGCGAGCGCGGGATGTTCGACGCGGTCCCCGAGCCGCGCGGGCACGCGTTCGAAGCGCGGGTCTACGCCGAGGACCCGAGTGCGAACCACCGGCCGAGCGCCGGCCTGGTCACCGGTGTCGCGCTGCCGCCGGACGTCCGCGTGGACACCTGGATCGAGGCGGGCACCACCGTCACCACGCACTACGATCCCTTGCTGGCCAAGGTGATCTGCACCGGCACCGACCGCACGGGCGCGCTGGCGAACCTGCGGGCGGCGCTCGCGGCCACCGCCGTCGGCGGCGTGCGCACGAACCTCGGCCAGCTCCGCGCCGCGGCCGCGGATCCCGCGTTCGCGAGCGCCGCCCACGACACCGCGACGCTCGACGGCGTCACCGACGACGAGCCGCGGATCGACGTCGTGCGCGGCGGCACGATGACCACCGTGCAGGAGTGGCCGGGCCGCACCGGGTTCTGGCACGTCGGGGTGCCGCCGTCCGGCCCGATGGACGACCTGTCGCTGCGGCTGGGCAACCTCGCGCTCGGCAACCCCGAGGGCGCGCCCGGCCTGGAGTGCACTGTGGACGGTGTCACGCTGCGGTTCTCGGCCGAGACCACCGTCTGCGTCACCGGCGCCACCGCACCCGTGCTCCTCGACGGCGCCCCGGCTCCCGCGTGGACCCCGTTCGTGGTCCCGGCCGGCGGCACGCTCGACGTGGGCGCGGGCACGGCCGGGCTGCGCAGCTACGTGCTCGTGCGGGGCGGCCTCGCCGTGCCCGAGTTCCTCGGCAGCGCGGCGACGTTCACGCTCGGCCGGTTCGGCGGCCACGGCGGCCGCGCGCTCGCCGCGGGCGACGTGCTCACCCCCGGCCCGGAGCCCGCGGACCCGGTCGGCGGCGCCGTCGGGGACCGGCCCCAGATGGACGCACAGTGGACGATCGGCGCGCTGGAAGGCCCGCACTCCGCACCGGAGTTCTTCACACCGGCCGACATCGAGACCTTCTACCGCACCGAATGGCAGGTGCACTTCAACTCCGCGCGCACCGGAGTGCGGCTCGTCGGGCCACGCCCGGAGTGGGCCCGGGAGGACGGTGGTGAGGCCGGGCTGCACCCGTCCAACATCCACGACACCCCGTACGCGATCGGCGCCGTCGACTACACCGGCGACCTGCCGATCCTGCTCGGCCCGGACGGCCCGAGCCTCGGCGGGTTCGTCTGCCCGGCGACGGTCGCGACCGGCGAGCGCTGGAAGCTCGGCCAGCTCCGGCCGGGCGACACCGTGCGCTTCGTCCCGATCGACGCCGACCACGCCGCGGCCCTGCGCCGCCGCCCGGCGGTACCGCTGCTCACGAGCCGCAGCGTCCTCGACGACGGCGGGGTGCTCGCCCGGCGGCCCGCGGCGGACGGCGAGCCGTCGGTGACCTACCGGCGCAGCGGCGACGACAACCTGCTCGTCGAGTACGGCGACATGACCCTCGACCTCGCGCTGCGGATGCGCGTCCACGCGCTGGCGGAGCGGCTCGCCGCCGAAGGCGTGCCGGGGATCGTCGACCTCACGCCGGGCATCCGGTCGCTGCAGGTGCACGTCGACCCGGACGCGCTGCCGGTCGGCAAGGCCCTCGGCCTGGTGCGTGAGCTGGAGGACGACCTGCCGGGCACCGCGGACCTCGTGGTCCCCAGCCGCGGGGTGCGGCTGCCGCTGTCGTGGGACGACCCGGCGACGCGCGAGGCGATCGAGCGGTACATGACGGGTGTGCGCGACGACGCCCCGTGGTGCCCGTGGAACATCGAGTTCATCCGCCGCGTCAACGGTCTGTCTACTGTGGACGACGTCTACCGCACGGTCTTCGACGCCGAGTACCTCGTGCTCGGGCTCGGCGACGTCTACCTCGGCGCGCCCGTCGCGACCCCGCTGGACCCGCGCCACCGGCTGGTGACCACGAAGTACAACCCGGCCCGGACGTGGACGGCCGAGAACTCGGTCGGCATCGGCGGCGCCTACCTGTGCATCTACGGCATGGAGGGGCCGGGCGGGTACCAGTTCGTCGGCCGCACCGTGCAGGTGTGGAGCGGCTGGCACCAGCGCGGCGCGTTCGAGCCGGGATCGCCGTGGCTGCTGCGGTTCTTCGACCGGATCTCGTGGTACCCCGTGTCGGCCGACGAGCTGCTGGACCTGCGGGCGCGCGGCTCGGCCGGGCAGCTGGAGCTCGACATCACCGACGGGGAGTTCCGCCTCGCCGACTACCAGCGGTTCCTCGCCGACAACGCCGAGAGCATCGCCGGGTTCCGCGCCACGCAGTCGGCGGCGTTCGAGGCGGAACGCCGCGCCTGGGCGGCCGCGGGCGAGTTCGACCCGAAGCCGGAACCGGTCACCAGGCCGCCGGCGCGCGTGCAGGCGCCGCCGGGCGGGCACGTCGTCGAGGCCCCGTTCGCCGCCACCGTTTGGCGGGTCGACGTCGAGGCGGGCACGCGGGTGGACCACAAGCAGTCGCTGGTCACGCTGGAAGCCATGAAAACCGAGGCGCGCATCCCCGCGCCCGCGGACGGGAAGGTGCTCGAGGTGCTCGTGTCCCCCGGCGACCAGGTCGCGCCCGGCACCCCGCTGGTGGTGCTCGGATGATCCGCGAACGCGTGCGCGCCGCGTACCGGCGCATCGAGCAGGTCGACCGGCCCGAGATCTGGGTCGACCTGCGTCCTGAAGCCGAGCTGCTGGCCGACGCCGAAGCGCTCGAGGAGCGGTACACAGCCGGAGAACCGCTCCCGCTGTACGGGCGGCTCGCCGCGGTCAAGGGCAACATCGACGTCGCCGGCTTGCCGACCACCGCCGGGTGCCCGGCCTATGCCTACGAGCCCGAGGCGGACGCGCCGGTCGTCGCTCGGCTGAAGGCGGCGGGTGCGCTGGTGCTCGGCACGACGAACCTCGACCAGTTCGCCACGGGGCTGGTCGGCACGCGCAGCCCCTACGGTGCGGTCCGCAACGCCGTCGATCCGGCGTACGTGTCGGGCGGGTCGAGCTCGGGGTCCGCGGTCGCCGTCGCGCTGGGGATCGCGGATCTCGCGCTCGGGACGGACACCGCGGGCTCGGGCCGGGTGCCGGCGGCGTTCAACGGGATCGTCGGGCTGAAGCCGACGCCGGGGCTGCTGCCGACGGACGGCGTCGTGCCGGCGTGCGCGAGCATCGACTGCGTGTCGGTCTTCGCGCGCACGGTGGGCGAGGCGGAACTCGCGCTGCGGTGCCTGTCGGACGAGGGCGCGTTCCGGATCGGCGTCCCGGCCTCCCTGGGGCCGCTGCAGGACGGGTGGGCCGAGGCCTACGCCGCCGCGGTGGCGGACTACACCGCGGCCGGCGCGGCGGTGACCACTGTGGACTTGTCGCCTTTTCTCGCCGCGGCGCGGCTGCTGTACGAGGGCTCGTTCGTCGCCGAGCGCTACACCGCCGTCGGCGAGTTCGTCGAGAAGCACCGTGACGACGTCGACCCGACCGTCGCGGAGATCATCACCGCGGCCCGCGACCTCCCCGCGCACCGGGTGTTCGCCGACCAGGCCACGCTCGCCGGGCTCAAGCGCGAGGCCGATGTCGCGCTCTCCACAGTGGACGCCCTGCTGCTGCCGACCACCACCGGGCACCCGACGCTCGCCGAGGTGGCCGCGGACCCGGTCGGGGCGAACGCCGCGCTCGGCCGCTTCACGAACTTCGCCAACCTGCTCGGCCTGTCCGCGCTCGCCGTGCCCGCCGGGACGGTCGCCGGGCGGCCGTTCGGGGTGATGCTCGTCGGCCCGGCCGGCGCGGACGCGAAGCTGGCCGCGTTGGCTCGCGGCGTCGAGGACCGCGTGCGCCTCGCCGTCGTCGGGGCGCACCTGCGGGGGCAGCCGCTCAACCACGAGCTGACCTCGCGTGGCGGCCGCTTCGTCGCCGAGACCGAGACCGCGCCCGAGTACCGGCTGCACGCCCTGGCCACGACCCCGCCGAAACCGGGGCTCGTGCGCGTGGCCGAAGCCGGCGTCGCGATCGCGGCCGAGGTGTGGGACCTGCCGGTGGCCGGCTTCGGCGCGTTCGTGGCGGCGGTCCCGGCGCCGCTGGCCATCGGGCGGGTGCGCCTGCGCGACGGTTCGGAGGTCTCGGGGTTCCTGTGCGAGCCGGCGGCGCTCGCCGCCGCGGAGGACATCTCGGCGAAGGGAGGCTGGCTCGCCCACCTGCGTTCCTGAGGGCGGGGGCCGCCCGGGAGTGTGCCGTCGCCCACTCGTCTGGGCCACTCCCCTGGTTACCCGTGGGTAACAAGGGCTATCGTGCGGACAGGATTTCTGTCTACTTCAGGAGCATTCGTGGCCGCACCAGCAACGCCGCCCCTTGCGCCGACCGCGCGTGGGGTGCGCAACGTCGTGTTCGTCGAAGGGGTACGCACCCCCTTCGGCAAGGCGGGCGACAAGGGCATCTACGCCGGGACCCGCGCGGACGACCTGGTCGTCAACGCCATCCGTGAGCTGCTGCGGCGGCACCCCGAGCTGCCGCCCGAGCGGGTGGACGACGTCGCCATCGCCGCGACGACCCAGATCGGCGACCAGGGCCTCACCATCGGCCGCACGGCCGCCCTCCTGGCGGGCCTGCCGAAGTCCGTGCCGGGCTTCGCGATCGACCGCATGTGCGCGGGCGCGATGACCGCCGTGACTACCGTCGCGAGCGGCATCGGCTTCGGCGCGTACGACATCGCCATCGCCGGCGGCGTCGAGCACATGGGCCGCCATCCGATGGGCGAGGGCGTGGACCCCAACCCGCGCATCATCGCCGACAAGCTCGTGGACCCGACCGCGCTCGTCATGGGCCAGACCGCCGAGAACCTGCACGACCGGTTCCCGGAGATCACCAAGGAGCGCACCGACGCCTACGCCGCCCGCAGCCAGGAGCGCTACGCCGAGGCCGTGAAGGCCGGCAAGATCGGCCCGGAGCTGGTGCCGGTCGCCATCCGCTCGAAGGAGCTGGGCTGGGGCCTGGCGACCGAGGACGAGCCGCCGCGGCCGGGCACGACCGTGGAGCAGCTGGCGAAGCTCAAGACGCCGTTCCGGCCCCACGGCCGCATCACCGCGGGCAACGCGGCGGGCCTCAACGACGGCGCCACCGCGTCGATCCTCGCCGACGAGGAAACCGCGCGCGAGCTGGGCCTGCCGGTCGCGATGCGGCTGGTCGGCTACTCGTTCGCCGGTGTCGAGCCGGAGGTCATGGGCATCGGCCCGGTGCCGGCCACCGAGAAGCTGTTCAAGCGCACCGGCCTGTCAATCGACGACATCGGCCTGTTCGAGATCAACGAGGCCTTCGCCGTGCAGGTGCTGGCCTTCCTCGACCACTTCGGCATCGCCGACGACGACCCGCGCGTGAACCAGTGGGGCGGCGCGATCGCGTGCGGCCACCCGCTGGCCTCGTCCGGCGTGCGGCTGATGACGCAGCTGGCGCGCCAGTTCGCCGAGCGCCCCGACGTGCGCTACGGCATGACCACCATGTGCATCGGCATCGGCATGGGCGGCACCGTGATCTGGGAGAACCCGGCGTTCGAGGGGGCGAAGTAAATGACTTTCACCGCTGAAGAGGCCAAGGCCGCGTTCCCCGACGAGGTCGTGACCACCGCCGTCACCCGCCTGGTGAAGGTGCCCGGGCTCGCGAAGCCCGTCGCGCTGATCACGCTCGACAACGGCCACGACCACACCCGCCCGAGCACGTTCGGCCCGCAGGGGCTGGTGTCGCTCGACGCCGCGCTGGACGTGGCGTTCGCGGCCGAGCCCGCGGCGATCGCGGTCACCGGCAAGCCGTTCATCTTCGCCGTCGGTGCGGATCTGTCCGGTGTGGAGGCCGTGTCCGACCCGGCGCTGGCGCGCAAGATCGCGCAGACCGGCCACGACGTGTTCCGCCGGCTCACCGAGTCGACGATTCCGACGTTCGGCTTCGTCAACGGCGCGGTGATGGGCGGCGGGGTGGAGCTGGCCCTCTCGTGCCACTACCGCACGCTGTCGGAGAACACCGCCGCGATCGCGTTCCCCGAGGTGTTCCTCGGCCTGTTCCCGGGCTGGGGCGGCACGCAGCTGCTGCCGAACCTCATCGGGGCCGACGCCGCCGTCACGGTGATCATCGAGAACGCGCTGGCGCAGAACAAGATGCTCAACGTCAAGCAGGCGGCGGAGCTCGGCATCGTCGACGAGGTGTTCGGCTCGGCCGACTATCTCGAGCGGTCGCTGCTGTGGCTCGCGAAGGTCGTCAACGGCGAGGTCACTCCCGCGCGGCGCGAGATCGACCGCGGCGCCGGCTGGGACGCGGCCATCGCCCGCGCGAAGTCTATCGTGGACGGTCGTACGCACGGCGCGTCCCCGGGCGCGACCAAGGCCGTGGAGCTGCTGGAGCTGGCGCGGGAGAACGACCTCGACCGCGGCTACGCGGCTGAGACCGACGGCCTCGCCGAACTGCTGATGTCCGACGTGCTGCGCGCCGGGCTGTACTCGTTCAACCTCGTGAACAAGCGCGCGAAGCGGCCGGCCGGCGCGCCGGACAAGTCGCTGGCGCGCAAGGTGAACAAGGTCGGCATCGTGGGCGCGGGCCTGATGGCTAGCCAGCTCGCCCTGCTGTTCGTGCGCCGCCTCAAGGTGCCGGTGGTCCTCACCGACGTCGACCAGGAGCGCGTCGACAAGGGCGTGGGTTACGTCCACGACGAGATCGACAAGCTGCTGTCGCGCAAGCGCGTGTCGCCGGACGGCGCCAACCGGCTCAAGGCGCTGGTGACCGGGTCGCTGGACAAGGCCGCGTTCGCCGACGCCGACTTCGTGATCGAGGCCGTGTTCGAAGAGCTGGGCGTGAAGCAGGCGGTGTTCGCCGAGCTGGAGCAGCACGTCTCGCCCGAGGCGATCCTGGCGACGAACACGTCTTCGCTGTCGATCAGCGCGATGGCCTCGAAGCTGCAGCACCCCGAGCGCGTGGTGGGTTTCCACTTCTTCAACCCGGTGGCCGTGCTGCCGCTGCTGGAGATCGTGCGCGGCGAGAAGACCGACGACGCCACGCTCGCCACGGCGTTCTCCGTCGGCAAGCAGCTGAAGAAGTCGAGCGTGCTGGTGAAGGACGCCACGGCGTTCGTCGTGAACCGGCTGCTGCTGCGCTTCCTCGGCGAGGTGCTGGTGTCCGTGGACGAGGGCACGCCGTTCGAGGTCGCGGACTCGGCGCTGGAGCCACTGGGCCTGCCGATGTCGCCGCTGAACCTGATGCAGCTCGTGGGCCCGGCGATCGCGCTGCACGTGGGCGAGACGCTGCACGGGTCGTTCCCGGACC
Source organism: Amycolatopsis sp. NPDC049253 (assembly GCF_040678995.1). Taxonomy (NCBI): domain Bacteria; kingdom Bacillati; phylum Actinomycetota; class Actinomycetes; order Pseudonocardiales; family Pseudonocardiaceae; genus Amycolatopsis; species Amycolatopsis sp. NPDC049253. The sequence continues at coordinate 296,906 of NZ_JBFAQX010000003.1, read as the reverse complement.
GCTTCACGGTGAGCGAGAACCTCGCCAAGTTCGTGAAGGCGGGCAAGAAGGGCGTGTGGACCTGGGACTCCTCGGGCAACGCGTCCGTCGACCCGGAGGTCGACGCCCTCTGGACCCGGGGCGGCAACCCGTCCACAGCGGAGCAGGTGCGCGACCGCGCGCTGAACGCCATCGCCGAGGAGATCCGCCTCATGCTCGATGAGGGCGTGGTCGCGGAGGCGCAGGACATCGACCTGTGCCTGCTGCTGGGCGCGGGCTGGCCGTTCTGGAACGGCGGTATCACGCCGTACCTGGACCGCGCGGGGGTTTCGGAGCGGGTGAACGGGAAGCCGTTCCTGGCGCCGGGTGTCGCTTCGGTGCCGGTGGCTTGATGTCTCCGGGGCGGCTGTCCGTTGTGGACGGCCGCCCCGGTTTCCGGGTCACGGGCAGGACGGGCCGCGGGTGCCGGGCGGAAAGTACAGCCGCAGCTGGTCCTGAGTCATCACGTTCACGCGTTCCGCGCCCAGGGTCCGCTGCCGCAGTTTCGCGGCCAACGCGGTCGTGTCGGTGCCCGGCCGCGGGAACGCGGTGATCACGGGCGGCACGTCTTCGGGGCCCAGCGCCCGCCTCAGATCGGGGTCGTCCTTGAACACTTCCTCGACCCGGGCGTAGCTCTGGGCCCGGGTCTCGGTGAACACCTCGGCCACGTCGGGGTCGTCCTGCAGCGCCTGCCGCTAGCCGCATCTCGTCGTCCTCGGCGAAGGCGAGTTGCACGGCGGTGCAGCTCCCGCGTTCGCCCGGCGGCGCCCCGGCCGGGTGCCGGCGCACCGCGTCGGAGTGCACGGCCGTGCCGACGATGAAGGCCAGGCCGACACCCGCACCGAGGGCGAGCACGAGCACCGGGGCGAGCCGGCGCCACGTCCGCATCATCCGCTCAGAACTCCCCCGCGCGCGGGCACACGGGGCCGCGCTTGTCCGCGGGGATCTTGTCGCGCACGGCGTTGACGTCGAAATCGTCGGCCCGCCGCGCGCTCGGGAACCGCCGCCCGAGTTCGGCCGCGTACGCCTTCAGGTCGGTGCCCGGAAGCGGAATCACGGTCACCGAACCGGGGATGGCGCTCGGATCCGTGGTCGCCAGCAGGTCGGGCTCGTCCTTGAAGATCTCCTTGAAGCGCACCCAGGCTTCGGCCTTCGTCTCGGTGTACACCCGCCGGGCCTTCGGGTCGTTCCGCAGCTGGTCGGCCACGAACCGCATCACCTGGTCGTCGTCGAAGTACACCTCCACCGCGGCGCACGGCCGGTGCCCGGCCAGCGGCACGGGCGTCCGGTCCACCGGCAACGGATCCGGCCGCACGGCCGCTGCGACGACGAAGGCCAGCCCGACGCCTGCGCCCAGCGCGACGACCAGCACCGGGACGAGCCAGCGCCAGATGCGAATCCCCATGGCCTGATCATCACACACCGGAGCCGGGACTGGTCCCGGTCGGCGTTCGCCGTGCGGCTAAGCGCAGACGAAGCCCTGCATCCCCGGGTGGTACTTCTTCCACACAGCCTCGACGTCGAGCTGTTGGACCTTCTGGGCGTCCGGGAACCGCTGCTTCAGCTCGGCGGCGTAACGGGTGAGATCGGTGCCCGGAACCGGAAGCACCACCACCGTCGCCGGCATGGCACTTTCACTCGTCGCGGCGATTTTCGCCGGGTCCTGCTGGTAGATCTTCTTGAACTCCGCCCAGGTCAGGGCCTGGGGGTCGAGATCGACCCGGCGGGCTTTCGGGTCGTTCCCCAGCACGGCGGCGGCGCGGCGCATCGCATCGTCGTCGCGGAAGTAGACCTGCACGGCCAGGCACGGCTGGTGCCCAGCCGACGGCGCCGGTGTCCGCGCCACCGACAACGCCACGGCCCGCACCGACCCGGCGGCCACGAAGGCCAACCCGGCGCCCACCCCGAGCGCGACCACCAGAACCGGCGCCAGCCAGCGCCACAAACGAATCCCTGTCACGATTTCACCCAGTCCTGATCAGTACTCGCCCGCGCGCGGGCACGTCGGGGCGTCCCGAGGTTTGCCGAACTTCTCGTTGAACGCGTTGACGTCGAGGGAGTAGACCTCCTGCGCGTCCGGGAAGCGGGTCTTCAGGCGGGCGGTGTAGGCCACGAGGTCGGTGGCGGGCAGCGGCACGACGGTGACCACCGCGGGCGAGGTCTCCTCGCCGCCCAGCCCGTGCATCATCTCCGGGTGGTCCTTGAAGCCGTCGCGCAGCGAGAGGAAGGACTCGTGTTCGGACTCGACGAAGACGAGCCGGGCGTCCGGATCGTCGTGGAACGTGGCGGCAGCGCGCCGCATCTGGTCGTCGGTGTCGAAGTACGCTTCCACGTCCCGGCACGGCTGGTGCGCGGCCAGCGGCACCGGCGTGCGGTCGACCGGCAGCGGGTCCGGACGCACGGCCGTCCCGACCACGAAGGCCAACCCGGCGCCCACCCCAAGCGCGACCACCAGAACCGGCGCCAGCCGGCGCCACAAACGAATCCCCACGCACGATCATCATCCGGCGGGGCGGGAACGTTACGAGCTCACAGCGCCGGGATCCCGTGCGGACCCGCCGGCAGGTGCACCGTCACCGTCAACCCGCCGCCCACCACCGGTTCCGCCGAGATCGCGCCGCCGTGGGCCTGGACGGCGGCCCGCACGATCGACAACCCCAGACCCGCGCCGGAGCGGGCGGTGCGGGCGACGCCGGCGCGGCGGAACGGCTCGAACAGCTCCGGCACGGCCGCCGGGTCCAGCAGCCCGCCCGACGAGCGCACGCGCAGGGTGGACCACTGGGGCCCGGGTGTCGTGGAGACCTCCAGCCAGCCGCCGTCGACGTTGTGGCGCACCGCGTTCTCCACCAAGTTGCCGGCGATGCGTTCGAGCAGCGCGGGGTCGCCGAACGCGGGTGCGGCGACCGTCGAGAACTCGGCGCGCAGGCCTCGCGCGGACGCTTCGGCGCGCACGGCGGCCCAGGCGCGGCCGACGAGCACCGCGAGGTCCACCGGTTCGCGCACCACGAGACCGGCGCCGTCGGTGCGGGCGAGCAGCAGCAGGGAGTTCACGAGCTGGCCCGCGCGTTCGGTGGCGTCGCGGACCACACCGCCCATCCGACGGAGCTCTGCCTCGTCGGCTTCCTCGTCGGACAGCGTCACGTCGAGCTCGGTGCGGATGACCGAAAGCGGCGTGCGCAGCTCGTGGCTCGCGTTGGCGACGAAGTGGCGCTGCGCGTCGAACGCGGCCTGCAGGCGGTCGAGCATGTCGTCGAAGGTCCGGGCCAGCTCGGCCAGCTCGTCGCGCGAGCGGATCTCGCCGATGCGCTCGCCCATCGACTCCACCGACAGCCGCCGGGCGGTGCCGGTGATCTCGCGCAGCGGCAGCAGCACGCGCGAAGTGAAGGTCCACGCGAGGATCGCCGCCGCGGCCACGACGAAACAGAACGCCAGCGAGCCGAAGATCAGCACCCGGTTCACGGCGTGCGTACGCAGGTGCTGGGCGAGCGTGGACGCGTCGACGTCGACCCCGTCCACGCGCACGATCGTGCCGGGCGGCATGTGCGGCACGGCGTCCACCGCGTCGCCCACGAGCGACCACGCCAGCCACAGCAGGAGCAGCCCGGCCGCGGCCACCAGCACGGTCGCGAGGATCGTGACCCGGGCCCGCAGGCTGCGTGTGCCGGGCAGGTTCACTACGCGCCGGCCTCCGCGACCGGCACGCGGTAGCCCGAGCCCACCACGGTCTCGATGATTCCCGGCTCACCCAGCTTCTTGCGCAAGGTCATCACGGTGACCCGCACCGTCGTGGTGAACGGGTCGGCGTTCTCGTCCCACACGCGCTCCAGCAGCTCCTCGCTGCTGACCACCGACCCCGAGGCGGACAGCAGTACCTCGAGCACGCCGAACTCCTTGCGCGTCAGGTCGATCGGCCCGCTCGCGCGGCGCACGATGCGCTTCGCCGGGTCCAGCTCCACGTCGCCCGCCGTGAGCAGCGGCGGCGCGGCCGGCGTCGCGCGGCGGCCGAGCGCGCGCACGCGGGCGACCAGCTCGGGGAATGCGAACGGCTTCGCGAGGTAGTCGTCCGCACCGAGGGACAGCCCGTCGACTCGGTCGGAGACGGAACTGCTCGCGGTGAGCATGAGCACCCGCGTGAGCTCGCCGGACGCGACGATCTCGCGGCACAGCTCGTCGCCCGACATCCCGGGCAGGTCGCGGTCGAGCAGCACCACGTCGTACCGGGTGACGGACGACTTCTCGTGCCCGTCGTCACCGGTCAACGCGACGTCCACCGCCATGCCCTCACGGCGCAGGCCGCGGGCGATCGCGTCGGCCAAGGGCTCTTCGTCTTCGACTACCAGAACACGCACCAGACCACAATCCCACAGTTTCCTGAGAGCACCTGAGAGACCTGAATGGACACTCCGGGCCACCTCACGCGCAGCTCACGGCGAACGTCCGATCGGCGTCACGACCAGCGCAACGCGAACCACAGCCGCATCCGCGTCTCCGGGTCCGCGAGATCCACGCCCAGCGCCCGTTCGGCCTGCCCGATCCGGTGCCGGACGCTGTTGCGGTGCACCCCGAGCTCGGCGGCCGTGCGGTCCCAGCCGCCGTGGTGCGCGAGCCAGGTGCGCAGCGTCGGCACCAGCTCGCGGTCGTGCGCGCGGTCCAGCTCCCGCAACGGCGCCAGCACCCGCTCGGCGAACCCCGCCGCGGCACCGGGCGCGACGAGCGCGTCGAAACCCAGCGGATCCGCGGCCGCCACCGGCCGCCCGAGAGCCTGTGCCCGGGCCAGCAGCAGCTCCGCCTCCGCGAGCGCGCCCGGCAGCCCGTCCGCGGTCACGGGCGAGCCGGCCACCGCGAGCCAGCCGTGCTCGCGCAACCCGTCGAGCTCCGGCGAGGAACCCACCACGGCCAGGAACCGCGGGCCGGGCAGCACCCGCACGAGCGGGGTGTCGAGGCGCGCGCGCAGCCAGTCGTGGCGCACGGCGACCTCGTCCGGGCCACGGCGGTGCGCGACTCCGGCCACGAGCCGGCACTCCCCCGTGCCCAGCAACGTCGTGACCACGTCCGCGCCACCCTGGCCCAGCAGCAACCCGGTGGCCGCCGCCCCGAGTTCCGCGGTGTCGGACCCGGCGCGGCCGACGAGCCCGAGCAAAGCCGCGCCGACGGCGAGGATCGCGCGGTCCCCGCCGTCGAACCGGCGCCGCCGCCCGAGCACGAGCAGGTGCGCCGCGGTCGCCTGCGGGTACACCGGCTGCGCCACCACATACGTGCCGTCCGGCAGCTCGGTGGTCGCGCTGCGGATGCCGGTGCCCGCGCGCACCGTCGTGAGCAGGTCGGCGACCTCCGGCGGCAACGGCTGCGGCGCGTCGTGGCCCGCCACGAGCGCGTCCGCGGGCCTGACGAGCGCCACCCAGCCCCGCAGACGCTCGGCCAGCGCCGTCACGAGCGCCCCCATGCCGTCGCCCGCGGCGCGCGTGAGGGCCTCCCGCGCGACCGCCGTGCGGCGCTGTTCGCGTTGCCCCGCCTCCGCGAGCGCGACGGCGACGGCCCGGCTGATCGCGAGGAACGGCGTGCGGGGCGGCACGACCACCAGCGGCAGGCCGTGGCGCACGCACGCGTCACGCAGCGGCTCCGGCAGGGTCTCCGACACCGTCGGCGTGAGGCCGAAGCCCAGCGCGGTCACGCCGGCGTCGCGCAGGCGGCGGACGTAGTGCCCGGGCTCGCGCGGGAGGTTGACACCCGCGGTGAGCACCAGCTCGGCACCGAGCAGGTAGGGCGCGGGGTCGTCGAGCTCGCTCACGTGGGCCCAGCGCACGGGCGCGTCGAGCGCGCCCGGCCGCAGCGTCTCCCGCACGACGTCGAGCGCGAGTTCCGGGTTGCCGACAACCGTCCGTAACGGAACATTCACTTCCACGGACTCGTGCTCGAGGTTCTGGGTCATTTCATCCCGGCTTTCGACGGTTCCTGGACGGATCGTCCCATGCCGGAGCGGTGGCGCACGAACCTACGGTGGCCCGGACAACCCCGCAGAGAACCGAGGAGGACCCCGTGGGCGGCGACTACGCGGTGATCGCGCTGTACATCGCGGGCATGATCGGCGTGGGCTGGATCGGCCTGCGCCTGGCGAAGACGAAGTCCGACTACCTCGTGGCGGGCCGGCGGCTGGGCTGGTTCATGTACTCCGGCACGATGTCCGCCGTCGTGCTCGGCGGCGCGTCCACGGTCGGCGGCGTGAAGCTCGGCTACACCTACGGCGTCTCGGGCGCGTGGCTGGTGGTCACCATCGGCGCCGGCATCCTCGTGCTGCACGCGGTGTTCGCGCGGCGGCTGGTGAAGCTGCGCGTGTACACCGTCGGCGAGATGCTCGACCTGCGCTACGGCGGCCGCACCAGCGCCGTGTCCGGGGTCGTGATGTGGGGCTACACGCTCATGCTCACCGTGACCTCGACCCTGGCGTTCGCGTCGATCTTCAAGGTCCTGTTCTCCATCCCGAGCTGGGCCGGCATCGCGATCGGCGGCTCGATCGTGGTGCTCTACTCGGTGCTGGGCGGCATGTGGTCGATCACGCTCACCGACATCGCGCAGTTCGTGATCAAGACGATCGGCATCCTGTTCGTGCTGCTGCCGATCGCGCTCGTCTCCGCCGGCGGCTTCGGCGGGATGGCCGAGAAGCTCGACGCCGGCTACTTCGAGTTCACCTCGATCGGCGGCGAAACCATCCTCACCTACTTCCTGATCTACACCTTCGGCCTGCTCATCGGCCAGGACATCTGGCAGCGCGTGTTCACCGCCCGCACCCCGCGCGTCGCGACCGGCGGCGGCATCATCTCCGGCGTCTACTGCCTCGTCTACGGCGTGGCCGGCGCGCTCATCGGCACGGCCGCGAAGGTGCTCTACCCCGACCTCGGCAGCGCGCAGGACGCGTTCGCCACGATCGCCGAGCGCCTGCTGCCCACCGGCGTGCGCGGGCTGGTGCTGGCCGCCGCGCTGTCGGCGCTCATGTCGACCTCCAGCGGCGCGCTGATCGCGTGCGCCACCACCACGACGTCGGACCTGCTGCGCAAGATCGGCCTCAAAGGCGGTGAGGTGCTGCGCAACCGCGTGACCACGCTGGTCCTGGGCCTCGTCGCCATCGGCATCGCCATGGTCGTGGACGACGTCGTCAACGCGCTGACCATCGCCTACGACATCCTCGTGGGCGGCCTGCTGGTCACGATCCTCGGCGCGCTGTTCTGGAAGCGCGGCACCCGCCAGGGCGCGTACGCCTCGATGGTGGCCGGCACGGTGTTCGTGGTGGCGTTCATGATCATCGACGGGGTCGCGGCCAACAGCCCGATCTACTGGGGCCTCGGCGCGAGCCTGGTCGTGTACGTCGCGGTGAGCCTCGCGACGCCGCGCACCTCCGAAGCCATCCTGTCGGTCTGGACGCGGCGCCTGAACGGTTCCGCGGCAGACGAAGAGAACGCGGCAGCGGCGACCCCGGCCGCCGCGCAGGCCTGAACACCCCAACCACGAGGAGCACACCGCAGTGAGTGACCTGCCCCCGATCGGCCCGCTCGACTCGTCGCGCGTCCCGCGCTTCGCCGGCTTCGCGACCTTCGCGCGGCTGCCGAGGATCGACGAGGTGGCCCACGCCGACGTCGCCGTGGTCGGCGTCCCGTTCGACTCCGGCGTGTCGTACCGGCCGGGCGCCCGCTTCGGTCCCGCCGCCGTGCGCGAGGCGAGCCGGCTGCTGCGGCCGTACCACCCGGCGCTGGACGTGTCGCCGTTCGCCGAACGGCAGGTCGTGGACGCGGGTGACATCGCGGCGAACCCGTTCCACATCGGCGAGGCGATCGAGAAGGTGCAGCAGGACGCCGAGGCGCTGATGGCCGGCGGCACGAGGCTGGTCACGGTCGGCGGCGACCACACCATCGCGTTGCCGCTGCTGCGCGCCACGGCGAAGAAACACGGCCCGGTCGCGCTGCTGCACTTCGACGCGCACCTCGACACGTGGGACACCTACTTCGGCGAGCCCTACACCCACGGCACGCCGTTCCGCCGCGCCGTCGAGGAAGGAATCCTCGACACGGCAGCACTTTCGCACGTCGGCACGCGCGGCCCGCTGTACGGCAAGCGCGACCTGGAGGAGGACCGCCGGCTCGGCTTCGGCATCGTCACCTCCGGCGACGTGCTGCGCCGCGGCATCGACGAGACCGTCGACGCGCTGCGCCAGCGGATCGGTGACCGGCCGCTGTACATCTCGGTGGACATCGACGTGCTCGACCCCGCGCACGCACCCGGCACCGGCACGCCCGAGGCGGGCGGGATGACGAGCCGCGAGCTGCTGGAGATCCTGCGCGGGTTGCGCGACCTGCACCTGGTGGGCGCCGACGTCGTCGAGCTGGCCCCGGCCTACGACCACGCCGAGATCACCGCCATCGCGGCCTCGCACGTGGCCTACGACCTCGTGAGCCTGCTGGCGCTGGGGAAGAGCGAATGACGCGCATCGGGGGCGACATCGTCGTCGAGACGCTGCGCGCGCTCGGCGCGGACACGGTGTTCGGGCTGCCGGGCCAGCACGCGCTGGGGCTGTTCGAGGCGTTGCGGCGGGCGGACGACGTGCGCGTGGTGAGCTCGCGGGTGGAGAACAACCTGGCGTTCGCCGCCGACGGTTTCGCGCGCGCCCGGCTCGCCGCCGACCCGCACGGGCCGGTGCCGGTCACGCCGATGATCGTGTCGACCGGCCCGGGTGCGCTGCTGACGTTGGCCTCGCTGCAGGAGTCGCGGGCCGCGTCGGTGCCGGTGCTCGGGATCTCCAGCCAGATCCCCGTCGCCGGGCTCGGCGGCGGGCGGCACGGTTACCTGCACGAGCTGCCCGACCAGCAGGCGAGCTTCCGCGACGTCGTGAAGTCGGTGCACGTGGTCCGCGCCGTCAGCCAGATCCCGACGGCGCTGCGTGAAGCATGGACGGCCGCCGCGACCGCGCCGTACGGGCCGGTGTGGGTCGAGATCCCGCAAGACGTTCTGCTCGCGGAGGCTTCTCTGCCGCCCCTGCACGACGTGACCGCGGTGCCGGTTGCGCTCGAACCGCTGCCGGAACTGGCGGCGGAGGCTTCGAAGCTGCTGTCCGCGGCGAAGAACCCCGTGATCCTCGCCGGCGGGGGCGCGCTGCGGTCCGGTGCACACGCGGAATTGCGGGCGCTCGCCGAAGCGTTGCGGGCGCCGGTGGTGTCGACGTTCGGCGGCAAGGGTGTGTTCCCCTGGGATCACGAGTTGTCCGCGCGCTCGTGGCTGGAGGACTGGCACACCACGGAGTTCCTCGCCGGCGCGGACGTGCTGCTGGTGCTCGGTTCCGGGCTCGGCGAGCTGTCCAGCAACTACCGCGAATTCGCGCCGCGCGGGCGGGTGATCCAGGTGGAGGCCGACCTCGGGAAGCTGGAGTCGAACTACCCCGCGCTGGGCATCCACGCCGACGTGCGGCTGTTCCTGCGGGCGTTGGAGGTTTCGGCGCTGGACCTTCCGGCGCGGACCGCGGACGGGCGTGCCGAAGCCGCCGTGGCCGATTTGCTCGCGCGCGTCGAGTCGCGATTGGACGGTCAGGACCTGGCCGCCGAACGCAAGCTCGTCGACGACCTCCGCGCGGCGGTGCCCGAAGGCACGCAGACGTTCTGGGACATGACGATCGCCGCCTACTGGGCGTGGTCGGCGTGGCAGCCGGACGGCGCGCCGATCCACACCGCGCAGGGTGCGGGCGGCCTCGGCTACGGGCTGCCCGGCGCCCTCGGCGCAGCCGCCACGGGGATCCCCACGCTCGCCGTCTCCGGCGACGGCGGCGCGATGTACGGCCTGGCCGAGCTCGCCACCGCGAAGCAGCACGGTCTCGACGTCACGTGGCTCGTGATCGACGACGGCGGCTACGGCATCCTGCGCGAGTACCTCACGGGCGCCTTCGGCGAGACGACGGCGACCGAGCTGGCGCGGCCCGACTTCGTGGCGCTGGCCGAGTCGTTCGGGGTGCCGGCCGTGCGGTCCGGTTTGGGTACGGTGGGCGCGGACGTGGCCAAGGCGTTGCGGACACCGGGACCGTCGGTGGTCTTGCTGCCGGCCGTGCTGAAGATGTTCGCCCCGACCCACCTGGAGTGAGCGGCGACCCACGTCCTGAACTTCGTCGGCGACGCTCTTACCGAGGCCGAGGGCTCGCTCACCCGCACCGACCCGGCCACCGGGGAGGCGTCCGGCACGAGCGTCCTCTCCGTACAGTCCGAAGTCGACAAAGCGATGACCGCCGCGGCCCGCGCCTTCCGCACCTGGCGGCGCAGCACGCCGGCCACGACGCTGGGTCTGCTGTTCGCCGACACCCCGATGATCACGGGCCCGTTCGCCGGGGCGGCGGGTGGTGTGGACCTCAGCCTGGTGGTGACGCTCCGCGGCTGCGGTGGCTCATCCGGGGTTGGTGAAGGTGTTTCCTGAGCCGCGGGAGGTTTTCGGCCCGGTCACAGATGAGGTGGCGGCTGTCGCGGTGGTTTGACCCCGCGCACGAGAACGGCGGGTCCTCCGCAAAGGGACCCGCCGCTGTCGTACGACCGAAAACTCAGCCCCGCGGATTCTCCGCCGGAACATCCTGCGCCACGCCCAACCGGCCCGACGCCCATTCCGTGATGCGGCGCGCCACGTCCTGGGCGGTGAGGCCGACGCGGTCCAGCACCTCGTCGCGCGAGCCGTGGTCGTGGAAGCTCTGCGGTACGGCCAGGTCGCGCAGCGGGACGTCGCAGTCGGCGTCGCGGAGGACGGCGGCCAGGGCGGAGCCGAAGCCGCCGTGGCGGCCGCTGTCCTCGACCGTCACCACGAGCTTGTGCTGCTCCGCGAGGGCGACCAGTTCGGCCGGGACGGGGACGACCCAGCGCGGGTCGACGACCGTGACGCCGATGCCCTGGTCGGCCAGGCGGTCGGCGGCCGCGAGGCCCAGCTTGCCGAACGAGCCGACGGCGACGAGCAGCACGTCCGGGGTGCAGGACTCACGCGGGCGGCGCAGCACGTCGACCGTGCCGAGGCGCTCCACGGCGGGCAGGTCGGCGCCGACGGTGCCTTTGGAGAAGCGCAGCGCGGTGGGTCCGTCGGCGACGGCGACGGCCTCACGCAGCTCCTCGCGCAGCGTGCCCGGGTCGCGGGGCGCGGCCACGCGCATGCCGGGCACCATGCCGAGCAGCGACAGGTCCCACATGCCGTGGTGACTGGGGCCGTCGGGGCCGGTGATGCCGGCGCGGTCGAGCACGAACGTCACCGGCTGGCGGTGCAGCGCCACGTCCATCAGGACCTGGTCGAACGCGCGGTTGAGGAACGTGGAGTAGACCGCCACCACCGGGTGATAGCCGCCCATCGCCAGCCCCGCCGCCGACGTCACGGCGTGCTGCTCGGCGATGCCGACGTCGAACCAGCGGTCCGGGAACTTCTCGGAGAACTTCTCCAGGCCGGTGGAGCGCAGCATCGCCGCGGTGATCGCCACCACGTCCTCGCGCTCGGCGCCGATCTTCGCCAGCTCGTCGCCGAACACGCCGGTCCAGCTCGGGCCCTTCACCGGCGGCAGGCCGGTCTCCGGGTCGATCGGGTCGGTCTGGTGCATCTGGTCGGCCTGGTGGTTCACCGCGGGCGCGTAACCGTGGCCCTTCTCGGTGACCACGTGCACGATCACCGCGCCGCCGAACGCGTGGGCGCTCTGCAACGCCTTCTCCAGCGCCACCAGGTCGTGGCCGTCGACGGGGCCCAGGTACTTCAGGCCCAGGTCGGAGAACATCACCTGCGGGCTCAGCGCGTCCTTGATGCCGGCCTTCGCGGCGTGCAGCGCGGCGTAGATCGGCTTGCCCACCACGGGGGTGTTGCGCAGGATCTCGCGCCCGCCGTCGAGCAGGCGCTCGTAGCCGGGCTGCAGCCGCAGCGCCGCGAGGTGGTCGGCGAGCCCGCCGATGGTCGGCGAGTAGGAGCGGCCGTTGTCGTTGATCACGATCACGACCGGGCGGTCCCGGTTCGCCGCGATGTTGTTGAGCGCCTCCCAGCACATGCCGCCGGTCAGCGCGCCGTCGCCGACCACCGCCACGGCGTGGCGCGGGGCACCGCCGGACAGTTCGAACGCCTTCGCCAGGCCGTCCACATAGGACAGCGCGGTGGACGCGTGGCTGTTCTCCACCAGGTCGTGCTCGCTCTCGGCGCGCGACGGGTACCCGGTCGGACCGCCGAGCTGGCGCAGCTTGTCGAACTCGGTGTGCCGGCCCGTCACGATCTTGTGCACGTACGCCTGGTGACCGACGTCCCACACGATCGCGTCGCGTGGCGAGTCGAACACCCGGTGCAGCGCGAGCGTCAGCTCCACGACACCCAGGTTGGGGCCCAGGTGACCCCCGGACCGCCGCACCTTCTCGACGAGGAAATCCCTGATCTCGGCGGCCAGCTCGTCGAGGTCCTCGACGCTCATGCGCTTCAGGTCCGCCGGTCCGTGCACGGAGTCCAGCATCGTCACAGCTCCACCTCGCCTGGTTCCCTTCGCTCCCGCCAGTTCGGGCCAGTCTACGGATCCGCGCCACCACCGCCGCGCCGCCCGCGTCCCGGATCACACGCCGACCCCCCGCGCAACTCCACGGTCGGGTGTGAACATGGAGTCTTCGGCCAAGTCGCGGCTACCGCGAGTGGCCTCGATAATCCGAACCGGACCAAGATCGAGAGGACCTCATGGCGGACTTGTACATCGGCGGCGAATGGGTGGACGCGAAGGCGGGTGGCCGGCGCGAAATCCGGTGCCCCGCCGACGGGTCGCTCGTCGCCGAGGTGGCCGAGGCCACGCGCGAGGACACCGAGGCCGCGATCGCCGCCGCCCGGCGCGCGTTCGACACCGGCCCGTGGCCCTCGACGCCTGCCGCTCACCGCGGCGACCTGCTGCTGCGCGCGGCCGACCTGCTCGACCGCGACGCCGAGACCTTCGCCCGCGCCGAGTCGCTCGACACCGGCAAACGCCTGGTCGAGAGCCGTTACGACATGGCCGACATCGCCGCCTGCCTGCGGTACTTCGGCAAGCTCGCGGCCAACGACGCGGGCCGCGTGGTCGACACCGGCAGCGCCGACTCGTTCAGCCGGATCGTGCACGAACCGGTGGGCGTGTGCGGGCTCATCACGCCGTGGAACTATCCGCTGCTCCAGACCATCTGGAAGGTCGCGCCCGCGTTGGCCGCGGGCAACACGTTCGTGCTCAAGCCGAGCGAGCTGACGCCCCACACGTCGATCCTGCTCATGAAGCTGCTCACCGAGGCCGGCCTGCCCGGTGGCGTCGCCAACCTGGTGCTCGGCGCCGGCCCGGAAGCCGGCGCACCGCTTTCGGAACACCCGGACGTGGACCTGGTCTCGTTCACCGGCGGTCTCGCCACCGGCCGCGTGATCGCCGCCAACGCCGCCGCGACGGTGAAAAAGGTGGCCCTGGAGCTCGGCGGCAAGAACCCCAACGTGGTGTTCGCCGACGCCGACTTCGAGACCGCCGTGGACTACGCCCTCACGGCCGTGTTCCTGCACTCCGGCCAGGTCTGCTCCGCGGGCGCGCGCCTGATCGTCCAGCGCGAGTGGCACGACGAGTTCGTCGACGAGCTGGTGCGCCGCGCCGAGCGGATCCGCCTCGGCGGCCCCTTCGACGAGCACGCCGAGACGGGACCGCTGATCTCGGCCGCCCACCGTGAAAAGGTCGAGCGCTACATCGCCACGGCCCTGGCAGAGGGCGCGGTGCTGCGCACCGGCGGCAAACGGCCCGACGACCCCGAGCTGCAGAACGGTTTCTACTACCTGCCGACGATCCTCGACAACGTCGCACAAGGCAGCCACGCCGTGGTCGAGGAGTCGTTCGGACCGGTCCTCACCGTCGAGACCTTCACCGACGAGGACGACGCCGTGCGCATCGCCAACGACACCCACTACGGGCTGGCCGGCGGCGTGTTCACCAACGACGCGGCGAAGGCGCAGCGCGTGGCGAACCGCTTGCGCCACGGCACGGTCTGGATCAACGACTACCACCCGTACCTGCCGCAGGCGGAGTGGGGCGGCTACAAGCAGTCCGGCTTCGGCCGCGAGCTGGGCCCGACGGGCCTGGCCGAGTACACGGAGGCCAAGCACATCTACCAGAACCTGCGTCCCGGCCCGCAGAAGTGGTTCGCCGGCTGACACCCGTGCGCTGAACAAGCGCCTCAAGCCCTAGTCCGATCGAGAACCACCGAAAGGACCAGTGCCCGTGAGCACCGACACCGGCGGCCGTGGCAACGCGGACACCAGCGACCGAGAACTCGGCGAGTTCGGCTACACCAACCAGCTCAAGAGAACGCTGGGCAGCTTCCACACGTTCGCCGCCGGCATCAGCTACATCTCGGTGCTCACGGGCGTGTTCCAGCTCTCCTACCTGGGCCTTTCCGAAGGCGGCCCGGCATACTGGTGGTCGTGGCCGATGGTGTTCGCCGGCCAGCTCACGGTGGCGCTGAGCTTCGCGGAGCTGGCCGCGCAGTACCCGGTGGCCGGGTCGGTCTACAACTGGGCGAAGAAGCTCGGCAACGGGCACGTGGCGTGGCTGGCGGGCTGGATGATGCTGCTGGCCTCGATCGTGTCCATCTCCGCGACGGCGCTGGCCTACCAGCGCACGCTGCCGCAGATCACCTCGTTCTTCCAGTTCATCGGCGACGGGTCGGGCACCAGCGACGCGGCCAACGGCGTGCTGCTGGCCACCTGCCTGATCGTGTTCACCACGCTGGTCAACGCGTTCGGCGTGAAGCTGATGGCCCGCATCAACAGCGCGGGCGTGTTCATCGAGCTGCTGTTCGCGGTGCTGCTGGTGGTGTTCCTGGCGTTCCACTTCGTGCGCGGCCCCGGCGTGGTCACGCAGACGAACGGCACCGGCGCCGGGCACGCGGGCGGCTACCTCGGCGCGTTCCTCATCGCGGCCATCGCGTCGTCGTACGTGATGTACGGGTTCGACACGGCGGCCTCGCTCGGCGAGGAGTCGGTGGACCCGCACCGCAACGCGCCGAAGGCGATCATGCGCGCGCTCGTCGCGTCGTTCCTGCTCGGCGGGCTGATCATCCTGTTCGCGCTGATGGCCGTCGGCAACATTCACGCGCCGGAGCTCGGCACGGTCGGCCTGCAGTTCGTGCTGACCGACGCGCTCGGGCCGGCGATCGGGCGGATCTTCCTGTTCGTGGTGTTCATCGCGATCACGGTGTGCGTGCTGGCGGTGCACACGGCGGCGATCCGGATCGCGTTCGCGATGGCCCGCGACAACGCGCTGCCCGGCGGGTCGCGGCTCGCGCGGGTGAGCAAGAAGACCGGCACGCCGGTGCTGCCCGCGATCGTGATCGGCGTGATCGCGATCGCGCTGCTGCTGGTGAACATCAACTCGTCGCAGATCTTCTCGGCGATCACGAGCCTCGCGATCATCCTGATCTACCTGGCCTACCTGCTGGTCACGGTCCCGATGCTGATCAAGCGCGTGCGCGGCGGCTGGCCGCGCAAGGACTGCCCGCCCGGGCGGTTCTCGCTCGGGCGCTGGGGCCTGCCGGTGAACGTGCTCGCGGTGCTGTGGGGCATCGGCATGACCGTGAACCTCGCGTGGCCGCGCACGGAGATCTACAACGCGTCCCCGCCGTTCCACTGGTACCTGCGCTGGAGCTCGGTGCTGTTCGTCGGCGTGTTCGCGGCCGGCGGGTTCGCCTACTACTGGTTCGTGCAACGCCACCGCATCGGGGTGCTGGCGGGCCACGCCTCGGTGCCGTCGGCGGAGCAGTCCGAAAAGGAGGAGTCCCGGTGAACGAGTTCGACTACGTGGTGGTCGGCGGCGGCACGGCGGGTTCGGTGGTGGCGGCGAGACTTTCGGAGGACCCGGACGTCACCGTCTGCCTGCTGGAAGCCGGACCGTCCGATGTGGACGACCCCGCCGTGCTGGAGCTGACGAACTGGATGGCGCTGCTGGAATCCGGTTACGACTGGGACTACCTGGTGGAGCCCCAGGAAGCCGGCAACTCCTACCTTCGCCAGGCTCGCGCGCGGGTGCTCGGCGGGTGTTCGTCGCACAACTCGTGCATCGCGTTCTGGGCGCCGGCCGAAGACCTCGACGAGTGGGCTTCCCTCGGCCTGCCGGGCTGGTCGGCCGCCGACATCTTCCCGCTGTACCGACGACTCGAGACCAACGACGGCCCCGGCGAGCACCACGGCCGCTCCGGACCCGTCACGATCCGGTCCGTGCCGCCGCGCGATCCCGCGGGTGTCGCGATGCTCGCGGCGTGCGAGCAGGCGGGCATCCCGACCACGGAGTTCAACTCCGGCAAGACGGTGACCCATGGCGCGAACTGGTTCCAGATCAACGCGCGCGAGGACGGCGTGCGCTCCTCGGCCTCGGTGTCGTACCTGCACCCGATCCTGGACACGCGCAAGAACCTGGAGGTGCGCACCGGCGCGCGGGCCAAGCGGCTGCTGTTCGACGGCCGCCGCTGCACCGGCGTCGAGCTGCAGCACCCCGACCTGATCCACCACACGACCGTGACGGCGCGGCGCGAGGTGATCGTGAGCTCCGGCGCCATCGACACGCCGAAGCTGCTGATGCTCTCGGGCATCGGGCCCGCCGGGCACCTGCGCGAGGTGGGCGTGGACGTGCTCGTGGACTCCCCCGGCGTCGGCTCGAACCTGGAGGACCACCCCGAGGGCCTGGTCCAGTGGGACGCGCTGCAGCCGATGGTCACCGAGTCCACGCAGTGGTGGGAGATCGGCATCTTCACGTGCACCGAAGAAGGTCTGGACCGGCCGGACCTGATGTTCCACTACGGTTCGGTGCCCTTCGACCTGAACACGCTGCGCCACGGCTACCCGACCACGGAAAACGGCTTCTGCCTCACGCCGAACGTCACGCGCAGCCGCTCGCGCGGCACCGTCCGCCTGCGCACGCGCGACTTCCGCGACAAGCCCCGCGTGGACCCGCGGTACTTCACCGACGAGCACGACATGCGCGTGATGACCCACGGCGTGAAGCTGGCCCGCGAGATCGCCGCGCAGCCGGCGCTCGACGAGTGGGCCGGTATCGAGCTCTCACCGGGCCGTGACTGCGTGAGCGACGACGAGATAGCCGACTACCTGCGCAAGACCCACAACACCGTCTACCACCCCGCGTGCACCGCCCGGATGGGCCCGGACGGCGACCCGGACGCCGTGCTCGACACCCGCCTGCGCGTTCGCGGTGTCGAGGGCTTGCGGGTGGCGGACGCGTCGGTAATGCCGTTCCTGGTGACCGTGAACCCGTGCATCACCACGATGGCCATCGGCGAGAAGTGCGCGGACCTGATCAAGAAGGATTACGCCTGAGGCGGCGGAGATCACCACGCGAGCCGGGTTTCCGGTGAGCGGGCACCGTCCACAAGCGTCCGTCCGGAGGCAGTGGAACCGGTCACGGCGCCCGTACACTCGGGTCCCCTGGCCTGGTGGAGGTGTTCGTGAGCGGTGGGTCGCTGCGCGGGACGCGGGCGGTGCTGGTGGCCGGCACGGCCGTGGCGGGCGGGGTGGCCCTCGTCCTGCCGACGGCCCACTCCCTGCCCGGCAAGCTGCCCGCCGACGACCTCGGCCCCGAGCTGAGCCTGGCGCTGAGGATCGTCTGCGCGGTGGCGCTCGCGGCCGCCTTCGCGCTCGCGTGGGTCACGCTCAAGCGCCACAGCGACGAGCCGCTGGCGTTCGCGATGCTGCCCGGGCTCGTCATCGCCGGGATCGCCGTGCGCTACCTCCTGCGGACACTGCCCGCGTACGCGGACGAGTTCCCGGCCGCGGGCATCGGGCCGGCGCTGGGCTCTTGGCTGTTGCTCGGCGTCGGCGCGCTGCTGACCGTGACGGGGCTCGCGGCCGGTTTCGCGCTCAAGAGGCGCTGACGCCGTTGCAAGAATAGGCAATGCTTACCTAATATCCCCGGCATGACTTCTGGCCTGGTGGGGCGGCGCGGTGTGCTCAAAGCCGCGGTGGGGGTGTCCGCCGGGCTGACCCTGGCGGCTTGTTCCAGCGCCGGGGAGACCCCGGCCGCGAGCGGTCCGGCCGCACCAGGCTTCCCGGTCGACGTGAAGGGCGGCGAAGGCACCACGACGATCCCCCGGCCGCCGCGGCGCGTGGTGTCGGTGGGCCAGTACCGCGACTCCGACGCGGCCGTCGCGCTCGGCGTCGTGCCCCTCATCACCCCTGACCTGGGCAAGTTCCTCCCGGGCGGGATGTCGCCGTGGCTCAAGGTCAAGGCGGGCGCCCACCCGCCGGAGCTGTTCGCCGACACGCAGCTGCCGTACGAGCGCATCGCCGCGTTCACGCCGGACCTCATCCTCGGCGCCGACCGGTCCACGCTGGCCCAGGACTACAAGACGCTCAGCGCGATCGCCCCGACGCGGTCGTCCGCCTCCGGGTACAACAAGGACACCTGGCAGGTCACCACGCGCCGCGTCGCCACCGCACTGGGCCGCTCCCCCGAGGCCGAGAAGCTCGTGACCGACGTCGAGGCCCGGATCAAGGCCGCGAAGGACGCCAACCCGAGCTTCGCCGGGCGCACGTTCACCATCGGCCCGGTCACCGGCGACGGCACGATCACTACGATCAGCAGCGCCCAGGACGCGTCCGCCCTGTTCTTCGCGCAGCTGGGCCTGGTGCTCTCGCCGAAGGTGACGTCGCTGCCCCAGACCTCGATCCCGGGCCGCTCGCAGATCAGCCCGGAACGCCTGGACCTCATCGACGCCGACGTCCTCGTGCTCACCTACACCACCCCGGGCAGCCGCGCGCAGACCGAGGCGCTGCCGCTGTTCCAGCAGCTCCCCGCCGTGCGCCGCGGCTCGTACGTCGCACTCGACATCACCACGGCGATCGCCCTGGCGTTCCCCTCGGCGCTGAGCGTGCCCTACGGCCTGACCGAGGTCGTGCCCAAGATCGCGGGCGCGATCAAGGCCTGAGCACGCGCACCGGAGTCCGCCCCAGGAAAGCCGCCAGCCGATCGGCGACGCTCGCGTCCGGGGGAGCCGGTTGCTCCGGCGCGAAGGGGCCGCCGGGTGGCCGGGCCTGGTCGCCGAACCGCGTTCGCCAGGATTCGAGCGCCTGCTCGGCCAGGTCGGGCACGAGGTCCGTCGGCTGGCCCGTGGCGTCGGCGATGTCCCAGCCGTGCGCGAGGTACTCGTTGAGCCGCAGGTGGACCAGCAGGGAGCCGGGCACGTCGCCGAGCGGGGTGGTCACCAGGCGCGTCGCCAGGCCGGGCTCGGCCAGGACCGAGCGCGCCCGCGCCACCGAAGCCGTGAACGCGCCGGGCGGATCGGCGCCGAGGTAGTCGCCCGGTGGCGCCGCCGGGCCCGCCCCGGCCCATTCCGCCACCCGCGCATTGCCGTGCGCTAGGTGGTTGACCACCGCGCGAACGTCCCACTCCGCACAGGCCGTGGGCAGCGCCCACTGGTCGTCGCGCACCGAAGAAACCACCGCCTGGACCGCCGCCGCGGCGCGGTCGAAGTCGTCGAGCAGAGCCATGCCGCCAGTGTGACCTGTGCCACCGACAAAATTACTGCAGCAGCGCGACGCACTCCACGTGGTGGGTCATCGGGAAGGCGTCGAACGCCCGCAGGTCCGTGAGCGAATACCCGTGGTCGGCGAAGGTCGCCAGGTCGCGTGCGAGCGCCGCGGGGTCGCAGGCGACGTACACGATCCGGTCGGGCGAACCCGCCGCGATCGCGTCCACCACCGCGCGCCCCGCGCCCTTGCGCGGCGGGTCGAGCACGACCACGTCGACGGGCTTAGGCGCGTCCGCCAGCGCGAGTTCGACCCGACCCTCGCGCCACGACACCTGCGGCAGGTCCGCGAGGTTGCGCTCGCCGTCCGTCACCGCCTGCCGGCCGGACTCCACGGCGAGCACGTGCCCGTCCGGCCCGACCTGCTCGGCCAGCACCGACGCGAACAGGCCCACGCCGGCGTAGAGGTCCCAGGCGACCCCACCGCGTGGAGCCTCGGCCCACTCGCGCACGAGCTGCGCGAACGTCTCCGCCGCGAAGGGATGCACCTGCCAGAAGCCGTGGGCGTCGAGCCGCCAGTCGCGGCCGGCGGCGTGCTGCACGGCGAGGCCCCCGGACAGCTGGCGCGACTTCGTGCGGCCGTGGACGGTGGAGAGCTCGCGCAGGTGCGTGTGCCCGTCGCCGTCGGTGGTCGTCTCCAGCTCGGTGCCCGGGCGCCAGCGCTTGGCCAGCGCGACGTCGAGCGTGCCCGGCACCGCGATCGGGCAGTCGTCGAGCGCGACGACGCGGTGGCTGTGGTGCGCGCGCAGCCCGGCGCGGCCGTCCCGCCCGGCCACGAGCCGCACGCGGCTGCGCCAGCCGAGCGGGCCGCCGTCGAGCGGCTCCACCACGACGTCACGCGTGATGCCCGCCAGGCGTTCCAGCTGCTCGGCGACCACGGCCGCCTTCAAGACGCGCTGGTACTCCGGGTCGGCGTGCTGCCAGTCGCAGCCACCGCAACCGCCCGGGGCGGCCAGCGGGCACGGCGGCGTGACGCGGTGCTCCGAAGCGTCGAGCACCTCCACCGCGTCCGCCCGGCAGAACGAACCGCCCTTGTCCTCGGTCACCTCGGCGCGCACGCGCTCGCCCGGCAACCCGTGGCGCACGAACACCACCCGTCCGTCCACACGCGACACGCAGTGGCCGCCGTGGGCGACCGGGCCGATCTCGAGCTCGAGCACGCGGCCGAGCCAGTTCTCCGTCATTCAGCAGTTTCCTTGGCCGGTTTGGGGGTTTCCACGGGCTTCGCGGCACCACCGGCGCTCGCCGCGAACCCACGTCGCACGTCGCCGGCCGCGGGTCGGGCCCGGCGTTCGCGCTCGGCCGCTTTCGCCGAAGACTCCAGCTGCCACGGTACGCTCGCGACGATGACACCCGACTGGAACAGCAGCCTTCCCTTGAGCCGCAACGCACTCTGGTTGTGCAGCACCTGCTCCCACCAGTGGCCCACCACGTACTCCGGGATGAACACGGTGACCACGTTGCGCGGGTTGTCGCCGCGCACACGCTTCACGTAGTCCAGCACCGGCTTCGTGATTTCACGGTAGGGCGACTCGACGACCTTCAGCGGCACCTTGAACTTGTGCGCATCCCACTCGGCGGTGAGCCGGCGGGTGTCGGCGTCGTCGACGTTCACCGTCACGGCCTCGAGCACGTCGGGCCGCATCGCCTTGGCGTAGGCCAGCGCACGCAGGGTCGGGCGGTGCAGTTTGGACACGAGCACGATCGCGTGGTTGCGCGAGGGCAGCACGGTCGGGGTGTCGTCGAGCTCCTTGAGTTCCTCGGCGACGCGGTCGTAGTGCTTCCGGATCGCCGTCATCAGCACGAAGATCGCCACCATCGCCGCGATCGCGATCCACGCGCCGAGCAGGAACTTGGTGATCAGCACGATGACCAGCACGGTGCCGGTCATCGTCAGGCCGATCGCGTTCACCGTCTGCGAGCGCCGCATCCGCCGCCGCACCGCGCCGTCGGTTTCCTTGGCCAGCAATCGGTTCCAGTGCCGGATCATGCCCGCCTGGCTCACCGTGAACGACACGAACACGCCCACGATGTAGAGCTGGATGAGGCGCGTGACCTCCGCGTCGAACGCGATGATCAGCACCAGCGCGAAGATCGCGAGGAACAGGATGCCGTTGGAGAACGCCAGCCGGTCGCCGCGCGTGTGCAGCTGCCGCGGCAGGTACCGGTCCTGCGCGAGGATCGAGCCGAGCACCGGGAAACCGTTGAACGCCGTGTTGGCCGCCAGCAGCAGGATGATGCCGGTGGAAAAGGAGATGTAGTAGAACGCCGGCGGGAAGTCCGCGAACACCGCCTGCGCGATCTGCGCCACGATGGTCTTCTGCTGGTACCCCGCGGGCGCGCCCTGCAACTGCTCGGCCGGGTTGTCGGCGAAGTTCACCTTTGTGATCACGGCGAGCGTGATGATGCCGATGAGCATCGTCACCGCGAGCACGCCCATGAGCAGCAGCGTGGTCGCCGCGTTCTTCGACTTCGGCTTGCGGAAGGCCGGCACGCCGTTGCTGATCGCCTCGACGCCGGTCAGCGCCGCGGCACCGGAGGAGAACGACCGCAGGATCAGGAACACGAACGCGAACCCGGTCCAGGTGCCCTCGGAGTGCAACGTGAACCCGGCGCTCTCCGCACGCATCTGGGTGCCCGTCGCCGCCTCGATCAGGCCCCACACGACCATGACGAGAATGCCGACAATGAAGCCGTATGTGGGGATCGCGAAGGCTTTGCCCGATTCCCGCACCCCGCGCAGGTTCAGCGCGCTCAGCACCGCGACGATCACCACGGACGTGATCACCTTGTGGTCGGCGACCCACGGGATCGCCGAGCCGATGTTGGCCACACCGGACGAAGTGGACACCGCGACGGTGAGCACATAGTCCACGAGCAGCGCGCTGGCCACCGTGAGGCCGAACTTGCCGCCCAGGTTGGTCGTGGCGACCTCGTAGTCACCGCCACCGCTCGGGTAGGCGTGCACGTTCTGCCGGTACGACGCCACGACCGTCAGCATGACCAGCGCCACGGCCACCCCGATCCACGGCGCGAACGCGTACGCCGACAGCCCGGCGAAGCTCAGGGTCAGGAAGATCTCCTCCGGCGCGTACGCGACGCTGGAGAGCGCGTCCGACGCGAAGATCGGCAGCGCGATGCGCTTGGGCAGGAGCGTGTGGCCGAGGCTGTCACTGCGGAACGGACGTCCGAGCACCAGGCGCTTCAGCACGGTCGGGAACTTCGACACCTGGGTGAATCTACAGCGAAGCGAAGCTTCTCCGTTGAGGGCGGTGGCGGGGACGACAGTGGAGTAACTGCCACCCCGCGCGGTAGGTTCAGCGCTGGTGCGCGAGGGTACCTACGGACGGGTTTACCCCCACCTACGAGGAGGCAGGGCGTGCACGTGGTGATCATGGGGTGCGGCCGGGTCGGCGCATCCCTGGCCGCGGCGCTGGAGCGTCTCGGCCACGAGGTGGCCGTCATCGACAAGAACCCCCAGGCGTTCCGCCGGCTGGGCAGCGACTTCCACGGCCAGCAGATCGTCGGCGTCGGTTTCGACCGGCAAATCCTGATCGAGGCGGGCATCGAACAGGCCGGCGCGTTCGCCGCCGTGTCGAGCGGGGACAACTCCAACATCATCTCCGCGCGGGTCGCGCGCGAGAACTTCGGCATCGAGCACGTGGTCGCGCGGATCTACGACCACAAGCGCGCCGCCGTGTACGAGCGGCTCGGCATCCCCACCGTCGCGACGGTGCCGTGGACCACCGACCGCTTCCTGCGCACCCTCCTGCCGGACGGCGTCGCGTCGGTGTGGCGCGATCCGTCGGGCAACGTCGCGCTGCTGCAGCTGCCGCTGAACGAGGGCTGGGTCGGACGCAGCGTGCGCGAGCTCCAGGAGGCCACCGGCGCACGGGTCGCGTTCATCATGCGGTTCGGCAACGGCGTGCTGCCGGACAACAAGACCATGGTGCAGGCCGACGACGTCGTGTACGTCGCGGCCCGCTCCGGCACCGTCAGCGACGTGACGAGCGTGGCCGCTCGCGCTCCGGAGGAGGAGAACTGATGCGGGTCGCGATCGCGGGTGCCGGCGCCGTCGGGCGCTCCATCGCCGTCGAGCTGATCGACGGGCGGCACCAGGTGATGCTGATCGAGCGCGAGGCGGACCAGTTCGAACCCGACACCGTGCCGCAGGCCGACTGGGTCCTCGGCGACGCGTGCGAGGTCTCGATCCTCGAGGAGTCGGGGATCGAGCGCTGCGACGTGGTGATCGCCGCGACCGGCGACGACAAGTCCAACCTCGTGGTGTCGCTGCTCGCGAAGACGGAGTTCGCCGTGCGCCGCGTGGTGGCCCGGGTGAACAACCCCGCCAACGAATGGCTCTTCACCGACGCCTGGGGCGTCGACGTGGCCGTGTCGACCCCGCGCATGCTCGCCGCGATGGTCGAGGAGGCCGTGAGCGTCGGCGACCTCGTGCGGCTGATGACCTTCCGCCAGAGCCAGGCGAACCTCGTGGAGCTGACGCTGCCCGAGGAGACCCCGTTGGCCGGCAAGCCCGTGAGCGAGATCGCGCTGCCCCGCGACGCCGCGCTCGTCACGATCCTGCGCGGCGACCGCGTGATCGTGCCGCAGCCGGAGGACCCGCTGGAGGCCGGCGACGAACTGCTGTTCGTGGCGACGTCGGACGTCGAGCCGGAGATCCGCACGGCCCTGGGGTACTGAGCACCCGAGAAAGGCCCCTCACGAGCGCGTGAGGGGCCTTTCCGGTGTCTTGGAGAAGACCGTTAAGCCTCGGGAGTCGGCGTCTGCGCGTACTTCTCGCGCAGCCGGGCCTCGACCTCCGCGTCGGTCTCCGGCTTCGGCTCCGTCTCGGCCAGCGCCTTGAGCCGCTTGTCCGAGCGGCGGACCGCCCAGACGACCACGAGCAGGCCCAGCGCGTAGAGCGGGTACCCCATGGCGATCTTCGCGAACGCGAGCCAGCCGGTGTAGTCGCTGTTGTAGAGCCAGCGCTGCACCACGAACCGGGCGGCGAAGATCACGGCCAGCGCGAGCGTGGCGATGTCGTAGCCGTAGCGCGAGGGCTTGTCCTTGCGCCAGGCCTGGCCGGTGCCGTTGAGCGCGCTCCACACCACGCCGGCGATCGGCCAGCGCACGAGGATCGACAGCACGAACACGCCGCAGTAGGCGAGGCTCGCCCAGATGCCGAAGAGGAAGAAGCCCTTGGCCGAACCCGTGCGGAACGCGATGAACGCCGCGATCGCGACCCCGAAGAACCCCGAGATCGCCGGCTGCAGCGGCTCCTTGCGCACGATCCGCAGCACCGTGATCGCCACGGCGCTGCCGACCGAGCCCCAGATCGCCGCGGTCAGCCCGAAGAAGGCGTTCACCAGCACGAACACGATCACCGGCACCGACGAGTAGAACAGGCCCGACACGCCGCCCATCTGCTCCAGCAACGTGGGTTCGGGCTTCTCGGTGTCGGTTCCGGCGTCGGTGTGGTGCTGGTCGCTGTCCTGCTTTTCGTCCCCGCCTTCGGGCACGTGCTTCTCGTCGCGGGGAGCGGGTTCAGTCACGGGAGTCGATCAACCTACCGGGCTCTGGAGTTCGTAGTACGGGTTGTACAGCACCTTCTGGCCGTCACGCTCTGCCATCCGGCCGCGGACCTTGATGGTCCGACCCGGCTCGATACCGGGGATCCGGCGTCGGCCCAGCCAGATTAGCGTCACGCCCTGTGTCCCGTCGAACAGCTCGGCCTGGAGCGTCGGAGTTCCCTCGCTCGGGCACAGCTCGACGCTGCGCAGCCTGCCGAGCACTGTCGCCTCTTCGCCGGACCGGCAGTCACAGGCACGGCGAGCACCTTCGGCCCCGGACCTCTCGGACATCTCGTCGGCGTCGAGGTCCTCGACGTCGCTGGTCAGCTTGCGAACCAACCGGCTGAAGTAGCCGCCGTCCTTGGCGGACATGGTGTGCTCCTGTGCTCCGGGGCCCCCGACTTCGCGGCCCGTGCGTAATCCAGCGTAGCTGTGGTTCACATCAGCGAAACGGGTTTGCGCCAAGATCGCAACGTGACGTCCGCAATCCGGAACCTGCCCGTCGTCCTGCTGCCCGGAACGGGGTCCGACGAAGTGTTCGTCCAGTCGGTGTTCACCGGCCCGTTGGCCTCGGTGGGCGCCCGGCTGATCGCGCCTCCCCCGCCGCCCGGCGCCGCGCTCGCCGACGGGTACCTCGAAGAGCTGGACCGCCTGGCGGGCGTGCACGGGTCGCTGGTCGTCGGGGGCGTCTCGTTCGGCGCGCACCTGGCCGCCGAGTGGGCGGTGGCGAACCCGGGCCGTTGCGAGGGGCTGGTGTGCGCGCTCCCGGCCTGGAACGGCGAACCCGGGTCAGCGGCCGCGGCCGTCGCGGCTCGCGCCTCAGCGGATCTGGTGGCCTCCCAGGGGGTCGAGGGCGCGCTGGCCGCCGCGGCCGCCGGGAGCCCGGGGTGGCTGGTCGACGAGCTTTCACGGGCGTGGCGCCGGCAGGGAAAGGAACTGGTGGCCGGGCTGCGGGTCGCGGCGGGGCGCCGGGCGCCGTCGTTGGCCGAGCTCGCGACGGTCGCCGTGCCGGCCGGGATCGGCGGCTGCGCCGGGGACCTGGTGCACCCGGTGGCGGTGGCGCGCGAGTGGGCCGGGGTGCTGCCGAGGGGCGAGCTGGAGGTGGTCGAACTGGCCGGCTTCGGGCGCGACCGCGAGATGCTGGGGCGGGCGAGCCTGGTCGGGTTCCTGAAGGGCTGGTTCAGGCCCGCCGCGGGCGGTGAGCAGTGACTGCAACGGGCGAAGGCC
Source organism: Amycolatopsis sp. NPDC049253 (assembly GCF_040678995.1). Lineage (NCBI taxonomy): Bacteria > Bacillati > Actinomycetota > Actinomycetes > Pseudonocardiales > Pseudonocardiaceae > Amycolatopsis > Amycolatopsis sp. NPDC049253. Next base: position 270,550 of record NZ_JBFAQX010000003.1, on the reverse strand, counting down.
CCGGCACGGGTGAGTGCCGGGGCCTTCGCCGCGTGGGCTGTCAGCCTTCTTGCTGCTCGGCGATGTGCTGCGCGACGGCTTCCGGGAGCGTGATGGGGAGCGGGGTGCGCACCGGCATCGGGGAGTCGCCGCGGTCGACGATCGTGTGGCGCACGATCATGCGCAGCACGTCGGGAGCCTGGGCGGACTGCGACTGCGGACCGGCGATCACGCCGCGCAGCATCCAGCGCGGGCCGTCCACCCCGACGAAGCGCAGCGCGACGTCGCCGACGATGGCGGACAGCTCCAGGCCCCACTCGCCGCGGCCGACGGTCACCTTCGCGCCGTCGGCGCGCAGCTGGTCGGCCAGCTCGGTGCCGACCTCGCGCCACAGGCCGCCGGAGCGCGGCGCCGCGTAGGCGCTGACCGTGATCTGGCCCTGCTCGGTCACCACGTGGACCGCGCGGACACCACCGGCCTCCGGGTCCATCTCGACCTGCACCTGCGAGCCGTCCGGGACCGGGACCCGCACCGACCCGAGGTCGATGCGCGGGATGCCGTCCTCTTCGGCGTCGGCGACGTCGAAAGGCCCCTGCTCGGTCTCCGACAGCTGGTTCTCGGGTTCGATCGCGTCGTCGGCGTCCGCCCCGGTGTCGCCCGCAGCGCCGTCGCCGTGCTCGGTCACCCCGTCGACCGCGCTGCCGGACTTGCGCTTGCGTCCGAAGATCCCCACTACTTCTCCGTTCCTTCCCCAGTGCCCGCGTCCGCGCCGGGCACGTCCGGGACCAGTGTGGCGTGCCCGCCCGTCGAGCCGTAACCACCGGCGCCACGTTCGGTGTCACCGAGTTCGGCGACCTCCACGAACACGGCCTGCTCGACCCGCTGGATCACCAGCTGGGCGATCCGGTCGCCGCGCGCGAGCACCACCGGCTCGTGAAGATCATGGTTGATGAGGCAGATCCGGATCTCACCGCGGTACCCCGCGTCGATCGTGCCGGGGGTGTTCACCACCGAAAGGCCCACGCGGGCCGCGAGCCCCGAGCGCGGGTGGACGAACCCCGCGAACCCCGGCGGCAGCGCGATCGCGACGCCGGTTCCCACCACCCCGCGTTCGCCGGGCCCGAGCACGATATCCGAGGTGGTGACGAGATCGGCGCCGGCGTCGCCGGGCCGCGCATACGCGGGCAACGGGACGCCGGGGTCGAGCCGGGTGAGGAGTACCTGAACGCTGGACACGGGCGGCGAGACTACCCTTGTCGCGTGGCTGACACCGTGAACACCGCCGTGAAGCGCGGCCTGGCGCACTCCGAACGGCTGTACGTGCCGTGGTGGGGCTGGCCGCTGCCGATGCTCGGCGCGATCCTGCTCGGCGTGGAGATCCACCTCGGGTACCCCTCGATCCCGGTGTGGATCCCGCTGCCGATCGCCATCGTCGTGATGGGCGCGCTGCTGCTGTCGCTCGGCCGTTCCCGCGTGCGGGTGACGAGCGGTGACGAGCCGGAACTGTGGGTCGGCGACGCACACCTGCCGCTGCGCTTCGCGGGCGTGGTCGAGATCCTCGAGAAGGACGACAAGCGCCGCGCCCTCGGGCGCGACGGCGACCCGGCCGCGTTCGTCATGCACCGCGGCTGGGTGGGCCCGGCGGTCCGCGTGCAGCTCACGGACCCGGCCGACCCCACGCCGTACTGGCTGTTCAGCACGCGCAAGCCGAAGCGCGTCGCCGAACTGCTGCGCGCCCGTTCCTGAGCGGGCGCACCCGCCGCGTCCGCGGAACCGGTCCCGCGGACGCGGAAGGGGGCCGGCCTGGTGGGCCGACCCCCTTTATCCAGCTCGCGAGCGAGCTTCCCCGGACCGCCGCGACTGTGTTTCCCCTGAAAAACCTGTGTTTCCCTGAAGTCCTGTACGAGATCCCCGTACGCCGTCAGGCGCAGGCTGTGCTCAGGCGCAGTCGCGGCAGATCAGCCGGCCGCCGTTGTCTTCGGCGAGCCTGCTGCGGTGGTGCACCAGGAAGCAGACCGAGCAGGTGAACTCGTCCGCCTGCTTCGGCACGACCTTCACGGTCATGTCCTCACCGGAAAGCCCGGAAAGGTCGGCACCAGGAAGCTCGAAGTTCTCGGCGTTCGCGTCCTCGTCGACGTCGACGACGCCGGACTGGTTCTCGTTCCGCCGGGCCTTCAGCTCCTCCAACGAGTCTTCGGCCAGCTCGTCGGCTTCGCTGCGGCGCGGAGCGTCGTAGTCGGTAGCCATGTGTCCCTCACCCCTGCGAATCAGCTTGTCTTGTTCTTCCGGTCCCCCGGGCGTGCCCGTGAGCCGGTCGTGCCGCTGGTCAACGTTCCAGCGCCCCTGTTTGTGCCCGGCGCCCGCAGTGACCGAGGTCTCAGCCAGGTGCCCCTCTTCCTGCGGCCGGAGCCCGCGAAGGGTAGCTCACCGTTCGCCGAGCTCCGCACCGAGTCGCACATTGCTTGAATTTCGTCACCCGACAGGGGGAACCCGCAGGTGAGACGGCTTCGCTCCGGTCAGGTTGCCCGCGCGTCGCGAAGATCACCCGGCAGCGGTGTCCGCTTGCTCCCGCGGAGGTCTCCGTGGTGCGATCGGCGGACCGGGGATTCGCGGCCCGGCCTCGGCGGGGACGGGGCGGGCACAGGGTGACCCGCGCCACCGGGTGCGGCGCGGAACGCCTAGGCTGGGCGGCTACGGCGGCCCGCACGGTGTCGCCTGGTACACCAGGGACGACACCGGGGGACGACATCGACCGGGGCGCGCGGCGCCACGGGGTCGTGAGGTTCCTCGGGCTGGGGTCCGCGGATGGGGTTTCCGCGTTCGGGAAGGGACGGGGCAGGTGGCGTCGGGGAACGGCTCGGGGGACCGTGGTGCGCGGCCCTATCGCAAGCACCGGCCGCTGCCCGCGCTCATCGTGATCGGGGTGCTCGCCCTCGGCGCGGTGTTCGTGTGGGTGAACGCCGTGGTCAGCCGAGGGGACGTCGACGAGGCCGTGCTCTGCACGCCGGCGCCCACCCCGCCACCGGGCACCACCTACACGACGGTGGCCCACAACGGCCTCGACGACCGTTCCCCCGTGCCGCCCGACAAGGTGGCGCTCAAGGTCCTCAACGCCAGCACCACGCGCGGCCAGGGCGGCATCACGACCACGGCCCTGCGCGAGCTCGGCTTCACCGCCATCGGCGACCCGGCCAACGATCCGGCCTACCCCAAGGGCGACGCCAAGTGCCGCGGCCAGATCCGCTACGGCGAGAACGGCGCCGCGGCCGCGCGCACGGTGAGCCTCGTGGTGCCGTGTGCCGAGCTCGTGCGCGACAACCGCAAGGACGCCAGCGTCGACCTCGTCACCGGCACGCTCTTCGACGACGTCCGCCCGCGCCCCGAGGCGCTCCAGATCCTCCGGAAGCTCGCCGACTGGTCCAAGTCCCACCAGGGCGGGGGCGGCAACGAGCAGTCCTCGGGCCCCGGCGCGCCCGTGATCGACCAGACGCTGCTCGCCGCGGCCCGCGACGTCACCTGCTGACCCTGGACCCCCGGGCGGGGGTCCAGGGCACGCGTCAGACGCTCTTGGCGTTCAGCGAAGCCAGCACCTGCCGCAGCGGCTCCGCGATGCCGGGCGCCGCCGCGAAGGTCACGTCGTCGCCGAGGTCGGGTGCCGAGCCCGGCAGGAGGATCGTCGCGCCGGCCTCGGCCGCGACGAGCGCCCCGGCGGCCCAGTCCCAGCGGTGCAGGCCGTGCTCGAAGTACGCGTCGAGCCAGCCCGCGCCGACCGCGCACAGCTCCAGCGACGCCGCCCCGCCGCGGCGGAGATCCCGCACGTGCCCGAGCAGCTCGCCCGCGAGGGCGCCCTGGCGCACGCGACGGTCGCGCGCGTAGGCGAACCCGGTGCCGACCAGCGACAGGTCCAGGCGCGTCGGGGAGGACGCCGACAGGCGCCGTCCGTCGAGCCAGGCGCCCTGGCCCCGCGCGGCCGTCCAGCGGCGGCCGCTGACGGGTTCCACGACCGCGCCGGCGACCGACACCCCGTCGACCTGCGCGGCCAGCGACACGGCGAACGCCGGCAGCCCGTAGAGGAAGTTGACGGTCCCGTCGATCGGGTCCACCACCCACGTCACCCCGGACCCGGCCGCGGCGCCGCCGCCCTCCTCCCCGAGCACGGGCTCACCCGGGCGCAGCTCGGCCAGCCGCCGGCGCACCAGCTCCTCGGACTCCTTGTCGATCGCGGTGACCACGTCGGTGTCCGCCGACTTGGTGTCCACGCGGACCACCTCGCCCGCCTGCATGGCGGTCCAGGCCGCCCGCACCAGCCCGGCCGCCTCGACCGCCACCTGCTCCGCAACGCTTTTCAGCAACGACTCGTCAACTCCCACGTCCGACATGTCACCACACCCGGTTAAAGTCTCCGGAGCAGACTTCTGAATCGTGCGAGAAGGGACCACGTCAGTGACGGCGACCCGAGGTTTCGGAATCGACATCGGCGGCAGCGGGATCAAGGGCGCGCTGGTCGATTTGGAAACGGGACAGCTCATCGGCGAGCGACACCGGATCGAGACGCCGCAGCCGTCCACGCCGGAGGCCGTCGCGGACGTGGTGGCCGAGATCGTGCACATCGCGGAGTGGGACGGACCGGTCGGCGTGACGCTGCCGGCGGTGGTCAAGAAGGGGGTCGCGCACACCGCGGCCAACATCGACCACGCCTGGATCGGCACGGACGCCGACGCGCTGTTCGCCAAGCGCCTCGGCAAGAGCGTCGCGGACGTGGCGATGCTCAACGACGCCGACGCGGCCGGCATGGCCGAGATCCGCTTCGGCGACGAATCCGCGCGCACCGGCGTCACCGCCCTGCTGACCTTCGGCACCGGCATCGGCAGCGCCGTGTTCCACGACGGCAAGCTCGTGCCCAACACCGAGTTCGGCCACCTCGAGGTCGACGGCCACGACGCGGAGAAGCGCGCCGCGGCGTCGGTGAAGGACAACGAGGGCCTGAGCTACCACCAGTGGGCCAAGCGGGTACACCGTTACCTGACCGTGCTGGAGAACCTGATCTGGCCGGATCTGTTCATCGTCGGCGGCGGCGTCAGCAAGAAGGCGGAGAAGTGGGTGCCGCTGCTGGACGTCCGGACGCCGGTGATCGTGGCGTCGCTGCAGAACAACGCGGGCATCGTCGGCGCCGCCGCGGCCGCGGCCGAGGGCATCGAGCACTGATCGAGCACTGACCCGGTGACGCTCGTGACCGGCCGCGAAACCTACGCGCGGGTCACGGGAAGGTCACGTGCGGGTACCGTGCGGCAGGCCGGAGGGTGATCGCTTCGCGACGCACTGCCCGGCCGTCGTTACAATGGAACGCGGCCCACGGCTGCGGGAGTGAAAACCGCAGGCCGAGGCGTGTTCCCCGAATGTGAGGCAGCCGAGGTGGCGATACCTCGGCTCGTCATGATCGACCGCTGCGAAAGGGCGTAAGTGGCAGCCGCAAGAACCGCAACCCGAAGCGGGACGAAGACAGCGACCGCAGCCGGCGAGCCGGCCGACGAGGCAGCCACCGGCGCGGCGAAACCCAAGACCGCCACCAGGTCTGCCGGCGCGAAGAAGGCTCCGGCCAAGAAGGCGCCGGCCAAGAAGGCCACCACCAAGGCGCCCAAGACCGACGACGGCGACCCGGACGGCCCGGTCGACCTCGACGAGGCCGAACTCGACAGCCCGGACCTGTCCGACCTGGAAGAGGTCGAGGTCGACGTCGTCGACGAGACGGTCAACGACGACGTCGCCGAAGACGACTCCGACGACTCGGAAGACGAAGCCGAGGAGACGGAGACACCGGCCGCGCGCCGCCGTAGCAACGCAGCCGCCGAGAAGGGGCCGAAGTCCTCGGACAACCCCGACTTCGTCTGGGACGAGGAGGAGTCCGAGGCGCTGCGCCAGGCGCGCAAGGACGCCGAGCTCACCGCCTCGGCCGACTCGGTGCGCGCCTACCTCAAGCAGATCGGCAAGGTCGCGCTGCTCAACGCCGAGGAGGAGGTGGAGCTCGCCAAGCGCATCGAGGCGGGTCTCTACGCCGCCGAGCGCGTGCGCACCGCCGAGGAGGAGGGCGAAAAGCTCGTCACCCAGATGCGCCGCGATCTCAAGTGGATCGTGCGCGACGGCGAGCGCGCCAAGAACCACCTGCTGGAGGCGAACCTCCGGCTCGTGGTCTCCCTGGCCAAGCGCTACACCGGCCGCGGCATGGCGTTCCTGGACCTCATCCAGGAAGGCAACCTCGGCCTGATCCGCGCGGTGGAGAAGTTCGACTACACCAAGGGCTACAAGTTCTCGACGTACGCCACGTGGTGGATCCGCCAGGCGATCACCCGCGCGATGGCCGACCAGGCCCGCACCATCCGCATCCCGGTGCACATGGTCGAGGTCATCAACAAGCTCGGCCGTATACAGCGCGAACTCCTGCAGGACCTCGGCCGCGAGCCGACGCCCGAGGAGCTCGCCAAGGAGATGGACATCTCGCCGGAGAAGGTCCTGGAGATCCAGCAGTACGCGCGTGAGCCGATCTCGCTGGACCAGACCATCGGCGACGAGGGCGACTCGCAACTCGGTGACTTCATCGAAGACTCCGAAGCGGTCGTCGCGGTCGACGCGGTGTCGTTCACGCTGCTGCAGGACCAGCTCCAGTCGGTGCTGCAGACGCTGTCCGAGCGCGAGGCGGGCGTCGTCCGGCTGCGCTTCGGTCTCACCGACGGTCAGCCGCGCACGCTCGACGAGATCGGCCAGGTCTACGGCGTCACGCGTGAGCGCATCCGCCAGATCGAGTCGAAGACGATGTCGAAGCTGCGGCACCCGTCGCGGTCCCAGGTCCTCCGGGACTACCTGGACTGATCACTCAGTCTCGACGAAGAACCCCGTCACCGGAATCCGGTGGCGGGGTTCTTTGCTGTGCGCGAAGATCCACTGGGCCCTGATGATCGGGCACTGTTCGATCATCAGCGCTGTTCGGTCGGGCACAGCTCCGTCGAGCGCCGTTCAGCCGGACACGGCTCCGACCGGCCACTGTGGACGAAGCGGGTCCGGCACACAGGACTGGACCTCCGCCGGCCGGGCGAACAGGTCCAAACCATGACCGGTATGTCCGTTTCCCCTGTTCCGCAGGCGTTCGCAACATTTCCGTCCGCCCCCGGAAACATTTCCGGAACGTGATCCGCGGTATTCGCCCACACACCCACCGCGACGAACCGCACGTAGTGAATACCGCGCGAGCCCCGTCCACCGCAACACCCGAAAGTCGGTCCTTCACGTGCCCGCGGCGAAAATCGTGATTATTTGGTTGCCTGGGAACGAAGTTCGAAGGGCCTTCTCCGGATTATGCTGCGCCGACAACGAGCGTCAGCAGCATTCGGAAGGCAGCACCGGCAAGTGTTTTCGACGAAAACTCAATCGGGCGAGAGCCAGGCGTGGCCGTCGGGTCGGAGTGGAACCTCCGTCCCCGGTGAATCGAGGAAACCGTGATCGGCTTCCTCCTCCGCCGCCTCGTCAACTACGTGGCATTGTGCCTGGTCGCCACCTTCGCGGCCTTTTCCTTGGCGTCGCTGGCTTTCAGCCCGCTCGACGCGCTGAAGCTGCGGAACCCCCCTGCTCCGCAGTCCACTATCGACGCCAAGGCGGCCGAGCTCTACCTGAACCAGCCGATCCCCGAGCGCTTCTTCACCTGGCTCGGTGGCGTGCTGCACGGGAACTTCGGCCGCACGGTCGCCGACCAGCCGATCACCGACGAGCTCTTCCGCCGGGCCGGCGTGAGCCTGCGGCTGTTCCTGCTGGGCATCACGATCGGCATCATCATCGGCGTGCTCGTCGGTGTGGTGAGCGCGATCCGGCAGTACAAGGTCAGCGACTACGTGGCCACCACGTTCTCGTTCGTCGTGCTGTCGACCCCGGTCTTCGTGATCGCCACGATCCTCAAGGCGGGCGCCCAGTCGGTGAACGACAACCTGCTCGGCGGGTACCAGTTCTTCATCGTGCAGGGCGAGACGAGCGGCCTCGACGGCAGTTTCGGCGACGTGCTGCTCGACCGGCTGCAGCACATCATCGTGCCGACACTGGCGATCGTGCTGACACAGGTCGCCTACTACAGCCGCTACCAGCGTTCGGCGATGCTCGACGTGCTCGGCTCCGACTTCCTGCGCACCGCCCAGGCGAAGGGCCTCACGCGCCGGCGCGCACTGTTCAAGCACGGCCTGCGCACGGCGCTGATCCCGATGGCGACGCTGTTCGCGTTCGGCTTCGGCCTGCTCATCACGGGCGGCATCTTCACCGAGCGGATCTTCGGCTGGTACGGCATGGGCGACTGGCTGGTGACCGGGATCCAGAAGCAGGACACCAACATCGTCGCGACCGTGACCCTGTTCATCGCGATCTGCGTGCTGCTGGCCGGGTGGCTGGCCGACGTGCTCTACGCCGCGCTCGACCCGAGGGTGAGGATCTGATGGCCGCTCCCGTGAACGAGGCCGACATCGCCGACTCCGCCGTGCTGGCGGTCGACCCGGGCAACGAGGCCGACAGCAAGTCCTCCAGCCGCGGCAAGCTCGTGCTCCGCCGGTTCCTGCGCAACAAGCTCGCGGTCGTCTCGCTGGCCGTGATCGTGCTGTTCTACGTGCTGGCCTTCACCTACACGTGGTACTCGCCGTGGTCCTACGACGAGCTCGACCCGCTGTCGAACCTGCTGCCGCCGGACGGGAACCACTGGTTCGGCACGAACCAGATCGGCGGCGACATGTTCGCGCAGACCATGCGCGGGCTGCAGAAGTCGCTGACGATCGGCCTGCTGGCCGCGCTGTTCTCCACCGGCGTCGCCTCGATCGTCGGCGCGGCCGCCGGCTACTTCGGCGGCTGGACCGACCGCATCGCCATGTGGTTCGTGGACCTGCTGCTGATCCTGCCGCCGTTCCTGATCATCTCGATCCTCTCGCCGGCCTTCCGCGGCAAGACGTGGCTGATCCTGGTCGGCCTGATCGCGTTGTTCCAGTGGATGATCACCGCCCGCATCGTGCGCGGCATGACGCTGACCCTGCGCGAGCGCGAGTTCGTGAAGGCCGCGCGGTTCATGGGCCAGCCGTCCTGGCGGATCATCGCCAAGCACATCGTGCCGAACATGGCCTCGCTGCTGATCATCGACGCTACGATCAACGTCGGCGTCGCGATCATCACCGAAACCTCGTTGTCGTTCTTCGGGTTCGGCGTGCAGTCGCCCGACGTCTCGCTCGGCACGCTCATCGCCGACGGCACCGACGCGGTGCGCACCTTCCCCTGGCTGTTCTACATCCCGGCGGGCTTCCTCGTGCTCACCGTGCTCGCGGTGAACTACGCGGGTGACGGCCTGCGCGACGCGCTCGACCCGTCGTCGTCGCGGTCGCGGCGCAAGGAGCGCAAGCGCATCGAAGAGAAGACGAAGTCCCCCAGCACCACAGGAGCCACAGCATGACCGCCGCACTCACCCTGGGCGCGGAGACCGAGAAGCCCACCGGCACGGTCCTGGAGGTTGCCGACCTCGACGTGTCGTTCCCGTCCGAATCCGGCCGCGTGCACGCGGTCCGCGGGCTCTCCTACCAGGTCGCGGCCGGCGAGGTGCTGGGCATCGTCGGCGAGTCCGGCTCCGGCAAGTCGGTGTCGTCGCTGGCGGTCATGGGCCTGCTCCCGCCGCAGGCACGCATCTCCGGCTCGATCCGGTTCCAGGGCAGCGAGCTCATCGGCAAGTCCGACGTCGAGCTGTCCAAGCTGCGGGGCAAGAAGATCTCCATGGTCTTCCAGGACCCGCTCTCGGCGCTGACGCCCGTGTACACCGTGGGCGCGCAGATCGCCGAAGCGCTGCTGGTGCACGCCAAGGGCTCGATGACCAAGCAGCAGGCCAACAACCGGGCCGTGGAGCTGCTCGACCTCGTCGGCATCCCCAACGCCGCCGCGCGCGCCAAGGCGTTCCCGCACGAGTTCTCCGGCGGTATGCGCCAGCGCGCGGTGATCGCCATCGCGATCGCCAACGACCCGGACCTGATCATCGCCGACGAGCCGACCACCGCGCTCGACGTGACCGTGCAGGCCCAGGTGCTGGAGGTCCTCAAGACCGCGCAGGAGGTGACCGGCGCCGGCATCGTGATCATCACCCACGACCTCGGCGTGGTCGCCGGGTTCGCCGACCGCCTGATGGTCATGTACGCCGGGCGCGCCGTGGAACAGGGCCCGGTCGAGACCATCTACGCCCAGCCGCGGATGCCGTACACGCTGGGCCTGCTGGGCTCGATCCCCCGCGTCGACGCGCACGAGAAGCAGCCGCTGGTGCCGATCGAGGGCCAGCCGCCGTCGCTGGTGAACCTGCCCTCGGGCTGCCCGTTCGCGCCGCGCTGCCCGCTGGCGATCGACGCGTGCCACCAGGCCGAGCCGGAGCTGTTCACGATCACCCCGGGCAACCCGAACGCGCCGGTCGACACCACGCACCGGGCCGCCTGCATCCGCACCGAGGAGCTCGCCGGCCCCCAGGCCGACGCGGCCGAGGTCTACGGCGCCGAGGTGATCGAGGAGGCCGCGGTCGCGAAGCTGCCGCGCACCCAGCGCACCACCGTGCTCGACGTGCAGGACCTGCAGAAGCACTACCAGATCACCAAGGGCGCGGTGCTCAAGCGCAAGGCCGGGGTGGTCAAGGCGGTCGACGGCATCAGCTTCGACATCGTCGAAGGTGAGACGCTGGGCCTGGTCGGCGAGTCCGGCTGCGGCAAGTCGACCACGCTGATGGAGATCCTCGAGCTGGCCGCCCCGCAGAACGGGTCGGTGGCGGTGCTCGGCCGGGACGTCGCGAAGCTGAACGGCAAGGGGCGCAAGGAGATCCGGCGCGACCTGCAGGTGGTGTTCCAGGACCCGATGGCCGCGCTCGACCCGCGGCTGCCGATCGGTGACATCATCGCCGAGCCGATGGTGACCCACGGCTATGACAAGGCCCGCATCGCCCAGCGCGTGCCCGAGCTGCTCGGGCTCGTGGGGCTGCGCGCGGAGCACGCCGACCGGTATCCGGCGGAGTTCTCCGGCGGTCAGCGCCAGCGCATCGGCATCGCCCGGGCACTCGCGCTCGAGCCGAAGCTGATCGTGCTCGACGAGCCGGTGTCCGCGCTGGACGTGTCGATCCAGGCCGGCGTGATCAACCTGCTCGACGAGCTGAAGGCGAAACTCGGCCTGTCGTACCTGTTTGTGGCCCACGACCTGTCGGTGATCCGGCACATCGCCGACCGCGTGGCCGTGATGTACCTCGGCAAGATCGTCGAGATCGGCGACGTGGAGACGGTCTTCGACGCGCCGCAGCACCCGTACACGCAGGCGCTGCTGTCCGCGATCCCGATCCCCGACCCGATCAAGGAACGCGAGCGGACGCGGATCATCCTCACCGGTGACCTGCCCAGCCCGGCGAACCCGCCGTCGGGCTGCCGGTTCCGCACCCGCTGTTTCGTGTTCTCCCAACTGTCCGAACAGGACAAGCAGAAGTGCATCGACGTCGAGCCGCCGCGCGAGTCGCGCGCGGACGACCACGACGTCGCCTGCCACTACGCCAAGACCCGCGAAGTCGTGTAGCCACGCATCCGTTGGCACACAGGGAAAGAAAGGTAAACATGATGCGACGGAGAATGGCCGCGATCGTGGCTCCCGTTGCCGCTCTGGGGCTCCTGCTCGCCGCTTGTGGCGGCGGCTCCTCCAGTGGTGGCAACAGCGGACTGCAGGACGCCGGCAGCCAGCAGGTCAAGACCGCGGACATCAACGCGATGCCGGTCGACCAGCTCAAGGACGGCGGCGACCTCAAGTGGCCGGTCGACCAGCTGCCCGACAACTGGAACTACAACGAGGTCGACGGCACGGTCCTCGACGGCGCCAACATGTTCGGCGCCATCCTGCCCTACCCGTTCCCGCAGAACGCGGACGCGACGGTGGGCCTGGACCAGAACTACCTCACCTCGGCCGAGGTCGTCAGCACCGACCCGCAGGTCATCGAGCTGAAGATCAACCCGAAGGCCAAGTGGAGCAACGGCCGGCAGTTCTCGTGGGAGGACTACGCCGCGCAGGCCAACGTGCTCAACGGCAAGAACCCCGCTTACCAGGTGTCGAGCACCACGGGTTACGAGGACATCGCCAAGGTCGAGAAGGGCACCGACGACCTCGACGTGAAGATCACCTTCGCGAAGAAGTTCGCCGAGTGGAAGTCGCTGTTCAGCCCGCTGTACCCGAAGGAGCTGAACGCCGACCCGGACACCTTCAACAAGTCCTGGGCCGCGAAGCCGGCGATCACCGCGGGCCCGTTCAAGGTCAAGAGCATCGACGCGACCGCCAAGACCGCGGTCTTCGAGCGTGACCCGAACTGGTGGGGCGCGAAGCCGAAGCTGGACACCGTGACCTACAAGGTCGTCGACCGCGCCGCGCAGCCGGACGCCTTCGCCAACGGCCAGATCGACTTCTACAACCTGAACAACGACATCAACACCTTCAAGCGCGCCCAGGCCGACCCGAACGCGGTCGTCCGGCAGTCGACCTACCCGGACTACACGCACCTGACCTTCAACGGTGCGTCCGGTTCGATCCTGGCCGACAAGGACCTGCGCCTCGCGCTGATGAAGGGCGTCGACACGGTCGGGATCAGCAAGGCGATCCTCGGGCAGATGCAGAAGGACACCACCCCGATCGGCAACCACCTGTTCCTCAAGGGTTCCAAGACCTACGAGGACAACTCGGGTCCGTACAAGTACAACGTGGACAGCGCCAAGGCCGACCTGGACAAGCTGGGCTGGAAGCTGAGCGGTGACACGCGGGCCAAGGACGGCAAGCAGCTCAAGGTGCGCCTGGTGATCCCGTCGGGCACCCCGATCAGCCAGCAGATCGGCCAGATCCTGCAGTCGGAGTTCAAGGCGATCGGTGTCGCGCTGGACATCCAGGCCGTGCCCACCACCGAGTTCTTCAAGAACTACGTCAACGTCGGCAACTTCGACCTGACGATCTTCCGCTGGATCTCGAACTCGTTCCCGATCGGCGGCAGCAAGGGCATCTACTACCTCGACCCGAAGAACATCAACCAGAACTACGGCCGCATCGGTGACGACAAGCTGAACCAGCTGCTCGACACCGCGGCCCAGGAACTGGACGACACGAAGCGGGCCGCGGACATCAACGCCGCCGACAAGGAGATCTGGGCCATCGGGCACCAGCTCCCGATCTTCCAGTCGCCGGGCGCGTTCGCGACGCGCAAGACGCTGGCGAACTTCGGTTCGCCGGGTTACGCGAACAACCCGTACGACTACACCAAGATCGGCTTCGTCAAGTAACGCGGTACCCCCGGGAGAGCGGCGCGGGCCCCGGCCCGCGCCGCTCTTTCCTTTGTAGACACCTAAGGTGGAACGCATGCGGAGTTTCCTGCGGCTGCGGCCGGTGCGCCACATCTTCGTGACGAGTGCCGTGGTGCTGCTCGTGTGCGCGGCGGTGTTCGTGCTGCAGCTGCTGGAGTTCTCCCACGCGCAGGCCGAGGTCCGGGGCATCACGGCACAGGCCACGGGCACCGTGGTGCGCGGCGGTGAAGGCTCGGCGACCGTGCGCTTCCCGGTGGCCGGCGGGTCCGAAGCGACGGCCGACGTGCAGCTCGACAGCTCGGCGCCGAAGACCGGCACGAGCGTGCCCGTGCTGTACGACCCCGCGCAGCCCTCCCGCGCGCTGATCCGCGACGCCACCCCGATCGTGACCGCCGACCGCGCGACGACCTACGCCACGGTGACCGTGGTCGCGGCCGCCGCGGTGCTGGCCGTCGACCTCTTCCTGTTCTTCACGCGCTTCGTCCGGCCCGCGCGGGCCGCGGCGTCGACGTCACCGATCCCGGTGCGGCGGGTGAAGGTGCAACGCGGTCTGCTCACGCGGTCCTGGCTCGAAACCGAGACGGCATCGCCCCGCTGGATCCCGGTCTACTTCTCCCCCACCCTGATCGGCCTGCCCGCGCCGGCGAAGGTCGTGGTCCGCGGCGACGTGCGCCGCGACCGGCTCGTCGCCGTCGAGGTGGGCGACGAACTGCTGTATCCGGCCGGCTCCGTGCGGGCCACCGAGCCGCGCGGCCGCCGCACCGACAACCCCGCTGAGCCGGACGAAGAACGCTCGCTCGCAGCGGCGCGCCCGGTGTCGCCGGCCCGCCAGTTCCGCGCCGACCTGCCGGTGCTGGCCGTCGCCCCGATCGTCGGCGCGTTCTGGGCCTTCGTCGACGGCAGCGGCTTCAGCGGCTGGCTCGTGGTCACCGTGCTCGTCGCCGCGTTCGGGTTCTGGTGGGCCGCGTTGCGCGGCTCCGACCCGTCAGTCTGAGCCCAGCTCCGCGAGGACGGCGCTCACCTCGTCGTAGGAGTCCGCGAGCTTCTCCGCCTGGTCGAGGCGGTGACGCTCCAGCCGCAGCGCGCCGAGGTGCCGGGCGCGGTAGTAGAGCATGCGCCGCCGGGCCTCGGGCGAGGTGTCGAGCGGGCCGTAGGCCTCCCAGAACTCGTCGCGCTCCGTGCCGGGCTTGGCCAGCGCCATGCGGATCGGCCAGTCGGCCGCCGGGTCGCCCCACCAGCTGCGGTCGTGGTCGTAGACGCCGGTGACGCGGAGGTCGTCGGCGAGCATCACGTTCACCGTCCACAGGTCACCGTGCAGCAGGCGCGGTTCGGTGACCTCGTCGATCAGCGCCGAGTCGCGGGCGGCGAGCTTGCCGATCTCCCGCGCGTCGGCGGCGTCGAGGCCGCGGTCTTCCAGGTCGAGCGCGATGTCGGCGAAGAAGGCGACCAGCGCTTCGCTCCACGTGGCGAAGTGCGGCCCCGCGACCGGACCGAAGCCGGGCCCGCGCACGTCGTGCACCAGGCGCGTCAGGCGGCCCAGCTCGCGGAAGAACGGCCCGCGCTCGGCCGGCGGGTGGCCCGGCAGGACGTCGGGCCCGGCGCGGCCGGTGAGCACGGCCTGCACCACGTAGTCGCGCGGGAGCACCTCATGGGTGAAGTCGGCCGCGATCGTGCGCGGCAGCAGGTGCGCGATGGGCGCGAAGTAGGGCGCCGCGATGTACTCGTTGCGCATGAACTGCCACTCGGTCCGCGCCTGGCGCGCGGGCTCGGGGGCCACGCGGAGGATCACCGGCCCGTCGGCGAGCTCGACGCGATAGGTCGTGTTGTAGCCGCCCCAGCCCAGCTCGGTCGCGGACCGGACCACGGTGGCGGGCCCGAACACGCGCTCGCACACCGCTTCGATCTGCTCGGGCCCGAGCTGCTGCTGGAACGCCCCGATCGGGCGGTCGAGGGGGCGGAAGTCCATGGGGCTCATCCTGGCAGCCCGGGTGGCGGCGCCGATCACCAGCCGCTCAGGGCACCGCCAGGCCCTCGCGCCTCAGCGACTCCTCGATGCGCAGCCGCTCGAGATCGCGGTCGATGCCCTCGGGCAGCGATTCGAGCCGGTGCTCGACGCCGACCGCGCGGCAGGCCGTCTGCAGCAGCTCGTCGTAGGCCTGGCGGGTACCGATGCGCCGGGCGGCCGGTGTGCCGGGCGGGTAGGACGCGAGCACGCGGTGCACCCGCCGCAGGTCCGCGGAGAGGCGTTCGACGGGCGGCCCCGCCGGCCGCGGCTGCTCGCGGCGGCGGTCGCGCAGCCAGCGGTAGACGGCGGGCACGCGCAGCGCGCACCAGAAGAGCGCCGAGGGGGCGATGCTGACCACGGCGAAGAGGACGAGAGGCCCGGCCACGCTGCCGGTCGCGTCGGCCACGCATCCAGTGTAATCCGCGTCACAGGTGATCGCGCCGGCGTTTTCGGGCCTGGCCCGCGAACAGCACGGCGGCGCCCACCGCGAGCATCACGGCACTGGCCGCGATGTGCAGCTGCGGGGGCAGCAGGTGCAGCTGCACGAACCAGCTGGGGTTCGTGTGGCCGGCGAGCCGGTTGATGAGCCCGCCGGCCCCCTGGATCACGAGCAGGAGGCCGAGGAGCTCGATCACGAGGTCACCTTCTCCTGCCGCGCCGGCTCGTCCTTCTTGCCGAACAGCTCGGTCCACAGCGGGCCGGCGAAGAGCCAGATGCCCACGAGACCGCCGAGGCGCGGCAGCCAGTCCCACAGCGGCGCGACCTGGCCCGGGCGGCCGATGAGGAAGATCGCGGCCAGCAGCAGCCCGGCGGCGATCACACAGGCCAGCACGCACTTGTACCACTCACGCCACTCGTGGCGGATCTTCGCCTTGCCCCGCAGCTTCGGCGCGGGCGGCGGGCCGCCGGCGAAGCGATGGGCGAAGCGCACGTCGGCCCAGCGGACCATGCTCGGGCCGAACACGATGCTGAAGCCCAGGTACACGGCGGCGAGGCCGTGCGAGAGGTTCGGGGTCGTGCCGCGCGCGAGGTCGACGACGGTGGCGACCAGCACCACCAGGTCGATCACGGGCACGGCGGCCAGCAGGACGGTGCTGAACTTCTTCAGCTTCAGCGGGTAGCGCGCCACCAGGCCGCCCACGAGGACGACCCAGAAGGCCACTTCACCCCCGACGATGAACAGGGTCGTCGGGTTGTCGACGAGGTAGTTCCCGACAGCGTTCATGATCCCCACTGTCCCGCGAAGAACAACGGGACGAATCGGTGAAGGGCACGATCGAGGGGTCATCACTTAGGAGGACGACCACCGGTACGCCCTGTGCTTCCATGGGGTCGTGCCGCTGCGAGGAATCCGCGCGCCGGCCCTGTTCAAGCCCCGGGAACTGCCCCCGTGGCAGCAGGACGGCCTCATCGCCCTGTTCGTCTTCGTCGTGGGCCTCGCGCTGTACCTCACCGACGTCTACCGCCTGGTCCCCGGCCCCGACCACTTCGGGCTGTGGGTGCGGCTCCTGGAGCTCGCGGTGCTGTGCGGCCTGTCGTTCCTGCGCCGCTGGGTGCCAGGCGGCCTGCTGCTGGCCACGGGTGTGCTCGCGGCCGACCTGGTGCTGAGCCCGTCGCTGCCGGTCGTGGCCGTGTACACCGACTTCCTCTACGCGGCGACGCTGTACGGCTCACGGCGCATGAGCCGGGTGATGATCGGCGTCGCGGCCACGGCCGCGCTGGGCGTGCTCGTCGCCGCGCTGGCCGTGTCCGCGCAGTGGCGGTTGGCCGTGATCGGCGCGCTCGGGATCCTGCCGTTCCTGCTGGTACCGGTGTGGTGGGCGGCGAACGTGCGCCAGCAGCGCGACATCGCGTCGACCGAGCGCGCCAACGCCGAGCAGCTGGCGAAGATCGCCGAGCTCGACCGGCGCGCCGCCGTGGCCGCCGAGCGGGCGCGGATGGCGCGCGACCTGCACGACGTGATCGCGGGGCACCTCTCGGCCATCGCGATCCAGTCGGAGGCGGCGCTGTCGATGGCCGAGGACCCGAAGATGTCCCGCGCGGTGCTGGAAGCCGTGCGGGAGAACAGCGTGAGCGCGCTCGACGAGATGCGCACGATGATCGGCCTGCTGCGCGCCGCGTCGGAGAGCGACGACGACGAGTACGAGACCACCGCTCCCGCCCGGCTCGCCGAGCTGTCGCGGCTGGTGGAATCCGCGCGCGCCACGGGGATGGAGGTCGTCGTCGAATCCACAGTGGACTCGTCCGCTGGCCTGCCCGCCGCGGTCGACCTCACCGCGTACCGGATCGCGCAGGAAGCGCTGACCAACGCGGTGAAGCACGCGCCGGGTGGGCGGGTCGTGGTGGACCTGCGCTGCGACGGCGGCATACTCACCGTCGAGATCGGCAACGAGCTGCGTTCGACGGCCGCGCGTACCGGGGGCACGGGCCACGGGCTGCTGAGCATGCGCGAACGCGCGAGTGCCGTGGGCGGGACGCTGAGCGCGGGCCCGTCGGGCTCGGACTGGGTGGTCCGCGCCGAGCTGCCACTGGTGGAGGGACACGCGTGACGGTCAAGGTGCTGGTGGCCGACGACCACGGGGCGATCCGGGCGGGCCTCGTGCTGATCCTCGGCAATGCCGAGGGCATCGAGGTGGTCGGCGAGGCCGCCGACGGCGCCGCCGCGGTCCGGCAGGCGCGGGCGCTGCGGCCCGACGTCGTGCTGATGGACGTGCGCATGCCCGGCACCGACGGCATCACCGCCACGCGCGAGCTCGTCGCCGAAGGGCTGGCGCAGGTCCTCGTGCTCACCACGTTCGACCTCGACGAGTACGTGCACGCCGCCCTGCGCGCCGGTGCCGCGGGCTTCCTGCTCAAGTCCGTCGAAGCGCCTCGGCTGGTCGAGGCCGTGAAGCTCGTCGCCGCGGGCGAAGGTGTGCTGGCGCCGCAGGTGACGCGCAAGCTCATCACGGCGTTCGCGCAGTCGGCCGGGAAACCCGTCACCGCGCCCGCGGGGCTCGACGACCTGACCGACCGCGAACGCGAGGTGCTGGGCTGCCTCGGCGCCGGCCTGTCCAACGCCGAGATCGGCAGCCGCCTGCACATCGGCGAGACGACGGTGAAGACGCACGTGTCGCGCGTGCTCACGAAACTCGACCTCCGCTCGCGGGTGCAGGCCGCGATCCTCGCGCAGGAAGCCGGGCTCGCGCTGGACTGAAGTCCGCGCCGAGCTGCCGATCTGCAGGCCGGCCCGTGAGCTTCTAACGTTCTTCCATGGGTGTGCGGAGAACGTTGGACGTGGACGAGGTCCTGAAGCGCCAGGACTCGGGCGAGCTGAAGCGGCGGCTCAGGGGACGCGACCTCGTGGGGTTCGGCGTCGGAATCATCATCGGGACCGGTATCTTCACGCTCGCCGGCGTCGAGGCCAAGACCCACGCCGGGCCGGCGGTCACGCTGTCGTTCGTGATCGGCGCGGTCGTGGCCGGGCTCGCGGCGCTCTGTTACGCCGAGCTGGCCTCCAGCGTGCCGACAGCCGGCAGCGCCTACACCTACGCGTTCGCCACGCTCGGCGAAGTCTTCGCGTGGATCATCGGCTGGGATCTGCTGCTGGAGTTCGCGCTCGGCGCCGCCGTCGTGTCACGCGGGTGGTCCGGGTACCTGGCGAACCTGCTCGGGTTGCCGTCCGCGTGGTTCGGTGAGGACGCGAAGGTCAACATCGGCGCGGTGATCATCATCGCCGTGCTGACGGTGGTGGCCGTGCTGGGCATCAAGGAATCCGCGTGGCTCACCAACCTGCTGGTGTGCGTGAAGGTCGCGGTGTGCGTGCTCATCATCGCGGTGGGCGTGTTCTTCATCAAGGGCGCCAACCTCACGCCGTTCATCCCGCCGGCGCAGCCGCCCTCGGGTGGCTCGGGCGCGCTGGAGCAGCCGGTGGTGCAGGCCGCGCTCGGCCTCGACCAGTCCGTGTACGGCATCGCGGGTGTCGTGACCGCCGCGGCCGTGGTGTTCTTCGCCTACACCGGTTTCGAGGCGCTGGCCAACCTCGGCGAGGAGACCGTCAACCCGCGCAAGGATCTGCGCGTGGGCATCCTCGGCGCGCTGGCCGTGTGCGCCGTGCTCTACATCGCCGTCTCGATCGTGCTCACGGGGATGATCCCGTTCACCGACATCGACACCGGCGCCCCACTCGCGGCCGCGTTCGACAGCGTCGGCCAGCACTGGGTCGGCGCGCTGATCTCACTCGGCGCGGTGACCGGCCTGACGTCGGTGATGATGGTCGAGCTGGTGACCATCGGCCGCATCGGCTTCGCGATGGGCCGCGACGGCCTGCTGCCCAAGGCCATCGGCACGACCCACCCCCGCTGGGGCACCCCGCACCGCATGACCATCCTGGGCGCCGTTCTCATCGCCGCGCTCGCCGCGTTCGTGCCGATCTCCGCGCTGTCCGACATGGTCAGCATCGGCGCCCTCTCGGCGATGATCATCGTGGCGCTGGCCGTGCCGGTGCTGCGCCAGCGCCGCCCGGACCTGAAGCGGCCGTTCCGCGTGCCGTTCTCCCCCGTGGTCCCGATCATCGCCGCCGTGGCGTGCTTCTACCTCATGCTGAACCTCGACGTGCTCACCTGGATCCGCTTCGCCGCGTGGCTCGTGCTGGGGCTGCTGATCTACTTCTTCTACGGCCGCAAGCACTCCCGCCTCGCACCGGGCAACCGGACCGAGTCGACCACCTAGGCGAACCCGGGCCGCAGGCCCGCGCCGGCGACCGCTTCGGCGAGCTCGCCGGCGTGGGCCGCGTCCGCGACGAGCAGCAGTACTCCCGAAGCGGCCAGTGCGGCCGACATCCACTCCACCGGCTGGTCGTGGATCCCGTTGTCCCCCAGCACGGCGTAGGTGTCCACAACGGACAGCAGCGTGCCCTCCGCGCCGATCCGCACGCCGGCCACCAGAAGGTGGTGGTGGCCGGGCGGGCGCCACCGGTTCGTCCACAGGGGAGGGACGCCGGTGTGGAGGTAGTCGAGCAGCGCGCGTTCCGGGGTGTCGGGCGAGCCCAGCTCGGCCGGGTCGAGCCGCGCGAGCACCGCCACGCGCGGCAGGTCCCACAGCGCAACCAGCAGGTCGACCAGCGCCCGCGGGGACCACTCCCCCGCCGCCGGGACGACCCGCAACCGCTTGCCCGACAACGCTTCCACGGCGGCGGCCAGCGCTTCCGGCTCGGTACCCGCCGTCGCGGCGTCGCACGGCACGGGCAGCCGGAAGTCGTCACGGTTCTTCGCCCCGGCCGGCGGCTCGCCCGGCGCGCGCACGGTGCCGGCCGCCGCGGCGACCTCGTCCTGGTCCGCGACTTCGCAGCCGGCCGCCCGCAATACGGCCAGTGCCGCGAAGGCGGCCGAGAGCCCGTCCTTCTGCGGCAGCTCGGCGCGCGCTTCGGCGATGAGCCGCGCGGCGCCGGGCAGCCAGTGCACGGCGGAGAGCCCGGCCACGCGGTCAGTACCGCCAAGCGTGGGCCGCGACGATCTCCTCCGGCGTGCGGTCCGCGGCCCACGCCGCGTCGGACGCGCGGACCGCGCGGAAGGCACCCAGCAGCTCGTCGCCGAGGGCGCCCGAGACGCGGGGCGACGCGAGCAGCGCCGCGGCCTGGTCGGCGGGGTTCGCGGGCAGCGGCAGGACGCCGCGGGTCTCGCGTTCGCCCGCCGTCCAGCCACCCGGGTCCTCGGCGATCGGTTCGGGCAGCGGGGCGCCGTCCTCGATGCCGGACATCCCGGCGGCCAGCACCACCGCCAGCGCGAGGTACGGGTTGGCCGACGCGTCGGAGGTCTTGAGCTCGACGTTCGCGTGGTCGGGGCCGAGCAGCGCCGAGTCCGGCACGTACCGCAGGGGCGCTTCGCGGTTCTCCACGCCCCAGAACGCGTACGCGCCGGCGAAGTAGCCCGGACGCAGCCGGAGCGTGGAGGGCACGCTCGGCGCCGTGACGGCCGTCAGTGCGGGCAGATCGCGCAGCAGGCCGCCGAGGTAGGCGGCACCCTCGCCGGCGAGCTCGCCGGGCCGGCCCTCGCCGGCGAGCAGGTTGCGGCCGCGGCGCCGCACCGAGGTGTGCAGGTGCCAGCCGTTGCCGGCCGCCGCGAGGCTGACCAGCGGCGCGAAGCTCACGGCGAGGCCGTGGGCGTGCGCGGCGGCGTGGATGGTCTGGCGGGCGAGGAGCTGGTCGTCCGCGGCCGACACGGGGTCGGTGGCCGCCAGCGACAGCTCCAGCTGGGCCAGGCCGTACTCGGCGTGCAGCTGGCCGATCTCCAGGCCGTTGGCGGCGAAGTCGTGCAGCAGGGCGGCGACGAACCCGTCGAGACCGACGAGCGCGTGCGGGCTGTAGGCGGGACCGGGGTGCCCGGGAGCCGCGGCGACGTCGGTGCTGCCGGCGGGCGCCACGGCGAACTCGAGCTCGTAACCGGCGCGGAACTCCAGCCCCCGGCGGCCGGCCTCCTCGACCTGGCGCTCCAGTACCGAACGCTGGCAGTAGGGCCAGGGCGAACCGTCGGCGGCGACCTGTCGCGCGGGCGCCCAGGCGAGCGCGGGCTGGCCGGCGAGGCGCCGCAGGCGTTCCAGCACCGGCACGAGCCGGATGTCGCCGGACGGCGTCGCCAGGCCCGCGTGGCCGTAGGTGATGGCGTCGTGGCTGTCGAACACGGGGAACAGCGAGGTCGCGCCCACGCCGCGGGCGGCGGCGCCCGCGAGGCCGTGGATGGGCACGATGCGCGAGCGCGGGATGCCGTTGTTGTCGGCCCAGGAGAGGTGGACCCCGCGCACCCCGGACAAGGCCAGGTCCTTTGCAACCGCCGACGCCGCCTTGGTCATCGCCACCTCCGGGGTTCGGCTCAGTATCGCGGCTCCGGCGAGGGATCGTCGACCGCCGGCTCGTCCCTGCGGCGCAGCGCGACCCCGGCGACGACCGCGAGCGTGCCCAGCGCCTCCGGCAGGCTCGGTACCTGCGCGAGCAGCGCGTACCCCGTGACGCCGGCCGTGACGGGGAGCAGCGCCAGCAGCACCGCGAAGCCGGCCCGGCCCACGCGCCGCAGCACGAACTGGTCGAGCACGTAGGGCACCACCGTCGACAGCACGCCCACGCCGATGCCGAGCAGCAGCATACGTGGCGAAGACCACACCGCACCCGTGCCGAGCGCCAGCGGCGAGAGCACGACGGTGGCCACGGCGAAGCCCACCGCGAGGCTGTCCACGCCGTCGCCGGCCACCGCGACGCGCTTGCCGAGCACGATGTACCCGGCCCACGCGGCCGCCGCGGCCAGGGCGAACACCACGCCCAGCGCGCTGCCCTCCAGCCGCACGTCGGCGATCGCGACGACACCGACGGCCGCCAGCGCCAGCGCGCCGAGGTCGCGGCGCGTCCGCGACCCCACGGCCGCCACGACCACGGGCCCGGCGAACTCCAGCGCCACGACCGTGCCGAGCGGGAGGCGGGCGATGGCCTCGTAGAAGGCCACGTTCATGACCGCGGTGACCACGCCGAACGCGGCGGCGAGCACGAACCGCCGTCCCCGCCAGGCGGCGCGGGCGGGCCGGCGCCAGGCGAGCAGCACCACGGCGGCGCCCAGGCAGCGCAGCCAGGCCACCCCCGAGGGGGAGGCGTGCCCGAAAAGCCCGACCGCGATGGCCGCACCGGCATACATCGAAATTCCGCTGAGAACGAACAAGACCGGGGCCGGAATGGCCGGCGCACGTTTTCCGGATAGCACAGAACCCACTCGCGCATGGTGCCTGACCTCGAAAAACGGCTACGCACAGGCACCCTTGTCCTAAGGAGCGGGACGGGACTACGACAACTGGGGTAAATCGGCGTGACACAGGTCCCACCGGCGCGGGAACACTTGCGGGCCGCGAAACGTCTGGAACAGTGGAAGCACGAACACCGCGGAGCCGGAGGCGATCCCGCCGAGGGCATCACTTCCGAAGTGGGCGTAGCTGGATCGAGGTACTGGGCAACCAGTACCGGGACGGAGGGAGACCCCCATGACATCACCCACGCTCACCCGCCCCGAATTGACCGCCGCCGACCGATGCGACCGGTGCGGGGCTGCGGCTCAGGTACGCGCCGTCCTCAGCTCCGGAGGTGAGCTGCTCTTCTGCGGGCACCACGCCCGTGAGCACGAGGCCAAGCTCAAGGAACTGGCCGCGGAGATCCAGAAGTAGGGGTCTCGAAGACCACGCCGAGGCCAAGTTCTCGGCCCGAAGGCGGCAGGTGCCCGATGCACCTGCCGCCTTCGGCGTATCGAGACCCTTTAGCGGTGAAACCGAGACCCGGCGACTTCGCCACTTGCAACTTCACGTTTTGCACCGGGTGCTGAATTGACAATTCCTGTCCGGTCCGAAACCGGACCGAAACCGAATACCGGGTAGTTCCGTGGCAAACGCCACACCCCGGAATTCACCGCGGGTAATCGCCGGGGAGTCCGTGAAGGGCACCTCGGGCGAGTCGGCGGCCGCCGGGGTGCCCTTCACGGAACTGCCTAGACCGTGTCGAGGACGACCTCGAACGCCACCTCGGCGGCGCCCAGCAGCTTCACGTCGGCGCCCAGCGCCGAGCTCACGATCCGTGTGCCGCCGACCGCCCGGCTCACCAGGCTGCGCCTGCGGACCTCGGCGCCCACGGAGCCGATCACCGACTCCGGCAGCACCGTGAGCAGGTCGCCCAGCACGACGAGCTGCGGGCCCAGCAGGTTGACCACGTTGACGAGGCCGATTGTGAGCCACTCGGCGAACTCGGCGAGCCGCGAGAGGGCCGCCTCGGGGTCGCGGGCCAGCTCCCGCAGCTCGAACAGGATCGCGCCCCGTGCGGTGTCCTCCGGCAGGCCCAGGGCCCGGCACAGGGCAGCCTCGCCGATCTCGGTCTCCCAGCAGCCGCTGCTGCCGCAGTAGCAGGGTCGTCCGCCCGGGCGGACGACCATGTGGCCGATCTCCCCGACGTAGCCCGCGCCGCCCCGCAGCGACGAGCCCTGGGCGATGACGCCGCCACCGACACCGACGTCGGCGGACACGAACACGGCGTCGGACGACCCGCGGGCCGCGCCGCGCAGGTGCTCGGCGACGGCGCCGAGCTCGGCGTCGTTGCCGACCAGCACGGGGATGCGCAGCACGCTGGACAGGCGCTCGCCGAGGGCGACGTCGGTCCAGCGCAGGTTCGGCGCCTCGTGCACGTGGCCGTCGGCACGCCGCACGACCCCGGGCACCGACACCCCGACGGCCACGGGCGTGACCCCGAGGTCGCCGGCCAGCACGGCGGTCGACTCGATCACGTGCGTGATCACCTCGTCGGCCTCGCGCATCCGGCCGCGCAGGTTCCAGCTGTTGCGGCCGAGGATCTGGCCGCCCAGCCCCACGAGCGCGATCGCCACGTGCTCGACCTGCAAGTCGACCGCGAGCACGACCGCCGCGTGCGGCTGGGGCAGGACCAGGAGCGAGGGGCGGCCCGCCCCTCGTCCCGGCCTCGGCACCTTCTCCTCGACGACGCCCGCTTCCGCGAGCCCGTCGACGAGGGTCTTGATCGTGCTCCGGTTGAGGCCCAGCTCCGCGGCCAGGGTCGCCCGGGTGCTCGGCCCGCCGACGTGCAGCAGGCGGAGCAGGGTCGTGCGGTTGTGCCGGCGCACCTCGTCGGGTCGTGCGACGGACGAGCTCGTCACCGGCTTGACCGTGACATCGGGCGTCAGCGTGCCGACGCAGCCGCTCGGCGCCGCGACAGCGCGTCGACGGTGGCCGCGAGCAGCAGGACGAGACCGGTGACGATGTTCACGACGGCCGCGGACTGCTGGAGCAGGCCCAGGCCGTTGTTCACGATCGCCAGCACGGCACCACCGATGACCGCGTCGATGATCCGGCCCTTGCCGCCGAACAGCGACGTACCACCGATGACCGCCGCGCCCACCGCGAACAGCAGCGTGTTCAGGCCACCGGACTGCGGGTTGACCGAGCCGATCTTCGACGAGTACACGATCGCGCCGATCGCCGCGAACGACGAGCTGATCACGAACACGCTGGTGCGCAGCTTCGCCACGTTGATACCGGCGCGGCGGGCCGCTTCCTGGTTGCCACCGACGGCGTAGAGGTGCCGGCCGTACTTCGTGCGGTTGAGCACGTAGGTGCCGGCGAACAGCAGCACCAGCACGATCGGGACGACGTACGGGACGCCGTCGATGACCACGGACGCGTTGGACGAGCGGTTCACCGTCAGCAGGTACGTGGCGACCGCCGAGATCACCGCGACCAGGCCGACCTTGAACAGCACGATGGGCGTCGGCTGCACCACGAGGCCGCGTTTGAGCCGCGAGAAGTGCTGGCCGAGCGCGATGATCGCGTACCCGCCCACGGCGACGATGAACAGGATCCAGCTGCCGAGCACCGACAGGTTGCCGTTGGCCACCGCGTTGAGCGTGTCGTCGGTGCTGATCGGCAGCGTGCCGCCCTCACCGATGAACTGCAGGATCACGCCCTGCCACACGATGAACAGCGCCAGCGTCACGACGAACGACGGCATGCCGATCTTCGACACGAGGAAACCGGTGATGCAGCCGATGGCGGTACCGGTGGTGATCGCGATGATCATCTCGAGCCACGCGTTCTGCGGGGCTCCGATCAGGATCACCACGATGCCGATGAGCGAGACCGCGGCCCCGGCCCAGATCCGCTGCAGCAAGGCCAGGATCACGGCGATCGCGAGCACGGCGATGAACGTGACGAACACGCCCGTGCCCATCGAGCCGAGCAGGTTGCCGTTGCGTACGTAGTGCAACGCCATCAGCGAGGCGGCCACACCGGAGGCGGTACCGGCCGACAGGTCGATCTCGCCGAGCAGCAGCACGAAGACGATGCCCATCGCGATGATCGTCTGGCCCGCGCCCTGCGAGAGCAGGTTCGCGATGTTGCGCAGGGTGAAGAAGTCGCTGGAGAGGGAGCTGAAGAGGATCGCGAGGACGATCACGCCCAGCACGGCGGGGACCGAGCCGAGCTGGCCGTCCTTCATCCGCGCGAAGTAGTCCTTGATCGCCTCGCCCGTCGACATCGACGTGGTGTCGATGCCGAAGTCGGCGATCGCGTTCGCCGAGTCCGGCTTGGCGGACTTGGCAGGGGTCTCAGTCATAACCGGTTCTTTCTCGTTGCTCACAGCACGACGTGTTCGGGGCGGGCCAGGCCGAGGTCACCCGACCGGCCGGAGGTGATCAGCTCGACCACCTGGTTGGTCGTCACGTCCTTGGTCTGGACCTCAGCGACCAGACGGCCCAGGTACAGCACGTCGATGCGGTCGGCGACCTCGAACACGTCGGCCATGTTGTGACTGATCAGCACGACACCGAGACCCTGCTCGGCGAGGCGCCGGACCAGGTCGAGGACCTGACGGGTCTGCGCCACACCGAGGGCGGCGGTCGGCTCGTCGAGGATCACGACCTTGCTGTTCCACAGCACGGACTTCGCGATGGCCACGGTCTGGCGCTGTCCACCGGAGAGCGCGGAGACGGGCGTGCGCACCGACTTCACGGTGCGCACCGACAGCGAGGCCAGCGTTTCCCGCGCGGCCTTCTCCATGCTCGCCTCGTCGAGCAGCCAGCTGTTGCCGCGCTCGCGGCCGAGGAACATGTTCTGGACGATGTCGAGGTTGTCGGCCAGCGCGAGGTCCTGGTAGACGACCTCGATGCCGAGCTCGGCAGCGTCCTTCGGGCTGTGGATGTGGACTTCCTGGCCGTTGAACCGCACGGTTCCCGTGTCGTACGGGTGGATGCCGGCGATGCACTTGACCATCGTCGACTTGCCGGCGCCGTTGTCGCCGACGAGCGCGGTCACTTCACCCGCCCGCACGGCGAAGTCCACGTCGTGGAGGACGTGGACCGGGCCGAAGCTCTTGTTCAGGCCTTTGATGTCGAGAATGGGCTCGCTCATGGGATTCGCATATCTCTCGCGTGGGTACCGGGCCGGGACGCGTAGCCGGGGTACGCGTCCCGGCCCGGCTGCTGGGTTGGTGCTACGCGGAACGGATCAGCTGATGCCGTACTGGGTGCACTTGGCGGCGACGTCACCGGTGCAGACGTCGGACGCCTTGACGTAGCCCTGCTGGATGACCGTCTTGACGTCGTTCACCGTGATCAGGGTCGGCGCGAGCAGGACCGACTTGATGTCGCGGTTGTTCTTCGGGTCGTGCAGGGTGCCGGTGGCGATCGCGTCGGCAGCGGCCTTGTCACCCTTGGCCAGCGCGGCGGCCAGCTTCGCGGTGTTGTCGGCTTCCTGCTTGATCGGCTTGAAGATCGTCAGGAGCTGGTCGCCACGCAGGATGGCCTGCAGGCCGGCCGCGGTGGCGTCCTGGCCCGTGACCGGGACCTTGCCGTTGAGGCCGTTCTTCTTCAGCACGGTGATGACCGCGCCGGCGAGCTCGTCGTTCGCCGCGACGACACCGTCGACCTTGTTGCCGACACGGGTCATGATCTGCTCGAAGGTCGTGCCACCGACCTGCGGGTCCCAGTCGTTGATCGGCTGCTTCTGGACCAGCGTCAGCGCGCCCGACTGGTACAGCGGCTTGAGGACCTTGTCGTGACCGTCGCCGAACAGGGTCGCGTTGTTGTCGGTCGGGGCGCCCTCGAGCTGGACGACCGCGGCACCCTTCTTGTCCTTCAGCGCGTCGGCCATGCCCTGCGCCTGCAGCTCGCCGACCTTCTCGTTGTCGAACGAGACGTAGTAGTCGGCCGAACCGCCGAGGCTCGGGCGGTCGTAGTCGATGACCGGGATGCCCGCGGTCTTCGCCTTGGCCTCGATCGCGGCACCGACGGCCGGGTCGGACGGGGCGATGACCAGGACCTTCACGCCCTGGCTGATGAAGCCGTCGGCGAGGGTCGAGAACTTCTGGTTGTCACCCTGGGCGTTCTGGATGTCGGCGCTGAAGCCCTGGGCCTGGAGAGCGGCCTGGAGCATCGGCTTGTCGAACGCCTCCCACCGGGCGGAGGTGGCGGTCTCGGGCAGGATCACGCCGACCTTGCCGTTCGCGCCGCCGCCGGCGGGGGCGGAGGCCGAGCCGGAGGCGGAGCTGTCCCCCGTGCCCCCGGAGTTCGAGTTGGCACCGCACGCGGTCAGCACCAGGCCGGCGCTCACCGTGGCGGCAAGGAGGGTAAGGGTTCTGCTGCGCATCCTCGTTCCTTCCGGATCATGCTCGCGGGGCGGTGATCCGGAAGACCCGGCGCACCGACGCGCATATGTTGTGGCCGACAACATATGCCGCTGAGCAGCTTCGCGGAAGATAGCTGGATCGATTAAATGACACCAATTGGACACGGTTTCGCAACACGGCCCGACCACAGCCCGGAAAGGGTAAATCCACTGACGGAGTGATCGCCAGTGCGCACCGAGCGTGACGAGATCGACTTCGCTGACTCTTCGTGAGCCGAACGCCTCCTGCCGCCCCGACGGAGCCCCCCGGACACGTTCGGTGCGCAAATCCCGTTACGCGGCGCCGATCCACGCGCCACGGTCAGGCAGGCAGAATTCGGGCACCGGCCGGGCCGGCCCGCGGATCCGTCCCGTTCCGCGTCCCCGGACGATCGCCCGGGGGCCTCGAACGGAGCAAGCGTCACCAGGAACGGAGCGTGACGATCCGCTCTTCGAGCTGCTCCACGGTCGCCATGGCGGTCGGCGGGCCGCCGCACACCCTGCGTAGCTCGTTGTGGATCGCGCCGTGGGCCTTTTTCGTGCGGTGGTGGTAGACGCCGACCAGCGCGTTGAGCTCCTTGCGCAGCGAGCCGAGGCGCTCGCTCACCGACTGGGGCCGCGCGGGCGCCGGAGCGGCCTTCTCGGCCTCCGGCTTGCGGCGCTTCTCGTCGGAGAGCTGCTCCTCCTGCCGCTTGCGCAGCAGGGCGCGGACCTGGTCCGGCTCGAGCAGCCCGGGCAGGCCGAGGTACTCCTGCTCCTCGTCGGAGCCGGAGAAGACGGCGGTCCCGAACGAGTTACCGTCGTAAATCACCTGATCGAGCTCAGCCGACGCGCCGAGCGAGGTGAACGCCTTCTCCTCTTCGCCCGGTTCGTCCTCCGTGCGGTTGGCCTGGGCGAGCAGTTCGTCTTCCCAGCCGTCCTTCTCGCGGTGGGGCTTGCCGAGCACGTGGTCGCGCTGCGCCTCCAGCTCGCTGGCCAGCTCCAGCAGCACGGGCACGCTGGGCAGGAAGACGCTCGCCGTCTCGCCCTTCTTGCGGGCCCGCACGTAGCGGCCGATGGCCTGGGCGAAGAACAGCGGGGTCGACGCGCTGGTGGCGTACACGCCGACCGCCAGGCGCGGCACGTCGACGCCTTCGGAGACCATGCGGACGGCCACTATCCAGCGCTCGTTGGTCTCCGAGAACTCCTTGATCCGGCCCGACGCCTTCGGGTCGTCCGACAACACCAGCGTCGGCATCTCCCCCGAGATGCGCTCCAGGATCTTCGCGTACGCGCGCGCCGACTCCTGGTCCGTCGCGATCACCAGACCGCCCGCGTCCGGCACGCCCTGGCGGACCTGCGACAGCCGCGTGTCGGCCGCCTGCAGCACCGCGGGGATCCACTCGCCCGCCGGGTCCAGCGCGGTGCGCCACGCGCGGGCGTTCTGCTCGGCCGTGAGCGGCTCGCCCAGCCGCGCGGTGAACTCCTCGCCCGCGCTGGTCCGCCACGACGCCTCGCCGGAGTAGGCCAGGAACACGACCGGCCGGACCACGCCGTCGGCCAGCGCGTCGGCGTAGCCGTAGGAATGATCGGCCTTGCTGCGCTGGAAGCCGCCCGCGTCGGGCTCGTAGGTGACGAACGGGATGGCCGAGTCGTCGCTGCGGAACGGGGTCCCGGTCAGCGCCAGCCGCCGGCGGGCGGGCGTGAACGCCTCGCGCACCGCGTCGCCCCACGACTTCGCGTCGCCGCCGTGGTGGACCTCGTCGAGGATGACCAGCGTCTTGCGGTTCTCGGTGCGCACGCGGTGCAGCGTCGGGTGCGCGGCGACCTGCGCGTAGGTGACGGCGACGCCGAGGTAGTCCGACGACGTGACACCCGTCGTGTTGCGAAAGTTCGAGTCGATCGGGATCCCGGCCGCCGACGCCGAGGCCGCCCACTGGTGCTTGAGGTGCTCGGTCGGCGTGACGATCGTGACCGCCTCGATGGTGCGGTCCGACAGCAGCTCGGCGGCGATGCGGAGACCGAACACGGTCTTGCCGGCGCCGGGCGTCGCGACCGCGAGGAAGTCCTTCGGCTTGCTCGAGAGGTACTTCGTGAGCGCTCGGCGCTGCCACGCGCGCAGCGGTCGCGCGGTGGAGTCCCGCTCGGCGGGTGGTGCCCCGAGGACCCCCTGCGTCGTCGTCTCGGACAACCTCGCTCACCCCCTCCCCGGGCCGCGAACCGCGGCCGTGACGTGCGAAAACCCCCACTGTGGTACCGGCTTCGACGCCGGCGACTGCGGTGAGGGCACTTCGGGCAGCTTACCTTCCGGGCGCCGCGGCGCCCGGCACCGCCACGGGTGATGTCCCCCGACACGCTCGGAGAGGGGACCCGCGACGAGCCAAATTCCCGCGAATGGACCATGCTGGGACCCACCATGGGTGAGGTGAGACCGGACGCCGACGCGGCGACGGCGACGAAGACGGCACGCAAAGGGCCGTGGCGCCTCATCACGCGCACCTTCGCCAAGGCCTGGGACGGCAACATCTTCTCCGAGGCGGCCGAAGCGGCGTTCTGGCAGACGCTCTCGCTACCGCCCCTGCTGCTCGGGCTGCTGGGCAGCCTCGGCTTCATCGGCGAGTGGTTCGGCCAGGGGGTCGTCACGGCCGTGCACGACCGCATCATCACGTTCTCCCGCACCATCTTCAGCACCAACGCGGTGCAGGAGATCATCGAGCCGACGGTGAACAGCATCCTCACGGTCGGCAAGGGCGAGATCGTGTCGGTGGGCTTCGTCATCTCGCTGTGGGCGGGCTCGTCGGCGATGTCGTCGTTCGTCGACGCCATCACCGTGGCCCACGACCAGTACGGCGTGCGCAACGAGGTGTGGCAACGGATCTTCGCGCTGCTGCTGTACCTGTGCGGGCTCGTGATCCTCGTCGTCGGGCTGCCGCTGCTGGCGATCGGGCCGGACCTGCTGCCGGAGTTCTTCCCCGTCGCCTGGCGCGACACGGTGTCGGCGTGGGTCGGCACGCTCTACTACCCCGTGCTGGGCGTGATGATCGTGCTGGCGCTGACCACGTTGTACAAGCTGGCGCTGCCGCGGCGGCTGCCCTGGCACCGCGGGCTGCCCGGCGCCGTGCTCGCGATGCTCGTGTTCCTCGTCTCCAGCATCGGGCTGCGCATCTACCTCAACTGGATCACCAAGACCGGCTACACCTACGGCGCGCTCGCCGCGCCGATCGCGTTCCTGCTGCTGATGTTCTTCATCGGACTGGCCGTGGTCGGCGGCGCGTACTTCAACAGCGCGATCCAGGAACTGTGGCCCGCCAAGGCGTCCCGGCGCCAGCGCCGCAAGTGGCGCCGGCTCGAGATGGAGCGGGCCAACGAGCGCATGCGGGCCGAGGAAGGGCGCAAGCTCTGGGACCGCACCACGATCCCTTTGCGGCGCCCCAAACGCGCCGCCGACGCCGAACCCGAAGAGCCGCCTGCGGAAGCGGTTCCGGACGAGGACGCGGCAGGCGAACGGCCCGACCGGTCCGGTCACGACGCCGACGCCGATGCCGACGCCGTGCGCAAGCTGCCGTGAAGGGCAGCGCCGTTCCGTAGCGGTGCCCTTCACGGACCGGGGTCACTGCTGCCGGAACCGCCAGGTCTTGCTGTCCACGGCGATGCAGACGCTCGGCGACATCACGATCACGCGCAGGGTGTCGTCGCGCTCGTCGAAGTCGATGCCCTCGACCTCGAAGGTGCCACCGCACCCGCTCTGCAGCGGCAGCCGGCCCAGCGACGTCACGTGGCCGGTCACGTCGGAGCCCGATAGCGGCCCGTCGAGGTCGACCTGCAGGAGCGGCTTAATGGCGCCGAAGAGGCTGCCGTCGGGGTCGTCGGAGGCGCACATCAGGCGCGTGGCCGTGACGAAGTCGCAGCCCTGCACGTCGCGGACCTGGTGGTCCAGGCGGATCGCGGAGGCGTAGGGCAGGTTCTGCGCCGGGTCGGTGAACGCCACGCCGGGCATCGGGTGCACGAGGAGGCGGTCCATCGTGCCCCACTCGCCGGCCACCAGCCAGCGCGCGTCGGGTGAGACGGCGGCGAAGGAGTTGTTGCTCGCCTCCCACGGCTCCAGCGCGTGTTTGTAGTCGGTCTGCGTGCCGTCGGGTGTCTGCACGCGGAAGAGCTTCGCGCCGCGGTCGTCGCGCTGGTAGGGCTCCACGTACCAGCCCTGCGCCGAGCCCGGGTCGCCGACGTGGTTCCAGCCCTGCACGGCCAGCCCGACGTCGACCGTGGCGACGCCGGTGTAGTGGATGGTGGTGCCCGACGGGCGGACGACCGTGGCGAGGCCCTGGCTCTCGTCGAGCGGGCGAGCGCGGTCGGACCCGACGGCGGTCCACCCGGTGACGGCCTGGGCGAGCCCCGGCACGGCGGCCGCAAGCACCACGACGAGGGCGAGGACGATCCCGGTTCTGCGCATGTGGAGGTCTCCTGCTGCGGGAAGGAACTGGCGGGATCGCAGATCTACCAGTTCTTCCCCGGCTCCACAGCCACTGGGTGAATGATTTTCACGTTTTTTCGCCCGGGCGTGCCTGAGCGGCCACGCCCGGGCGCGGGTCAGCGGTTTGAGCAGAGAGGGCGCAAGCGACCGGCTGCGTCGGACGCCGGCGGTTCGTGGACCGGCGCACCCTCGCCAGAGCCTCGCCCGACGGCTCGGGTCGGGCCGGAAGGTTCGCCCGGGCAAGCCGATCCGCCGGTCAAGCGCACGACGACGACCGGCCCCGAGCCGGCGGTGTGTTCGCCCGGGCGTGCCTGAGCGGCCACGCCCGGGACGCGGGTCGTCGGGGTCTGCTCGGCGGGTCTAGGCGTCCCCGCCCGGGCGGAGGCCGTCGTAGATCTCCTTGCAGGCCGGGCAGACCGGGGAGCCCGGCTTGGGCGACTTCGTGACCGGGAAGACCTCGCCGCAGAGCGCCACCACGTGCGTGCCCATGACCGCGCTCTCGGCGATCTTGTTCTTGCGCACGTAGTGGAACATCTTCGGGGAGTCGTCGTCGGTCGACTCGGTGCTGTCGGTCTCCGGCTTCGTCAGCGTCTCGGTGCTCACGCGTCCATCATGCCTCAGTCGCGCGGGTGCCGGAATCACCGGCCGCGGGACTATCGTCAGTGCACCCACGGGCACCGGACGGCGGGAGCCACGTCATGGACGGACCGACCGCGACCAGGCCGCACATGCCGGGCTACGGCATCGCACCCGCTTCGGCCGGGCTGCTGCCGTGGCGCTGGGCCGACGAGCGGCTGCGCACCTCCCACGACTACTGGCTCGCCACCGTCACCCCCGCGGGCCTGCCCCACCTCATGCCCGTGTGGGGCGTGTGGACCGGCGAGCTGCTGTGGTTCTCCTCGTCGCTGCGCTCGGTGAAGGCGCGCAACGTCGCAGCCGGCTCGGCGGTGTCCGTCGCGACGGAGGACCCCGAAGAGCCCGTGGTGCTCAGCGGCGCGGCCGAGCTCGTCGCCGACGCGGACGAGATCCGCGGATTCCTCGACGCGATGAACGCCAAGTACGAGACGACGTACGGGATCGACTTCCTCGACCCGGCCGTGAACGCGTCCGTGCGGGTGCGGCCCGAGGCGGTGTTCGCCTTGCGGGAAAAGGACTTCACGACTTCCCCGACGCGCTGGGAGTTCTCCCGGTGACGGCCTGGGGCGCCGCGGTCGCGCACGTGGGCGGCGACGAGGAGGTGGCCCGCGAAGCCTGGCGCGACCTCGAAGCGCGCTACGGCGAACCGCACCGGCACTACCACGACCTCGCCCACGCCACGGCCGTCGCGCGCGACGGTGCCCAGCTCGCCGCCGAAGCCGGCCTCGGCCCGGACGAGTGCGCCGCGGTCGCGCTGGCCGCGTGGGCGCACGACGTGGTCTACGACGCCGTGCCGGGCGAGGACGAGCGCGCCAGCGCCGCCTGGCTGCGCCACTGGCTCACCCTGGCAGGCGCCGGCGCGCAGCACGTCGCGCGCGCCGAGGCCCTCGTGCTCGCCACCGCGGCCCATGAAGCACCGGAAGCCGACGGAGCGGCCACCGCACTGCTCGACGCCGACCTCGCGATCCTCGGCGCGGCCCCCGCGGCTTACGCCGGGTACGCCGCCGCCGTCCGCCGCGAGTACGCGAAGTACGACGACCGGGCCTGGGCCGCCGGGCGCGCCGCGGTGCTCGCGAACCTGCTGGCCCGGCCCCTGCTGTACCGCAGCGAAACCGCGCGGGCACGCTGGGAGACGCCCGCGCGCCGCAACCTGGCGGCCGAGCTGACCCGCTGGCGGGAGCACGCCGGCGATCACCGATGATGTCCGTCCGTGACCACACAACTCTTCCTCCACGAGGAGGTCGCCTCGGCGTTGCGTGACGGCCACCCCGTCGTCGCCCTCGAGAGCACCATCCTGTCGCACGGGCTGCCCCACCCCCGCAACCTCGACGTCGCCCACCGCCTCGAGCGGGTCGTGCGCGACGGCGGCGCCGTGCCGGCCACGATCGCCGTGCTCGACGGGCGTCCGGTGATCGGCCTGTCGCCCGCGGAGCTGGAGCGCGTGTGCGCGCCGGGCGCCGGGCTGGACAAGCTCTCGCTGCGCGACCTCGGCCCGGCCGTGGGCCTCGGCCGCTCGGGCGCGACGACCGTGGCCGGCACGTCGGCGCTGGCCGCCGCGGCCGGGATCGGCGTCTTCGCCACCGGCGGCCTCGGCGGGGTGCACCTCGGCGCGGCGCAGAGCTGGGACGTGTCGGCGGACCTCGGCGTGCTCGCGAAGGTGCCGACGGTCGTGGTGTGCTCCGGCGTGAAGTCCGTGCTCGACATCGCGGCGACGCTGGAAGTGCTGGAGACCAACTCCGTGCCGGTGCTCGGCTACCGCACCGACGAGTTCCCCGCGTTCTACCTCCGCTCGTCGGGCCACCCGGTGGGCTGGCGCGTGGACGACGCGAAGGAAGCCGCCGCGGTGATCGCCGCGCACCGCGCGTACGCGAATTCCGGTGTGCTGCTGACGAACCCGATCCCGAAAGAGTCCGAAATGGACCGTGAGCAGCACGACCGGCTGCTGGCCGACGGGCTCGCGAAGCTGCGCGACGGCGGCGTGCACGGCTCCGACGTGACGCCCGCGCTGCTGGAGCACTTCCACACCGCGAGCGACGGCGTGAGCATCGACGCCAACGAAGCCCTCGTGCTCAACAACGCCAAGCTCGCCACCGAGGTCGCCGTGGCGCTGGCGGTGCGCGCGTGACCGGCATCGTGGTGGTCGGCGACGCCGGCCTCGACGTGGTCGCCCGCCACGACGAACCCCTCCCCCACGGCGGCGACGCCCGCGCGCAGATCCGCTTCACCGGCGGCGGCGCAGGCGCGAACACCGCGCTGTGGCTGCGTTCGCTGGGCGCCGACACCACCCTGGTGGCCCGCATCGGCGACGACTCGGGCGGCCGGCTGATCAAGGCCGAGCTGGAGGCGACGGGTGTGCGCTGCGCGTTCGCGGTCGACCCCGAGGCGGCCACGTGCTGCGTCGTCGTGATGGTGGACGCCGAAGGCCAGCGCAGCATGCTCGCCGACCGCGGCGCGAACAAGCGGTTCCGGCCCGAGGACGTGACGCCCGAGGCGCTCGCGGGCGCGAGCCACCTGCACCTGTCGGGCTACGTGCTGCTCGACCCGTCGTCACGGCCCGCGGGCCTCGCGGCGCTGGCGGCGGCGAAGGAGGCCGGGCTCACCACGTCGGTCGACCCGCAGGCCGCGGCGCACATCCACGACCCGGCGGCATTCCTCGACGACGTGCGCGGCACCGACCTGCTCATGCCCAACACCGAGGAGCTGGTGGCGCTCACGGGTTCGGCCGATCCGCTGTCGGCGAAGGAACTGCTCGGCACCGTCGGCGCGGTCGTCGTGACGGCGGGCCTCGGCGGCGCCGCCTGGGTCGACACCCACGGCGTGACCACCGTGCCCGCGGTCGAGGCCGAGTGCGTGGACTCCACGGGCGCGGGCGACGCGTTCGACGCGGGGGTGCTCACCGCGTGGCTCGCCGGGCAGTCCACTGTGGACGTGCTGCGCGCGGGGACCCGGCTGGGCGCGCTGGCCGTGAGCCGTGTCGGCCCCCAGCCCTGAGCCTGAAAAACCCGTGGGCGCCACCGCCGGCGAGAACCGGCGGCGGTGGCGCCCACGGGCGAGCTTCAGCCGTCGATCACCCGGTGTTCGCGGTTCTCGATCTGCTTCGCCTCCCGCTCGTAGCGGTTGACGTTCTTCGCCTTGCGCGGCGGCCGGTCGTTGGCGATCAGCACCGCGATCCACGGCAGCGGCACGGAGATCACGAGGAACGTGACCGCGAGCCACCACGTGTGGTAGGTCAGCCCGGCCAGGATCAGGCACGGAATGCGGCACACCATCATGATGATGTACTTCTTCTTGCGTGCGGCCAGCTGATCGTCGTAGGACGGTTCTGCCTCGGTGATGAGCACCGGGGCCGGGCGGGGATCGGAACCTTGGGCGGGCTCGTTCACAGCACCACCTCCACCCCTCATGCTCCCACTCCTGGCCGTCATGCGACACCCGGGTGGGACATCCGCGACAACGCGGCGACGACGAGCGTCTCCACGCCCGCGCGCAGCGTCGGGTGCAGGATCGGCGCGAAGCGCGGCGAGTGGTTCGACGGGATGTCGGTCTCGAAGCGGCCCTCGGTCATCGCCGTGATCACCTCCTGCGGTTCGAGGCCTCCGACCAGCCAGAACACCGAGGGCACGCCGGCCGCCGCGCCGAACTCGCCGAAGTCCTCGCTGCCGGTCACGAGCGGCGCCGGCAGCACGGTGCCGTCGGCGAAGTGCCCGCGGAACACCTCGGTGAGTTCGTCGGACGCGGTCTCGTCGTTCGAGGTCGCCGGGTAGGAGTTGAGCAGCTCGATCGTCGGCGGCTTCGGCGCGTTCGCGCCCGCGGCCTCGGCGTTCACGATGCGTTCGATCGCGGTGCGCAGCCGCAGCAGCACCCCGTCGTCGAAGGCGCGGGTGTTGACTTCGAGCACGGCGTCGTCGGCGATGACGTTGCCGACCGAGCCGACGTGCAGCGAGCCGACGGTGACCACCGCCGGTTCGGTGGCCGCGACCTCGCGGGAGACCACGGTCTGCAGCTTCAGCACCACCGACGCCGCCATCACGGCCGGGTCGACGGTGGTCTCGGGCCGCGAGCCGTGGCCGCCGCGCCCGTGCAGGGTGATGCGCAGCGTGTCCGAAGCCGCCATGAGCACGCCCGGCCTGGTGAGGACCCAGCCGGCCGGACCGGGCACGAGGTGCTGGCCGAAGACCACGTCGGGGCGCCCGGCGAGGTCGAACAGGCCGTCGGCGATCATCTCGGACGCACCGCCGTTGCCCTCTTCCGCGGGCTGGAACACCGTCAGCAGCGTCCCGGACCACTCCCCGCGCGCGGCCGCGAGCAGGCTCGCGGCGCCTGAGAGCCACGTGGCGTGCATGTCGTGGCCGCAGGCGTGCATCACGGGCACGTCGTTGCCCGACTCGTCGACGCCGCGCGCGGTGCTCGCGTACTCGAGGCCGGTCTTCTCCTCGACCGGCAGCGCGTCGATGTCGGCGCGCAGCATCACCGTGGGGCCTTCGCCGTTGCGCAGCACGCCGACCACGCCGGTGCGGCCGACGCCGGTGTGGACCTCGAACCCGTCGGCCTCGAGCCGGCGCGCCAGCTCGGCCGCGGTGCGGGTCTCGGCGAACGCCAGCTCGGGGTGGCGGTGGAAGTCGACGTAGAGCGCCTCCAGGCCGGGCAGGGCCGCGGCAAGGGGAGCGAGGACACGTTCGACGGGATGGGAGGTCACGGAACCCATCGTGGCAGGCTTACCCACCGTGAGCACGAACACGCCTCTGCCCGACCTGTCCGACGACGTCTGCGCGCGCTTGCGCGAGGCCTTCCGGCGCGCCGGCTACGACGCCGACGGGGTGGTCGACGCCCTCGGCGGCGCGGCCCACGCGGCGCTCGGCCGCGGCGAGCCCGAGCCGGCCCGGCGCGCGAGCCTCGACGCGGGGGACCTCGGCACGCTCGTGCGGCTGTTCCTGCTCGGCCTCGCCGAGCCCGAAAAGTCCGTTGCGTCCGCTTTTTCGCCCCTGACACCGGAAGCCGCCGTCGCGGCGGGGATCCTCGCGGCCACGGAGACTTCTCATGACGGCGACGGGTACAAGGCCGCCCTCGACATCCGCCCGCACGGCGACGAGGAGGGCTCCTGGTGGGTGGTGGCCGACCTCGACGCCGACATGCTCGGCCACGTCGTGCCGGAGGACCACGTGCTCGGTGTCGGGCACGCGTCGCTCAGCCTCATCCGCGCCACCAGCAGGCGCCCGGTCGGCACCCTGCTCGACGTCGGGACCGGTAACGGGGTGCAGGCCCTGCACGCCACGCGCCACGCGCAGCGGGTGACGGCCACGGACGTCTCCGCGCGGGCGCTCGCGCTGGCCGCCGGCACGTTCCGGCTCAACGAGCTCGACGTGGAACTGGTGCGCGGCGAGTGGTTCGCGCCGGTCGCGCGGCGCCGGTTCGACCAGATCGTGTGCAACCCGCCGTTCGTGGTCGGACCACCGCGCGTGGACTACACCTATCGCGACTCGGGCCTGGCCGGCGACGACGCCAGCGCGCTCGTCGTGCGCCAGCTGCCGGGGTTCCTCAACGACGGCGGCACCGGGCAGCTGCTGGCTTCCTGGCTCCACACGGGCGGTGAGGACTGGGCCGATCGGGTGGCGCGCTGGCTGCCGGCGGAGACGGACGCGTGGTTCGTGCAGCGCGACGTCGCCGACCCCGCGCTGTACGTGGGCACCTGGCTGCGCGACGAGGGCATCGACCCGCGCTCACCCGAAGGCCGGGTGAAGGCCGCCGCGTGGCTCGACTGGTTCACCGAGAACCGCGTGCAGGGCATCGGCTTCGGCTTCGTCACGCTGCGCCGCGCGGCCGGCAAGACGCCGACCGTGGTGTGCGAAGACCTGCGCCAGGCCTACGACGACCCCCTGGGCCCGGAGGCGGCGAACTGGCTCGACCGCGTCGACTGGCTGCGCACGTACGGCGACGAGCTCATGGGCACCGCCTTCCGCGTGCCCGACAGCGTGCTGCTGGAACGCGTCGACTCCCCTGGCGACGAGGGCTGGGAGACCACCGTGCGGCGCCTGCACCGCACCGACGGACCCGGGTGGCAGCACGAGGTCGACGAGCTCGCCACGCGGCTGCTGGCGGGCTGCCGGGGCGCGCTGGCGCTGGAGGACCTCGTGGAGCTGCTGGCGGCCGCGCAGGGCCTCGACCCGGCGGAGCTGGCCGCGGCCGCGCTGCCCGTGGTGCGTGAGCTCGTGCGGCACGGGATGCTCGTGCCGGCCGCCGCGTCGATTTCACGGTGAGGGCCGTCGCGGC
Source organism: Amycolatopsis sp. NPDC049253 (assembly GCF_040678995.1). Taxonomy (NCBI): domain Bacteria; kingdom Bacillati; phylum Actinomycetota; class Actinomycetes; order Pseudonocardiales; family Pseudonocardiaceae; genus Amycolatopsis; species Amycolatopsis sp. NPDC049253. The sequence continues at coordinate 230,703 of NZ_JBFAQX010000003.1, read as the reverse complement.
GCGCGTCACCCGGGCGAGTGTGACGGTCGACGGAGAGGTGACGGGCGCGCTCGAAGAACCGGGACTGTTGGTGCTGCTGGGAATTCACGCCGACGACGATCGGGTGAAAGCGGCGACGATGGCGCGCAAGCTCCACGAACTGCGGATCCTGCGCGACGAGCAGTCCTGCGCGACCGCGGGCGCACCGTTGCTGGTGGTGTCCCAGTTCACGCTCTACGGCGACACGCGCAAGGGCCGCCGGCCGTCCTTTGTCGCCGCCGCGCGCCCGGCCGTGGCCGAGCCCCTGGTGGACGCGGTGGTGCAGGAGTTGCGTGACCGTGGGGCATCCGTGGCCACCGGGCGCTTCGGCGCGATGATGGCGGTGGAGAGCGTGAACGACGGTCCGTTCACCGTTCTCGTTGAGGTCTAGACCACTGTCACTCCGCCGCTCTCGGTGCCCGGGAACGTAACCGGGCACCGAGCGGTTCACCCCGAACGCGGATTCTCATGGAATTCTCATGATTATTCCCGCTGTGGCGTGCTTCTCAGCAAAAGCTCAGTTTTGGTGGAGCAACCGGGCGACGGGTGTGCCCGTCCTTTCTTCAGCGAGCCGGGAACGTTTTGGAAACCCGGTGCGTTACCACAAGTGTCCAGCTAAGCCGGCTGGCCGGAGGTCAGGGTTTCCACAGGGCCCGACACCGAAGGCGCAGCACAGGCGAGACACGTTCAGCCCGTGACCGGGGAGGCAGAGAATGTCAGTCCAGACTCTCGAACGCGAAGCGCGCGGGATTCGCGAGCGTGGGATTCCAGCACAGCAGAACGAGGAGCCCGTGAGTGTGGGGACGCTCACGGACGCCGACCTCGACGCCCAGAGCCCGGCCGCCGACCTGGTGCGCGTGTACCTCAACGGCATCGGCAAGACCGCGCTGCTCACCGCGGCGGACGAGGTCGAGCTGGCCAAGCGCATCGAGGCGGGCGTGTTCGCGCAGCACATGCTCGACACCGCCGAAGACCTCACGGCCAAGCGCCGCACCGAGCTCACCGCGCTGGTGCGCGACGGGCACGTGGCGAAGAACCACCTGCTGGAGGCCAACCTCCGCCTCGTGGTCTCGCTCGCGAAGCGCTACACCGGCCGGGGGATGCCGCTGCTCGACCTGATCCAGGAGGGGAACCTGGGTCTGATCCGCGCGGTGGAGAAGTTCGACTACTCCAAGGGGTTCAAGTTCTCGACCTACGCCACCTGGTGGATCCGCCAGGCCATCACCAGGGGGATGGCCGACCAGGGTCGCACCATCCGGCTGCCGGTCCACCTCGTGGAGCAGGTCAACAAGCTCGCCCGCATCCGCCGCGACCTGCACCAGCAGCTCGGCCGTGACGCGACGCACGACGAGCTGGCCGCCGAGTCGGGCATCCCGGTCCACAAGATCTCGGACCTGCTCGACCAGTCGCGCGACCCGGTGAGCCTCGACATGCCCGTGGGCGCCGAGGAAGACGCCCCGCTGGGCGATTTCATCGAGGACTCGGAAGCGACCGACGCCGAGAGCGCCGTCATCTCCGGTCTCCTGCAGGACGACCTGCGCCGCGTGCTCGCGACGCTCGACGACCGCGAGCAGCACGTCATCCGGCTGCGCTACGGCCTCGACGACGGCCAGCCCCGCACGCTGGACCAGATCGGCAAGCACTTCGGCCTGTCGCGCGAGCGCGTGCGCCAGATCGAGCGTGAGGTCATGGCGAAGCTCCGCCAGGGCGAGCGCGCCGACCGGCTGCGTGCCTACGCGTCCTGAATCCTGATGACCCGAAGACCCCGTGGCCCCCGGCCCACGGGGTCTTCGGCGTTTCCGGGCGGATTCCCGCGCGCGCAAAGGCGAACGATCACCGGCGTTTGAGCCTGTTGGTGACTGGGTAGCAATCAGTGGGCAACACCCGTTCGGCCGCGTTGACTTATGACCTTCGTCACGAGACTGTCGTGCTAGGCGAACGGAACGCCAGGTTGAGCCACGCGGTACGGGTGTTCGCATCCGGCCGCTTTCCCCGGGAGGTCGGGTCCGTCGGGGTGGGCCCGGCCTCCCGAACCAAACTCCGGGAGCCGTGAGCCGGCCCCGTGAGTGCCCTGCAACACAGTCGCCACGCGGGTGTGCGGGGAGCCGGAAGCCGCTGAGTACCGTGGTCGGATCCCGATCAGGGCAAAGGAGCCTGGCTGTGCCGTCCACCACGTTTCAGCACACCGAAGTCCTGCCGCTGGGCAAGGACACCACCACCGAGTACCGGCTGGTCACCGCCGACGGCGTCGAAACCGTCGAAGCGGCCGGCCGGAAGTTCCTCAAGGTCGACCCCGCGGCGCTGACCACGCTCGCCCGCACGGCCATCACGGACATCCAGCACCTGTTGCGTACGTCACACCTGCAGCAGCTGCGGGCGATCGTTGACGACCCCGAAGCGAGCGGCAACGACCGGTTCGTCGCGATGGACCTGCTGCGCAACGCGGCCATCTCGGCCGGCGGCGTGCTGCCGATGTGCCAGGACACCGGCACGGCCATCGTCATCGGCAAGCGCTCCGAGGGCGTGCTGACCGGCGGTGACGACGAGCGGGCCCTGTCGGAGGGCATCTTCGACGCCTACCAGCAGCTGAACCTGCGCTACTCGCAGATGGCGCCGACCACCTTCTGGGACGAGCGCAACACCGGCACCAACCTGCCGGCGCAGGTCGAGCTGTACCACAAGGACGGGGAAGGCGACCCGTCGTACGAGTTCCTCTTCATGGCCAAGGGCGGCGGGAGCGCGAACAAGACGTTCCTGTACCAGGAGACCAAGGCCGTGCTGAACCCCAAGCGGCTCGCCCGGTTCCTGGACGAGAAGCTGCGCAGCCTCGGCACCGCGGCGTGCCCGCCGTACCACCTGGCGATCGTCGTCGGCGGCATGTCGGCGGAGTTCAACCTGAAGGTCGCGAAGCTCGCTTCGGCGCGCTACCTCGACACGCTGCCGGCCGAGGGTTCTGAGCTGGGCCACGCGTTCCGCGACCAGGGCCTCGAACAGCAGGTGCTGGAGATGACGCGCCAGTTCGGCATCGGCGCGCAGTTCGGCGGCAAGTACTTCTGCCACGACGTACGCGTGATCCGGCTGCCCCGCCACGGTGCGAGCTGCCCGGTCGGCATTGCCGTGTCGTGCTCGGCCGACCGCCAGGCCAAGGCCAAGATCACGGCCGACGGCGTGTTCATCGAGCAGCTCGAGCGCGACCCCGCGCGCTTCCTGCCGGACGTGACCGAGGACGACCTGTCCGACGAGGTCGTGAGCGTGGACCTCAACCGCCCCATGGCCGAGATCCGCGCGCAGCTTTCCCAGCTGCCGGTGAAGACGCGCCTGTCGCTGTCGGGGCCGCTGGTCGTCGCGCGCGACATCGCGCACGCGAAGATCGCCGAACGCCTCGACGCCGGTGAGGAGATGCCGCAGTACCTCAAGGACCACCCGGTGTACTACGCCGGCCCGGCGAAGACGCCCGACGGCTACGCGTCCGGTTCGTTCGGCCCGACCACGGCCGGGCGCATGGACTCCTACGTCGAGCAGTTCCAGGCCGCGGGCGGCTCGATGGTGATGCTCGCGAAGGGCAACCGCTCCAAGCAGGTCACCGCCGCGTGCCAGAACCACGGCGGCTTCTACCTCGGCTCGATCGGCGGCCCGGCCGCGCGGCTGGCCAAGGACTGCATCAAGAAGGTGGACGTGCTGGAGTACCCCGAGCTCGGCATGGAAGCCGTGTGGAAGATCGAGGTCGAGGACTTCCCCGCCTTCATCGTCATCGACGACAAGGGCAACGACTTCTTCGCCGCCACGAGCGAGCCGGTGCTGCAGATCAGCTTCCGCTAGCCGAACACGGCCGCGCCCCGCCCGCCGAAGCCCGGTGAGCGGGGCGCAGCCGTGTCAGTCGTCGGTGACCTGGGCGATCAGGCGGTCCAGCTCGATCAGCTCCGCGGACGACAGCGCGAGCATCGATTTCGGCGGCTCCCCCAGGATGCGCTCGGCCCGGGCCGCCACCATCGCGCCTTCGGCCGTGACGGTGACGACGCGGCTGCGCCGGTCTTCCGGATGTGGTTCGCGCAGCACCAGGCCGCGGCGGACGAGCTCGTCCACCACGTGCGTGGTGTAGGGCCGGTCGGTGTTCAGCTGCTCGGTGAGCTCGCTCATCGTCAGCGGCCGCGCCGCGACCCGGCGCAGGGCTTTGATCTTGATGAAGCTCATGCCGAGCGCTTCGCAGACCTCACGCTTGCGTTCGTGGCGGTCGAGCACCAGCGCACGCATCCGGGCCCACACCCGGGTGGCGACCTCGGTGTCGGAGTCGGTGCCCATGTCAGGCCCGGACCAGTCCCGTGTCGGTTTCCTCTTCGACGCCCACCCGCCGCGCCGTGGCGTACGCCCAGCGCGTGGTGGTCACCAGCCCCAGCACGAGCACCAGCAGCCCGCAGCCGCCGATGATCCACCAGCCGGCGTGACTGGCGGCCGCGAGACCGCCGGCGAACGGGCCGTGCACCCGCGCCGTGACCACCGCGCCGATCACCGCCACGCCGAGTGACGTGCCGACCTGGCGGCTCGTCGACGCGATCGCCGCGGCCACGCCGGCCTGCGCCCGCGGCATCCCGGACACCGCCGCGTAGGTGATGGGGGCGTTGACCAGGCCGAACCCGACGCCGAACACGACGTAGGCGATGACCAGCCGCCACAGCGGCGTGGTCGACGACAGGTCGAGCATGAGCAGCGCGCCGACCACGGTGCCGATGCCCGCGCCCACCAGCGGCAGCCGCGCGCCGCGGGTGCCCACGAGCCGGCCGGAGATGGGTGCGCAGATCGCGCACATGATGGCCATCGGCAGCGTCAGCAGGCCCGCGTGCAACGCGCTGTAGCCGCGGGTGTCCTGCAGGTAGAGCGAGTTGAGGAAGAGGAACCCGGCCATCGCCGCGATACCGGACACCGCCGTGAGCGTGGCGCCGGAGAACGGCGCGCTGCGGAAGAACCGCGGTTCCAGCAACGGATCTCGTCGCCTTCGTTCGTACGGCACGAACACCGCCACCGAGACCAGGGCGAGCACGAACGCGACGAGGATCTGCGGCGAGCCGTAGCCGGCGTCGCGGCCCTCGATGATGCCGTAGGTCAGCCCGGCGAGGAACACGATCACCAGCAGCTGGCCCACCGGGTCGATCCGGCGCGGCCGCGGCGCGCGCGACTCCGGCACGAACACCGCGGTGAGCACGATCGCGGTGATGATGACCGGCACGTTGATCCAGAAGATCGAGCGCCAGCCGGCCGCGCCCACGAGGAGCCCGCCGAGCACCGGGCCCACGGCCATGGACAGCCCCATCGTGGCGCCCCACATGCCGATCGCGCGTCCGCGTTCCTTCGGATCCGTGAACGTGTTGGTGACGATCGACATCGCCACCGGGTTGAGCATCGACCCGCCGATGGCCTGCAGGGCGCGGAACGCGATGAGCAGGCCCACGCTGGGCGCGAGACCGCACAGCAGCGAGCCGACGCCGAAGAGCACCAGGCCGGTCTGGAACGTCCGCCGCCTCCCGAGCCGGTCGGCCGTCGAGCCCGACAGCATGAGCAGGCTCGCGAGCACGAGCGTGTAGGCGTCGATCGTCCACTGCAGGCTCGACACGGACGCGCCCAGGTCGTGCTGGATGGAGGGCAGCGCCAGGTTCACGATCGTGTTGTCGAGCCCGACGATGAACAGGCTCATGCAACAGACAGCCAGCACGATCTGGCGCCGCCGACGGCTGAGCTCCGGCACGGTACCCCTCGAGGTAGTTGTAGAATCCTAACATTTAGCACACTACAACTAACTGTCCGCGCCTACCGCCGAACGCGGTACAGCTCACGCTGCATCCCGGTCAGCCGGGGAACATCTTCGTAAGCCGGGCGAGGGTCTTCTCGATACCGTCGGCGTTGCGCTTCGGGAAGCCCATCAGCTCGATCGCCAGCGGCGAGGCCGCGGTCGAATAGTCGAACGTCTCGGTCACCGTGGTCTTGTTCGCGCCGGCGGGCTCCAGCAGCCAGCGCCAGCGGTGGCCCACGAAGTGGCGCCACGCGATGAGCCGGTTCTCCTCGAACTCCACCACGGTGTTGCTGATCCGGTACGGCGCGCCCAGCTTCATGTCCATCCCGAACGTCGCGCCGAGCGAGAGCCGGGAAGGGGCCCCGTCACGGCCGCGGCGGACCGTGCCGGACCCGTCGATCAGCGGGTGGTTGGCGGGATCGGCGAGCAGGTCGAACAGCTGCTCGGGTGACGCGGCGACGACCGCGGTGCGCGAGATCTGGCGAGTGCCCATGCCCGGTGAGCCTAGGGCTCCGCCGGTGCGCCCACGATTCGAACGACGGGCGCCCCGAGGGAGATCACCCGGGTACCACGGGGGCGGGTGGCACCCGGGTGACCGCCCGGCCGGGACCGCGTGGCTCGGGCAGCCGGCCCCCCGAACGAGCCACGCGGCTCCGGCCCGGCGAAGCCGTCACCGAGGCGGCGACTGCTTCAGAACCACCGTCCGCTCGCCGAGCGGCGCGGCGAGCGCGACGGAGATGTAGGGGTAGCGCAGGTCCATCGTGCACATCTGGCCGGTCTGCGCCTTGGTCTCGCTCAGGTCCAGCACCACGTGCTGCGCGGTCTGCTCGATCGCCTCGCCGAGGGCGTGGCCGCAGCCGCCCTCCTCGGCGCGGACGTTGATGATCGTGCCGCCGTTGGCCGTGTAGACCTCGTGCGGGAAGCCGGACGGCAGCGCCTTCGCGTCGACCTGGTCCGCGGGGACCGGCGTGCTGCCGGCCGGCACCTCGAACCGGGGTTTGCCCGGCGGGTTGGGAGGTTGCTTCGGCACCGGCGACGGCGAGGTCGAGATGCTGCCGCTCGGCGCCACGGAGTCGCCTCCGGACGCGGGGTTCGTGGCCATGGTCCCTTGGGCGCCGCAGGCTGTCACCGTGGCGAGGATCAGGCCCGTGCCGACCAGCTTCGTCAAGTACCTCATGAGCCAAGGACGGAACGGGAACCGCATCCGGTTGCATCCGCTCACGGACCGGGGCGCAGGACCAGCTTCCGGCCGCCGAGCGGCTCGGCCAGCGGCACGGGCAGCGACACCTCGCGCACGTGCATGGGGCACATCTGGCCGTGGGGCGCCTTGGTGACGGTGACGATCACGACGGCCTGCTGCGCGGTCTCCCCACCGGCCGCGGCCGTGATGTGGTCGCAGCCGGCCTCGTCGGCGTGGATCACGACGACCTTGCCGCCCTGCGCGAGCGTCACGTCGTGGGGATAACCACCGGGCAGCGCCGACGCGTCGATCTGGCCGGGCGCCGGTGCCGTGTCGCCGGGCGGCGTGCCCTGCGTCGGACGGCTCTGCGGCGGGCCGGACGGGGACGGCAGCGGCATCGGCGGGGGAAGCGTGGGGGAAGCCGGTACCGAGGACGTCGCGGGAGAAGGCGACGAGCTCGCCGCGCCGGGCCCCGCCGGCGCGGCCCCTCCGCCGCCGCACGCCGCGGCCGAAAGCAGCAGAACGCTCACACCCAGGACTTTCACCGTTGTCCGCATACCGTGCGGACGGAATCCGGGCCGCGGTGGTTGCACGGGCCGGCCGGAAAGCTCGGAAACTTCAGTCCAGCACGTCCGGCAGGTCGCGCACGGAGTCCAGCACGTGCGTCGCCCCGGCCTCGGTGAGCTCGGCGCGCGTGCCGGCGCCGGTCAGCACCCCGGCCACCACGCGCGCGCCCGCGGACAACCCGGTGCGCACGTCCGAGGGCGTGTCCCCGGCGACGGCGACGTTGCGCACGTCGGTGACGCCCAGGCGCAGCACGGCCGTGAGCACGAGGTCGGGGTACGGGCGGCCGCGCACGCCCTCGCTCGGGGCGAGCGTGAGGTCGGCGAGCTCGCGCCAGCCCAGCGCCTCGAGGATCGCCTGCTGGGTGACGGCCGCGAAGCCGGTGGTCAGCGCGACCTTCACGCCGCCGTGGCGCAGGCCGCGGATCACGTCCTCCGCGCCCGGCACCGGCTCGCAGTCCCCCGCCGCGACGAGGCTCGCGTAGGCGCGTTCGAACTCGGCGTTGGCCCGCTGCGCGAGGTCCTCGGTCGGCAGCAGCGCGCGGAAGACGGTGATCTTCGACTGGCCCATCGTGGCGTTCACGTGCGCGAGCATCGCCGGGAACCGCTCGTCCACTTCGGACACCCCGGCGCCGCCGATCGCGGCGGTGAAGGCGCGCACCACGAGACCGTTGTCGACGACGGTGGTGCCGGCGAGGTCCAGCACCACGAGCTCGGTCGTCACAGGCCCAGCTCCCGCGCGGTGTCCTCGGCGATCGCCGGCGAGCACGTCATGCCGCGCCCGCCGGGTCCGGTGACGAGGAAAGCGTTGTCCGCCAGGCGTTCCCGGTGCACGATCGCGGCCGGGTCGAGGGCCTGGGCGTACACGCCGGCCCAGCGGCGGCGGAGGCGCGGCAAGGGCCGGCCCAGCAGCGCGCCGGCGACCTCGGCGAGGTGCTCGTACGGGTCTTCGGTGACGTCGAAGCCGAAGGGCTGGTCGTACTCGTGCGTGTCGCCGATGGTGAGCGAGCCGTCGAGGCGCTGGACCATGAGCAGCTGCATCGCGTGCGCGGCGGCGACGTCGCCCTGGGGCTGGGTGCGGCCGAGCTCGGCGAGCGCGTCGCCGCGGAAGACCGGGTAGTAGCGGAAGCTGTCGGCGTCGGCGACGCTCGTGGTCAGCGTCTCGCCCAGGGGTTCGGTCTGCGCCATCTGCAGCCGCACGCGGCGGACGGGGACCTCGCCCGCGAGCTCGCGGACGAGGCCGCCGAGCCACGCGCCGGTGCAGAAGATCGTGACGTCGCCTTCGTGGTGGTCGCCGTGGTCGTCGGTGACGCCGGTCTTGGTCAGCGAGCGGACTTCCCGGCCGGGCAGCCAGGTGTAGCGGCCGGTCTTCCGCAGCGCCTCGCGCAGGGCGGGCTGGGCGGCGCGGGGTTCGACGGCCGCATCGCGCTCGCACCACAGTGCGGCCGTGAAGTCGCCGCGCAGAGCCGGGTTCAGCCGGCGGGTCTCGGGCGGGGTGAGGAGCGTGAAGCCGCGCTCGGCCGCGTCGGCCTTCGTCGTCGCGGCTTCGGCGACGGCACGCTCGGCTTCGGTGCGCAGGACCGTGAGCGAGCCGTTGGCGCGGAAACCCAGCGCCGGCGTCTGCTCGGCGATCGTCTGCCACAGCTCGCGGGCACGCAACGCCGTGGTGAGCTCCGGACCGGCCGCCCGGCCGCTGACCCAGACGAGACCGAAGTTGCGCACGGACGCGCCGCGGGCTTCGGTCTCGCGTTCGAGGTGGACGACGTCGTGGCCGCGGTGGATCGCCTGCCACGCGTGCATCGTGCCGAGGACGCCGCCACCGACGATGAGGATTCGCACGAGGGCCACGGTCGTTCAGCGGTGGGAATGGGGAGTTTCGCGGTGGGGAACGGAGAGTGAAGACGTGCGGTGGAGTGGCTCGGGGTTGTTCCCGTCAGAGGCGGCCGCTCGCGACGAACACGGCGAGGGCGAGGATCAGGGCGTTGACCGTGACGTTGCGCCACTCCGCGGCCTTGTGCTGGACGATCGCGAGGCGCGCGTGCATGGCCATCGCGCCGATCATCACCACGACCAGGCCGACGGCGGCCCAGCCCGTGAGGCTCGGCGCGACACCCGTGAGCTGCGGCAGGATTAGGCCGGCCACGGCGATGAGCTCGCAGATCGCGGTGAACCGCACCACCGGCAGCGGATAGGCGGCGGCGCCGGTCTGGCCCGTTTCGAGCATGCGCTCGCGCGACATCGTGGACTTGAGCGAGCCGGACAGGGCGAAGAGCACGGCGAGGACGATCTGTCCGGCCCAGAGTGCGGCGTGCACGGGGTCTCCCTCCGAATGGCGGTCGCGGAGGGAACGAGGGAGCGCCGCGAGGTGTGACAGCGGGGATTTGCCGCCCCTTGAGGCCGCCCGCTGTGGTTGGCTGTCGCTGCCCGCCACCGGTGAAAGGAACCCACGATGCCGCTCGCCCGCCGGCTGGGGCTGACCGATGCCGTGTTCCTCGGACTCGGGTCGATGATCGGCGCGGGGGTGTTCGCGGCGTTCGCGCCCGCGGCCGGCGCCGCCGGGGCCGGGCTGCTGCCCGCGCTGGGGATCGCGGCGGTGGTCGCCTTCTGCAACGCGACGTCGTCGGCTCGGCTGGCGGCGCGGCACCCGGAGTCGGGCGGCACCTACGTGTACGGGCGGGCGCGGCTCGGCGAGTTCTGGGGGTACCTCGCCGGCTGGGGGTTCGTCACCGGCAAGACGGCGAGCTGCGCGGCGATGACGCTGACCGTCGTGGCGTACGGGGCCCCCGGTGTGGGGCAGCCGTGGCGTGCGGTGATCGCCGTCGGGGTCGTGGCCGCCGTGACGGGGGTCAACTGCCTCGGGGTGCACCGGTCGGCGCTGGCGACGCGGGTGATCGTGGTGGTCACGCTGGTGGTGCTGGCGGCGGCGGTCGCGAGTGCGACGTCCGGCGGGTTCGTCGCCGAGCCGTTCGCGCCGTTCGACGGCGGCGGGGTGCTGACGGCGGCGGGGCTGCTGTTCTTCGCGTTCGCCGGGTACGCGCGGCTGGCGACGCTCGGGGAGGAAGTGCGCGACCCCGCGCGGACCATTCCGAGGGCGATCCCGATCGCCCTCGGGCTGACACTGGTGGTCTACGCCGTGGTCGCCCTCGCCCTCCTGCTCACGCTGGGGCCGCAGCGGCTGGCGGCGAGCGCGGACCCGATCGCGGAGGCGGCGGCGCCGTGGCTCGCGCCGGTCGTGCGGGCCGGTGCGGCGCTGGCGTCGCTGGGTTCGTTGCTGGCGCTGGTGCTCGGCGTCTCGCGCACGACGCTGGCGATGGCCCGTGACGGCTATCTGCCGCGCGCGCTCGCCTCGGTGCACCCGCGGTTCGAGGTGCCGCAGCGGGCGGAGCTGGCGGTGGGCGTGGTGGTGGCCGTGCTCGCCACGACGGTGGATCTCCGGGGGGCCATCGGGTTCTCGTCGTTCGCGGTGCTCGCGTACTACGCGATCGCCAACGCAGCGGCGTTGCGGCTGCGGGCGGAGGAGAACCCAGCGCCGCGGATCGTCGCGGTTGCGGGGCTGGCGGGGTGCGCGGTGCTGGCGTTCAGCCTGCCGTGGCCGTCGGTGGTGGCGGGGTGCGCGGCGCTGGCGCTCGGGGCGCTGGCGTACCTCGTGCGGCGGCCGACCGTCCGGCACTGAACCGGTTCCGTGACCCGAGGGGACCGCTCGCCCGAAAGATCCGAAGAAAGTTGGTTGTCCGGTTGTCCGGGGTCTGGTGTAGTCGAGTCATCACTCCCCGTATCCCCATTCCTCTGTGGACACCGGAAGGACGGATCCCCCATGACCTTCAAGAGACGGTTCACCCTGCTCGGAAAAGCTCTCGTCGGCGTCACGGCGCTGGCCGCCGCGGTCGGGCTCGCGACCCCCGCCGTCGCCGGCCCGCCGCCGTCGACGAACGGCACCCAGGTGGTGGGCGGCAGCCGGGCAGCGTCAGGTGAGTTCCCTTGGATGGTAAGGCTTTCCATGGGCTGCGGCGGCGCGCTGTACACGCCGCAGATCGTGCTCACCGCCGCCCACTGCGTCACGCGCACCGGCTCGAACACGTCGATCACGGCGACGCTCGGCGTGGTCGACCTGCAGAGCTCCAGCGCGAAGAAGGTGCGCTCCAGCTACGTCTACCGCTCCACCACGTACGACACGACCGGCGGTGACTGGGCGCTGATCAAGCTCGCGAGCCCCGTCTCCGGCATCCCGACGCTGCCGCTCGCCTCCAGCACTTCCCTCAACACCGGCACGTTCACCGTCGCGGGCTGGGGCGCCGCGACCGAGGGCGGCGCACAGCAGCGTTACCTGCTGAAGGCGCAGGTGCCGTTCGTCAGCGACTCGACGTGCAAGGCCCAGGGCGGCGACTACTCCGGTCTCATCGCCAATGCGGAAATCTGTGCGGGCAACGTCTCCGCGGGTGGCGTCGACACCTGCCAGGGCGACTCCGGCGGCCCGATGTTCCGCCGCGACACGGCCGGCGAGTGGGTCCAGGTCGGCATCACGAGCTGGGGCACCGGCTGCGCCCGCGCCCACGCGCCCGGCGTGTACACCGAGGTGACGAGCTTCGCGAGCGCGATCGCTTCGGCGGCTTCGAAGATCTGACCCCGGCGGCCGGGGATGGCGTGGCGCCGGTGCGCCACGCCATTCCCGGCCGCGGCGGAGACCGTCCGGTTCAGCGGGTCTTTTCCAGCCGTACCAACGCTTCCTCGTAGCCGCTCACCAGCTCCCCCATCACCTCGGCCACCGGGCGGACGCGGTCCATCCGGCCGACGATCTGGCCCACCGGCATCGACACCGCGGCCGGGTCGCTCGCGGCGTGGATGCGGTTGTGGGCGTGGGAGACCAGGAGGTTCTGCAACGGCATCGGCAGCGGTTCGGGCGCGCCGGGAGCGGCCCAGGCGTCCGTCCAGCGCGTTTTGAGCAGGCGGGCCGGCTTGCCGGTGTAGATGCGGGTGCGGACGGTGTCGGCCGAAGTCGCGTCGACCAGCGCCGTCTGCATCGCGCCGGAGCCCGGCATGGTGCGGCGGTACTCCTCGGTGGCGAGCCAGAACGAGCCCATCCACACGCCCGTCGCGCCGAGCGCCAGCGCGGCCGCGACCTGCCGGCCGGAGCCGATGCCGCCGGCCGCGAGCACCGGGACCTGTGCGCCCACGGCGTCGACGATCTCCGGCACCAGCACCATCGACGCGATCTCGCCGGTGTGCCCGCCGGCCTCGTACCCTTGTGCCACCACGAGATCCACGCCGCGCGCGACGTGGCGGGCCGCGTGCTCGCCCTTGCCCGCGAGCGCCGCCACGGGCACACCGGCGGCGTGCGCGCGGTCGATCACGTCTTCGGGCGGCGAGCCCAGCGCGTTGGCGATGAGGCTGATGCGGTGCTTGAGCGCGACGTCCACATGGGATCGCGCGACGGAGTGCAGCCAGCCGAGCACGCCGGCGCGTTCGTCGGTGTCGTCGGGCAGCGGGGGCACGGCGAGATCCCGCAGCACTTTGTCGACAAAGGACCGGTGGGCGTCGGGGATGAGCTTGGTGAGATCGACCTGGGTGCCCTCGGCGGGGATCTTCGCGGGCATCACGATGTCGACGCCGTAAGGCTTTCCACCGGTGTTCTCGTCCATCCAGGACAGGACGGCGTCGAGCTCGGCGGCGTCGTTGAACCGCACGCAGCCGAGCACGCCGAGGCCGCCCGCGCGACTGATCGCGGCGGCGACGTGCTCCGACGGCGTGAAGCCGACGATCGGCAGGTCGATGCCGAACCGGTCGCAGAGGGAAGTCCGCATGCGCGCTCCTAGGCGGGTTCGTGCTCGGCGGCGTAGCGCTGGGCCCACGGGTAGTCGGGTTTGCCACTGGGCGAACGGCCGATCTCGTCGGCGAGCCACACCGTGCGCGGCACCTTGTAGCCGGCGATCTCCGTGCGCACGTGTGCCTCGATCGCCGCGAGGTCGGGTGCCACCCCGGGCCGCGGCTGCACGACGGCGGCCACGCGCTGGCCGAGGCGCTCGTCGGGCACGCCGATCACGAGCGCGTCGAACACGTCGGGGTGGGATTTCAGTGCGCCCTCGACCTCTTCGGGATACACCTTTTCGCCGCCGGTGTTCACGCACTGCGAGCCGCGCCCGAGCAGGGTGACGGTGCCGTCGGCCTCGTAGCGGGCGTAGTCGCCCGGCACGACGTAGCGCACGCCGTCCACGTCGGCGAAGATCGTGCGGCTCTTCTCGGGGTCGTTGTGGTAGCCCAGCGGCACGTGGCCGCTGCGGCCGATGAGCCCGACGGCACCGGGCTCGCGTTCGACGACCGAACCGTCCTCGCCGAGCAGGATCGCGTCCTTGCCGAACTGGACGCGCGGACCGGCGCTGTGGTCGGAGTCCCTGCCCACCATGCCGATCCCGGTGAAACCGCTTTCCGACGAGCCGATCGCGTCGGTGAGCACGACGCCGGGCAGCAGCGCGAGCAGCTCCTGCTTCACCGACTGCGAGAACAGCGCGGCATGACTGGACACGGCGACGAGCGACGACGCGTCGTAGTCACCCTCGCGGTAGGCCTCCACGAGCGGGCGCGCCATCGCGTCGCCGACGATGGTCAGCACCTGGACCTCGTGCTCCTGCACGGCTTTCCACACGTCGTGCGCGTCGAACTGCGGCACGAAGACCACCGGGCTGCCGGTGAACAGCGCGCCGAACGCGGCCCACTGCGCGGCGCCGTGGATGAGCGGCGCGGCGGGCAGCCTGGTCAGGCTGCCGCTCTTGCCCTGCTCGGCGAGCGTCCACTCGTCGGGCACGTACTCGCCGGTGACGAAGTTGATGCCGCCGCCGAGCGCGCGCCAGATGTCCTCGTGGCGCCAGAGCACGCCTTTCGGGTAGCCGGTGGTGCCGCCGGTGTAGAGGATGTAGAGGTCGTCGGCGCTGCGTTCGGGAAAGTCGCGGCAGGGGTCGTGCTGCGCGAGCGCTTCCTCGTAGGCGACGCCTTCGTAGGCCGCGTCCGACCCGTCTTCGACGACGACAACGTGTTTCAGTTTCGGCGTCTCGGGCAGGACTTCCGCCACCTTGCCGGCGAAACGGCGCTCATGCACGAGGGCGACCAGATCGGCGTTGCCGAACAGGTACTTCAGCTCGCCGGGCACGTAGCGGTAGTTCACGTTCACGGCGACGGCGCGCAGCTTGTACGCGGCGAACATCGACTCCAGGGCCTCGATGGAGTTGCGGGAATAGACACCGATGTGGGACCCGGGTCCCACGCCGTGGGCGGCGAGGTGGTGCGCCAGGCGGTTCGCGCGGGCCTCCAGCTCGGCGAACGTCACCTGCCTCGCGCCGCACACGACCGCGACACGCTCCGGCACGGCGTCGACGGCGTGCTCGAGTAGATCCGCGATGTTGAGTGCCACGCCACTCAAAGTAGAACATGTTATTGTTCTGGGCAATGCCCCGCCTCGCCCGGGAGGTTTCTTTGTCTGCACCCCACGCCCTCGTGTCGCTGGAAGGCCAGACCCTCGTGGTGACGATGAACCGCCCCGAGGCCCGCAACGCGCTCACGGGCGAGATGCTCGCGATCATGACCTCGGCGTGGGACCGCGTGGACGCCGATCCCGAGGTGCGCTCCTGCGTGCTCACCGGCGCCGGCGGCGCCTTCTGCGCGGGCGCCGACCTGAAGTCGATGTCCCGCAACGCCCCGTCCGACGCGTTCGGCTCGGGCACCTTCGACCCGAGCCGCATCGACGGCCTCCTGAAGGGCCGCCGCCTGTCGAAACCGTTGATCGCGGCCGTCGAGGGCCCCGCCATCGCCGGCGGCACCGAAATCCTCCAGGCGACCGACATCCGCGTCGCCGGCGCATCCGCCCGCTTCGGCGTCTCCGAGGCCCGCTGGGGCCTGTTCCCCCTGGGCGGCTCCGCCGTGCGCCTCCCCCGGCAGATCCCCTACACACTCGCCGCCGACCTGCTCCTCACCGGCCGCCACCTGTCGGCCGCCGAGGCCCTCGCCTGCGGCCTCATCGGCCACGTCGTCCCGGACGGCACCGCCCTGACCCGCGCGCTGGAGCTGGCGTCACTCATCAACGCCAACGGCCCCGTCGCGGTCCGCGCCATCCTCCGCACCGTGCGCGACACCGAAGGCCTGCCGGAGAACGAGGCGTTCAAGCTGGACGCGAAGTACGGCATGGAGGTCTTCGCGTCGGCCGATGCGAACGAGGGGCCGAGGGCGTTCGCGGAGAAGAGGAAGCCGCGGTTCGAGGGTTGCTGAGCCGGACGTCCGGCGCGGCCGGGTCCCGGCCGCACCGCTCAGGACACGTACCGCTCCCGCAACCTCCGCTTGTACAGCTTCCCGTTCGGATCCCGCGGCAGCTCCTCCAGATAATCCACCGACCGCGGCAGCTTGAACCGCGCCAGCCGCGTCGCCGCGAAGGCGAGCAGCTCGGAGGTCAGGTCGGGGGAAGGGGAAACGCCGGGGGCCGGCTGGACCACCGCCTTGATCTCCTCGCCCCAGTCCTCGTGGGGGATGCCGAACACCGCGACGTCCGCGATTTTCGGGTGCATCACGAGCTCGCCCTCGATTTCGGCCGGGTAGATGTTCACGCCGCCCGAGATGATGAGATCGGCGGCGCGGTCGTGGAGGTACAGGTAGCCGTCGGCGTCGAGGTGGCCGATGTCCCCCAGGGTGAACAGCTTGCCGACGCGGGAGCGTTCGGTTTTCGCGCGGTCGCCGTGGTATTCGAAGGACGAGTCGCCCATCTTCAGGTACACCGTGCCGACCTCGCCGGGAGGGACCTCGGCACCGGCGGAGTCCAGGACGCGCACGGTCGAGCCCGGCCAGGGCAGGCCGACGGAACCCGGCTTGCGCAGCCATTCCTCGCCCGTGATGACGGTGCCGCCGCCTTCCGTGGCGGCGTAGTACTCCGTGACGACCGGGCCCCACCAGTCCAGCATCCGGCGCTTGACCTCGGGCGGGCACGGCGCGGCGCCGTGGATCATCACGCGCAGCGAGGAAAGGTCGAAGCCCGACCGCACTTCGGGCGGCAGCGCGAGGAGGCGGCGGAACTGCGTGGGCACCATGTGGCTGTGCGTCACGCGGTGCCGCTCGATCAGGCGCAGCATGCCGGCCGCGTCCCAGCGGTCCATGAGCACCGCGGTGTGGCCCAGCTGCACGGAAATCGCGACGAAGTTCAGCACGGCCGTGTGGTAGAGCGGCGAACCACACAGGTGCACGTGCCCGTCGAAGGGCGCCAGGCCGAAGATCCCGAAGAACCACGTGGACGCCGCCGGCACCTCGTCCGGGTCGGCGCCCGTCAGCGGCCGCCGCACGCCCTTGGGCCGGCCCGTGGTGCCCGATGTGTAGAGCATCGGCGATCCCGCCGTCCGGCCGGACGGCCGCCCGTCGCCCAGGCCCGCGCCCAGCTCCTCCATCCGCCGGAAGCCGGGCACGTCGCCCACGGCGAACCGGGCCGGGATCCCGGCCTCGTCCGCGGCGGCCACTGCGACGTCCGCGAACCGTTCGTGCGCCAGGAAAGCCTTGGCCCCGCTGTCCGTCAGGATGTACGCGACCTCCGGCGCAACGAGGTGCCAGTTGACCACCACCACGTACAGCCCCGACTGGATCGCGGCGAAGTACGCGGCGAGCAGCTCGTGGCCGTTGGGCTGCAGCAGCACGATCGCGTCGCCGACCTCGAGCCCGAGCTCGCGCAGGCCCAGCGCGTAGCGGTTGGCTTTCGCCGCCAGCTCGCCGTAGCCGACCTCGCGGCCGTCGGGGTCCACCAGTGCCACGCGGTCGGGCTCGGCCGCGGCGATCGTCCACAGTCCCAGGTCCATGAGTTCAAATCTAGAACGCGTTCCACACGCGCACAACAGCCATCTTGCCTCCAATTCGAGAACGTGTTTCACTCAGGAATGTGACGGACACCCCGCTCTCGGCGCCGCTCGACGTCGGATTCGACTACACCCGCTCGACCGGACCCGTGCTCGGCCGGTTCGTGAACGCCTTGCGCGAGCGCCGGATCGAAGGCATCCGGGGCAGCGACGGCCGCGTCCACGTGCCCCCGCCCGAGTACGACCCCGTGACCGCCGAAGCGCTCACCGAGTTCGTGCCGGTGGGTGCCGAGGGCACCGTCGTCTCCTGGTCGTGGTGCGCGAACCCACTGGAGGGCCAGCCGTTGTCGCGTCCCTTCGCGTGGGTCCTGGTCAAGCTCGACGGCGCCGACACGACCGTGCTGCACGCTCTCGACGCCGGCGATCCCGCAGGAGTCCACACCGGACAGCGGGTCAAAGTCCGCTGGGCGACCGAAACCGTCGGCCACATCCGCGACATCGCGTACTTCCTCCCCGCCGAAGCAGCCGAAACACCACCCACCGAACCCCCACCCCCGGTGGCGAAACGCGAAGACGGCACCCCCGTCGAGGTGATCATCACCCCGGTCCACCTGTACTACCGCCACTCCGCGTCCCCCGAGGAAAGGCGCTACCTGCGCGCGCTCGCCGAAGGCCGGCTGATCGGCCAGCGCTGCCCCGCGTGCGCGAAGGTCTACATTCCGCCGCGCGGCGCGTGCCCCACCGACGGCGTGCCGACCACCGACGAGGTCGAGCTGCCCGACACCGGCATCGTCACCACGTTCTGCATCGTCAACGTCCCCTTCCTCGGCCAGCGCATCAAACCGCCGTACGTCGCGGCGTACGTGCTGCTCGACGGCGCCGACATCGCCTTCCTGCACCTCGTGCTCGGCTGCGCCGCCGAGGACGTGCGGATGGGCATGCGGGTGCGCGGGGCCTGGCGCCCGCGCGAGGAGTGGTGGACGTCGCTGGAGAACATCAGCCACTTCGAACCGACCGGCGAGCCCGACGCGCCGTACGAATCCTTCGCCCACCACCTGTGAGGGGGACGCATGCCCGAAGTCGCCGTCGCCGGGTTCGCGCAGGCGCCGAACGTCCGCGAGACCGCCGGCACCACCAACGGCGTCGAGATGCTCGTGCCGATCCTGGCCGAGGTGTTCGCCGCCACCGGACTGTCCAAACAGGACATCGGGTTCTGGTGCTCCGGCTCGTCGGACTACCTGGCCGGGCGCGCGTTCTCCTTCATCGCGGCCGTCGACGCCCTCGGCGCCTTCCCCCCGATCCACGAGTCGCACGTGGAGATGGACGCCGCGTGGGCGTTGTACGAGGCCTGGCTCCAGATCCGCACGGGCGAGGTCGACACCGCGCTCGTCTACGGTTTCGGCAAGGCCAGCGCCGGACAGCTGCGCCGCGTGCTCGCGCTGCAGCTCGACCCGTACGTGCTCGCTCCCCTGTGGCCCGATTCGCTCGCCCTCGCCGGCCTGCAGGCCCGCCTGGGCCTCGACGCGGGGCTGTGGTCCGAAAAGGACCTCGCCGAGGTCGCCGCCCGCAGCCGCGCCGACGCCGCCGGCAACCCCGCCGCGCAGCTCTCCGGCGAGGTCGACGTCGCCGCCCTGCTCGACACCCCGTACGTCGCGGATCCCCTGCGGGCACACGACATCTCGCCCGTCACCGACGGCGCGGCCGTGCTCGTGCTGGCGAGCGCCGAGCGGGCGAAGGACCTCGTCGACCGGCCCGCCGTCCTCGCCGGCGTCGAGCACCGCATCGACTCCCCCGTGCTGGGCGCCCGCGATCTGACGCGATCGCCGTCGACCGAGGCCGCGGCGCGGAACCTCGATCTCGACGGGGTCGAGCTGGCCGAGCTGCACACGCCGTTCACGCACCAGGAGCTCATCGTGCGCACCGCGCTCGGGCTCCGCGACGGCGTGCGGATCACCCCGTCGGGCGGCGCGCTCACCGGCAACCCGATGTTCTCCGCCGGCCTCGCCCGCATCGGCGAGGCGGCCGCGCGCATCCACCGCGGCGAGGCGAGCAAGGCCCTCGCCCACGCGACGAGCGGCCCGGCCCTGCAACAGAACCTACTCGCCGTGCTGGAGGCGCGATGACCAAGCAGCTCGCCGCGGTGCTCGGCACCGGCCAGACGCACCACCGCGCGAAGCGCACCGACGTGTCCATGCCCGGCCTGCTGCGCGAGGCCATCGACCGCGCGATGGCCGACGCGCAGGTCGGCTGGGCCGACATCGAGGCCGTGGTGCTGGGCAAGGCACCCGACCTGTTCGAGGGCGTGATGATGCCCGAGCTGTTCCTGGCCGACGCGCTGGGCGCGACCGGGAAACCGTTGCTGCGCGTGCACACCGCGGGTTCGGTCGGCGGCTCGACGGCGCTGGTCGCCGCGTCGCTGATCCAGGCCGGCGTGCACCGGCGCGTGCTGACGGTGGCGTTCGAGAAGCAGTCGGAGTCCAACGCGATGTGGGGGCTCTCGATCCTGCCGCCGTTCCAGATGCCGGTGGGTGCCGGCGCGGGCGGGTACTTCGCGCCGCACGTGCGCTCCTACATCCGCCGGTCCGGCGCGCCCGCGCACGTCGGGGCGATCGTCGCCGCGAAGGACCGGCGCAACGGGGCGCTCAACCCGTACGCGCACCTGCGCCAGGCCGACATCACCGTCGAGTCCGTGCAGGCGTCGCAGATGCTGTGGGACCCGATCCGCTACGACGAGACCTGCCCCTCCTCCGACGGCGCCTGCGCCATGGTGCTCGGCGACGAGGCCGCGGGCGACGCCGTCCCGGGCGGAGCCGCGTGGATCCACGCGACGGCGATGCGCACGGAGCCCACGACGTTCGCCGGCCGCGACCAGGTGAACCCTCAGGCCGGCCGCGATGCGGCGAAAGCGTTGTGGCACGAGGCCGGGATCACCGACCCGCTGTCCGAAGTGGACGTCGCCGAGATCTACGTGCCGTTCTCGTGGTTCGAGCCGATGTGGCTGGAGAACCTGGGGTTCGTGCCGGAAGGCCAGGGCTGGAACGTGACCGAGGCGGGCGACACGGCGCTGGGCGGCCGGCTGCCGGTGAACCCGTCGGGCGGGGTGCTGTCGTCAAACCCGATCGGCGCGTCGGGGATGCTGCGGTTCTCCGAGGCGGCCAAGCAGGTGATGGGCCGCGCGGGTGACTACCAGGTCGACGGCGCGCGCGTCGCGCTCGGACACGCGTACGGCGGCGGCTCGCAGTACTTCAGCATGTGGGTGGTGGGCTCGGCCAAGCCCGGCTCATGACCGGTTCACGACCGCCGGCGGCCGCGCAGTGCGAACAGCGTGCCCAGCGCCCCGAGCACCGCGCCGAGCGCGAGAGGACCCGCGGTGTGCCGGCGTGGCGCGATGACGGGCCGCAGCTGCGTGGGCGACGGCGGCGGGATCGGTTTCCGCGGCGCGTCTCGAGCCGTCGCCGTCCAGGCCGTGATGTACACGAGCATGCGCGCGATCAGGGAGATGAAGAACAGCAGACCGATCACCGACCCGAACGCGACGCCGGAGGGCGACGCGCTGATCAAGTTCAGGTAGATGCCACCCGCCTGCTTGAGCAGCTCGAAGCCCAGCGCCGCCGCGACCGCGCCCCGCATCGCGCTGCGCCAGCCGACGCGTTCGCGCGGCAGCCGCGTGAGCACCCACAGGAACACCAGCCAGTCGGCCAGCAGCGCGAGCGGCACCGACGTCGCCGAGAGCACCGAGTGGCCCCAGCTGGTGTCGTCGACGCCCACGAGTTTCAGCAGGTAGCCGCCCGCGGCCGTGCCCGACACGGTGATGCCGAACGACACCAGGAGCGCGGCCGCGAGCCCCAGCAGCGCGAGCACGTCCATCAGGATCGTGCGCAGCAGCGGTCCTTCGGAGTGGTTCTGGCCGTACATCGCGGTGAGCGCGTCGCGCAGGGAATTCATCCAGTTCCACCCGGAGTACAGCCCGACGACGAGACCCGCGACCCCGACGCCGGTGCGCTGCTCCACGAACCCGGTCAGCAGGTCCGACGCCTTCTCCCCGAGCGAGCCGGGCAGCGTGCCGGAGATGGCGTGCAGCATCTGGTCGAGCAGGTGCGGCTGCGTGGCCAGCACGAACCCCGCGGCCGACGACGCCAGCATCAGGATCGGCACCAGCGAAAGCAGGCTGAAGTACGTGATCGAGGCGACGTAGTGGTAGCCCCCGTACTCGAGGTACCGGTTGGTGGCCAGCGCGAGGTGGTCGAGCCAGCGGTACCGGGCACGCGCGCGGGCCCACCGGCTCGGCCCGGGCAGTTGAGGGTTCACGGTCACTGTCTACCCAGCCTGAGCCGGGTTTGTCGCACCGGACCCGCCGTTCACCCCAGGACGACGGGTTTGTCGTGATCGTCGGGCGGTGGTGCGGCATCAGTGGTCGCGAAGACCGTGGCGCCGAGGAAGTCGAGCTCGCAGCCGAGCGGGGTGAGGAATCCGGTGTCGGCGGCGTCGCGACCGGTGGCGATGCGGAGCATCACGGAGCGCGGGGCGAGGCGGGTCGCGTCGAACACGAGCCAGCGCCCGCCGACGCCGGCCTCGAACACGGCGTGGAAGTCCATCGGTTTCAGGCCTGGGGCGTAGACGGTGGTGAAGCGCGCGGGGATGCCCGCGGCCCGGCAGAGGGCGATGCAGGCGTGGGCGAAGTCGCGGCAGGCGCCTTCGCCGGCTTTGAGCGTGGTGGCGGCGTCCTGGCCTTCGGGGGTGGCGGGCACGTAGGTCAGCCGGTCGTGGACGTGGTCGGTGATGGCGCGGACGCGGGCGCGGTCGTCGCCGTGGCCGGGTTTCAGGGCGGCCATGCGGTCGGACGGGCAGAACCGGCTCGGGCGGGTGTAGCGCGCGAGGTCGGCGAGCGTGACGGGCTCGGCGGTGGCGCGGCAGAGCGTGCGTTCGCCGTGGTAGGTCACGCGGTGCTCGCCGGCGGGGAGGTCGTACACCTCGGCACGCGTGCCGTGGTCGAGCTCGGCGATGCGGGGCGCGCCGGCGGCGGAGACGGAGAGCTCGTCGGCATCGGCGTGGACGGCAGCGACCGAGATCGCGGCGAGCCCGGGCTTCGTCACCCGGACGCCGAACTCGACATCGACCGTCACGCGTTGCGCCACCAGGCCATCATGCCGGTTTCGGGCGGATCGGGTCTGGTCACGCGTACCGGACCTGGTAGTGCTTGATGCCGTTGAGCCAGCTGGAGCGCAGGCGCTGCGGGGGCGCGACCTCGGCGATGCCCGGCATGACGTCGGCGATCGCGGAGAAGATGAGGTCGATCTCGAGGCGGGCGAGGTTGGCGCCGAGGCAGTAGTGCGAGCCGGTGCCACCGAAGCCCACGTGGGGGTTGTCCTCGCGGAAGACGTCGAACCGCTCGGGCTCGTCGAACACGTCGGGGTCGAAGTTGGCGGAGCTGTAGAACATGCCGACGCGGTCGCCGCGGCGGATGTGCGCTCCGCCGAGCTCGGTGTCGCGCGTGGCGGTGCGCTGGAACGCGACCACGGGCGTGGCCCAGCGGACGATCTCGTCGGGCGCGGTCTTGGGCTTCTCCTCGCGGTAGCGCGCCCACTGGTCGGGGTGGTCGAGGAAGGCCTTCATGCCGTGGGTGATGGCGTTGCGCGTGGTCTCGTTGCCCGCGACGGCCAGCAGGATCACGAAGAAGCCGAACTCGTCGGAGCCGAGCGCTTCGCCGTCGACGTCGGCCTGCACGAGCTTGGTGACGATGTCGTCGACCGGGCAGCGGCGGCGCTCCTCGGCCATGTTCCAGGCGTAGCCGACGAGCTCGGCGGACGCGGTGAGGGGTTCGAGCTCGTACTCGGGGTCGTCGTAGGCCACCATCTGGTTGGACCAGTCGAAGATCTTCATGCGGTCCTCCTGCGGCACGCCGATGAGCTCGGCGATGGCCTGCAGGGGCAGCTCGCACGCGACGTCGGTGACGAAATCGCCTTCGCCCTTGGTGCGCGCCTCGGCGACGATGCGCTCGGCGCGTTCGCGCAGCGTGTCCTCGAGCCTGGCGATGGACTTCGGCGTGAAGCCCTTCGCGACGATGCGGCGCAGCTTCGTGTGCTGCGGGGCGTCCATGTTGAGCAGCACGAGGCGGTTGGCGTCGAGGTTCTCCGGCGTCATCCGGTCGTCGAAGCGGATGATGGCGGTCTTCTCCCACGACGAGTACAGCTGGCTGTCGCGCGAGACCTCCTTGACGTCGGCGTGGCGCGTGACGACCCAGTAGCCGTCGTCGCCGAAGCCGGCGGTGTTGCGGCGCTGCGGGTTCCACCACACGGGCGCCGTGCGCCGGAGCTCGGCGAACTCCTCCAGCGGCAGGCGGTTCGCGTAGAGGTCCGGGTCCGTGAAGTCGAAACCGGCGGGCAAAAGCGGAGCGGCCACGGCTGCCTCCAGCACGGGAACGGCGGTGATTCGCGCACTGCAACACGTTCTATGGTTCATTGGAGCATACGGTGTTAACTTACGGAACCCTGTTTGGTGATACCTGTTTACTTTACCGATTCTGCCCAGGTGAACGAACGCTCAGTTGGTGAAGATCGAGATTGGCCGACAGCTGGGAGTTCTTGCTATTAATAGGAACGTGTTCTAATTTTGGGTGGGTGAACAGTGTTAGCTCTCCCGTGATCGTGGCAGCGGTGCGCACGCCGATCGGCAAACGCGGCGGCTGGCTCTCGGGCCTGCACGCCGCCGAGCTGCTGGGCGCGGCGCACCTCGCACTGATCGACCGCAGCGGCATCGACCCCGCCCTGGTCGAACAGGTCATCGGCGGCGCCGTCACCCAGGCCGGCGAGCAGGCCGGCAACATCACCCGCACGGCCTGGCTCCACGCCGGCCTGCCCCCGGCCACCGGCGCCACCACCATCGATGCCCAGTGCGGCTCGGCCCAGCAGGCCACCCACCTGATCGCCGGCCTGATCGCGGCGGGCGCGATCTCGGTCGGAGTGGCGTGTGGGGTGGAGTCGATGAGCCGGGTGCCGTTGGGGGCGAACCGGGGAGTGGGGGCGTCGGGTGGATCGGCTGGGTCGGCAGGATCGCGCGGATCAGAGTGGTCGGCAGGGCCGGACGGATCACGCGGATCGGCGGGCTCGGGCCGCCCGGGTGGATCTGGCGGATCGGGATCAGGTGGCTCGGCCGCGTCACGCGGGCTGGGCGGGTCACGCGGGTCGGGTGGACCAGCAGGGTCAGGCGGACCAGCAGAGTTGGGCGGACCAGCAGAGTCGGGCGGACCAGCAGAGTCGGGCGGACCAGCAGAGTCGGGCGGACCAGCAGAGTCGGGCGGACCAGCAGGGTCAGGCGGACCAGCAGAGTCGGGCGGACCAGCAGGGTCAGGCGGACCAGCAGAGTCGGGCGGACCAGCAGAGTCAGGTGGCCGCGCGAATGCGGCCGGGTCGGCGGGCTCGGCGGGTTTCGGCCGCTCCACTGGATCGACGCGGCCGGAGTCGTGGTCGATCGACATGCCGGACCAGTACCGCGCGGCCGAGCGGATCGCCGTGCGGCGGGGCCTCACGCGCGCGGACGTCGACGAGTTCGGCGTTGCTTCGCAGCACAAAGCGGCGGCCGCGTGGGCGGCCAGTCGGTTCGACCGTGAGATCGTCCCGGTGAAAGCCCCCGACCCGGTCACCGGGGAACCCCGTTCGGTCACCCGGGACCAGGGCCTTCGAGAGACCACTGTGGACGGTCTCGCCGCGTTGAAACCCGTGCTGCCCGGCGGCCTCCACACCGCCGGCACGTCCTCGCAGATCTCCGACGGCGCCGCCGCGCTCCTGCTCATGGACGCCACGCTGGCCCGTTCCCTCGGCCTGCGCCCCCGCGCGCGGATCCGGGCCCAGGCACTGGTCGGCGCCGAACCGTACTACCACCTCGACGGGCCCATTCAGGCCACCGACCGCGTTCTGGCCCAGGCCGGCATGACCATCGACGATCCGGACCTGTTCGAAGTCAACGAAGCGTTCGCCTCCGTCGTCCTCTCCTGGCAAGGCGTCCACTCCCCCGACCCCGGCCGCGTGAACGTCAACGGCGGCGCCATCGCCCTCGGCCACCCCGTCGGCAGCACCGGCGCCCGGCTCCTCACCACGGCGCTGCACGAACTCGAACGCCGCGACACCGCGACCGCGCTCGTCACCATGTGCGCGGGCGGTGCCCTGTCGACGGCGACGGTCATCGAACGCCTCTGAAACCCGGCGCGGATCGGCTTACGCTGAAGCGATGAAACTGACGGCGACCGTGCTCGGTGCGCCCGACCCGCGGGCGCTGGCGAAGTTCTACCAGGCGTTGCTGGGGTGGCCCTTCGGCGCGGACGAGCCGGACTGGGTCACGCTGCGGCCGCCCGAGGGTGGGCCCGGGCTGTCGTTCCAGCTGGAACGTGAGCTGGTGCCGCCGAAGTGGCCGCAGGAGCCCGGATACCAGCAGATGATGCTGCACCTGGACATCGAAGTCGACGATCTGGCACAGGCCGGCGCGAAAGCCGTCGCGGCCGGGGCACGGCTCGCGACGTTCCAGCCGCAGAAGCACGTCCGCGTGTACCTCGATCCGGCCGGGCACCCGTTCTGCCTGTGGGCCCGGCCCTGAGCCGGCTCACGACAGCGGCACGGCGACGACCCCGGGCGGCATCCGCCCCGGCTCCCGCCGCCACACCGCGGCGAACGCGTGGGCGAGCCGCTTCGGAACCTCGGCCTGCGCGCCACCTCCGTGGAAGTCGACGGTCACCAACGTGGCATCCACGCCCCACGGCACGCGGCGCAGCAGCTTCGCGTAGTCCGCGCTCGCGGACACGAACCCGAGGACCCGCCGGGCACCGATGCGCTGCACCTCGTACTGGATCGCGGCCTCGAGCGTCCCGGGCGGCCAGTCGCGCAAGCGGAGTTTCCGGTCGTAGAACGCGATCGGCTCGTCCGCCCTCGCGACGCCGTAGCCACCGCTGAGGATGAGCAGCCGCCCGGACGCCGCGGCGTCGGGCAACGCGTCGCCGACGTGCCGGTAGAAGTGACCGCTGTAGCGCTGCCACGCCGGCAGCCGCGTCCGGTCGTCGACCGCCGAGCGGGGCAGGAGTTCCTCGCGCCCCCGGAGCAGGTCCTCGGGCCAGTCCGCACGCCCCGCCGGGGCCGCACTGCCACCGGCGACCTTGGCCTTCGACGGCCCGATGATCAGCAGGGTGCCGGGCTCGTCGACCAGGTCCTCCACCAGACGCATGCCCGCATTCAACCACCCGGCCCAGCGCCGGCACCGCACACGTGATCCACCGGCCGGGCAGGCCGAAACCGGCGGTTCCGCCGAAGCCGCCGGCAGACGCTCGGCGCACGCAGCCGGGACCCGATCGGGCCCGGCGCAACACTCACTCGACCCCACAGCGCAAACCCGCCCGAGCTCACCGGCACCCCTGACCACGGAGGGCCGCTCGGCCTCACCCAAACCACGCCCAGGGAACCGGAACGCACCCAGACACCGCCCGGCCGCACTCGCGGCAGCGCCGGCCCTCACACAACGCATGGCACTCAACCGAAAACCGCGCACTCCACCGGACCGTTGTCCGGCAGACCCGAACGCGCCCCGGCACCGCTCGACCCGCAGCGGTGCCAGTCCTCACACAACCCCGCGCCCCTCAACCCAGCACCATGTGCTCCACCGGCCCGCGGTCCGGCAGACCGAAAGCACCCCCGACCCGAAGCAGCGCCGGCCTCACACAACGACGCCACTCAGCCGAAAACCGCGCACTCCACCGGACCCTTGTCCGGCAGACCTAACTCACCCCGGCCCGACCCGCCGCAACGCGAACCCTCACACAACCTCGCACCACTCAGCCGAGCACCGCGCACACCACCAGCCGTCACCCGACCGACCCGAACCCACCCCTGCCATACGCGCAGCAACACCAGCCCCCGCACAACCTCGCATCACTCAACCGCACCGCGCACACCACCAGCCGTCACCCGGCAGACCCGAACCCACCCCTGCCAGACGCGCAGCAGCGCCAGCCCCCGCACAGCCAGACGTCACTCAACCCAGCACCGCACACACCACCAGCCGTCGCCCCGCAGACCCGAACGCACCCCGGCACCGCCTGACCCGCAGCAACGCCAGGCCACCCACAACCAACGACACTCAGCCCAGTGCCGCGAACGCCATCAGCCGTTCTCCGGCAGACCCGAACGCAACCCGGCCCAACCCGCCGCAGCGCCGGCCCGAATGCAACCCCGCACCCCTCAACCCAGCACCGTGCGCTCCACCGGCCCGTTGTCCGGACGAGCAAAGCGCACCCAAGCACCCCCCTCATGCCAAGACTCCACGAACAGCGTGTTGTCCGCGACCCACGTGTAGACCGCTTCGTGGATGTCCAGTTCGAAGAGGTGGCTGTCGGAGCCGGCGCGGGAGTCGGTGATTTCCCGGGCCACGCCGGCGAGTTTGGCGTCGCCCGGGCCGTTTTCTTCGATGCCCGGGTAGGCGTGGAGGGCGAAGCGGCCGTCGTGTTGGAGGTCGCGGGCTTTGCGGGCGTCGAGCATCGAGCCGATGTACAGGGAGCCGTCGTCGCGAAAGGAGACTTCGGAGCCGCTCACGCGGGGTGAGCCGTCGCGGCGCAGGGTGGCCAGGACGTGGGACTCGCCGCTGAGGAAGCGTTCGTGGATGCGCTCGGCCAGCGAGGGGGCGGCCGCCGCGAAGGTCTGCCAGGTGGTCATGCGGACGAGTCAAGCACGCGCCACCGACAAAACCGGCTCATGCGCCGTACACCGGTTCAGGTGAAGGCGCGGAAGCCAGCAACGAAGCCACCACCGGGCCCAGCTCGGCCGGTTCCCACCGGGCACCCTTGTCGCACGCCGGGCCGTGGCGCCAGCCGTCCGCGAGGGACACGCGGCCACCGTCCACTTCGAACACCCGCCCGGTGACGCCGGCCGACTCGACGGAACCCAGCCACACCACCAGCGGCGACACGTTCTCCGGCGCCATCGCGTCGAACCCCGACGCCGGCGCCGCCAGGTCGAACGTCCCCTCCGTCATGCGCGTCCGCGCGGCCGGCGCGATCGCGTTGACCACCACGCCGTAGCGCGCCAGCTCGGCCGCGGCCACCGAGGCCAGCCCCAGGATCCCGGCCTTGGCCGCCGAATAATTGCCCTGCCCGACACTCCCCAGCAGCCCCGCACCCGAGCTCGTCAGCACCACCCGCGCCTCCCGTGCCAGTCCCGCCTTAGCCTCCGCACGCCAGTACGCCGCCGCGTGCCGCAACGGCGCGAAGTGCCCCTTCAGATGCACCCGCACGACGGCGTCCCACTCCTCTTCCGACAGGTTCACCAGCATCCGGTCCCGCAGGAACCCGGCGTTGGCGACGAGCACATCGAGCCCGCCGAAGGAATCCACCGCCGCCGACACCAACCGCGCGGCACCGGACCAGTCGGCGACGTCGTCGGTGTTCGCCACCGCTTCCCCACCCGCCGAACGAATCTCGTCGGCGACCACCTCCGCCGGACCCACCGCACCGCCGCTGCCGTCGAGTGCAGTCCCGACGTCGTTCACCACCACCCGCGCGCCCTCGGCCGCGAACGCCAGCGCGTGCGCCCGCCCGATCCCGCGCCCCGCGCCGGTGACCACCACGACCCGACCGTCGACCAGCCCCACGTCACACCCCTTCCGAACCGGCCCGCAGGTACGCCGGTGCCTCACCACCGCCGTGCACCGCCAGCCGCGCACCACTCACGTACGAAGCCAACGGAGAAGCCAAGAACACCGCACACGCCCCCACTTCCGCCGGCGTCGCCAATCGCCCCAACGGCACCGTCGCGGCAACCGACGGGTCATAGCGCGACGGCGAGGTCCCGACCATCCCCACGTCGAGCGCGTTCACCCGCACCTTCGGCGCCCACTCCACCGCCAACGTCGCCGTCAGGTTGTCGAGCCCCGCCTTGGCCGCCCCGTACGCCGCCGTCCGGGGCGAAGGCCGGGTCGCACTGACGCTGCTCACGTTCACGATCACCCCGCCACTTTCCTGCTGCTGCATCACGGCGTTCGCCGCCTGCGCCACCCCCAGTGGCGCCAGCAGGTTCACCGCGACCACCTTCTCGTGGAACCGCGCCGACGCCGTGGCCGTGTCCGCGAACGGCGCTCCCCCGGCGTTGTTCACCAGCACGTCCAGCCGGCCGTACACCGTCACCACGAGAGAAACCAGCCGTGAAACCTCCGCCGGCTCCCGCACGTCGCACCGCACGAAATCCGCGCCGGCACCACTTCGCGCGCACACGACGACCCGCGCGCCCGCGTCGCGGAACACCGCGGCGATGCCCGCGCCGACCCCGCGCGTCCCGCCGGTGACCAGCACGACGGCGCCGTCGAGCCGAAGATCCAGTGCCACTCAACGACCTCCCGCCGCGTCGCCGTTGCCGTGCTAACGTACCAAGCAAGTGCTAGGTTTGTAACCCGTCAGAGGTGACCATGACCGTGACCACGCACTCCCCGGAGCCCGGCGTCGCAGTGGTGACGGTGGCCGCCCCGCCGGTCAACGCGCTGGCCGCGGACGGCTGGTTCGCCCTCGCCGAAGCCGTCACGAACGCGGGTCGCGACCCCGGAACCCACGTCGTGGTACTGCGCGCCGAGGGCCGCGGCTTCAATGCCGGCGTCGACATCAAGGAGATCCAGCGCGACCCCGGCCACGCCGCGCTCATCGGCGCCAACGAAGGCTGCGCCGCCGCCTTCTCCGCCGTGTACGACTGCGCGGTGCCGGTGATCGCGGCCGTGCAAGGGTTCTGCCTCGGCGGCGGGGTGGGGCTGGTCGGCAACGCCGACGTCGTCGTGGCCAGTGAAGGCGCCGAGTTCGGCCTGCCCGAGGTCGACCGAGGCGCGCTCGGCGCCGCCACGCACCTCGCGCGGCTCGTCCCGCAGCACCTCATGCGCGCGCTGTACTACACAGCCGAAACGATCTCCGCGAAGCAGCTTCACCACCACGGTTCCGTGTACGCGGTCGTACCCCGCGAAGAGCTCGACGCGACAGCCCTGGCCCTCGCCCGGAGAATCGCCGCGAAGGACACCCGCGTGATCCGCGCCGCCAAACAGGCCATCAACGGCATCGACGTGCAGCCCGTGCACCGCAGCTACCGCTTCGAGCAGGGCTTCACCTTCCAGCTCAACCTCGCGGGCGTGTCCGGCGCCGCCCGGCAGCAGTTCCTCGACGGAGGGGGAAAGCCTTGAGCGACAAGCGGATGACAGCCGACGAGGTGGTCGCCGAGCTGCGTGACGGCATGACCGTCGGACTCGGCGGCTGGGGCTCGCGGCGCAAGCCGATGGCCTTCGTGCGCGCGATCCTGCGCTCGCCGCTGAAGGACCTCACCGTCGTCTCCTACGGCGGCCCGGACGTCGGCCTCCTCGCCGCCGCGGGCAAGATCCGCCGGCTGGTCTTCGGGTTCGTCACGCTCGACTCCATCCCGTACGACCCGTGGTTCACCCGCGCCCGCGAAGCCGGCGCGTTCGAGGTGACGGAGTACGACGAGGGTGTGCTCGGCACCGGCCTTTCCGCCGCGGCGCACCGGCTTCCGTTCCTCCCCACCCGTGCCGGCCTCGGCTCCGACGTCATGCCGCTGAACCCCCACCTGCGCACGGTGCGCTCCCCTTACGCCGACGGCGAGGAGCTCCTGGCCGTCCCCGCGCTCGACCTCGACGCGGCCCTCGTCCACCTCAACCGCGCCGACGCCCGCGGCAACGCCCAGTACCTCGGGCCTGACCCGTACTTCGACGAGCTGTTCGCCCTCGCCGCCGACCGCTGCTACGTCTCCGCAGAACGGGTCGTCCCCACCTCCGAACTGTCCGCCGCGCCCCTGCAGAGCCTGCTGCTCAACCGCGCAAGCGTGCACGGCGTCGTCGAAACCCCGCACGGCGCGCACTTCACCAGCGCCGCGCCCGACTACGGCCGCGACGAGAACTTCCAGCGCCACTACGTGACCTCGGCCAAGGACCCGGACCGGTGGCCGAGGTTCGCCGACCGATTCCTCTCCGGCGACGAGGCTCAGTACCAACGCGAAGTCGCCCGGTTCGCCGAGGAGGCGGCATGAGCTCACGATCGCGCCGGCCCGCTCGTGCCGCCGACCGGGTGCGGGTGTCCCGCAAGACACAGGAGGCGGCATGAGCGAGGTGACGCGCGCCGAATACGCCGTGATCGCGTGCGCGGAGCTGTTCCGCGGCGACGGCGAGATCCTGGTCAGCCCCATGGGTTTCGTCCCGAGTCTGGGCGCGAAACTCGCACGGCTCACGTTCGAGCCCGATCTGCTGCTCACCGACGGCGAGGCCTCCCTCGTCACGGCCGACGGCGTCGTCGAGGGCTGGCAGCCGTTCCGCAAGGTGCTCGACACCGTGGTGCCGCACGGAAAACGGCACGTCGTGATGGGCGCGAACCAGCTCGACCGCGAGGGCAACCAGAACATCTCCGCCATCGGCCCGCACGCGAAGCCCGCGAAGCAGCTTCTCGGCGTACGCGGCGGGCCCGGCAACACGGTGAACCACCGCACGAGCTACTGGGTGCCGCGCCACAGCCGGCGGGTGTTCGTCGACCGCGTCGACGTGGTGTCGGGCGTCGGCTATGCACGGGCAGGGTCCCTGCCGTACCACGACGTGTACCGCGTGGTGACCAACTTGGGCGTGCTCGATTTCGGCGGCGCCGGCCACTCACCCCGGCTGCTTTGGGTGCACCCCGGCGTTTCCGTCGAGGAGGTCACCGCGGCGACGTCGTTCCCGCTCGACACCTCCGGCACCGCACGGACCCGCGCACCCGGCGACGACGAGCTGCGGCTGCTCAGGGAAGTCCTGGACCCGAAGTCCCTGCGCGACAAGGAAGTCCCCTCGTGAGGACGGCGCTGACGGACCTCATCGGCGTCCGCCACCCGGTCGTCCAGACCGGCATGGGCTGGGTAGCCGGCCCTCGGCTCGTCTCCGCGACCGCCGAAGCCGGCGGTCTCGGCATCCTCGCCTCGGCCACCATGACCTACGACGAGCTGGCCGCCGCGATCAAGAAAACCCGCTCCCGCACTGAAAACCCCTTCGGTGTCAACCTCCGCGCCGACGCCGAGGACGCGGCCCGGCGCGTCGACCTGCTGATCGCCGAAGGCGTGAAAGTCGCGTCGTTCGCGCTGGCCCCGCGACGGGAACTGATCACCAAGCTCAAGGACCACGGCGTGGTCGTCCTGCCGTCGGTCGGCGCGGCCCGCCACGCGGAGAAGGTCGCGGCCTGGGGTGCCGACGCCGTGGTCGTGCAGGGCGGCGAAGGCGGCGGGCACACCGGCGGCGTCGCCACGACCCTGCTGCTGCCCGCCGTGCTCGACGCCGTCGACATCCCCGTGGTCGCCGCGGGCGGCTTCTTCGACGGCCGGGGCCTGGCGGCCGCGCTCGCGTACGGCGCGGCCGGGATCGCCATGGGCACCCGCTTCCTGCTCACACGCGAAAGCACCGTGCCCGACGCCGTGAAGCGGCTCTACCTCGACCACGACCTCACCGGCACCGTCGTGACGCGCAAGGTCGACGGCCTCCCGCACCGCGTCCTGCGCACCGGACTCGTCGACGCGCTGGAGAAGTCCGGCGCGCTCACCGGGTTCGCGCGCGCAGCGGGGAACGCCGCCCGGTTCCGCCGGCTCAGCGGGCGTTCGTGGGCCGCGCTCGTGCGAGAGGGCCTGCGGCTGCGGACAAGCGGGCGAACGCGGGCGCAGGTCCTGATGGCCGCCAACACACCGATGCTGCTGCGCGCGGGCCTCGTCGACGGCGATCCGGCCGCCGGTGTGCTGGCGTCCGGGCAGGTCGTCGGGCTGCTGCGCGACCTGCCGCCGGTGGCGGACCTGATCGACGGGATCGTGGCCGACGCCGAGGCGATCCTGCGCCGCCTCGGCGACGGCCGTTGTGCTTGACTTCAAGGCATGATCTCGGAAAGCCGCTGCCCGGTCGCGGAGGGCGAGCTCGCCGTCCGCACCGGTGGCGAGGGCCCGATGCTGCTGCTCATCCCCGGGGGCACCGGCGGCGCGGACTCGCTGCGCGCGCTCGTCAAGCAACTGCAGGCGGACCACACCGTGGTCACCTACGACCGGCGCGGCCACTTCGCCAGCACCGACACCACCACGGGTCCGGTGCCGGTCTCGCTGCAGGCGGACGACGCGCTCGCCGTGCTCGACCACGTCGGCGCCGGCCCGATCCCCGTGTTCGGCACCAGCGCCGGCGCGCAGATCGGCCTCGACCTCGTGGCGCGCCACCCCGATCGGGTGTCGGTGCTCGTCGCGCACGAACCGCCCGCGGTGCAGCTGATGCCCGACGCCACGGGCTGGCTCGAGGCCGCGAACGACCAGATCCGGCTGGCCCGTTCGGGTGACCTGATGGGCGCCGTCACGCGCTTCGCCGACGGCATCGCGGGCGCGGCGCTGCCCGATCTGCCCAACCTGCGCCTGCCGAACGAGGCCGACTGGCTGCGCCTGTTCGACCGCGAGCTCGCCGAGTTCTTCGACTACCTGCCGGACCTGCGCGCCCTGCGCCGCGCGAGCACCGAGATCGTGCCCGTCGCCGGCGAAGCCAGCCGCGGCCGCTACCACTACCAGCCGGCGAAGATCCTGGCGCTGGAGCTGGGGCTGCCGTTCGTCGAGGTCCCCGGCGCGCACCTGGCGCCGCAACGCAACGCGCCGAAGTTCGCCGCGGCGCTGCGCGAGCTGCTCGCGGCGGCGCAGGCCTGACCGTTCCCCAGGTCACGGGCAGCTCCGCGAACGCCGTGTGCCCGGTGTCGGCGCGCAGCCGCAGCTCTTCGGCCGGTGCGGCGAGGTGGAGGTCCGGGCAGGAGCCGCGGCAGAGCCGTGAAGACCGCCTGCAGCTCCAGCCTGGCCAGCGGTGCGCCCAGGCAGTGGTACGGGCCGTGGCCGAACGCGAGGTGACCGGTGGCGTCGCGGCGGACTTCGAACTCAAGCGCGGCCGGGAACACCGTCCCGTCGAGGTTCGCCGCGACCGCACTCAGCAGGACGAGGCCGCCCGCTTCGACGCGGTGATCACCGACGGCGAACGCGGCCGTGGCCCGGCGAGGACGGCCACGCCGTGGCGGGTGCACGGGAAACCTGAGGATCTCCTCGACGGCGCCGGGCACCCTCGCGGGATCGGCCCACACGGCCGCGCGTTGCGCGGGATGGGTGTCGAGCAGCACGACACCCTTGTCGATCGCGGTCGTGGTGGTCACGTGGCCCGCGTACAGCAGCAACGTCGCGTACCGGACGGCTTCGGCGGGCGGGATCTCGCGGACGAGCTCGGACAGCAGATCGTCCGCGGGGTGGCCGAGCTTGAAGCGAGCGACCTCGGCCAGGTCCTCCCCGGGCGGTGCGCCGAGCAGACGGCGGATCACCAGCTCGGGGAACGGCTCCGAGAACACCGCGTGGAAATCGGCGGGCGGGCCCGGCAGTTCCGCGAGCAGCCTGCGCGTCGACGTCGTCGCGCAGCCCGGCCAGGCGCCGAGCGGCGAAGGCGCCGCTGAGCAGGCGGCGCATCCGCCGGTGCTCGGCCGGGTCGCGGGCGGGCACCGGCTCGAGCCGTGGGTCGGCGAAGAACCGCTTGACCTCCGCGTTCCCACGCACGACCCACGGCTCGGTCACGCCGCACGCAGCCGGTTGCGGTAGACGAACATCGCCAGCAGCCCGGCACCGATCACGGCATAGCCGACAGGCTTGCCCACAGCCAGGAACGTCGTGGTCGGCAGGGAGATCGCCAGCGCCAGCAGGACCACCGCGTGCAGGGTGAGCACCCCGCCGAGCAGGGCGGTCATCACGGTGATCCCCCTGCGCCGGCCCGGCGCGGGCACGGGACGGCCGGTGAACCGGAGAACCAGGAGCAGCAAGGGTTTCCCGGCCATCGCCGAGCCGAGCAGCACGATCCCCACCGGCCCGGTGAGCACGGTGTCCTGCAGCTTCAGCACGAGCTCGTTGCCGCCGGTGAGCCCCAGGACCACGAGCATCACCACGAAGCCCGCGACCGCCACCACCCCGACCGGGTCCAGCCGCCGCCGGACGGCGAACTCGCCGACCGTGACGAGCAGCGGGATGGCCGCGGAGATCGCCAGCGCCACCACCTCGCTCCCCACGACGGGCTTCAGCAGCACGTACACCACCAGCGGCAGCGCGACGTTCAGCACGAGGCTCGGCAGCAGCCGGCGCAGCAGTTCGGGTTTCACGAGCGGGTCCTCCCCTTCGGTGATTCGGACCCGCTCAGCGTGGCTCCCGCGCCCCTTCACCGCGTCGGCGCCAGGGTGGGAAATCCTTCTCCACCCACGGGTCTACGCGGTCGCCGGCTCCGCGGAACGACGCCGCAGCAACCCCGCGCCCGCCGCCACGACCAGCAGCCACAGGAACACCGCCGGGGCCAGCGTCTGGCCCGCCAGGCCCAGCGCCAGCGGGATCACCAGGCCCGGGATCGCCGTCACCACGGCCCACCGGGCCCCGCGACCCGCCGCCAGCCCCGCGAGAGACCCGATGATCGCGAACGCCGCGATGCTGCCGCACAGGAGCCAGCGCGTGGACGTTTCGAGATGGCCCTCGGAGACGGACTCGACGGCGTCGCCGAGCGCTCCCGCGAACGCGGCCAGCAGACCGGCCACCAGGCAGTGCAGGGGCAGCAGCAGGCGTGGCCCGAGGGCGTCGGCGGCCAGGTAGGGAATGCCGCCGAAGCCCTGGTTGAGCGAAGTGCCCCACAGCGTCGCGAGCAGGGCCAGCGCGGCGATCACCGTCAGGAACACGCTGGAGTGGTTCCACTCGGGGGTGGCGGCCATCGCGTCGGTGACGTTGAGGACGCCTTCGCCGAGCACGATGATCGTGAACAGGCCCAGCCGTTCGCCGAAGTGCACGGTGTCGAGGCGGGCGAGCGTCGGGCGTGGGCGGGGGCCGTCGCGGTGCGCGAGCTTCGCGGTGATGTTGGCGACGAGCCGGTCGCCGGACACCGCGAACGTGATCACCAGGTCGAGCGCCAGCCCCAGCGCCCACAGCCCGTAGCGCCACGGCGAGTCGACCCACAGCGACACCACCCACGGCACCACGCCGAACCCGAGCTGAGCCACCGGCCAGTCGACGATCACGCGCACACCGCCGCGGCGGCTCTCCCACACGCGGTCGGCCAGGGCGCGCACCGCGATGTAGGCGATGGCGAACACCTTCGCGTGCTCGCCGTGGATGCCCTCCACGGACGCGGCCATGAACGCGAGCCCGGCCATCGCCAGCAGCACGGGCATCGTGCGGGCGGCGCCCTTCGCGACGTTGCCGTAGACGGTGAAGCACATCCACGCCGTCCAGAAAGCCAGGAAGCACACCACATACAGTCCGACGTCGCCCCAGGACGTGCTGCCGTGCACCAGGTGCGCCAGCTGCGCGACCCCGGCCACAGCCACCAGGTCGAAGAACAGTTCGAGCCAGGAGGCGTGCCGCTCCTCGCTCTTCTCGATCGTGGTCATGGCCGACAGTATGGCCGCGGCCCGCGGATCTACACCCGAGGGTTGACGACTCCCGCGTACGCCGCCGATATCGTCGGCCGGGTGTCCGACGCACCCGTGAACAGCGCCGACCACCGCGTCCAGCGGCTGGTCTCGGTGCTCATCCTGGTGCTGCTCACATGGCTCGCGGCGAAGTCCGAACCACGCCCCGCGCTGCACGGCCAGGGGCTCGGAGTGCTGCTCGGCCTGCTCGGCGTGCTGCTCGGCGGGGCGCTGCTGATGTACGGCGTGCAGCAGTGGCGGCTGCCGGTGCCGGTCGAGATCGGCTTGTTCCTCCTCGTGCTGGCCAGCTCCGTGACGCTGGTGTGGCTCGAGCCCAACGGCACGGGGTTCTTCGGCGGGTTCCTGCTGGCGGCCACGGCGTCGGCGCGGCTGGCTCCGCGCAGGGGCGGGATCGTCGCCGGCCTGGTCGTGGCGATGCTCGTGGCGGCGAGCCTGTTCGGCGCGCGCCACGAGGCCGTTCCGACGCTGCTGAGCGCGTTCGGCGTGCTGGCGTTCTACCGCCTGGGCGTTTACATGCGGAAGCTGCGTGAACGCACGGAGGAGCTCGAACAGACCCGCGCGGCCCAGGTCCGGGCGGCGGCGCTGGCCGAGCGGCAGCGGCTCGCGCGAGAGATGCACGACGTGCTCGCCCACTCGCTGTCCGGTCTGCTGCTGCACCTCGAAGGAGCCCGGCTGCTGTCCGTCCACAGTGGAGCAGACCCGCGGCTGACCGACACCGTGGAACGCGCCCACCAGCTCGCGCAGAGCGGGCTCGCCGAGGCGCGCCAGGCGATCGGCGCGCTGCGCGGCGAGGACCTGCCGGGCCCGGAGCGGCTGCCGGTGCTGGCGGCGGAGTTCGAACGCGACACCGGGATCCCGTGCGAGGTCACCGTGAGCGGGCAGGCGCCGGAGCTGGCCGCGCAGACGCGGCTGACGCTGTACCGGGTGGCGCAGGAGGCGCTGACCAACGTCCGCAAGCACGCCGACGCCGAGCGCGTGGACCTGCGGCTGAGCTACGAACCGGGCGGCACGCTGCTGACCGTCGAGGATCTCGGCAGCCCGGGCGCGGCACCCGGCGACCACGGTTACGGCGTGAGCGGCATGCGCGAGCGCGCCGAGCTGCTGGGCGGGCAGCTCGAGGCCGCGCCGACCGGCACGGGGTTCCGGGTGAGCCTGTGGGCACCGGCGTGATCCGCGTGCTGGTGGCCGACGACCAGCGCGTGGTGCGCGACGGCCTGTCGATGCTGCTCGGGCTGCTCCCGGGCGTCGAGGTCGTCGGCACGGCGGCCGACGGCGACCAGGCAGCCGAGCTGGCCGGGCAGCTGAAGCCGGACGTCGTGCTGATGGACCTGCGCATGCCGCGCTGCGACGGGATCGAGGCCACGCGCCGCATCCGCGCCCGCGACCACGACGTGCAGGTCGTCGCGCTCACCACGTATGCCGACGACAAGTCCGTGCTCGACGCGTTGCAGGCCGGCGCCCGCGGCTACCTCACGAAAGACGCCGGGGCCGACGACATCCGCCGCGCCCTGGGCCAGGTGACGCGCGGCGCGGCCGTGATCGACCCCGCGGTGCAGCACCACCTCGTGGACGCGCTCACGGCCGGCGCGCCCCGCCCGCCGTCCGCCGAGGCGCCCGACGGCCTGACGCCGCGCGAGGTGGACGTGCTGACGTTGATCGCCGACGGCCTGTCCAACACCGAGATCGCGCACCGGCTCTTCGTCGCCGAAGCCACGGTGAAGAGCCACATCAACCGCATCCTCGGCAAGATCGGCGCGCGCGACCGGGCGCAAGCCGTCGGCTACGCCTATCGCCACGGGCTGACTTCCGGCTGAGGCGGCCGTAGAGTCGGCCCATGGCTGAGGTGCTTCCGTGGCTGCTCGACTCCGACCCCGCGCTGCGCTGGCAGGTCGAACGCGACCTCGCGGGCTCGCCACCCCAGGTCTGGGAGGCGACGCGCGCCCGCGTCGCCACGGAGGGGTTCGGCGCGCGGCTGCTCGCCCTGCAGGACCCGGACGGCCAGTGGGCCGGCGGCGCATACTTCCCCGCCGAGTTCAAGGGCTCGCCCGAAGACGGCCAGCCGTGGACCGCGACCACGTGGTCGCTCAACGCGCTGCGCGACTGGGGTCTCGACGCGTCGGTGCTCAGCGGCACGGCGGAGCTGCTGGAGCGCAACAGCCGGTGGGAGTACGAGAACCTGCCGTACTGGGACGGTGAGGTCGACGCCTGCATCAACTCGTGGACGCTGTCCAACGGCCTGTGGCTGGGCGCGGACGTCCACGGCATCGCCGAGTGGTTCGTCGAGCACCGCCTGCCCGACGGCGGCTGGAACTGCCTCTGGGTCGAGGGAGCCAAGCGCTCGTCCGTCCACTCGACCCTCAACGCGCTGAAGGCCTTGCTGGACCACGAGAAGGCCTGCGGTTCCGCGGACTCCGCCGCTTCTGTCGCCGCCGCCCGCCGTGGCGGCGAGGAGTACCTGTTGTCCCGCAACCTGTTCCGGCGGCTGTCGACGGGTGAGCCGATCGCGCCGTGGGTTCGGTTCTTCAGCTACCCGTTCCGCTGGTTCTACAACATCCTCAACGCCGCGGACTACTTCCGCGCCGCCGCGCTGGCCGACGGCACCGCCCCGGATCCGCGGATGGCCGAAGCCGTCGAGATCATCCGCGCGGAACGACAGCCCGACGGAACGTGGCTGCAGGCCCGGCGCCACCCCGGTGAGGTCTGGTTCGAGATCGACGCACCGGCGGGGGAACCGTCGAAGTGGCTCACCTTCCACGCGCTGCGGGTGCTCGACTGGTGGGACTCTCACGCACGCTGAGGAGAGGGGACGGTCCTTCGGCCCAGGCAAACCCGGCCACCGCGGCGTTGGGGCTCAGTGCCCTCGGCGCCCGACTCCGAGCTGCGCGCGAAGGTCCCGCCGCGGTGCGGGCGGCGGTGACGTTCGGCCGGTGATCGTTCACTCGTGCGGGTGCGAGGTCGCGTCCGCCCCTGCCGCGCCCGGCTGGGCGGTGTAGGCCTGAGGAGGTCGCCGCCGAGGGGAGTGGGCATGAAGCTGGGTCGGGCGCTCGTGCTGGCCGTGGTCGTCGCTGTTCCGCTCGCCGCACCGGCCGTGGCCACGCCGCCGAACGCCGCGACGGCAGAGGTCGCGCAGGCCGTGCGCGCGGGCACGCTGGGTGAGGACCACGGCGTCGCGGACTCGTGCACCGGCGTCGTGCAGGGGCACCAGGTGGATCTCGGCTGCCTGACGAACGTGGTCACGCGCGACAAGGCCTCGGCCGATCCCCTCACCACGCCCGCGCCGGCCGGGTTCTCGCCCGCCGACCTGGCGCGGGCCTACCACTTGCCGGACGCGAAGACCGGCGAGCGCGGCATGGTGACGATCGTGGGCATCGGCGCGTACCCGACGCTGGAGGCCGACCTCACGACGTACCGCGATCAGTTCGGCCTACCCGAGTGCACGACGGCCAACGGCTGCCTCAAGATCACCGACTACCACGGCGGTCCGCCACTCAAGCCCGTCGACGGGCTCGGCGAGATCGAGGAGGCCTACGCCACAGAGACCGCGCTCGACGTCGACCTCGCCTCCGCCGCGTGCCCGATGTGCCGCATCACGATGGTCCAGATCCCGATGGACGTCGGGCGCCTGCTCAACGCCGTGCTGCTGCAGCTGCCCGGCCAGCTCGCCGACGACTTCGGCACGGCCGTCGGCTACGCGGCGAGCCTGCGTTCGAGCGCCGTGAGCATGAGCTACGGCGTGCCCACCGGCCTGCAGGGCGACTACCTCGGCACCGGCGCGCCCGCCGTGGCGCTGCACCACCCGGGCATGGCCGTGGTCGCCGCGTCCGGTGACAAGGGGTATCTCGGCGGGCCGCAGCTGTGGCCGCAGGAACTGCCGTGGGTCACGTCGGTGGGCGGCACGTCGCTCAGCGGCTCCGGCGGCTCGTTCGTGCAGAAAGCCTGGGGCAGCCTGTTCACCCCGCACGGCGAGCAGCAGCGCTGGGTCGGTGCCGGCAGTGGGTGCGCGCTCGACCTCGGACCCGCGCAAGGCCAGCCGGCCGCCATCGCCGCCAACTGCTCGGGCCACCGCGCGGGCTCCGACGTCTCCGCGGTCGCCGACCCGCTCACCGGCGTCGCCGTCTACCGCTCCTACGCGCCCCACGGCGGCAAAGCCGGCTGGCTCGTCGTCGGCGGCACCAGCGCCGCCTCGCCCTTCGTCGCCGGCCTCTACGCCCGCGCCGGCCGGCTGTCCGGTGTGGACGGTCCGAACACCTTGTACAGCGCCCCTCCCGGCACCATCGCCGACGTCTCCTCCGGCTCCAACGCCCAGCACGGCCCCGCCGACTGCGCGCAGTTCAAACCCGTCGTCTGCTCCGCCGGCCCGGGCTGGGACGGCCCGACCGGCCTCGGGGTACCGGTGGGGCTGGGCGCTTTCTAGGCCACGAGCCTGCCGCGGATCGCCGCGAGGGCGGCACCTTCGACGCCGGCGTCGAAGAGGTACCGCTCGGCGTCGAGGACGGTCAGGAGCAGCTGTCGTGGTGGTCGTGGCGCGCGGCGATGGCGGCGGCCTCGCCCCGGCGAGAGCCGGCAGCAGACGAGCGACGAGACCGACCGGCGCCACAGTGGAACACGACCCGGCCCATCGGCCGAGCATGGCTCGCGTGGTGCTCCGCCAGGGCCGGAGCACCACGCGAGCCTCACACCGCCCGCACCCCGTCCTGCCAGACCTCGCGGACGTTGGCCGCCAGGTCGGCGAAGTCGTACGGATCCCCGGCCACCACCACGACATCCGCACGATGACCCGGAGCGAGCCGGCCCAGGTCACCCTCCATGCCGAGCAGCCGGGCGGCCGACGACGTGGTCGCCACGAGCACGTCGGCCGGGCTCATGCCGCACGAGCGCATCAGCTCCAGCTCCTCCAGGTTCGTCCCGTGGGGACCCACCCCGCTGTCCGTCCCCATCGCGATCCGCACGCCCGCGGCGACCGCCCGGCGCACCGAATCCGCGTGGACCTCCGCGACCTCCTTCGCCTTCTGCACCACCGCGTCCGGCAGCGAAGCACCCGCCGCGGCCGCCCTGATGACGTTCACCGGCGCCACCAAGGTCGGCACCAGCCAGGTGCCGCGGGCCAGCATGAGCTCGATGGCCTCGTCGTCGAGGTAGATGCCGTGCTCGATGGAGCGGATGCCGGCGCGCACGGCGTTCTTGATGCCCTCCGCGCCCTGGGCGTGGGCCATCACGGCGCGGCCCTGCATCTGGGCCTCGGTGACGAGGACGTCGAGCTCCTCCAGCGTGAACTGCGAGTGCCGCGGGTCGTCGCGGGGCGACAGGACGCCGCCGGTGGTGCAGACCTTCAGCACGTCGGCGCCGGCCCGCAACAGCGTCCGCGCGACGCGGCGCATCTCGTCCGGGCCGTCGGCCGTCGCGTCGGGGCGGCCGGGGTGCGGCAGCGAAAGCGGAACGCAGTGGCCCGAGGGCATCCAGCCGTCGCCGTGGCCGCCGGTGGGACTGATCAGGCCGATCGCGATCTCCAGCCGCGGCCCGGGGATGAGCCCGTCGGCCACGGCCTGCTTGATGCCTAGGTCGGCGCCGGCCGCGTC
This sequence comes from Amycolatopsis sp. NPDC049253, assembly GCF_040678995.1. NCBI lineage: Bacteria > Bacillati > Actinomycetota > Actinomycetes > Pseudonocardiales > Pseudonocardiaceae > Amycolatopsis > Amycolatopsis sp. NPDC049253. The sequence continues at coordinate 188,298 of NZ_JBFAQX010000003.1, read as the reverse complement.
GCGCACGGTCGTGATCCCGAGCTTGAGCGTGGTCCAGAGGTTGCGGGCGGCCTCGTAGAACTGGTACGAGAACGGCTTCTGCACGCGCGGCAGCAACCCGAGGTCCGACACCGTCACGTGCACGTGGCAGTCGAACAGGCCGGGCAGCAGCGTCGCGCCGGTGCAGTCGACGGACCGGTCACCGTCGAGGCCGGTGCCGACCTCGACGATCCGGCCGTCCTCCACCGCCACATCGGCCGGGGCCGGGGCGCTGCCGGTGCCGTCGAACACCGAGCCGCCGCTGAACACCGTGCGGGTCATACCGGTTCTCCTGTCTTCACGGGGACACCGGGCCGCGGCACGGCCCGCTCGATGCCGGCGGCCACGGCGAGCACCACGACGTTGGCCGCGAGCCCGATCAGGCCGACGTTCACGGTGCCGGCGAACTTCGTGTCGAAGAAGGTCAGCCAGATGACCACGATCTCGCCGACGACCAGCCCGGCGAGCACCGGGCCCTTGCCGACCGGCACCTTCTTGAGGAAGCCCAGCAGGTTCGCCGGCGCGAGCTGCACCGAGCCGGAGTACGTGAGGAGCAGCAGGTTCGCGAGCAGATCGGGCCGGAAGATGCCGAGCACCAACGCGAGAGCGCTCGCGAGGACGACCGTGCCGTGGTTGATCCAGAACTGCTTGCGCTCCCCGCGCACCCGCGCGATGTTGCGGGCCACCAGCGACGAGATCCCGATGAGGATGCCGGCGGCGGGCACCATCGCGGTGGCCGTGGCCGCCACGACGACCAGCCCCGTGACCCAGCCCGGCAGTGCGTCCTTGCTCAGGGTCAGGAGCACGCCGTTGGGGTCGCTGGTCTTGTCCACCACGAGGATCGCGGCGAACCCGATGATCATCGGCAGCAACAGGCACAGCTCGTAGATCGGCATCCACGTGTAGTTGCGCCGCAGCACCTTCGGGTCGCGGGCGGCCATCAGGGCGGGCCACGAGTGCGGCAGCGTCATGAGCCCGACGCCGATCGCGCTCACGAGCATGCTGGTGATGAACCACGTGTGGTCGTTGGCGCCGGCGTGGACGAAGAGCTTCTCCGGGTGCAGCTGCTCGATCTTGTGGAACACGCCCGAAATGCCGCCGGCGAAGTGCGCGGGCACCGCGATGATCAGCACCACGAGGACCACGAGCATGATCGCGTCCTTGAAGTACGACGTCGCGGCCACGCCCCGCAGCCCGGCCCACAGCACGAACGCGACGATCAGCACGCTGCCGAGGACCATGCTCAGGTTGCCCGACGCCGCGTCGCCGGTCACGAGCCGCACGATCAGGCCGAGCCCGGTGATCTGCAGCTGCAGGTAGGGCAGCACGAAGATCACGCCGAGCACGGCGGAGAGCGTGCCGAGGAACTTGCTGGAGAAGCGGTCCTCGAGAAAATCGCCCTGCGTGAGGTACCCGCGCTCCTTGCCCATCCGCCACAGGCGTTTGGCCAGGAAGAACAGGACCACGTAGGCGATCGGCACGTACGGCAGCGCGTACATCGCCGCGACGCCACCGGAGAACGCGAGCCCCGCCATGCCGAGGAAGGTGAAGGTGGTGAACACCTCGCCGGCCTGCAGGAACCACATCGTGAGCGCGCCGAACTTGCGGCCGCCGACGGTCCACTCGCTCAGATCCGCCGCGGGCTTGCGCCGCCCGACGAAGCCGAGCACGCCGATGAGGACGATGCCGACGAGGGTGAAAGCCAGGATCATCAGTCCTCACCCGCCCCCGCGCGCGCCATCATGCGTTCGCTCAGCAGCAGGGCCGGGGTGAACATGAGGCACCAGAAGGCGCCCCACACCAGCATTTTCGGCAGGCCGAGCCACAGCCCGGTGGAGTTGACGAACGGCAGGAACGGCATGAGGACCAGCGCGATCACCGGGATGATCGGCGGGAGGTGGTAGCTGCGCATGTGATCACGCTGCCAGGAGCGCGAGCTGCCGGCACGCCAGCTCGGCCAGGAGGGTCGCGCCGTCGGCGAGCACCGAGTCGTCGAACGCGGCGCGCGGCGAGTGGTTGTTGGGCGCGCCGACCGGATCGTCCGAGCGCGAAGCGCCGAGGAACACGAACGCGCCCGGCACCTTCCCGAGCACCCGGGAGAAGTCCTCCGACCCCGTCATCGGCTCTTCCAGCAGTTCGAACCGTTCCTCGCCGAAGACCTCGCGCACGGTGCCGGCGATGAACTCGTGGCCGGAGTCGTGGTTCACCAGCACGGGGTACTCGGCGTCGTAGGTGATCTCGACGTCCAGGCCGTGCGCGGCGGCGATGCCCTCGCACACGCGCACGACCTGCGTGCGGATGCGCTCGCGCACCTCCGGGTCGAACGAGCGCACGGTCGCCTCGAACACCGCGTCGTCCGGGATCACGTTGCGCCGGGTGCCGGCGTGGAAGCTGCCGACGGTGAGCACCACCGGCTCGAACGCGCCGAACGCCCGGGTCATGCGCGTCTGCAGAGCGGTGACCATCTCGCACGCGGCCGGGATGGGGTCGCGCGAAGCCTCCGGCGCCGAACCGTGGCCACCGGCGCCGACCACACGCACCTTCACCGCGTCGGACGCGGCCATGAGCGGCCCGGGCCGGCAGGTGAACAGGCCCCGCGCGTGGCGCGAAGACGAAACGTGCAGCCCGTAGGCGGCGTCGACCTGACGGCCGGACGCGGTGAGCACACCCTCGTCGATCATGTAGCTCGCGCCGTCGCAACCTTCTTCGCCGGGCTGGAACATGAACACCACGTCGCCGGCCAGCTGGTCGCGGCGGCAGACGAGCAGCTGCGCGGCGCCGACGAGCCCGGCCGTGTGCAGGTCGTGGCCGCAGGCGTGCATCGCGCCGTCGATCTCGGAGGAGAACTCCTCACCGGAGGCTTCCGTGACGGGCAGCGCGTCCATGTCGCCGCGCAGCAGCACGGTGCCGCCGGGTCCGCCGCCGCCACGCAGCACGGCGGTCACGGAGGACAGGTCGCGGCCGAGGCTGATCTCGAGACCGAGGCCGTCGAGGGCCTGGAGCACTTTTTCCTGGGTGCGGGGCAGGTCGAGGCCGATCTCGGGGGTGCGGTGCAGTGATCGGCGGAGCGCGACGAGGTCGGGGTGCAGGGCTGCGGAGTCGGAGCGCAAGGACATGGGTCTCCCTCGCTGGAACATCGACATATGCTGGCCCGAAGATCATGCGAGTGTCGAACGCTCCTGCCGGCCGGATCGCAGGAATCCGCCAAATCGGCGCCGCTCGGACGAAGGATCGGCCATGTTGAGCGAGAGCGACCTCAAACTCCTCGACGCGCTGCAAACCCGGCCGCGCGCGACGTGGGCCGTGCTCGGCCAGGCGCTGGGCATCGGCGCCGTGACCGCCGCGCGCCGGTGGGAGGCGTTGGTGGCGCGCGGGCAGGCGTGGCTCACCGCGTACCCCGGCGGCGAGCTGGTGGCGCAGCTGGCGCTGGCGTTCGTGGAGATCGACTGTGCGCCGGGTTCGGCTTTGGCGGTGGCCCAGCGCCTCGCCGCCGACCCGCACGTGGCGACGGTCGAGTACCTGGCCGGGCACTGCGACCTGCACATCCACCTGGTGGCGCCCACGCTCCGCGCGATCTCCGACTACGTCCTGCACAGCTTGTCGGCACTGCCGGGTGTCACGGGGACGCGCACGGTGGTGTCGCCGCGGCTGTTCACCGAGGGCAGCCGGTGGCGCGTCCGCGCGATCTCACCCGGTGAGCGGGAGGCTTTGGTGTCGCCTGCGGCGCGGACGTCCGGCCCCTTGCGCTTCGGCGAACTGGACCAGGCGCTGATCCTGGCTCTCGGCGAGGACGCCCGGGCGTCGGCCGCTTCGCTGGCGGTGGCGTTGGGCGTGGGCGCGAGCACCGTCCGGCGCCGCCTCGACGCCCTGCTGGCCCGCGGCGCCGTCCGGCTGCGCTGCGAGATAGCGCGGCCCCTGTCCCCCGCGCCCGTCACGGCGATGCTCTGGCTGCGGGTGCCGCCCGACAAGCTCGAGACGACCGCGCGCTCGCTCGCGATGCTGCCGGAGGTGCGCATGTGCGCCGCCCTCAGCGGAGCGGCGAATCTGATGCTGGTGGTCTGGCTGGGTTCGCAGCACGACTTGCTGCCCCTGGAAGGGGCCCTGGCGGCCAAGCTGCCGTGGCTGGAGATCGTCGACCGCGCCGTGACGCTGCGCGGGATCAAGCTTATGGGCCACCTGCTCGACGACGAGGGCCTCGCCGTCGGCCACCTCCCCTTGGACTTCTGGTCCCCCGTGACGAGAAACCCTTGACCGGTCCGGCGGGTGCGGGGGGATGTGGGAGGGAAGCGCCCGCCGGACCGGCAAGGAACCCGACCCGGCGAGTGGGGGGTGGGTGAAGGAGAGGGAACCTCGCCGAATCGGAGCTTTTTGTGGGTGGGTCAGCCGGTTTCCGAGGGGGACATCGGGGGCAGCGGCAACACGCCGGAGAACCGTCCGGAACCCGCCGCCCGTCCGCCTCCGTCACGCCACGGCAGCTCGGCAGCGCAGTCGCGCGCCGCACCACCCGGGTCCTCGCGACCGTCCCGGTGGAGATCCTCGTCGTGGTAAGGGAAATTCATGATTGCTCCTGGGTCTTTCGGTGGTCCGGCGAGGCCAGCGGTGCCCGCGCGGGGCCCGAGCGAGGCACCACACCGCGCCGCCGGTCCGGGCGGCCGAAGCGCAGGACCCGGGTTCCCACCAGACGGCGGCCGCGACGGGCTGTGAACTCCGCGAGGCTCGGGGAAATCCGCATCGAAACTCCTTCAGTCACCTGGTCGAAACCCACCGGCCGGCGTCGCCGGTGCGGTGAGGGGGCGGGGTGGGGGCGGCCCGGGTCCCAGCGGTGTCCGAGCGAGACACCGCCCCGAGCCGCCCTCTCCCCTGGTCATTCCTTGCAGCGCTTGCCCGTGTTGATGCAGGAGACCACGCGGTTCATCTGGGACTGCGTCATGACGTTGGCGAAGTCGTCGTGGTCCGAACGGGGGTTGTGCTTCTCCTCGGGGAACGCGTCCACTTTGTACTGGCCCTTGACCTGCACGTCGTGCGGGATGTTGTAGACCAGCGTGATCTTCAGCTGCGGCACGGCCTTGAAGCCGCGCTTGCAGTTTCCGTTCGCATCGGAGAAGACGATGTGGGTGCGGTGGTTGGCGCTGTCGATGTTCTTGCCGTCCCAGCAGTTCGGGAAGGCGTGGATGCGCTCGACCTTGCTGCCCTCGGGACAGATCGGGTAGTGGTCGGTCAGCCGGTCCTCGAAGCCGGAACACGTCCAGCTCGCGCGGGCGTTGGCCGGACCGTTGGCGCCTTCCTTCGCGTCACCGTAGAGCACCCGCAGGAACCGCGGCATCGCCACGACCCGGCGCGCGCCGCCGCTGCCGAAGGACAGCGTCGCGGACACCACGCGCTGGATCTCGCCGTCGTTGCCGGCGACCTCGTTCTGGTCGTTCACGCCCGGCAGCTCGGCGGTCGCACCGTTGTCCTGCTTCTGCTTCTCCTCCGTGGCGCTCTCGCCGGCGGCGGGGTCGCTGTTGTCTCCACCGTTGTCGAGACCCGTGTCGTCCTGGTCCTGCACCGCGCAGCCGGCCAGCGCGGCCGGGTCCTCCGGCTTCACACCCTGTGCGGTCATCGTGTCCGAGATCTTCTTCAGCGACGCGGACCGCTTGCCCTTCAACGAGCTCAGCACCGAGTCGGCGTCCTGCCCGGCCTCGACCTGCTTGTCGGCCTGGTCGACCTGCGCGTCCATCGCGTCGAGCTCGGTGTTCACCGCGTCCATCGCCGCGTCGGGCACGTCGGGCAGCTCGCTGACCACGTCGGGGCACTCGACCTGCGGCCCGGCGGCGTCCTTGGCCGCGTCGGCGCGGTCCGCGGCCACGTCCTCACCGTCGGCCGGGGCGGCGGCTTCGGAAGACGCCGGGGCTTCTTCCTCTTCGTCGTCGGTGTCGATGCGGACGACCGGCCAGAAGTAGGTGGACTTGTCGCCGTTCTTGCACGTCGTGCCGGCACGGGCGAGGCTGCGGTTGGTCGAGTCGGCGTTGGTGGAGAGGTTGCCGACGTAGTCGTGCAGGTGCTGGGCGCCGTTGCGCACCCCCGGCTGCGCGATGAAGTTGTCGGGGTTGAAGTGGCCGTTCTCGTTGCGTCCACAGTCGACGGTGAACGTGCCGCGCGCGCCGCGGTTCTGCGCCCGGCTCACGTTCGAGCCCTTCGGGACCTTGGTGATGTCCAGGAAGAACGACTTGTCGGCCGGGTCGGCGCCGGCGCGGTCGGGCTGGCCGGACGTCGCGTTCACGGCCAGCGCGCCGACCGCGAGGGCCAGGCCGAGCGCACCGGTGACGATCGTGACGCGCTTCGCCGACCGGTGCCGGGGATGGTTCCTGGTCATGGTGTTGTGCTCACCTCGTTCGATCCTCCGGGCGCGCCGAACTACGGCCGCGGCCCGGGTGTGAACTACTTGGAGTCGAGACGCTCGGCAGCACGGATGCGGGGGAATCCGGTGCCGGCACTGGGGAATACGGACGGGGAGGCGAAGTGGTTCAAAAAGAAATTGCCGCGTTATCCGCACGTGATCGGCAGGTCCGCCCAGTAGTTCCACAAAGGACAGAGCATTTCCCCGGCGGGGAGAGTCAGCGGTCGACGACCACGAGCAGCGTGCCGTCGTCGGCCCGGACCTCGAACCGCGTGATCTCGTCGGCGGACATCGACGTGCCGCCCGTCACGTGCAGCGGATCGGGCGAGCCCGGGATCCCGTAGCCCTTCGCGGGCACGGACCAGCCCGTGACCGTGCGGATGTCGCCGGCCGAGGAGATGGCGAGCAGCTGGCAGTTCGTCGGTCCCACGACCCCGCTCAGCTCGAGGTCCACGGAGCTGCCCCACTCGCGCGGGGTCACGGTCACCCGCGCGGTCACGGCCGAAGCGCCCTGACCCGACGACGTGCCACCACCGGGCGCGGACAGCGAGGAGGACGGCGCCGGCGGAACCGACGTCGGCGCGGCCAGGCTCACGGAGGGACCGGCGGCGTCGGCGGGGCGCACCGCGAGCGTCACGAGCGGACCCGCCACCACGAGCGCGGCCGCGGCCGCCGCGGCGACGAGCCCGAGGCGCCGGCGCCGCTTGCGCTTCACCGTCGCCTCGGCCATCAGCGCCCGCAGCACGCGCGGGCCGGGCGCCAGCGTGCGCCCCGGCGTGACCGGTACCGGTGGCTCCGGCCAGTTCTTCTTCACCAGGTCGAGCACGTCGGGCAGCTGGTGCAGCTCGACGAGGTCGAGCTGGCAGTGCGGGCAGTCGAGCAGGTGTTCCTCGAACCGCGTGTTGTCGGCTTCACTGAGCACGCCGAGCACATACGCGGCGAGGTCGGTGTGCGGGGACCCGGCCACCGTCAGCTCACCCCCGCTCGCGCATGGCCTTCCGCAGGGCGCGGACGGCATGGTGGATTCGCGATTTGACGGTGCCGGGCGGCACCCCCAGAGTGGCGGCGACCTCGTTCACGGTCCGGTCGGCCAGGTACGTCTGCTGCACGGCCTCCCGGTGCTCGGGCGAAAGCCCTTGCAGCGCCTCGTAGAGGATCATGGCCGCCACGGTCTTGTCCGACTCGTCGGACACGAACACGGCGTCGGACTCGATCTCCTCGAGCTCCTGCGGACGGACACTGCGGCTGCGCCAGCCGTCGATGACGATGCGCCGAGCGACGGTGAACAGCCACGCGCGCAGCATCGCCGGCCTCCGGTCGAGCTTGTCGGCATTGCGCCACGCCTTGATCAACGTCTCCTGCACCACGTCCTCCGCCCACTGCCGGTCGTGGCCGGTCAGGCGCAGCGCGAAGCCCATCAAGGCTCCGCCGAACTCTTGGTACAACGCTTTGGCCAGGTCGTCATGAACTCCGGGGGTTTCGGTTTCATGATCGTCCGTCGGGCTCAGCGTTCGATTGTGCCGTCCCACGCGGGACATCTTTGTGGCAACGACACCATTTCGTCCAGTACCAAATTCACGGGCTTTGGTCACGAAAGTTTTTTGAACCGTGTCGAACCCGTGTCCGTATCCACCGTCGAAGACCCCCGACAAAGCGTCGTTCCCCCGCGACGCGCCGCATTCACCCTGGGCTTACTGTCCACAGTGGATCAACTGCGCCCTTTTCCCGTCGTTCCCCCGCGACGGTGCGCAGTTCCGCCCCCTGGAGGAAGCCGTGAACCGCTTGTTCCGCACAGCGGCACCGCCCGCTGTGTGCCTGGCCGCATTCACAGTATTGACCGCATGTCAGTCCGGAACCGCTCCCGGTGGCTATTCTTCGAGCGCAGCGGGCTCGATGACCATGCCGATGGAGATGCCCGCCGACCAGACCGACCCGGCGAAAGCCGCCTTGCGTGCCGCGCGCGCGTTCGACCTCGGTCCGGTCGTCGTGGACGGAAGCGGTTTCGCCGTCTACCGCTACGACCGCGACAGCGCCAAGCCGTCACGGTCCCGCTGCACCGACGACTGCGCGCAGAAGTGGCTGCCCGTGCGCGCGAGTGGTGACGTGAAGCTCACCGGCATCGACCGTGACCTTGTGGGAAGCGTCACGCGTCCCGACGGCACGGATCAGGTCACCCTCGCCGGCTGGCCGCTCTACCGCTTCACCGGCGACGAAATGCCGGGTCAGACCTCCGGGCAGGGCGCCGACCGCGCGTGGTTCCCGCTGTCGCCCGATGGCCGCAAGATCGAGACCACCACCGATACCTGGCGGACCGATGCGTTCCGGATCTGAGCTCGCCCGAAGGTTCCTTCGCATCGTTTTCGTGGTGCTCGCCGCCACCGTGCTGCTGCAGCCGCCCCCCGCGTCCGCCCAGACCGGCGTCGACGCCGGCGACCAGCTGCTGCTCGTGAAGGTGCGCCAGGCCGGTCTGTGGGAGATGCCCGCCGGGACGTGGGCCGAAACCCGCGGCGCGAGCCCGAAGGTGCGGGAAGTCGGCGCCGCGATCATGGTCGACCACGGCCGGCTCGACGTGATGACGCGCCAGCTCGCCGCGAAGCTCCACGTCGCACTGCCCGCCGAGCCGTCGGCCGAGCAGATGGGCTGGCTCAACGAACTGCAGAACGCTCCCACCCCGCAGGACTTCGACCGCATCTTCGCCAACCGGCTGCGCGCGGCCCACGGCCAGGTGTTCTCCGTCATCGCGCAGGTCCGCGCCGGTACGCGCAACCCCGAGATCCGCGCGTACGCGACCGTCGCGAACCAGGCCGTGCTGCGGCACATGACGCTGCTGGAGAGCACCGGTTTCGTGGACTTCACCGCGCTGCCACAGGCCAACGTGGCCAGTTCCGCGGCGCCCGCGGGCGCCGCCCTCGACCTGCAGACCGGCGACGTGCTCACCGGCGCGCTGGTGATCCTGCTGGTCGGCGGCGCGACGCTGCTCGGGGTCCGTTACGTCAAGTCGGGCCGCCTGCGCGGCGGCCGGCTCCGCCCGAACTCAGGAGAAACCCATGGTTGACACCGTCCACGAGGCGGTGACGACCCTCGCACAGCAGTCCACCGATCCGGCCGCACGCGGCATCGCGGCGCTCTCTGCGAGGCTGTCGTACGCGTTCATGTGCCTCACGTTGTGCTGGGGCGTCCTCACGGCCACCGGCTGGGTGCGCTCGGTCACCGGCCGCAAGGCCCTGCGCAGCGGCCACCTGACGCTGGCGACGCTCACGCTCGCGTTCGGCTGCCTCCACGCGCTGGGGTTCCTCTACCTCACGGTGAACCCGTTCTCGCTGGCCTACATCACGGTCCCGTTCATGCCGGGCACGCTCGCGCGGCACACGTTCGGCATCGTGGGACTGGAGCTGATGCTGGCCATCGCGCTCACCACGTGCGTGCAGCGCTGGACGTCGTACCGGCGCTGGCTGTGGCTGCACCGGCTGGCCTACCCGGCCGTCGCGCTGACCGCGTTGCACGCGTTCTTCGGCGCGATCGCCAACGGTCACCTCGCGACGCTGTGGCTCGTCGGCATCACGCTGCTGGTCCCTCCGGTCACCCTGGCGCTGCTGCGGTTCCTGCCGCCGCGGACGCTCGAGCGCATCGGGCTCGTCGAGGAGCAGGTGGCGTGAAACTTCCCGGCAGCGGGCCGCGCGTGAGTGTCGACAACGACCGGTGCGAGCTCTACGGAATCTGTGCGATGGAGGCCCCCGGCCTCTTCGACCTGGGCCGGGACGGGCGCCTGCGCTTCCGCAAGCGCCTGCTCGAACCCGAAGACATGACCCAAGCGATCGCCGCGGCCCGGGTGTGCCCGATGCAAGCGGTCGTGCTGAGAGGGGAACTCGATGGCTGACGGCGACCGGATCGTCATCGTCGGCGCAGGTGTCGCCGGCCTGCGTGCGGCGGAACGGCTGCGTGAGCTCGGTTTCGACGGCGAGATCGTGGTGGTGGGCGACGAGGCCCGCCGCCCGTACCACCGGCCGATGATCTCGAAGCAGCTCGTGATGGGAGCGGCCCGGCCGCCCGACACCACGCTGCGGGCCTACGGCGACCTCGACGTCCACTGGCGGCTCGGCACCCGCGCGACGCACCTCGACACCGTTGAGCGCGTCGTGCACCTGCCCGGTGGTGAGGCACTTTGGTACGACGGGCTCGTACTGGCCACCGGCGTGGTGCCGCGGCACCTGCCCGGCTCGCCGCGCCACGACCCGCGCGTGCGGGTGCTGCGCACGATCGACGACGCGCTGGCCGTGCGGCACTGCCTGCACGCGAGCAACAAGCCGGCCGTGGTGATCGGCGGCGGCCTGATCGGCAACGAGTTCGCCGCGAGCATGCGCCACCTCGGCCGCGACGTCACGCTCGTCGGCCACGCCAAGGCGCCGCTGCACCGCTTCGGCAGCCGGATCTCCGACGCGGTGGTGAAGCTGCACAAGGAACACCGGACGAAGCTCGCGATGGGCTCGGAGGTGCGCCACTGGATCAGCACCGACGACACCGTCGGGCTGCACCTGACGAACAACAAGCTGCTCGTGGCGAGCTGCGTGGTACTCGCGATCGGCAGCGTCCCGGCGGTCGACTACCTGCGTGGCTCGGGCCTCGACGTCGAGGACGGCGTGCTGTGCGAGCCGACGCTGTTCGCCGAGGGCGCCGACGACGTGGTGGTGGCGGGTGACCTCGCACGCTGGCCCAACCTGCGCTTCGACGAGGTGCCGCGTCGCGTGGAGCACTGGATCAACGCCGTGGAGTCGGCGCGCGCGGCCGCGGAGAACCTGATCGCGGGCCGGTCGGCGGCCATGCCGTTCGCGCCGCTGCCGCGGGCGTGGTCGACGCTGTACGACGTGCGGCTGCAGATGGCGGGCATGCCGTCGCTGGGCGAGGACACCGTGTCGCTCGCCGACGGCATCACCGGGTTCATCCACGCGGGCCGGCTCGTGGGCATCACGGCGTGGGACAAGCCGCGCGCGATGCTCGACTGGACGGCCGAGCTCGACCGGCGGCTGCCCGTGCCGGACTACACCCCGGTGGCACCTGCGCCGGTCGATGCGTGGTCCGAGGACGAGCAGTTCGACACCGACGAGCGGTTCGACACCCAGGAGTTCTACGCGGAGTTCGCCGACGAGCTCGGCACCGTCCAGGACTACGCGCGGTGAGAGCCGGGGGTGGCCGCGCGCGGCGGCCGCCTCCTCCCGCCGGTCACCACACCGTCCCTGCGGCTGGGCGGTGTGGTGGCCGGCCCTTCAGAGCCGTTCGACGATGGTGACGTTGGCGGTGCCGCCGCCTTCGCACATCGTCTGCAGGCCGAATCGCGCGTCTCGGCGTTCGAGCTCGTGCAGGAGGGTGGCGAACAGCTTCGTGCCCGACGCGCCGATCGGGTGGCCGAGCGCGATGGCGCCGCCATTGACGTTCACGCGGTCCGGGTCGGCGCCGGTCTCGTCGAGCCACGCGAGCACGACGCTGGCGAACGCCTCGTTGACCTCGAACAGGTCGATGTCCCGGATCGTCAGGCCGGTCTTGCGCAGCGCGTGCGCGGTCGCCGGGATCGGGCCGGTGAGCATCCACACCGGATCCGCGGCGCGGACCGACAGGTGGTGGATGCGTGCTCTGGGCTTGAGCTTGTGCTCGGCGACGAACTCCGCCGAGGCCAGCAGCGTCGCGCTGGCGCCGTCGGACAGCTGGCTGGCGACGGCTGCGGTGATGCGGGAACCGTCGGAGAGCGGCTTCAGCGCGGCCATCTTCGCGAGGCTGGTGTCGCGACGGGGACCTTCGTCCACGCGGAAGTCGCCGTACGCCACGAGTTCGGCGTCGAAGCGCCCTTCGTCGATGGCGGCGGCCGCGCGTTCGTGGCTGCGCAGCGCGAACTCCTCCAGCTGCGCGCGCGAGAGGTCCCAGTGCCGCGCGATGAGGTCGGCGCTGCGGAACTGCGAGACCTCCTCGGCGCCGTAGCGCTCCTGCCAGCCTTTCGAGCCCGAGAACGGGTCGGGAAACCCCAGCTCGCGCCCGGCGAGCATCGCGGACCCGATCGGCACGGCCGACATGTTCTGCACCCCGCCCGCGAGCACGAGATCGGCCGTGCCGCTGAGCACCGCCTGCGCGGCGAAGTGCACGGCCTGCTGGCTTGAACCGCACTGGCGGTCGACGGTCACGCCCGGCACGTGGTCCGGGAAGCCGGCGGCGAGCCACGCGGTGCGCGCGAGATTGCCGGCCTGCGGCCCGAGCGTGTCGACGCAGCCGAGGATCACGTCGTCGACCAGCGCCGGGTCCACGCCGGTGCGCTCGACGACCGCGTTGATCACGTGTGCGCCGAGGTCGGCCGGGTGCACCGCGGCGAGCGCGCCGCCGCGCCGGCCGACGGGCGTGCGCACGGCGTCGAGCACGTAGGCCTCAGCCACGGCGCTTCCGTTTCGCGATGCCGTCGAGCAGGATGCCGAGGTACTGGTCGGCGACGTCGTGGGCGCTCAGCGCGCCTTCGGGGTTGTACCAGCGCACGGCGACCCAGACCGTGTCGCGGATGAAGCGGTAGACGAGCTCCACGTCGAGGTCGGGGCGGAAGACGCCGGCCTCGACACCGGCGGTGAGGATGCCGTTCCAGAGCTTGCGGAACTCGGCGTTGCGGTCGTTGAGGTAGGCGAAGCGCGGCAGCTGCATGAGGTGCTGGGCTTCGTTCTGGTAGATCGCGACCTCGGCGGGACGGCGGTGGATCGAGTCGAACGACGCGACGACCACGGCTTCCAGCGTCTCGCGCGGGCCTTTGCGCTCCGCGACGATCTCGGCGTAGGCCCCGAACAGCTCGTCGAGGAAGCCGGAGAGGATCTCGTCGGCCATCGACTCCTTCGAGTCGAAGTGGTGGTAGAGGCTGCCCGACAGGATGCCCGCGGCGTCGGCGATGTCGCGGACCGTGGTGGACACGTACCCGCGCTCCGCGAACAGCTTCGCGGCGAGCGCGAGCAGCTCGGCTCGCCGGGATCCGGGGGCGTTCTTCACTGGTTCCACCTCACGCGTGCTGGGCACTGACCGACACCACCTCGCCGGTGAGGTACGAGGCGTACTCACTGGCGAGGAACACCATCACATTCGCCACCTCCCACGGCTGCGCCGCCCTCCCCGAGACCTCACGCGCGGTGAGCTCGGCGAGCAGCTCGTCGCTGGTCACCTTCGCCAGGTTGGCGTGCATCGCGAGGCTGGGCGCGACGGCGTTCACGCGCACGTCGTACGGCGCGGCGTCCACGGCGGCGCACCGCGTCAGGGCCATCACGCCGGCTTTGGCGGCGGCGTAGTGGGCCTGGCCTTCCTGCGCGCGCCAGCCGAGCACCGAGGCGTTGTTGACGATGGCGCCGCCGGTTTTCTGGACCGCGAACCGGCGCAGGGCGGCGCGGGTGGCGCGAAACGTGCCGGTGAGCGTCACGTCGAGCACGCGCGACCACTCGTCGTCGGACATGTCGAGCAGGGAGCACGTGCCGCCGAGGCCGGCGTTGTTGACGAGCACGTCGAGGCGGCCGAAGTGCTCGACGGCCGCGTCGACGAGGTGCTGCACGTCTTCTTCGCGGGTGACGTCGCAGGGCACGCCGGGGACGCCGAGGTCGGCCGCGGTCTCCTTGAGGCGGCGTTCGTGGCGGTCGCTGATGAGGACGTTCGCGCCTTCTTCGAGGCAGCGTTTCGCCGCGGCGGAGCCGATGCCGGTGCCGGCCGCGGCGGTGATCACCACGACCTTGTCCTTGAGCAGGTTGTTGCCGCTCGGGTACTCCGGGACGGTGATCACGGGCGGGCCTCCCGGGGCAGGCCGAGCACGCGCTCGGCGATCACGGTGCGCTGGATCTCGTCGGAGCCGCCGTAGATCGTGTCGGCGCGGGAGAAGAGGAACAGCCGTTGCCAGCGGTCTTCGGTCGCGACCAGGCCCGCGGCGCCGCGCACGAGCATCGCCAGCTCGCCCAGCTTGCGGTGCCAGCCGGCCCAGACCAGCTTCGCGACAGAGGCGGCGCCCGGTCCACCGGGTGCTCGGAGGGCGTGCGCGTGCATGACCTCGAGCCCCACCCAGGCCCGCGCGATGGCCTCGGCGACGTGGGGATCCCTTGCCGCACCGGACGTTTCGGCGAGTTCGGTGATCGCCTCCAGCTCCCGGCGGAACCCGGCCTGCTGGCCGAGCGTGGCGACATCGCGTTCGAACCCGAGCAGACCCATCGCGACCCGCCAGCCGTCGCCGGGCGCGCCGACCACGAGGTCCTTCGCGGTGCGGGCTTCGGTGAAGAAGACCTCGTTGAACTCGGCAGTGCCGGTAAGCTGGCGGATCGGCCGGACTTCCACGCCGTCCTGGCGCATCGGGACGAGCAGGAAGGACAACCCGTGGTGGCGCTTGCTGTCCGGCTCGGTGCGGACGAGCGCGAAGCACCAGTCGGCGACCTGGGCGAGTGAAGTCCAGACTTTTTGGCCGGTGATCACCCACTCGTCGTCCTGGAGCCGGGCTTTCGTGGCGACCGAGGCGAGGTCGGACCCGGCGCCGGGTTCGGAGTAGCCCTGGCACCACAGCTCGTCGACCGAGAGGATCTTCGGCAGGAACCGGCGTTGCTGGGCTTCGGTGCCGAACTCGATGAGCGTCGGCCCCAGCAGCTCCTGTCCGAGGTGGCTCACCCGCGCGGGCGCGTCGGCGCGGGCGTACTCCTCGTGGAAGGCGACCTGCTGCTCGATCGTCGCGCCGCGGCCGCCGTGCTCCACGGGCCAGCCCAGCCCGTTCCACCCGGCGGCACCGAGTTTCCGTTCCCAGGCCCGGCGTTCGTCGAACGCTTCGTGCTCGCGGCCGGGCCCGCCGAGGCCCTTCAGCGCGGGGTCGAGGTGCTCGGCCAGCCAGGTGCGGATCCGCGTCCGGAACTCGTCCACCGCGTTCTCCTCTCTGGCCTCGGGGCTCGTCCGTAGGTTACCCTACCAAGCACTTGCTAGGGAGGTCTGCGATGACGCTGACGGTTCCCGCAGCGCTCGACGCGGCCGCGGAGCGGGACCCCACGGGCGAAGCCGTGGCCGACGGCGACGTCCTGCTGACGTGGGCCGCCCTGCGCGAGCGCGTGCGGACCTTCGCGGGCTTCCTGCGTTCCCGCGGCGTGGGCCCCGGTGATCGGGTCGCGGTGTGCTCCCCCAACACATGGCACTGGGTCGTGGCCGGCCTGGGCATCCTCTACGCGGGCGCGACACTCGTTCCGGTGAGCACCCGGTTCACCGCCCGGGAAACCCTCGACGTTCTTTCCCGGGCCCGGGTCTCGGGCCTGGTGATCACGGGCCGGTTCCTCGGCACTTCACGGCTGGCCGCGCTGGACTCCCTGCCGCCGCTGGTGGTGCGCGTGCCGGTCGAGCTCGCCGAGCCTCCGGTCCCGGGCGTCGTCGAATGGTCCGATGTGGATGGCACGTGCGGTTCGGTGGCGGTGACCCCGGACGACGTCAGCGACATCCTCTTCACCTCCGGCACCACCGGCCGCAGCAAGGGCGCGATGAGCGCACATCGCCAGGCCCTCGGTGTGGCCGACGCGTGGGCGTCGTGCGCCTCGTTGTCCGCGCGGGATCGCTACCTGGTGGTGAACCCGTTCTTCCACAGTTTCGGTTACAAGGCCGGCATTCTGGCCTGTGTCCTGACGGGTGCCACGATCGTCCCGCAACGCGTCTTCGACGCTTCCTCGACGTTGCAGCTGATCGAGCAGGAACGCATCACCGTGCTGCCCGGCGCCCCGACCGTCTACCGGATGCTGCTCGACGCCCCGGACCGCGCCCGCCTGGACCTCTCCACCTTGCGCCTGGCCGTCACCGGCGCGGCCACCGTCCCCGCTGCCTTGGTCTCCCGCATGCATTCCGACCTGGGCTTCGACACGGTGCTGACGGCCTACGGCCTGACCGAAGCCGTCGTCGCCACCATGAGCCGGCCGGCGGATTCGCTGGACGTCATCTCCCGCTTCTCCGGCCGCCCCACCGCCGGCTTCGAAATCCGCCTCGGCGACCACGACGAGATCCTTCTCCGCGGCCCCAACGTCATGCTCGGCTACCTCGACGACCCGGCCGCCACCGCGTCCGCCATCGACCCCGCCGGCTGGCTTCACACCGGCGACGTGGGCTTCCTGTCCCCCGACGGCAACCTCCGCATCACCGACCGCCTCAAGGACATCTACGTCAGCGGCGGCTTCAACGTCTACCCCGCCGAAGTCGAGCAGGTGCTCGCCGCCCACCCCGCCATCGCCGACTCCGCCGTGGTCGGCCGCCCCGACCCCCGCCTGGGCGAAGTGGGCCGCGCCTACGTCGTCCCCCACTCCGGCGCCGCGTTGTCCGCCGAGGCTGTCCTGGCGTACTGCAAGGAGAATCTGGCCAACTACAAGGTGCCGCGCTCAGTCGAGTTCGTCCGCGCGCTGCCACGCAACCCTTCGGGCAAAGTCCTCAAACGCCTCCTCCGCGAGACCTCGACGCCCGGCCCCGCCGAGGACGAGTCGTGCACGAACGCCGCAACCCCATCGTCCTCGTCACCGTCAGCCGGCCGGACCACCGCACCCGGGGAGAACACCGATGCCTGAAGTCCTCTACGAGCGCCGCGGGCCGACCGCCGTCGTGACCATGAACCGGCCGGAGTACCGCAACGCCCAGAACTCCGCGATGACTTACGCCCTCGACGATGCCTTCACCCGCGCCGTCGAGGACGCCAAGGTGAAGGTCATCGTCCTGGCCGGCGCGGGCAACCACTTCTCCGCGGGCCACGACATCGGCTCCCCCCGCCGTGACGCCGACGTGTCGTTCCCCCGCCGCGCCGTCACCTGGTGGGACCACGTCGACGCCCCCGGCGCCGACCGGCGCTTCGCGCGCGAATCGGAGGTCTACCTCGGCATGTGCCGCCGCTGGCGGGACCTGCCGAAGCCCACCATCGCCGCCGTTCAGGGCGCCTGCATCGCCGGCGCCCTCATGCTCGCCTGGACGTGCGACCTCATCGTCGCCTCCGACGACGCCTTCTTCGCCGACCCCGTGGTACGCATGGGAATTCCCGGCGTCGAGTACTTCGCCCACCCCTGGGTGCTGGGCCCGCGCGCCGCCAAGGAAGTCCTCTTCACCGGCGCGCGCTTCTCCGCCGGCCAGGCGCTGACGTGGGGCATGGTGAACCGCGTCGTCCCCCGCGACTCCCTGGAATCCGAGGCCCTCTCACTCGCCGGGCAGATCGCCGAGATGCCCCGCTTCGGCCTCGCGCTCGCCAAAAAAGCCGTCAACCAAGCCGAAGACCTCATGGGCCTGCGCAACGGCACGGACTCCGCGTTCGCCCTCCACCACCTCGCCCACGCCCACAACGCCGAAACCTCCGGCGACTCCCTCGGCGGCCACACCGCCCGCTCCATGCGCCACCCCGCACCGCGATCGCCCCAGCCCAGCCGGACCGACGCTGCCCACCGGCCCACAGACCGCAGTCCCGAGCCCACCGAACACGCCACCGATCGCCGCAACTCAGTCGATCTCGGGCCCGAGCCCGCCGATGGTGCCGCCGAAACCGGAGCGTGAGCCCAGTGGATCTCGACCTGGGCGCGGATGCCCAGGCATTCCGCGACGAAGCCCGCGAGTGGCTGTCCACACACGTGCCCCGCAATGCTTTGCCCTCGTTCGACACCGCCGAGGGCTTCGCGGCACACCGGGCGTGGGAAGAGGAGCTCGCCGACGCACGGTGGTCCGTCGTCTCCTGGCCCCGCGAGTACGGCGGCCGCGACGCGAGCCTCCTCGAGTGGGTCCTGTTCGAAGAGGAGTACTACGCCGCCGGCGCACCCGCGCGGGTGAACCAGAACGGCATCTTCATGCTCGCCCCCACCCTCTTCTCCCACGGCACCCCCGAGCAGCTCGCCCGGATCCTGCCCAAAATGGCCCGCTCACAGGAAGTCTGGGCCCAGGCGTGGTCCGAACCGGACGCCGGCAGCGACCTCGCCTCCCTGCGCAGCACCGCCACCCGCACCGACGGCGGCTGGCTCCTCAACGGCCAGAAGACCTGGAGCTCCCGCGCGGCCTTCGCGGACCGCGCCTTCGGCCTGTTCCGCAGCGAGCCCGGCTCGGCCCGCCACCGCGGCCTCACCTACCTCATGGCCGACTTGCGCGCCCCCGGCGTCACCGTGCGCCCCATCCCGCAGCTCGACGGCGAGCCCGGCTTCGCCGAAATCTTCTTCGACGACGCCTTCGTCCCGGACCCCGACATCATCGGCACTCCCGGCGACGGCTGGCGCGTCGCCATGACCACCGCCGCCAACGAACGCGGCCTCTCCCTCCGCAGCCCCGGCCGCTTCCTCGCCGCCGCGCGACGGCTGGCCGCCCTGTGGTCCACTTCGGACCGCCCCGACGCCACGGCCGCCCGCGTCGCCGACGCCTGGATCGGCGCGCGCGCCTACCAGCTCCACACGTTCGCCACCGTCACCCACCTCGCCGACGGCACCCAACCCGGCCCGGAAGCCAGCGTCACCAAGCTCTTCTGGTCACACCTCGACCTCTCCCTCCACGAAACCGCCCTCGACCTCCTCGGCCCCTCCGCCGAACTCCGCGGCCCCTGGCCCGACGGCTGGCTCTTCTCCCTCGCCGGCCCCCTCTACGGCGGCACCGACCAAATCCAACGCGGCATCATCGCCGAACGCCTGCTCGGCCTCCCGAGAGGAGACCGATGAGGTTCACCCTGTCCCCCGACCACCGCGACTTCGCCACCTCCCTCACGGCCCTCCTCAACACCCTCGACTGCGACGCCGCCACCCGCGCCTGGGCCACCGGCAACCCCGGCCCAGGCCTGAAAATCTGGCGCCGCCTCGCCGACCAAGGCCTCCAGGCCCTCACCGTCCCCACCCACCACGGCGGGCTATCCGCCGACGCCGCTCCGCCCATCGATCGCGCGTCAGCCGGCAGCGCTCCTTGGCCCGGTGGTCGCGCTTCATCCATCGACGCGCGTCCTGCCGACCACGTCGCTCCAGCCGCCCAAGGCGGCTCGGCCGACCACGTCGTCTCGCGCGCCGCTTGTTCCGCGGCAACCGAGACCGGTTCGGCCGACACCGGCGATTCCGGCGCCAACATCGTGGATGCCGTCGTCGCCTTCGAGGTGCTCGGCCGCTTCTGCCCGCCCGGGCCGTGGACCGACGCCGCGGTGCTGCCGCTGCTGCTCGACCACGAGGTGCTGACCTCCGTGGCCATCGGCGAAACGCTCGTATCGCTCTCCTTCCCTCCGTACGTTCCCTACGCCCTCGACGCCGACATCGCCGACGCCCGCTACCTCGTCGACGGCGCCCGCCTCCGCGCCTTCACACCCGGCGCTGCCCTCTCCTCCCTCGACTCGGCACGCCGCCTGTTCGAGCCCCTGCCCGGCGCCGACGTCGGCCCTGCGCTCGCGCCGACGCGCGCGTTCGACCTCGGCGCCCTTCTCACCGCGGCCCAGCTCCTCGGCTCCGGCCGGTGGCTTCTCGAAACCTCGGTCGCCCACGCCCTCACGCGCCGCCAGTTCGGCCGCGAGATCGGCCGCTACCAGGCCGTGCAGCACCTCCTCGCCGACGTCGCCACCGCCCTCGAGCTCGCAACGCCCCTCCTCTACGGCGCCGCTGTCACCGCCGAGCCCGCCGACGTCTCCGCCGCCAAAACCGCCTGCGGCGACGCCGCCCACCTCGCCGCCCGGACGGCCCTCCAGGTCCACGGCGCCGTCGGCTACACCGCCGAACACCCGCTCGGCCTGCGCCTCACCCGCGTCCGCGCCCTCATCGGCACCTGGGGCACCCCGGCCGAACACCGCCGACGAGTCCTGGCGGCGATCGCGCCGTGACGTTCACGCCCGAGCAGGACGACCTCCGCGCCAGCGTCCGCAAGCTCCTCGACCGTGAGGCCGAGCCGTGGCCCGCCCTGTGTGCTCAGGTCGGCGTCGCCGCCCTCACGGTGCCCGAGCGATTCGGCGGGTTCGCCACCGAACCGGCGCCCCGGCCGGCCGATCCGGCCCACCGCGCCGGCCCACGCCGTCCGTCCAGCCCGGCCCGCTCAGCCGTCCCAGGCAGCCCGGAACACGCCATCGGCCTCACCGAGGTGCAGATCGTCGCGGAAGAACTCGGCCGCAACCTCACCGACGTGCCCTTCCTCGGCTCCTCCGTCCTCGCAGTCACCTCCCTTCTCGGCACCACCGATACCAACGCCACCGACACCGAGGCCCTGGCCCGCCTGCTCCCGGCACTGGCCGAGGGCACCGTCGGCGCTCTCGCCTGGACCGCCGACGGACGCTGGGACCCGCTGCAGCCCGTCTTCACCGCCGACGGGTCCGTAGTGGACGGAACCGCCCACTACGTGCTCGACGCCGCAGGCGCCGACGTCCTCCTGGCCGCCGCCCGAACCTCGGACGGACCCGCCCTTTTCGAGGTCGACCCTGCGCACCCCGGCGTCCGCTGCGAACCCGTGCCGACGATGGACGAGACCCGCCACCTCGCCACCGTGACGCTCGACCGAGTCCGCGCACGTCCGCTCGGACCGGTCGACCTGGCGCGGGTTCGCGACGTCGCCTGCGCCGTCCTCGCCGCCGAACAGGCCGGGGCAGCGTCACGGGCGCTGGAGCTCACCGTGGAGTACACGCGCCAGCGAGTGCAGTTCGGCCGCCCGATCGGGAGCTTCCAGGCGCTCAAGCACCGGATGGCCGACCTCCACGTGCTGGTGGAGACCGCGCGCTCCGCCGCCTACGCCGCGCCGGCCTCGCCCCGGCTCGCGGCGGTGGCGAAGGTGCACTGCAGCGAGGCGTTCGCCGAGGTCGCCGCCGAGATGATCCAGCTGCACGGCGGCATCGCCATCACCTGGGACCATCCCGCGCACCGGTACTTCAAACGAGCACACGCGGCCGCGCAGCTATTCGGCGCACCCCATCACCACCTTCCGCGCGTCCACCCCTAGCGGGGTGGGGCCACCCCCCGTACGGGTCCTGGGGTCTGCCGGGTTCTGCTCGGCCGGCTTCCCCGAAAAACTCGACGAGGTGACCACAGACAATCTCGTCCTCCCGGCCGCGGCCGGCCCCGGCAGCGACTTCGCCCGTCTCTCCCGCCGCATCACCGACGCGGGACTGCTCGCGCGTCGCCCCGGCTACTACACGGCCAGGATCGCCGTGGTGACCACCCTCTTCGCCGGCGGCTGGGTCGCCTTCGCGCTCCTCGGGGACTCGTGGTGGCAGCTCGCCGTCGCCGCGTTCCAGGCCTTCATGTTCGGCCAGATCGCACTGCTCTCCCACGACCTGGCCCACCGCCAGGTATTCCGCACGCGACGCCCGTCCGAAGCCGCCGGGCTCCTCGCGGGCAACCTGGGCGTGGGCATGAGCTACGGCTGGTGGATGGACAAGCACACCCGCCACCACGCGAATCCCAACCACGAGGAGCTGGATCCCGACGTCGACCCCGACATCCTCGTGTGGTCACAGGACCAGGCCCGCGCCAGCCGCGGCGTGCCCCGGTTCATCGGGCGGCACCAGGCGTTCCTGTTCTTCCCGCTGCTCACGCTCGAAGGCCTGAATCTGCATTGGTCCGGCATCCGCGCGGTCGCCCGGCCCGGCCTGCGCCGCCGTGGCCTCGAGGCCACTCTTCTGACCGTGCACTTCGCGGCCTACCTCACCGCGTTGTTCGTGGTCCTCCCGCCGGGCCTGGCCCTGCTCTTCCTCGCCGTCCACCAGGGACTGTGGGGTGTCTACATGGGATCGATCTTCGCGCCCAACCACAAGGGCATGCCGACGCTGACCGGCCGCCCCCAGCTCGACTTCCTCCGCAAGCAGGTGCTCACGTCGCGCAACGTCCGCGGAGGCGCGGTCGTGGACGTCGCCCTCGGCGGCCTCAACTACCAGATCGAGCACCACCTGTTCCCGAGCATGCCGTCGGTGCACCTGCGACGCGCGCAGCCGATCGTGCAGGGCTACTGCGCCGAGCTCGGCATTCCCTACCTGCAGACCAGCCTCGTGGAGTCCTACCGGCAGGCGCTGACCCACCTCCACGAAGCTGGGGCTCCTCTCAGGAAGCGTTCGTAGACTCGGGGGCATGCTCAGGAAAACTGTCTCGGCACTCGGTGACCTCCCGGTGGCCTTCGGCGCGAAGGCCACCGGCGCGCGTGCCGAGCGAATGCGCCGTTCGCCGCAGTACGCCGACGGCGTCTTCCACAACGCCTCAGCCACGCGCTCCTCCCCGTCGCCCTCGGCCGCCGGCGGCATCCTGCGCGAGCTGCTCTTCGGCGACGATCGCGACCGCCGTAAGCCGGCCGGGGAGATACCGCTCGTGGCCGACGTCGCCGCGGACTCCGCCGAAGGCCTGTTCCTCACCTGGTACGGCCACGCCTCGACGCTCGTCGAGATCGACGGCGCTCGCGTGCTGTGCGATCCGGTGTGGAGCGACCGGGTGTCGCCCGCCGCTTTCGTGGGCCCGCGCCGCCTGCATGCCGCGCCGGTGCCGCTGGACGCGGTCGGCCGGGTCGACGCGATCGTGATCTCGCACGACCACTACGACCACCTCGACCTCGCCACCGTGCGCGCCCTGCTCGAGGCGCACGACGCGCCGTTCCTCGTGCCGCTGGGGGTCGGCGCGCACCTGGAGCGGTGGCACGTGCCGGCCGCGCGGATCGTGGAACTCGACTGGCACGAGGAAGCCGAGGTCACCGGCATCCGGTTCGTCGCGACGCCGGCCCAGCACTTCTCCGGCCGCGGCATCGGCAACGACAGCACCCTGTGGACGTCCTGGGTGATCTCCGGGCCGCAGCACAAGGTGTTCTACAGCGGGGACACCGGCTACTTCGACGGCTTCGCCAAGATCGGCGAGGAGTACGGCCCGTTCGACGCCACGCTCATCCAGGTCGGTGCATACGCCCCGCACTGGCCGGACATCCACATGACGCCGGAAGAGGGCATCGCCGCGCACATCGACGTTCGAGGCGGGCTGCTCGTGCCCGTGCACTGGGCCACGTTCTCCCTCGCCATGCACCCGTGGGGTGAGCCCGCGGACCGCGTGTGGCGCGAGGCCAAGGCGAACGACCTCGCCCTCGCCGTGCCGAAGCCTGGTCAGCGGATCGACGTGGCGAACCCGCCCGCCGTGGACGGTTGGTGGCAGACCCTGGGGTGACGCCCGGAGTCTTCGCTCGCCGTCCGTGGGACGACGTTCCGGTCTCCGGCGCGCACGAGCTTGTTTGCGCGCCGCCGAATTGACTTCTGCTGGGTACATCGCTGATCCGTTCTCGCGTAACGGTGTCGGTGTGCTGCTCGAGGGCAGAAATGGTTGCTGCTGAAGGATTCCCGCGCCGATGAGGACGAGGCGGAGTCACGCCGCGTCCGGCTGCTTTGATGAATCCGACGTTAGCGCGCCGCAGGCGGCAATCGCCGCCTTCACCCGAGCAACCACCCGATCGTGCGAACATCTGTTCGATAGGGGGTGTGCCGGAGGCTCGGTCCGGTCGTCTCGCGGGGTGCTCGTGGCACGCTGGACGGCATGAAGCTCAAACTCGACCTGCACGACATCTACAACCGCAGCGGCGAGATCGACCGGGCGCTGCGGGCGGTGATCGACGAGGCGGTGGCGAAGAAGGCACCGCTCGTGGAGATCATCCCGGGGAAGGGGTCGGGGCAGCTGAAGAAGCACGTGCTGCGGTTCTTGGAGCAGAAGGAGATCAAAGCGCTCTACCACCGCGTGGAGAAGGACAAGGACAACTTCGGCCGGGTGTTCGTGCATTTCCGCTGGAAGTGAGGCTTCGCTACAGCCAGTCGTCCGGCCGGGGCCAGGGCAAAAGGGCCGCGAGTGGGTCGGGGACCGGTTCCGTGACGGTGTACTGGCCGCGGTGGAAGAGGAGCGGCCGGGCGTCGGAAGTGTCGCCGAGTGCGGTCACGCGGCCGATGACGACGTGGTGGTCGCCGGCGGGGTGGACGGCCTCGAGGGCGCAGTCGATCCAGGTGAGGGCGCCGTGGATCAGCGGGGCGCCGGACGGGGCGGGATGCCAGGCGACGGTGGCGAACTTGTCGTCGCCGCGGGCGCCGAAGGTGGCGCTGAGGCCGCGCTGGTGCTCGGCGAGGACGTTGACGGCGAAGCGGCCCGTGGCGGCGAGGATCGGCCAGGTGTGCGAGGTGCGGGCCACGCAGAACAACGCCAGCGGCGGATCCAGCGACAGCGCCGCGAACGACTGACACGCGAACCCGACGGGAGTGGCCCCGTCGCGGCCGGTGACGATGGTGACGCCGGTGCAGAAGTGTCCCAGCACGGCGCGGAACCGGGACGGATCGAGTACGGCGGTCATCCGGGCCTTACCGACGCTTCGGCCAAGGCGCGGGACGCAGGCGCAGACGGCTGCGAAGGATTGTGGTCGGCGGGGACTGACGCAAGAACGGCGGCCCGGCGAAGACACCACCGTGGTGGCACGCGCGGACAACATTGCGAAACAGTGCGGGCTTCGAGAACCGCCGCCGAAGCCCCTGCCCCGCAAAGACACCGCGGTGCGAGCGCACGCGGAGAAGACCGAGAAGCAACGCAGTCACCGGGGACTGACGCAATAGCGCCACGAACACACTGCCGCGCTGACCCGCGTGGTCAAAGCTACGAAGATGCGCACACATCGAGAACCGACGCAGCAGTCCAGGCCCCAATGGGGCAATGCGGTGCGGACCTCTGCAGACAAGCCTACGATATAACGTAGTCATCGAGAGCCGATACTGAAGACGCGGCCTTAGATGGGCAACGCAGTGCGGGCGCGCGCGGGCAAAACTGCGAAACAGTGCGGGGTTCGACAAGCGTCGCAGAAGCTGGGCCCCCACAGGGACACCGCCGCACTGGCGCGCGCGGAGAAGACCGAGAAGCAACGCAGTCATCGAGAACCCACGCTGAAGTCGTGGCCCCACAAAGACACCGCGGTGCTTTCGCGGGCGAGCCAGGTGGTGTCGTCGACTTGGCGGCCTTCGCAGCCGTATTCGAGGTCGAAGCCGCCGGGGGTTTTCATGTAGAAGGAGAGCATGAGGTCGTTGACGTGGCGGCCGAGGGTGGCGGACAGCGGCACCGAGCGGCGGTGGGCGCGGTCGAGGCAGAGGCCGACGTCGTCGGTGGAGCCGACTTCGAGCATGAGGTGGACGATGCCGCTGGGGGTGGGCATCGGGAGGAACGCGAGGCTGTGGTGGCGGGGGTTGCAGCCGAAGAAGCGCAGCCACGCGGGTGGGCCGTCGGCGGGGCGGCCGACCAGCTGGGGTGGCAGGCGCATGGAGTCGCGGAGGCGGAAGCCGAGGATGTCGCGGTAGAAGGCGAGCGCGGCGGCGTCGTCGTGGGTGGAGAGGACCACGTGGCCCAGGCCTTGGGAGCCGGTGACGAAGTGGTGGCCGTAGGGGCTCACGACGCGGCGGTGTCGGAGGGCGACGCCGTGGAAGACTTCGAGCGTGGTGCCGGACGGGTCGGCGAAGCTGATCAGTTCGGCGACGCGGCGGTCGGCCAGTTCGTCGGGCGTGCCTTCCTTGTAGGGCACGGAAGCGGCGGCCAGGCGGGTGCGGATGTCGTCGAGTTCTCCGGCGTTGGCGGCTTCCCAGCCGACCTGCGCGAGGCGGTCGGCGGGGCCCTCGACGATGACGAGGCGGGCGGGGAAGTCGTCCATGCGCAGATACAACGCGTCGGGATCGGGGCCGGTGCCTTCGACGAGGCCGAGGACCTTCAACGCATAAACGCGCCAGGCGGGGACGTCGGTCGCTTCGATGCGGAGGTAGCCGAGGGAACTGATGGCCATCACGGGCTCCCCAGGAAGTCGAGGGTCAGGCGGTTGAACTCGTCGAACTTTTCGAGCTGGGCCCAGTGCCCGCAGCCGCCGAAGACGTGGAGTTGGGCGCGCGGGAGGGTTTTCAGGGCGAGGAGGGCGCCGTCGAGGGGGTTGAC
The DNA here is from genome assembly GCF_040678995.1 of Amycolatopsis sp. NPDC049253. NCBI lineage: Bacteria > Bacillati > Actinomycetota > Actinomycetes > Pseudonocardiales > Pseudonocardiaceae > Amycolatopsis > Amycolatopsis sp. NPDC049253. Next base: position 162,033 of record NZ_JBFAQX010000003.1, on the reverse strand, counting down.
GCGGTCTTCGCGGCCCCAGACGAGCAGGACTCGTTGGCGGAGGCGGTAGGCGTCGCGCCAGAGGAGGCCGTCCTCGATGGACGAGGCGAACGACTGGCCGAGCGAGCGCATCGCGGCCAGGGATTCCGGGGACGAGGCGGCGGCGAAGCGCTCGTCGATCAGCTCGTCGGTGATCAGGGACTGATCGTGGACCATGATGCGCAGGAACGCGGCCATGCGGTCGCGCGTGGGGGAAGCAGCAAAGCGGCCCAGCAGGCGCACGCCCTCCGTCGGGTCGGGTGCGAAGAGGTTCAGGCTGAGGCCGCCGGCGCCCATCAGGACCAGGCGGCCGGCCCGCGCCGGGTGGTCCAGGGCCAGGCGCACGGCGGCGCCCGCGCCCAGGGAATTGCCGACGAAGTGGGCGCCCGAGATGCCGAGGGTGTCCATGAGGCCGACGATGGCCTCGGCGCTGTGGCGGAAGTAGTGGGGGTGCTCGGTGGGTTTCGACGACTGACCGAAGCCGGGCTGGTCGACGGCCAGCGTGCGGTACACCTTGCCGAACTCCGGCAGGGTGCGGCCGAAGTTGGACCACGCCGAGGCACCCGGGCCACCGCCGTGGAGGAGGATCACGGTCTCGGCGTGCTCGGCGCCGGCTTCGTGGTAGTGCAGCGAAAGTCCACTCGGGACGGAGACGACAGAGCCCATCACACCATCGCATTCTCGACGGGCAGCCCGAAGGCGCCGGTGCCGAACATGACGTACGCGCGCTCGGCGTCGTTGGCCGCGTGGACGCGACCGGCGTGCGCGTCGCGCCAGAAGCGCTGGATCGGGGTGCCGCGTTGCAGCGCGCGGCCGCCGGAGTTTTCGAAGAGGCGGTCGATCGCGCAAATCGCGCGTTCGGTGCCGCGCACCTGGTCGCGCCGCACACGCAGCCTTGTGGCGAAAGGCAGCTTCTCGCCGCGGCGGGCCAGCTGGTACAGCTCGTCGATGTTGTGCGTGAGCTGCAGCCACGCCGCGTCGATCTCGCTGGCCGCCTCGGCGATGCGGATCTTGGCGAACGGGTCGTCCTGCGCTTTCTCCCCCGCGTACGCCGCCCGCACCCGACTACCCTGGTGCTCCACGTGCGCGTCGTACGCGCCTTGGGCCATGCCGATGATCGGCGCGGTGATCGTGCTCGGGTGCACCGAACCGTAGGGCAGCTTGTACAACGGCCCCGGGTTCACGTCCTGCCCCGGCGTCCGGCACTTCGAGGTGGCCACAAAGGACAGTGCGCGGTGCGCGGGTACGAAGACGTCCTCCACCACCACGTCATTGGACCCCGTGCCCCGCAGGCCCACCGTGTCCCACACGTCCACGACGGAATAGTCGGACAGCGGCAGCAGGTATGTGCAGAAGTCCACCGGCGCGCCGTCCGCGAACGCCGGCGCGCCCAGCAGCACCCACGTGCAGTGGTCGCAGCCGGACGAGAAGCTCCACCGGCCCGACAGCCGGTAGCCGCCGTCGACGACCGTCGCCTTGCCCATCGGCGCGTACGACGACGAGATCCGCACGTCGTGGTCCTCACCCCACACGTCTTCCTGCGCCCGCGCGTCGAACAGCGCCAGGTGCCACGGGTGGACCCCGAGGATGGACGCGACCCAGCCTGTGGACCCGCACGCGCTCGCCACGAGTTTCACGGCGGTGTAGAACGTGACCGGGTCGGCTTCCAGCCCGCCGTACGGCTTCGGCTGCAGCAGCCGGAAAAATCCCGTCTCCTGCAACGCCTTGACGGACTCGATCGGCACGCGCCGCGCGTCCTCGGTCTCCTGCGCGCGTTCCCGCAGCACCGGGAGCAGGTCACGCACCCCCGCGATCACGGCAGCCAGCTCGCTCATCGGCCGTCCTCTCGTTCGACAGACCAAGACTAGAACACGTTCTCGTTTTTGTCGACGCGGTCGGGCTCCATGGCGCTGCTCTTCCCTGCCCGACGCCCGGAAAACACGCAGTCCGCCAGCGAAAGGCCGCTCACGTAGGACCTGGAACAGATTCCCACCGCCGTCCGTCCGGCCGCGTACAGGCCACGCACTCCGGCCACCGCGCCGGTCTCCTCGTCGACCACGAGCCCGCCCAGCGTCAGCATCGGACACGGATAGCCGAGGCTCGGCTTCACGGACACATCGATCAGCGAAAACGGCGGGGTGTCCAACGGCCGCGCGAACTCCGCGGGCTTCCCCGCCGGGTCCGGGCCTCGCCGGTACGCGGAGTACGTCGCCCGCAACCCCTCCGGGTCGACACCGGCCTGCCGCGCGACCTCCTCCAAAGAAGCACCCGTGACGCGACCCCGGCCGAGCAGGTACCGCAGCTGCAGCCATGCGAACCACTGCCCCTGCTTGCGCCCGTCGCGCCGAGCCTCGCGGACCACCGGCTCGTCCACGAGCAGCCAGCCGCGCCCGCCGTGCGCGGTGATCATCCGCTCGCCGATCGCCGCGCCGTACCGGGATTCGTCGATGATCCGCCGCCCGTCGGCGTCCACGAGCAAGCCGCCGAGGAACGCCGCCGGCGGCGTGAGGAACCGCCACGCCGAGATCCGGTCCATCTCCGCGACCCGGCCGCCCACCGACAGGCCCAGCTCGATGCCCGAACCGTCGTCGGCCGAGGTCCCCAGCGCGAGCCCGCCGCGATACGCCGGCGCGTGGTCCCGCACCAGCGCGCGGTTCGCGATGAACCCGCCCGCCGCGAGCACCACACCGCGACGCGCGACGATCCGCACCTCACGCGAATACCGCTCTTCCAGCCGCTCCACGCGCCGATGCAACGCCCGACGCAACGGCGGCACATAAATCCCCGGCTTCGCGGCGTACGAGGCCAGCACCACATGCCTCCACCGAGCCCAAGCAGGAGCCACACTGTCCGCGACAACCCCCGAGACCGCACCAGAAGCATCCGTCACGAGACTCCGTGCCCGGGTCTGCGGCACCACCCGCACCCCCCGCTTCCGCGCCGCCGCGAGCAGCCGCGCCATCAGCAGCTTCCCCGACGTGCCCGGCCCCTTCACCCGATGTCCGCGCGGCGCCGGCGCGGCCGCGTCCCGGAACCCGCCGGACACCTCACTCCCGGAGTAGTACAGGTAGTGCGCGTCGCTGGGATACGACGTTTTGTACGGGCACAGACTCCCCTCGAACGGCACCCCCAGCCCCTCGAGCCACCGGATCGCCTCCGGGCTGGTTTCGCAGAACCACCGCAACGTCCGCGAGGACACCACCCCGTCGGTCTCCAGCCGGAGGTACTCGAACATCGCGTCGACGCTGTCGGAGGCCCCGGCGTCGATCTGCTGCGAAGTGCCGCCCCCGGCGTAGACCACGCCACCGCTCACGCGGCTCGCGCCACCCCCCGAGAACCGGTCGAGGAGCAGTACCTCGGCCCCCGCGTCGGCGGCCTCGATGGCCGCGCACGCGCCGGCCGCGCCGGCTCCGATCACGACGACGTCTGCCACGAGCTCGTCCATGCCGGCCACCCTAGAACTGGAACACGTTCTCGTCTATGGTGACAGAAGCTGCTCCGAACAGGCCAGAGACTCGCGATAACACGTTATATGTGAGGTGGCATGGCGAACGAGTACGACGTGGTGGTCGCCGGCAGCGGCGCCGCCGGGATGACCGCCGCGCTCGCCGCCGCCCGCCGGGGCCTCAGCGTGGTCGTGCTGGAGAAGGCGCCGTGCTTCGGCGGGTCGACGGCCCGCTCCGGCGGCGGCGTCTGGCTCCCCGGCAACCACGCGCTCAAGGTGGCCGGGATCGACGACCCCCCGGACAACGCCCGCGAGTACCTGGCCGCGATCGTCGGCGACGTCGTGCCCGAAGCCAACCGCGAGGCCTTCCTCAAGCACGGGCCCGAGGTCCTGGAACTCATCAGCGACCGCACCCCGCTCGAGTTCCGCTGGGTGCCGGGCTACAGCGACTACCACCCCGAAGCCCCCGGCGGACGTGCCCAAGGCCGCTCCGTCGAACCGAAACCGCTCGACGCCAGGCTCCTGGGTGACGACCTGGCTCACCTGGAACCGCCGTACAGCGCGCCGCCGCTCGGCGTCCCGATCACCCAGTCGGACTACCGCTGGCTGAGCCTGCTCGCCCGCCACCCGCGCGGCCTCGCCCGCGTCGCCGCACTCGGCGCCCGCTGGCTGGCCGGCAGGCTCCGCGGGCAGCAGCCGATCGCCATGGGGCAAGCGCTTGCGGCGGGGCTTTTCCTGGGGCTCAGGCGAGCCGGCGTCGACGTCCTCCTCGACACCCCGCTGGTCGAGCTGACCACCGAAGACGGCCGCGTCACCGGCGTGCGAACCGCCGGCGGCGTCTTCCACGCCCGCCGCGGCGTGCTGCTCGCGTGCGGCGGCTTCGAGCACAACGAGGAGATGCGCACCAAGTACCAGCGCGCCCCGATCGGCACCGAGTGGACCGTCGGCGCCGCCGCGAACACCGGCGACGGCATCGCGGCCGGCCTGAAGCTCGGCGCCGCCACCGACCTCATGGACGACGCGTGGTGGGGCCCGTCGATCCCGCTCACCGGCGGCCCGTGGTTCGCCCTCGCCGAGCGGTCGCGGCCCGGCTCCCTCATGGTCGACGCGCGGGGCACCCGGTTCGTCAACGAGTCCGCACCCTACGTCGAGGCCGTCCACGCCATGTACGGCGAAGGCGACGGCCCCGCCGAGCACATCCCCGCGTGGCTCGTGTTCGACCAGCGCTACAAGGACCGCTACCTGTTCACCGGCATCGGCCCGCGCCAGACGCTGCCCGGCCGCTGGTACAAAGCCGGCATCGTCGCGAAGGCGGCGACGATCGACGAGCTGGCCACGCGCATCGACGTGCCCGCCGACGCGTTGCGAAGCACCGTCGAACGCTTCAACGGCTTCGCCCGCACCGGCGTCGACGAAGACTTCCACCGCGGGCGAAGCGCCTACGACCACTACTACGGCGACCCGCGCAACCACCCCAACCCCAGTCTCGGCCCGCTGACCAAGCCGCCGTTCTACGCGGTGAAGATCGTGCCCGGCGACCTGGGCACCAAGGGCGGGCTGCGCACCGACGAGCACGCCCGCGTGCTGCGCGAAGACGGCTCGGTCATCCCCGGGCTGTACGCGGCGGGCAACACCAGCGCGGCCGTCATGGGCCGCACCTACGCCGGGCCCGGCGCGACGATCGGGCCGGCGATGGTGTTCGGCTACCTTGCGGCCGAGGGGCTGGCGACCGAAGATCGGACCGGCACGGGAGGCAGCCAGTGACGTCACCACCGCGAGAGAACGTCCGCACGATCGACGCCGGCACGCCGCCCACGCGGTACGCCCGGGGCTGGCACTGCCTCGGCCTCGCCGACACCTTCCGCGACGGGAAACCCCACTCCATCGAGGCGTTCGGCACGAAGCTCGTGGTCTTCGCCGACTCGACGGGCCGGCTCAACGTGCTCGACGGCTACTGCCGTCACATGGGCGGCGACCTCACCCAGGGCTCGGTGAAGGGCGACGAGCTCGCGTGCCCGTTCCACGACTGGCGCTGGAACGGCGCGGGCAAATGCGTCTCGATCCCCTACGCCAAACGGGTTCCGCTTCGCGCGCGGACGCGGTCGTGGCGCGTGCTGGAGGAGAACAAGCAGCTGCTCGTGTGGCACGACCCCGAGGGTTACCCGCCGCCCGACGACGTGGTGGTCCCCCGCGTCGAGGGCGCGTTCAGCGACGAGTGGAGCAACTGGACCTGGGACTCGATCCTCATCGAGAACGCCAACTGCCGCGAGATCATCGACAACGTCGTGGACATGGCGCACTTCTTCTACATCCACTACGCCTACCCCACGTACTTCAAGAACGTGTTCGAAGGTCACGTCGCCACGCAGTTCCTCAACACCAAGGGCCGCCCCGACATGGGCATGGCGTCGAACTACGGCGGCGAGGACAACCTGCTGCGCTCGGAAGCCTCGTACTTCGGGCCGTCGTACATGATCAACCACCTGGTGAACTCGTTCCAGGGCTTCGAGATCGAGAACGTGCTCATCAACTGCCACTACCCCGTCACGCCGACCTCGTTCGTGCTGCAGTGGGGGATCATGGTCAAGAAGCTGCCCGGGATCTCCGACGAGCACGCGGACAAGATCGCCGCGCGGCTCGCGAAGGGCATCGGCGTCGGGTTCCTGCAGGACGTGGAGATCTGGAAGAACAAGACCCGCATCGACAACCCGTTGCTGTGCGAGGAAGACGGTCCGGTCTACCAGCTGCGCCGCTGGTACGAGCAGTTCTACGTCGACGCCGACGACGTCACCGAGGACATGACGCGCCGCTTCGAGTTCGAGGTCGACACGAGCAAGGCCAACGAGGCATGGGCCGCGGAGGTCGCGGACAACCTGGCTCGGCAGCGCGCGGAGGCGGAAGAGGCAGGCGTGTGACGGCCGAGGTCACGGAGTTCCTCACCGCCGGGCTGCGGCCGCACGAGTGCCGCAGCTGCGGGACGTATGTGCTGGTCAAGAAGAACAGCCTCGCGCACACGAGCATCCAGTGGGCCACCGACGCTTCGCGCAGCTGCCCCGTTTTCGCCGCGCACGTGGCCGCCGGGCGGCATCCCGCGTTGCTCGGCACGTGCGAGAAGCTGGCCGGCAGCATCGCCGAGGCCGTGCGCGACGGGAGCCTCCCCGTGGGCGATGAGCCGAGCAGCGCCGGTCCCGCGCCGGCCGAGGTGGTGCGGGATGGCTGACGTGGTGACGCTGACCGTCGCGGAGGTGATCGCCGAGACCGCCGACGCGCGCTCGATCGTGTTCACGGTCCCGGAAGAACACCGGGCGGCCTTCGCGTACGAGCCCGGCCAGTTCCTCACGCTGCGGATCCCCAGCGACCGCACGGGGTCCGTCGCGCGGTGCTACTCGTTGTCGAGCGCGCCGCACGAGAAGCGGATGCAGGTCACGGTGAAACGCACCGGCTTCGGCTCCGGCTGGGTGTGCGAAGAGCTGCGGGCCGGCGCGGAGATCGACGTGCTGCCGCCGGCCGGGGTGTTCGTCCCGGCATCCCTGGACGGCGACTTCCTGCTGTTCGCGGCGGGCAGCGGGATCACACCGGTCATGTCGATCCTCAAGTCGGCGCTGCGCCACGGCTCCGGGCAGGTCGTGCTCGTGTACGCCAACCGCGACGAAGCGTCCGTCATCTTCGCCCGGCAGCTCGCCGAGCTCACCGGCCGGCATCCGGACCGGCTCACCGTCGTGCACTGGCTCGAAAGCCTGCAGGGCCTCCCGTCCGCGCGCACGCTCGAAGCCCTCGCCGCACCCTATCGCGGCCACGACGCGTACCTGTGCGGGCCGGCGCTGTTCCTGGCCGCGGCCAGGACCGCGCTGACCGAGCTCGGTGTGCCACGCGAGCGCGTCCACGTCGAGAAGTTCCACTCCCTCACGGGGAATCCCTTCGAGCACGCCGTCGAGCCCGCGGCGGACGGCGGCGAGCCGGTGCGGCTCACGGTCGATCTCGACGGCGAAACCCGCACCGTCATCTGGCCCCGGCAGCGGAAGCTGCTCGACCACCTGCTCGCCGAAGGCCTCGACGCGCCGTACTCGTGCCGCGAAGGCCAGTGCAGCGCTTGCGCGTGCCGGCTGGTGTCGGGTGAGGTGAAGATGCTCGACAACGAGGTGCTGGACGCCGAGGACCTCGCCGACGGGATCGTGCTGGCCTGTCAGTCGCTGCCCGTCACGGACGAGGTGTCGGTCAGCTACGACTAGCCCGAGAACCGAGGAGACTCCGTGCCCATCGACCCCGCGCTCGCGATCGGTGCCGACCTCGGCGAGGTGCGGTTCGCCTGGACGCCGTCCGATGTGCTGCTCTACCACCTCGCGCTGGGCGCCGGCGCCGATCCGGTCGACGAGCGCGAGCTGCGGTACGCCTACGAGCAGCGCCTGCGCGTGATCCCGACGTTCGCCACGGTCGCGGTGAACCTGCGCACGTTCACCCCGCCCGCGGTCAAGTTCCCGGGCGTGGACATCGACCTCGCGAAGGTGCTGCACGGCACTCAGGAGATCGAGCTGCACCGGCCCATCCCCGTCGGCGGCGAAGCCGTGGCGCGCACCCGCATCACCGACGTGTTCGACAAGGGCAAGGCCGCCGTCCTCGTGCAGGAGACCACGGTGGCCGACACCCAGGGCGATCCACTGTGGACAGCCCGCTCCGGCATCTTCGCCCGCGGAGAAGGCGGCTTCGGCGGCAAGCGCGGGTCGGCACAGCAGCTCGTGTGGCCCGGGCGCGAGCCCGACGCGGTACTGGACACCCCGACGCTGCCGCAGCAAGCGCTTTTGTACCGCCTGTGCGGCGACCGCAACCCGCTGCACGCCGATCCGGCGTTCGCGAAGGCCGCCGGGTTCGACCGCCCGATCCTGCACGGCCTGTGCACCTACGGCGTGATCGCGAAGGCGCTCACCGACGCGTTCCTCGACGGCGACCCCACCCGGATCCGCTCGTTCGGGACGAAGTTCGCCGGTGTGGTCTTTCCAGGCGAACCGTTGCGCACGCGCGTGTGGCGCGAGAGCGACCGGCTGCTGGTGACCACCACCGCTCCGGAGCGTGACGACGCCCCTGTGCTGTCGGACACAGTGCTCGTGCCACGCTGAGCCGGCCGCCAGTATTACGGTGTCGGAAAGGACACCGGAACAGGGACGGGACGGCGGATGGCGGACGAGCACGCTCTCGGTCAGCACAGCGGCACCTTCTTCGTGGTCCGCGGACCGGTGGAGCCGGGTGACCAGCGCGGCCGCGAGCTGGGCTTCCCCACGGCGAACATCGCGCTGCGCAACCAGAGCGGGCAGGTCGGCGACGGCGTCTGGGCCGGCTGGGCCGAGCGCGCGGACGGCACGCACGTGGCCGCCGCGGTGTCCGTCGGGCGCCGCCCCACGTACTACGGTGCCGACGGCTACCGGCTCGTCGAGGCCCACCTGCTCGATTTCAAGGGCGACCTCTACGGCGAGAAGCTCACCGTGTGGCTCGGCGCGCACCTGCGTGAGCAGCAGAAGTACGACTCCGGCGAGGAGCTGATCGAGGCGCTCGACCGCGACGTCGCCGCCACCCGCAAGTGGATCGAGGAGAACCCGGCGAGCGAGCTGCCGGACCTCGGCACGCCGCCGCCCGACGGCGAGGTCCGCCGCATCGGCTGAGCGGGCGACGCCCGGTCGCCCGGCAACAGCGAGTCACACGGCGGCGAGCAGCAGGTACCCCATACCCGCACCCATCACCGCGCGGCACACCGTGCGCGAGGTCAGCCCGGGTGCCGCCGCACCGCGCGTGCGCACCGCGAACACGCCCGACCGCGCGGCGTCGGCCACGAAGTACACCGCGCCCAGCACGGCGAGCAGCGGCACCGCGAGCCGGGCGTCCATTGAGGACATCGTGAGCCACGGACCGTGGACCATGCCGCCGTGGGGCATCGCGCTCACCATGTACAGCATCGCGGCGGCCGACAGCGCGTGGTGGCCACAGCCCGAAGCGTGCGCCGCGTGCGCCCGGTTCCGCTCGCGCCACCAGGCGAATCCGAACCACGCCGCCGTGAGCAGGAACACCGCCTGCCAGCCGGCGGCGGGGATGGGGCCGCCGACGGGCGAGATCATCGCCACCATGGCCACCACGAGCAGCAGCTCGGCCAGGTCGGCGTTGCGCACGCCGGAACCGAGGCGCGCGTAGTCGAGGCTCACGAGCCGCAGCACGCACGGCAGCGCGAGCACCGCGAAGACCGCGGTGAGCAGCCACGCCACCAGCACCGGTGCGCTCATGGCGAGCCCGCGAGGACGGTGGATCCGGACATCGTCGTGCCTGCTTTCACGCTGCGTCGCTGATCTCACTTCCACGGTGGCATTCCACGACGGGTGAGCACCAGCCAGCAAAGAGGTGAAAGCCGTTGCCCCACAAGAGTTACAGTGCTGCGAGAGCTACCGTACGGGGCCAGGGTATGAGTCGCGCTCAGTGACGAGTCAAGACCAGCCCACTGGTCGGGACGCCGGTGCCCGCGGTCACGAGCACGGTCTCGGCTTCGCGCACCTGGTTCACGGCGGTGCCGCGGATCTGGCGCGCGGCTTCGGCGATGCCGTTCATGCCGTGGAGGTAGGCCTCGCCGAGCTGCCCGCCGTGCGGGTTGAGCGGCAGCGCGCCCTCCAGCGTCAGCGTGTCGCCGGCGATGAACTCCTTCGCCTCGCCGCGCCCGCAGAAGCCCAGCTCCTCCAGCTGCATCAGCACGTACGGGGTGAAGTGGTCGTAGAGCACCGCGACGTCCACATCGGACGGCCCGAGCCCCGCCTGCGCCCACAGCTGCCGGCCGACCACACCCATCTCGGGCAGCGCCGCGAGGTCGTCGCGGTAGTAGCTGGTCATCACGTACTGGTCCGGCCCGCTCCCCTGCGCCGCAGCGGCGACCACGGCCGGCGCGTGGCGCAGGTCGAGCGCGCGTTCGACGCTCGTGACGACCAGCGCCACCCCGCCGTCGCTCTCCTGGCAGCAGTCGAGCAGGTGCAGCGGTTCCGCGATCCAGCGCGACGCCTGGTGCTCGGCCAGCGTGATCGGCCGGCCGTGGAACCACGCCGCCGGGTTGGTCGCGGCGTGCGCGCGGTCCACCACGGCGACGCGCCCGAAGTCCTCGCTCGTGGCGCCGTAGTCGTGCAGGTAGCGGCGCGCGACCATGGCGACGGTGGCGGCCGGCGTCGCGATGCCCATCGGGTAGTGGAAGGCATTGTCCACACCGGACGAGTTGACCTGTGTCGCCGCGGCAGCCGACACGCGGCCGAAACGCTGCTCGGAGCGTTCGTTGAAGGCCCGGTACGCCACCACGACATCGGCGACACCCGTGGCCACGGCCATCGCCGCCTGCTGCACGGTCGCGGCCGCGGCGCCACCGCCGTAGTGGATGCGGCTGAAGAACTTCAGCTCGGGGATGCCCAGCTCCCGGGCCAGCGCGATCTCCGCGGTGCCGTCCATCGTGAACGACACCAGTCCGTCCACTTCGGATGCCGGCAGGCCCGCGTCGGCCAGCGCGTGCGTCACGCATTCGGCCGCCAACCGGAGTTCGCTGCGGCCCGAGTCCTTCGAGAACTCCGTGGCCCCGATCCCGGCGATCGCCGCCGCGCCCGCCAACGTCACGGCGCACCGCCGGGCACCGTGAGGGTGACCGTACCGGTCAGGTGCTCACCCAGGCTGCCCGTGGCGGACACGGCGAGCTCGACGTCGGCGCCGTCGCGGGACACGACGCGGCCGGCGAACGTGAGCGTGTCCCCCGCGTAACACGGCACGCCGAGGCGGATCTTGATCGACCGGATCAACGCCTCGGGCCCGGCCCACTCGCTCACGAACCGCTGCACGAGACCTGTGTCGGTGAGGATGTTGAGGAAGATGTCCTTCGAACCCCGGGCTCCGGCGGCGTCGCGGTCGTGGTGCACGTCCTGGAAGTCGCGGGTCGCGAGCGCCGTGCTGACCACGAACGTCGTGGTCGCCTCGATCCGCAACGGCGGCACTGCCTCACTCATCGCGCCACCCGCCACGCCGGCAAGGTCAGCTCGTCGTCGACCCGCACGAACGCGGCGACCACCGGCAGCCCGACCCGCACCTCGTCCGGTGCCGCGTCGAGCAGCTCCGCCATCACGCGCACGCCTTCCTCCAGCTCCACCAGCGCCACCACGAACGGCAGCCGCTTGCCGGGCACCGGCGGGTGGTGGTGCACGACGTAGCTGTGGACCGTGCCGCGCCCGCTCGCCACGACGTAGTCCGGTGTCGCCTCCAGCGAGCCGCCGGGCGGCATCGGGCCCGGCGGGTGGCGCAGGGTGTCGCCCCACCGCTGGATGCGCAGCTCACCCTCCCGCAGGCCGGCCCAGAAGAACTCCGTGTCCCGGCTGATCACCGGGCGCAGCACGGGCGCGGGTGGCTCGGGAACGGCCGCGGGCCGGAACTTCAGCACCCGGAACACCATGTCCGCCACGGCTTCGCCGTCCACCGTCCAGCGCATCACCGTGGTCACGAACCAGCCCTCGCCCAACGCCGTGCGCTTGGGCCCGGTGACGTCCGCCAGCTCCGTCGTCACCGCCACCCGCTCGCCCGGCCGCAGGTACCGGTGATAGGTCTGCTCGGAGTTCGTGGCGACGATCGACGAGTACCCGGCCTCGTCGAGCACCGCGAGGATCGCGCCCATCGGGTCGTCGTCCGCGCGCACCCCGTGCAGGCCCGGCATCGTCCACACCTGCGCCATCGCCGGCGGCGCCACGAGTCCCTTGTGGACGGACGCCGCCGCGACAGCGGGATCGGCGTAGACCGGATTGGCGTCGCCGATCGCCTCCACCCAGTTGTTCACCATCGCCTGGTTCACCGGATCCCGCGCGAGCCGCGGCGCGCACGGCCCCGCGGCGGCGATCTTCGCGGCGGCCTCCTCCATCGTCGTCATCGCGGCACCCTCGGCAGTCCCAGCCCGGCGGAGGCGATCAGCTCGCGCTGGATCTCGCTGACGCCCCCGCCGAACGTCAGCACCAGGTTGCGTTTGGCCAGCACGTCGAGCCATTCGGCGAGCTCGGCCGTCTCCGGGTCGGCGAGGTCGCCGTGCCGCCCCACGAGCTCTTCCAGCAGCCGCCCGATCCGCTGGATGCGCTCGGCGGCGAACACCTTCGTCGCCGACGCGTCGGCCACCGCGACCGGGCCCGTCCCCGAGGAGACCTGCCAGTTGAGCAGCTCGTTGACCCGCGCCACCGCGAACGTCTCGGCCAGCACCGCGCGCACGTCGGGCAGGTCGAGCAACGGCAGCCCGTCCGGGGTCCGGCGCGCGGCGGCCCACGCCCACACGCGGTCGTGCAGGCCGCCGATCCGCCCGGCCGGCCCGAGCATCACGCGCTCGTGGTTGAGCTGCGTGGTGATCAGGCGCCAGCCCTCGTTCTCCCGGCCCACCCGCAGGTCCGCCGGCACGCGGACGTTCTCGTAGTAGGTGGCGTTCACGTGGTGGGCGCCGTCGCAGGTGATGATCGGCGTCCACGAGTAGCCGGGGTCGCGCGTGTCGACGATGAGGATCGAGATGCCCTGGTGCCTGGGCGCGTCCGACGAGGTCCGCACGGCGAGCCAGATGTAGTCGGCGTCGTGGCCGCCGGTCGTGAAGATCTTCTGGCCGTTGACCACGTACTCGTCGCCTTCACGGACCGCGCGGGTGTGCAGCGAAGCCAGGTCCGTGCCCGCTTCGGGTTCGGTGTAGCCGATGGCGAAGTGGATCTCGCCCGCGAGGATCCGGGGCAGGAACCGTGCCTTCTGCTCGTCCGTGCCGAACTCCTGCAGCGTCGGCCCGACAGTCTGCAGCGTCACCGACGGCAGCTGCACGTCGGCGCGCGCGGCTTCGTCCACGAACAGGTGCTGCTCGATCTCACCGAACCCCTGCCCGCCGTAGCGCTTCGGCCAGCCGACGCCGAGCTTGCCGTCGCGACCCAGACGTCGCACGACCTCGCGGTACACCGGCCCGTGGCGCTCCCGCAGCAGCGCCCGGCGTTCCCCGGGCGTCAGCAGGCCCGCGAAGTACTCCCGCAGCTCGGTGCGCAACGCCTGCTGCTCGGCCGTCAGCTCGATGTGCGTGCTCACCCGGCCACCCGCTCCCCCAGCCGGCCCAGCCGGTGCGCGGCGCCGCCCAGCGCCCGGCCGAGGTCCTTCACCGCGGAGGAGTAGCGGTGCAGTGGGTACTCGCGGTCGACGCCGAGCCCGCCGTGGAGGTGGTGGCACGTCGCCAGCGCCGCGGGCGCCTGGTCGGTGAGCCAGTAGGCGGCGACGTCGAGCTCCGTGTCGGCGTCGAGGCCCGCGGCCAGCCGCCACCCGGCCGACGTCGCGGCCAGGTGCACGGTCCGGGCGGCCACGTAGACGTCGGCGATCTGCTGGGCCACGGCCTGGAACGCCGCCAGCGGACGGCCGAACTGCGTGCGTTCGGCGATGTGGCGCGAGGTCAGGGCGAGCGCGCCGGCCAGCAGCCCGTCGCCGAGCGCCAGCGCGCCCGCGAGCGCGAACCGGTGCAGCGTGGCGACGGCGTGGCCGGGTGAGCGGTCGCGCAGGAACTCCGTGTCGGCGAGCCGCACGTCGGCCAGGCGCACGGTGTACTCGGGCGCACCGCTGGAGCTGGGGGTGGGGACGAGCTCGACGCCGTCGGCGCGCGGGTCGACCAGCGCGACCGCGGTACCGCCCGGCAGCGCGACCGGGGTGAGGATCCGCGTGGCGTCCGCGGCGCACGGCACGCCCGTCTTCACGCCGGTGAGCTGCCACACACCGGCGGCGGCTTCCCCGACGGTGTGGGGCACGGCCGTGAGCGGCGCGGACGGCTCGTGCAGCGCCGCCGTGAGCACCTCCTCGCCGGCCGCGACGGGTGGCAGCAGCCGGGCGCGCTGGCGCGGCGTGCCGAGCGTCTCGACGGGCAGCACACCCAGCGCCAGCACGGGATACGCGGGCACGGCGGCGGCCGCGCGGCCGACTTCGGCCAGCACCGCGGCGACCGCCCCGATCCCGAGCCCGTCGCCCCCGAGGTCCGCGGGCAGGGCGAGGGCGAGCAGCCCGGCGCCGGCCAGCGCGCGCCACTGCTCGCCCGCGTCGGCGGATTTGCCGAGCACCCTCGCGGTCAGCGCGGCGATCTCGGCCTGCGTATCGTCTGGGGTGAAGTCCACGCCGGTCCCTCCCTCCGGATGGTCGCCACAAGTGGAACACGTTCTAGTCTTAACCAGAAGGGGCGGGATCGGCAACCCCCGGCGGCCGCGGCAACCGGGTATTCCAGAAGCGGAACAGGCCGTCGAGCGAAGAGGGGTGCCGAGTCGACGTGGGTGCGGAACAGGTTCTCATCAGCGCGCTGAGCGACGTCGGCTGGCAGGCGACCCGGAAGCTGGCGACGATCCCGTCCACAGCCGGGGTGCCGGACCCGGAGCCGCTCTCGCTGCCCGGCCGCGGCCAGACCGTCGTGGTCGACGTCGGCCCGCGCCAGGCGCCGGCGATCATCCTGCTGCACTCCGTGGCCTGCACCGGCCTGCTCACCTGGTATCCGGTGCTGGAACGGCTTTCCGCGCACTACCGCGTGGTCGTGTTCGACCAGCGCTGGCACGGCCAGGGCATCCGCTCCCACGAGTTCACGCTGCAGGACTGCGCCGACGATGTGGTGGCGGTGGCCGACGCGCTCGGCATCGACCGGTTCATGATCGCCGGCTACTCCATGGGCGGCATGGTCGGCCAGATGGTCGCCCACCAGCAGCGCGAGCGCGTGCGCGGGCTCGTGTTGTGTTCCACGGCCAGCTACTTCCGCCGCGGTGTGCGCCAGCGCGTGGCGCTCGACCTGTTCGGGCGCACGCTGCAGCTCATGCGCGACCAGGCCAAGATCGGCCTCGTGCCCGGCGAGCCGCGCCGCGAACGGCTCGCACGCCTGGAAGACCACCGGTGGGCGCTCGCCGAGTTCCGGTCCACGAGCCCGTGGGCCATCGCCGTCGCGCTCGACGAGATCGGCCGCTTCGACTCCGCTCCGTGGCTGCACACGCTGCGCGTGCCGACGTCGGTGGTCGTGACCAGCCGGGACGGCTTCATCGCACCGGCGCACCAGCGGTCACTGGCGCGGCGCATCCCGGGCGCGGCGACGTACGAGATCCCCGCCGGGCACACGGCTTGCGTGCTGGCGGCGAACCAGTTCGTGCCCGCGCTGATGGCGGCGTGCACGTCGGTGCACGCGGCGATCGCCGACGAGGAAACCGATCGGGAGCGCGAAGAAGAACCCGACTCGGCGTGAGGCTCAGTAGCTGGAAACCAGGTCCGCGGGGCTGAGGGAGAGCCGGTAGGGCACCTCGAGATGCGCGGTCTCGTCGCCGGTGACCTCGGCATCGAGCACGAATTCGGTGCCCTCCAGGCGAAAACAGCTGAGCGTGGGCTCGGTGGGCTCGATGACCCAGTAGAAGGGGCAGCCGGCCGCCGCGAGGCGGGCGGGCTTGAGGTGGCGGTCGATGTAGCGGCTGGACGGGGAGACGACCTCCACCGCGAGCACGGGCACACCCACGAGCGCACGCTCGGTGAACGTCTCGCGCCGGCCGACCACCACATCGGGGATCATCACGGTGAACTCGTCGAGCACGACGTCGACCGGTGCGGGGAGCACCTCGCAATCCGCGGGGCACACCGGGCTGAGCGCCGCGAGCAGGCGCGCGACGACCCTCTGGTGCAGCGGACGCGGGGACGGGCTCACCAGAAGCGTCCCGTCCACCAGTTCGTATCGACGGCGTTCATCCGTGATCGCCTCCAGGTCCCGACGGGTGAGACGGTCGCCGTGTGCGAACGACGGGACTGTCATCATGCTGCCCCCAGGACGGGCCGACCGGAAAACGACTACGCCAGGGTAGACGTGCACGCGCGGCAGCGCGAACCGTCCTCCGGCGCGGGGGAAACCCGGGCGGCCTATTCGTCCGCGCGCCGTCCGCCGTTCGGCGTCACGCAGGGTCACGAAAAAGCGGAGAAACAGACCCGGACAGCCCAGGAGAACCCTGCCGGACAGGGCCGTTCGAGTCATGTGAGCGAATTCTCGAAATGGCCATTCCGGGTAGGGTAATACGACACCAATGGATTACCAGTTGGACGTCTGAGCTGGGCCGAAACCGATCTTTCGCGGCGCCGTAAACGTCCCCCACCCGGCGCCACATCACGTTATCATTGCGCGATCCGCCAGCGTGGGAAACCCCGAGTAAGGTGAACTTAACCATTCCGCATCACGTTCGCTCTGCGTGATTAACCGGGTGGACAAGAAAATCACGCATTCTGACTCGACGTTCGCACGCGTCAGCACACTTCGGTGGTGGTCATGCCTGCCCCGTCCGCACCCAGCCGGCCCGTCTCCCTCTTCCGCCTCGACGGCACCGACGCCGAGGCCGACCTGCTGGTGTCGCTCAAGCCCGAGCAGGTCACCACCGACACCACGGTGGACCTCTCCGGCACGCGCGCGCGGCTCGTCGCCGGCGCGTTCCACACCGAGGTCCCGCAATGGCTTCCACACGCGAGCGCGCTGACCGGCAACGAACTCGACCTCTCGTCCACGCTGCCGTTCGCCGTGCTGCTCGTGCCTCGTCCACCTTGGACATACGCGGTGTCCTGGGGCGCCGGGCATCTGGTGCTCAACGACGAGTACGTGGAGCAGGGTTTCGGGCTGCTGTTCGGGATCCGCCGCCTCGACCCGTTCGACCTCGGGCTGGTGTCGAGCGCCGCGCTCGACGTGTCCGCGCGCGCCACGCAGATCTCGATCCCGGGCGGTGGCGAGCTTTCCGCGTTCCGGCTGGAGCCCTACGGCGACCTCGTGAACCGGCTGGCCGGCTCCGCGGACCTGACCGACCTCACCTACGGGCGCGTGACCGGCAAGCGCTACCGGATCCGTGTCGGCAATTCGCTGTACGTGCCACTTGCGAAGGAACCACAGGCTTTTCTCGCGGATCTCGACGCGGTGGGTGCCGTCGTGGACGAGCCCGACGCGTCCTCGGCATTGCGGTTCGTGGCGCAGACGCGGCCGCTCGACCGCCACCACCGGCTCGTGCCGACACTGGAGGCGCGGCTGGCCGAAGCCCTCGGCGGCGACACCGGCGCTTCGCTCGGCCTGGCGTGGCCCGCGACCGCGGTCAACGACGCCGAGAACGCCGGCTCGTTCCGCATCACCGGCCTGGGTCCCGGTGGGCCGCTGCACGTCGAGTCGCGGCTGGAGCTGGACCACCTCACCGGCCGGCTCGCGCAGCTGCCCGAGGACAAGCGCGTGAAGGCCCTGCGCGCCGGGCGCGTGGTCACCTGCGCCGACGAGGCCGGCGAGGACGAGACCGGGTCACCCGTGCAGGTCGCGAAGTGGCTCGTGTTCGAGACGACGATCGGGCACACGCGTTACGTGTTCCACCAGGGCCGCTGGTACCGCATCGGCGAGACGTACGTGGAACAGATGCGCGAGCAGGTCTCGCACCTGCTCGCGCGCAAGTACGAGTGGCCGGACCTCACGTGGAAACCCACCGGCGAGCCCGACGACGAGAACCGGTACTGCCGCCAGGTCGCGACGCTCGACGGGTACGTCTGCCTCGACCGCGACACCGCGACCACGCCGCTGCACCCGCGCTTCGAGCTGTGCGACCTGCTGGGCCCGGGCAACGAGCTGATCCACGTGAAGTGGCTGGGCCGTGCGACGGCCGCCAGCCACCTCTACACCCAGGCACTCGTGTCGGCCGAGGCGCTGCACGACGAGCCGGAAGCGTTGGCGCAGCTCGCCGAAAAGGTGTCCACAGTGGACGACGGGCGCGTGCTGACCGAGCCGCCGGACACCGTCGTGCTCGCCGCCGCGGGCCGCGCGTGGAACGTCGACGAGCTGTTCACGCTCTCCCAGGTTGCGCTCCTGCGGCTCGACCGGGCGGTGCGCAGCCTGCAGGCGACGTTGAAGTTCGCCGACATTCCTTACCAGGCCAAGAAGAAGACCGCCGCTCAGCCGGCGAAGCGCCGCCGGAAGGCGTGACCGACCGGCGTTTCGGCCCACCCACGGTTACGCCGGCCGGGGACCTCGACACCGAGCACGCGATCTACGCCGAGGACCGCGATCCCAGCCGCAGACCGGCGAACTCTTCCCGTGGCCGCGGCCGGATCCGCGCGCAACGCGGCGGGCACCCGGCCTCGGCTCAGGCCGGCGAGGCCTTCAGCAGCTCCGTCATCGCCTCGGGCAGGGCGTCGGCCAGGGGCCAGAGGTCCTTCACGAGCTCCTTGGCGCCGAGCAGGCCGACGCCGACCTTGCCCTCGTAGGAGAAGACGGTGATGTTGAGCCCGGCGCCGTGGAAGACCGGGCCGAGCGGGTACAGGCCGGTGACGCGGGCGCCGAGCAGGTAGAGCGGCATCGGCGGGCCCGGTACGTTGGAGATGATCAGGTTGTGCACCACCGGGTGGCGCTCCGCCAGCCGCAGCGAGGAGTAGGCGCGCACGCCGAGGCCGAACGCCGTGGCCGGGGAGAACTGGGCCCAGTCGGCGAGCATGTCGGCGTCGATGTCGTAGTGGTGGTCCTTCGACAGGCGGTTGGCCTCGGCGAGGAAGAACACGCGCGCGGCCGGGTCACCCAGGTGCGTGGGCAGCGAGGCGAAGAACGCGGACACCTTGTTGCTGCCGTGGTCGCGTTCGGTGCGCTCGTGCACGGACACCGGCACGGTGGCCACCAGCGGGTCTTCCGGGAGCTCGCCGCGGCCGAGCAGGAACTGCCGCAGCGCGCCGGAAACGAGCGCCAGCACCACGTCGTTGACGGTGACGCCGAAGGCGTTCTTCACGCGCTTCACGTCGGCGAGGTCGACCTGGGCGAAGGCGACGCTGCGGTGGCCGGTGATCGTGCCGTTGAGCGACGTGCGGGGCGCGGTGAACGGGACCGGCATCCCCTTGCCGCGCAACGTCTTGCCGAGCCAGCGCGGCACGAGCTCCACCAGCTGGGGCAGCAGCTTCGCCATCTCGAACGGACGGTGCACGAGGCCTTCCACGCTTTCGCGCAGGATCTCGACGCGCGTGGGCAGGCCGCTGTTGTGCCGCTTGTCCTGCGGGATCTCCGGCAGCGGAGCCTCGGGCTCGAGGCCCGCGAGGTAGGTGATCAGGCTGGCGCCGCCGACGCCGTCGATGCTCGCGTGGTGCATCTTGATGAGCACCGCGATGCCACCGTTCGACAGGCCCTCGATCACGTAGAACTGCCACAGCGGGTGCGCGCGGTCGAGCTGCTGGCCGGCGATGTGGGCGCACAGCTCGGCCAGCTCGCGGTCGTCGCCGGGGGCGGGCACGCCGATGCGGTGCAGGTGGTTGTCGAGGTCGAAGTCCTCGTCCTCGACCCACACCGGGTGACTGAGGTTCCAGAGTGGATTGTGCAGTTTGCGACGGAATTCCGGAATCAGCGCGACGCGCTCGGCCAGCCGGCGCTGCAGCTCGGCGAACGAGTAGCCCCCGGGGATGGTGGAACCGTCGAGCGTGAGCAGCCCGCAGACGTGCAGGACCTGCGCAGGGGTCTCCAGGTACAGGAAACTCGCATCCAGGCCGCTCAGTCTCTGCATGTCGCCAGCGTAAGGCAGAACCCCGGACGGGGCGGGGTGCGGCGGTAGCATCGGGAAGGTGAAACCGGCCTTCCTGACGCGCCGGGCCGCGCAGCTCGGCCTCACCGCCGTGGCCCTGCGCCCGCCGCGCAACCGCGCCACGTCGATCCCCGTGTTCTTCACCACGTGGCTCACCGACGAGCTCGCCCCGCAGCTGCTCGCGCTCACCGCCGCCGACACCGTGCAGCACCTCCTGCGGCACGGGCGGCGGTCCTCGAAGGCCGGGGTCGCCTTGGCCGCGCTGTCGGCCGCCGGGCTGGGCGCGCTCGTGGCGACGGCGCAGAAAGCCCGTGGCGAGGTCGAGTCGGCCCTCACCGAGGCACTCGGGCCGGACTACTCCACGCGGCTGGAGCACCCGCCGAGCCCTCGCGACCTGGCGACGCCGTGGGGACAGCTGGCGCTGCCGTTCCGCGGCCGCGACCCGGAGGTCGTGCGCGAGCGGAACATCCCGTACGCCCCGGGCGGCAAGCGGTTCCTGCTCGATGTGTTCCGGCCCGCCAAACCGGTGACCGCCGCGCCCGTGCTGCTGCAGATCCACGGCGGCGCCTGGACGATCGGCAACAAGGACGAGCAGGGCCAGCCCCTCATGCGCCACCTCGCGCGCCGCGGCTGGGTGTGCGTGGCGATCAACTACCCGCTCGCACCCGCCCACCGCTGGCCCGCGCACGTGGAGGCCGCGAAGCGCGCGCTGGTGTGGATCCGGTCGAACATCGCGTCGTACGGCGGGGATCCCGGTTTCGTGGCCGTGACGGGCGGTTCGGCGGGCGGGCACCTCGCCGCGCTGCTCGCGCTGAGCCAGAACGACCCGGCCCTGCAGCCGGACTTCCCCGGCGCCGACACCAGCGTGCAGGCGTGCGTGCCGCACTACGGGGTCTACGACATCGCGGCCACCAGCGGCGCGGCCGAGAGCCAGTACCGCCTGGAGAGCCTGCTCGCCCGGCGCATCTTCTCGCCCGACCGCGACCCGGTGACCTACCTCGACGACTACGTGGCCGCGTCCCCGCTCGACCGCGTCTCCGGCTCGGCGCCGCCGTTCTTCGTGATCCACGGCCGCAACGACTCGCTGGTGCCCGTCGAGGAGGCCCGCGAGTTCGTGGCCCGGCTGCGCGCGAAGTCCCGGCAGCCCGTCGCCTACGCCGAACTCGCGGGCGCGCAGCACGCGTTCGACATCTTCCCCTCGATCCGCAGCGCCCACGTGGTCCGGGGCGTGGAACGGTTCCTCGACCACACCTACCGGGCGTGGGCCGCGGCGGACCGGTAGGTCAGGGTTCGAGCGGCGCGTCCGGGTCCGCGAGCCGGTCGGCGTCGATCGGGCCTTCGGCGCGGATGAGGGCCTTGAGCTGGTCGCCGACGTCCCAGACGTTGACGTTCATGCCCGCGAGCACATGGCCGTCGCGGAGCCAGAAGGCGATGAACTCGCGTGCCTCGACGTCGCCGCGGAAGACGACGCGGTCGTAGGCGCCCGGTTCGACGTGGCCGTGGTACTCCATGCCCAGGTCGTACTGGTCGGTATAGAAGTACGGGAGCTCGTCGTAGGTGGCGTCCTGGCCGGCCATCGCGGCGGCGGCGGCGGCGGGCTGGTTGAGGGCGTTGGCCCAGTGCTCCACGCGCACGTGCTTGCCGAACAGCGGGTGCAGCGCGGAGGCGACGTCGCCGGCGGCGAAGACGTCCGGGTCGGAGGTGCGCAGGGACGAGTCGACCACCACGCCGTTGTCCACGGCCAGGCCCGCGGCCTGCGCGAGCTCGACGTTGGGCGCGGCGCCGACCGCGACCAGCACGGCGTCGGCGGCGACCTCGGTGCCGTCGTCGAGACGCACGCCCGTCGCCTTGCCCCCGTCGGTGGTGATGGCCTCGACGTGCACGCCGAGGCGCAGGTCGACGCCGCGGGTGCGGTGCAGGTCGGCGAAGACCGTGGCGACCTCGCGGCCCAGCACGGCCAGCAGCGGCAGCTCCGCGACCTCCAGCACGGTCACCTCGGCCCCGGCCTCGCGCGCGGCGGCCGCGACCTCCAGGCCGATCCAGCCCGCGCCGATCACGGCCAGGCGGGTGCCGGCGGTCAGCGTCTCCTTGAGCTTCGCGGAGTCGGCGAGGCGGCGCAGGTAGTGCACGCCCTCGGCGTCGGAGCCGGGGATCGGCAGGTGCCGCGGGCTCGAACCGGTGGCCAGCAGGAGCTTGTCGTAGGCCACGGTCTCGCCGCCCTCGAGGCGGACCACGTGGTTGTCCCGGTCGATGGCCGTGGCCGTGGCGCCCAGGCGCAGGTCCACGTCGTGCTCGGCGTACCAGCCCGCCTCGTGCACGAACACGCTTTCGCGCTCGGCCTTGCCCGCGAGGAAGTCCTTGGACAGCGGCGGGCGCTCGTAGGGCCGGTCGGGTTCGTCGCCGATGAGCGTCACCCGTCCGGCGAATCCCTGGGTCCGCAGTGCCTCAGCGGCCTTGGCGCCGCCCAGGCCCGCGCCGACGATGACAAAACCCTGCTCTGGCAAAGGAAACAACTCCTTTATGCGTTGACGCCCGTGAGTGCGAAGAACTCCTGGCGGGAGCGGGCATCCTCCCGCAGCGTGCCCAGCAGTGTCGAGGTGACGGTGCTGGAGCCGGTGGCCTGCACGCCGCGCAGCGTCATGCAGGTGTGCTCGGCCTCGATGACCACGCCGACTCCCTTCGGGCTCAGCTGCTCGCTCAGCCAGCCCGCGACCTGCTTCGTGAGCCGCTCCTGCACCTGCGGCCGGCACGCGAAGTGCTCGACCACGCGCGCGAGCTTCGACAGGCCGAGGATGCGGTCGCCCGGCAGGTAGCCGACGTGCGCGACGCCCGTGAACGGCAGCAGGTGGTGCTCGCACACCGACCGTACGGGGATGTCGCGGGCCAGCACCAGCTCGTCGTAACCCTCGTCGTTGGGAAACGTGGTCAGGTCGAACGAGCGTGGTGTGAACAGCTCCGCGTACGCGCGCGCCATGCGCTCGGGCGTGCCCTGCAGGCTTTCGGTCTCCAGGCTGACGCCGAGCGCCCGCAGGAAGTCGCCTGCGGCGCGCGCGGCGGCGGCGAGGTCGATGCCGGGGTCGGGTTCGTGGACGACGTGCAGTGCGGAGCCGGAGCGCATGGAGACCCCTCGGGGTTCGGCGGGTTTTCGTCCATGAATATTGGTCTTATTGTCAGTCTCGGTCAAGGTGACCAGTTCAACAGGGTGATCTGAGACTTGCGGACACGTTCATGGGCGTTATCGTGGACCCGTGACGACTGAGCCCGCCGCTGCCGCGATCAAGGCCGTGGCCGCGCTGGAGGAGGACCTGCGCCGCGGGATGTACACGTTCATCCGCGGCTCGGTGCGGCCCGTCACGCGCGACGAGGCCGCCGCGTCGGTCGGGATCTCGCGCAAGCTCGCCGCGTTCCACCTCGACAAGCTCGTGGACGCCGGCCTGCTGCGCTCGCGCTACGAGGCCGTCGGCGGCATCCGCAAGGTCGGCCGCACCCCGAAGGTGTACGAACCCGCCGACACCGACTTCGCCGTCACCATCCCGCCGCGCCGCCACGGTGTGCTCGCCGACATCCTCCTCGACGCCGTCGTCGCCGAAGGCGAGGGCGAAACCGCCCGCGGTGCCGCGCTGCGTGTGGCGGGTGCGCGCGGCGAGGAGCTGGGCGCCACCGAACGCGCCGCCCTGCGCCCCGGCCGCCTCGGCGCCGAACGCGGCTTGACGCTCACCGAGACCGTCCTCGCCCGGCAGGGGTTCGAGCCGCGCCGCGAAACGCCGACCTGCGTGCGGCTGCGCAACTGCCCGTTCCACCCGCTGGCGGGCAAGGCGCCGGACCTGGTGTGCGGGATCAACCAGGCGTTCCTGGGCGGCATCGTGGCGGGGCTTCAGGTGCCCGGCGTCGAGGCGGTGCTGATCGATCCGGCGCCCGGCGGGTGCTGCGTGGAGCTGCGGGCGGATCAGCCCGGCGGGTAGGCGACGTCGAGGGCGCTCGTGGCCGGTGGGCCGTCGAGCTGCCAAGCCGAACCGGTACGGAGGAAGCGGTACCAGCGGTGGTCGCGGCCGTAGCGGAGCTGCAGCGGGCCTTGGGTCACGCGGTTGCGCCAGACCGTGATGGCCTCGGAGAGGCCCGAGTCCGAGAGGCAGGCGCGGGCGTCCGCGAGCGGGCCCGGGCCCGGTGACCACGTTTCGCGCAGGGCGGCCAAGCCGCCACGGCCGGCTTCGCGCCAGCTGTGGGCCCAGGTGGTGAGCTCGGGCAGCGCGACACCGGCAGCCAGGGCCAGGGCGGGGAGCTCGGCGTCGGCCCGGGCGGCGGCGCGGCGGGCCAGGTCCTCCTCGAACGTCAGCTCGGCCGCCGTGGCGCCCGACACGAGCAGGTCGCGCGCGAGGGAAGCGGCGTCGGCGGCGAGGGTGCCGAGGGCGGCCGCCGTCCAGCCCGTGCTCGGTGGCGGGTCGAGGTCGAGGACGGCGGGTGACCCGGCGACGTCGGGCACGGGCGGCAACCGGGGTACGGCGGTGACGCGGCGGGCGTACGCGCGCTTCGGGGTGAGGCCGGGGTCGCGGACCTTCTTGCGTTGCGGGCGGTCAGGGGCGCGCAGTGTGCGCAGCCGGGCGAGGACTTCGTCGCGCGGGCGGCCGCGGAGCTTGAAGAGCACGAACGGGTCGGTGTCGACCTCGTCGGCCACGACGTAGTACACGGCGGCGACGTGTTTGCACGGGTTCGCCGAGTCCGGGCACGAGCAGCGCGGTCGCAGGTCGCCCGGGCCGGGCAGCAGATCGGCGCCCGCCTCGCGGGCCTGGGCGGCCAGCTCTTCGGGCAGCTCGCCGTCGAGCAGCGCGGCGGTGTGGCCGAGGCGGCGGCCGACGACGTCGAGCAGCGTGTGCCACTGCTCGGGCGAGAACTCCTTCATCCGGATCGTCACGTGGTACGGCTCGGGCCGGCTCCCGCGCACGCGCGCGGTGACCTCACCGGCACCGACATGCAGCTCGCTCACGGTGTCCTTGCGCGCGTAGGTGCGCCCGCGCGGCAGGCGGTTCGGGTCGACACTCGCGCGCTGCTCCAGCGCCTCCACCCAGGCTCGGCCCCACCAGGTGTTGCCGAACGTCCTGCGCCGGGTCCCGGGCATCGTGCGGGGCATCACCCACCGCCGAGCCGCACGAGGTCGGCGAGCTGGTCGTCGGACAGCTCGGTGATCCAGTCCTCCCCCGCGCCGACGACGGCCTCGGCCAGCCCGCGCTTCGCCTCGAGCACCGTGGCGATGCGCTCCTCCAGCGTGCCCTCGGCGATCAGCCGGTGGACCTGCACCGGCCGGTCCTGCCCGATCCGGTACGCGCGGTCGGTCGCCTGGTCCTCCACGGCCGGGTTCCACCAACGGTCGTAGTGGATCACGTGCGTCGCGCGCGTGAGGTTGAGCCCGACGCCGCCCGCCTTGAGCGACAACAGGAACACCGGCACCTCGCCGGACTGGAACGACGCCACCAGCTCGTCGCGCCGCTTCGGCCCGACCTCGCCCGACAGCAGCGCGACGGGCAGCCCACGGTCGGCGAGGCGGCGTTCGAGCAGGCGGCACAGCTGCACGTACTGGCTGAACACGAGCACGCTGTCACCCTCGTCGAGGATCACGTCGAGCAGCTCCTCGAACGCGGCGAGCTTGCCGGAGCGTCCGGTGAGGACTCCGCCGCTCTCCTTGAGGAACTGCGCGGGGTGGTTGCAGATCTGCTTGAGCTCGGTGAGCAGCTTGAGCACCTGCCCACGCCGCTGAACGCCCTGCGACTCCCGGATCTCGGCCAGGTTCTCCCGCACGACGGCCTCGTACAACGTGGTCTGCTCCGCCGTGAGCGGCACGAACCGGTCGGTCTCGGTCTTGCGCGGCAGCTCCGGCGCGATGTCCGGGTCGGTCTTCTTGCGCCGCAGCAGAAAGGGCCGCACGGTCGTGGCCAGCCGCTCCGTGGCGGTCTGGTCCCGGTCGCGTTCGATGGGCCGCGCGACGGTGCGGCGGAAGCGGTCGAGCGGGCCGAGCAGACCCGGTGTCGTCCAGTCCATCAAGGACCACAGCTCGGTGAGCCGGTTCTCCACGGGCGTGCCGGTGAGCGCCACGCGCGCCGCGGCCGGGACCTTCCGCAGCTCTTTCGCCGTGGCGGACAACGGGTTCTTCACGTGCTGGGCCTCGTCGGCGGCGACAAGACCCCAGTCCACTTCGGACAGTGTCGCGCGGTCGCGGCGGACCACGCCGTAGGTGGCGAGGACGACCTCGTCGGGCAGCAAGTCGTCGAGGTGGCGGCCGCCGCCGTGGAAGCGGCGCACGCGCACGTCCGGCGCGAACCTGGCGAACTCGCGTTCCCAGTTGCCGAGCAGCGACGTCGGGCAGACGACCAGCGTGGGCCCGGCTTTCAGGGCGCGGCGGTGCAGGTGCAGGGCGATGAGCTGGATGGTCTTGCCCAGGCCCATGTCGTCGGCGAGGCACGCGCCGAGGCCGAGGCCCGTCATCGTGGCGAGCCAGCCGACGCCCGCGAGCTGGTACGGGCGCAGCGTCGCCGCGAGTCCGTCCGGCGGGCCGACCGGCTCGGGGTCGCGCTCCTTGAGCCGTTCGACGAGGCCGGCGAGCGCGGGCTGCGCGGCGAACTCGACCGTTTCGCCGTCGAGTTCGAGCTCGCCCGTGAGCGCCGCGGCGAGTGCTTCGGCGCCGGTGAGCTTGCGGTTGCGCTTGGCGCGCATGCGGGCGAGCAGGCGCGGGTCGAGCTTCACCCACTGGCCGCGCAGGCGGACGAGCGGCCGCTTGGCCTCGGCGAGCGTGGCGACCTCCTCGTCGGTCAGCTCGGCGCCGCCGAGGGACAGGCGCCAGCGGAACTCCAGCAGGCCGGTCAGCGGGAACGCGGGACCGCCCTCGCCGGCCGGCGCCTGCGTCGCGCTCGCCTTCGCACGGACTTCGCCGGCGAAGAGGTCCTTGGGCCACAACACTTCGATGCCGGCGCCGCCGAGGTCGCGGCCGCCGGCGCCGAGCAGGTCGACGACGTCGTCGTCGGACAGCGCGAGCTCCGTCGGCGCGGCTTCGGCGAGCACGCGTCCCAGCGGCGGCCACGCTCGCGCGCCGCGGCGCAGGCCGAGCAGCAGCTGGGTTTCCACCTGGTCGCCGAGGCGGTGCAGCACGGCGTCGGGCGCGTCCCAGAGCGTCGCGGCTTCGACGACCAGGCTCGGCTCGAGCGCCGACCGCACGGCCAGCACACCCGCGAACTGCTCGTCTTCGCGTGCTTCGACCCGAAGGATCAGCTGCGCGCCGTGGGGCCCGCGGGCGTCCAGCTCGGTGAGCCACGCCGCCCCGTCGGGCCCGATCAGCGTCGGCTCGGCCGCCGCGAACGCCGGCCCGCCGGCCCCGACGGACGCGGCCGGGCTGCGCACGAGCACGTCGGCCGCCGCGTCCCACAACGCCCGGACCAGCGACTCCGGCGAATGCAGCCGGATCCGCTTCACCCCGGACAACGGCAACGCGTGTGCCTCGGGCGGCAACGCCGACGCGAGCCCTCGCACCAGCTCCTCGTCCGCGGCGTCGAGCGGCCCCACCCGCCACGACCCCACCCCGCCCGCCGTGAGCGCCGGCCGCAACCGGCCGCGCGCCACGAGGTTCACCCCGGCGTTCACCACCGCCGACCACGCGGCGATCGCCGGGCTCACGTCGTCGGGCACCACCAGCAGCGGCGGGATCGCACGCGCGAGCGGGACCAGCCTCGCGTCCACCTTGGTGCGCGCGAACTTCTTGTCGTTGGGCAGCACGAGCTCGATCGCGGTGTCCCCCGCGACCTCGTCGCCCCACAACGCCAGCACACCCTCCCGCGGCGGGTCCGAGGGAAGGTAGGTGGCCTGGGTCAGTGCACCGAACTCCACGCCCAGCACCGTAGGGCAGAGGTACGACAAACGGCGCGGCGCGGCAGGTCCGGCAGCCGGCCGGGCCGCGCGCACCTCACCGGCCGGGTGAATCCCGCGCCGCGCGACGGGACTCCTCGCGACGTTGCACGTCCAGCGGGCCACCCACCCTCGACCACGACATCGGCAGGGCCCTCCGGTGTGCCCGGCAACCCGTTCGGCCTCGGCGAACCACGCACCACAGCCCGCAACCCGAGCCGGCAATCGGCTCAGCGCGGCAGGCCCAGCACGCGCTCGGCCACCGCGGACAGCAGCACCTGCGTGGTGCCGCCGGCGATGGAGAGGCAGCGGCTGAGGAGGAACTCGTGGGACGGCGCGGTGTCGGGAAGCAGATCGGGGGCGAGGTCCAGGGCGAACTCCGCGACGGACTGGCGGTGGCGGACGCCCAGGAGCTTGGCGACGGAGGACTCGGCGCCGGGGCCCTGGCCGTCGAGGCGACGGAGGGTGGCACGCAGGTCCAGCACCGAGCAGGCGCTGCCGGAGCCGATCAGGGCGCCGAGGCGGTCGCGGGTGGACTCGCCGAGCTCAGGGCCCACGCCGCCCGGGTCGCCGTGCTCCCCCCGGCCGAACCGGCCGACCAGGCCGGCCACCAGAGCCTCGACGCCCTCCCCCGCCGCCGAGCCCTTGCCCAGCGCCACGCGTTCGCCGGCCAGCGTGGTGCGGGCCAGGCGCCAGCCGTCGCCCGGGGCGGCGACGACGTCGGCGTCCGGGACGAAGACGTCGTCGAGGAAGACCTCGTTGAAGACGCTCGCGCCGGTGATCTCGCGCAGCGGACGCGTGGTGATGCCGGGCGAGCGCATGTCGACGAGGAAGTACGTGATGCCCTTGTGCTTGGGCACCTCGGGGTCGGTGCGGGCCAGGCAGATCGCCCAGTCGGCCTCGCGCGCGAGCGAGGTCCACACCTTCTGCCCGCTGAGGCTCCAGCCGCCGTCGACGCGGCGGGCGGCGGTGCGCAGCGACGCCAGGTCGGAGCCCGCGCCGGGTTCGCTGAACAGCTGGCACCACGTCAGCTCCCCGCGCAGCGTGGGGCCGGTGAACCGCGCGCGCTGCTCGGCGGTGCCGTGTTCGAGGATCGTCGGGACGGCCCACGCGCCGATCACCAGGTCCGGCCGGCGCACGCCCGCCTTCGCCAGCGCCGCGTCGATGCGCAGCTGCTCGGCGGGGCCGGCGCCCCGGCCGTGCGGCGCAGGCCAGTGCGGCGCCAGCAGTCCCGCGTCGGCCAGCGCGACACGACGGCGGTCTTCCGGCAACGCGGCGATCTCCCCCACGAGCCGCGTGAGTTCCGGTGAGCCGGCGACCTCGACATCCAGCGTCCGCCGCTCCCCCGTCAGCGCGAGGGCGGCCGCGCGCCGGCGCCACCGCGCCGAACCGCCGAGCCAGTGCCGCAAGGCCAGAGCGCGGCGCAGGTACAGGTGTGCCGGGTGTTCCCAGGTGAAGCCGATGCCACCCAGCACCTGGATGCAGTCCTTGGCGTTGTCCACGGCCGCGTCGAGCGCCACG
Organism: Amycolatopsis sp. NPDC049253; assembly: GCF_040678995.1. Classification (NCBI taxonomy): domain Bacteria; kingdom Bacillati; phylum Actinomycetota; class Actinomycetes; order Pseudonocardiales; family Pseudonocardiaceae; genus Amycolatopsis; species Amycolatopsis sp. NPDC049253. Next base: position 132,615 of record NZ_JBFAQX010000003.1, on the reverse strand, counting down.
GCCGCCGCGCTCGACACCGCAACCGCGTGCTGCGAACCGAAAGCCGCCGTCGCCGCGTCCCACGCCAGTGCCTCCGCCGCCTCGGTGCGGCACAGCATCTCGGCGCACAGGTGCTTCACCGCCTGGAACGCGCCGATCACCTGCCCGAACTGCTCGCGCACCCGCGCGTACCCGACCGCCGTCGTCAGGCACCACCGCGCGACCCCCGCCGCCTCCGCCACGGCCAAGGTCGCCGCGAAGTCCCCCGCGTCCGGCAGCTCCAGCACGTCCGCGACGGGCACCCGGTCGAAGTGCACCCGCGCGAGTGGACGCGAGAAGTCGAAGGGCGCCAACGGTTCCACGCGCACCCCCGCGGCACCCGGCGGCAGCAGCACGTGCCCGCTCGGCACCGGCACCAGCAGCCACGCGCCCGCGTCCGCCCCGGGCACCGCCCTCGAAGAACCGTGCAGAAACCCGTCGGCACCCGGCGCTTCGAGCAGCACGGCCACCCGCGCGCCGCCGTCCGCGATCGCCTCCACCACGCCCCCGCCGCCGAGCAGCAACCCGGCCAGCGCCGTGCTCAGCACCGGCCCCGGGACCAGCTCCGAAGCCGCCGCGGCCAGCCCCGCCGCGAGATCCGCGACAGTGCCTCCGGCGCCGCCCACCGACGGTGGCAACGCGACCCCGGCCAGCCCCAGATCGGCGAACCGCGCGGGCACCGGGGCGCCGGCTCCTTCGGCCGCGAGCACGGCCGCAACCGGATCGTGGGCCCGGGCCCAGTCGTGGATCGCGGCGGCCAGCGCCGCCTGTTCGCCGGTGAGCGCGACCGCCATCGGGGCCTCCTCGCGGTACGGGACTACTCGCGAGTGTAGAACGTGTTACAGTTTTTCGGCCAGCGGGTCGGTAGTTGAACGTTTCGCCAGGGAAGGTACGCTGAACGCAGAACTGAAACGGGTTCCGCAAGACAGGAGAAGGCCGATGCCGGGCAAGGCGAAGGCTCCGGCGGCGAAGGCGCGCACCGGACTGGGCACGATCGGCGACGAGCTCGGCTCCGCGGCGCAGCGCGACCGCCGCCGCCGCATCATCGACGCCACGCTCGCGCTGGCCTCCAAGGGCGGCTACGACGCCGTGCAGATGCGAGCCGTCGCCGAGAAGGCCGACGTCGCACTGGGCACGCTCTACCGCTACTTCCCGTCGAAGATCCACCTGCTCGTGTCCGGCCTCGCGCGGCAGTTCGAGCGGGCGCAGGAGAAGCTGGAACGCGCCGCGATCCCGGGTGAGACCCCCGCGGAGCGGCTGATGTTCGTGCTGGGCCGCAACACGCGGCTCATGCAACGCGACCCGCACCTGACCGAGGCGATGGTGCGCGCGTTCATGTTCGCCGACACGTCCGCCGCAGCCGAGGTCGAGCTCGTCGGCCGGCTCATGGAGGACATGTTCGCTCAGGCCATGGGCATCGCGGAGCCCACGGAGTCCGATCGCGACATCTTCCACGTCGTCGCCGACGTGTGGATGGCCAACCTCGTGGCGTGGGTGACGCGCCGGGCGTCGGCCGCCGACGTCGCCCACCGCCTCGAGCTGTCGGTCCACCTGCTGCTGGACAAGTAGGGCCCGCCGGCCGCGGGCCCTACCCGGCTCAGGCAGTCAGCTTCGGCAGGACTTCCTTGCCGAACACGTCGAGGAACTGGTCCTGGTTGCGCCCGACGTTGTGGATGTAGATGCGGTTGAACCCGGCGTCCACGTACTTCTGCAGGGCCGCCCGGTGCACGTCCGGGTCCGAGGACACGACCATGCGGCCCTCGAAGTCCTCGCGGCGCACGAGCTTGGCCATCTGCGCGAAGTCGAACGGCGAGCGCACGTCGGCCTTCGGGAACTTCATGCCACCGTTGGGCCACTGGTCCATCGCGTTGGCCCACGCGGTCTCGTCGTCCTCGGCCCACGACAGGTGCACCTGCAGCAGCTTGGGCATCTCGTCCGGGTTCTTCCCGGCCTTCTTCGCGCCGGCGTTGAAGTTGTCCAGAATGCCGGCCAGCTTCTCGATCGACGCGCCCGGCGTGATCAGCCCGTCGGCCAGCTCGCCGGTCTTGCGCGAGGTGTACGGCCCGGCGGAGGCGATGTAGACCGGCGGCGGCGTGTCGGGCAGCGTCCACAGACGGGTGGTGTGCAGCTTGAAGAACTCGCCGTTGTGCTTGACGTCCTTGCCCGTGAACAGCTTCCGGATCACCTCCAGCGCCTCGAACATCCGCCGCACGCGCTCCGGCGCCTCGGGCCAGTAGCCGCCGATGATGTGCTCGTTGAGCGCCTCACCCGACCCGATCCCCAGCCAGGTGCGGCCCGGATAGGTCGCCTCCAGCGTCGCCGCCGCCTGCGCCACCATCGCCGGGTGCAACCGGAACGACGGGCACGTCACCCCGGGACCCAGGTCACCCGTGGTGTTCTCGGCCAGCGACGCCAGCACGCTCCACACGAACGAGGCCTCACCCTGCTGCGGCACCCACGGCTGGAAGTGGTCCGCCGCCATCTGCCCCGAGAAGCCCCGCTCCTCGGCCGCCTTCGCCAACCGAATCGACTCCCGCGGCGAGAACTGCTCCAACGCAGCCGCAAGGCCGATCTGCACGTCACTCACGCGTCTTCCGCTCCTTCACCGATACTTCCCGACGACCTCGACGAGGGCGTCGAGCCTCTCCAGGGTCTCCGCTTCGGGCCGCGTGCCGAGCAGGAGCGTGATGCGCTCCACCCCGGCCTCGACGTAAGCCTCCAGCAGAGCTTCGTTCTTGCTGCCCACCGCGAACACCGACACCGGCGTACCGGGGGCGAACTCGTCGCGCAGGGCCATGAGTTTCCCGACCCGCTCGGGCACGACCACGGAGTTCGGCATCCACACGCCGCCGTGCCGGGCCGCCCGTCGCGCCGCGTGCCGGCTGTTGCCGCCCACGTAGATCGGCGGGTGTGGCTTGCGCGCCGGCTTCGGGTACGCCACAGCGCGGTCGAACCGCGTGAACTCGCCGTGGAAGGTCGCTTCCTCGGCCGTCCACAGCTGCTTCATCGCGTCCAGCCGCTCGTCGAGCAGCCGGCCCCGCGTGTCCGGATCGGTGCCGTGGTCGCGCATCTCCTCGAGGTTCCAGCCCGCGCCCACACCGAACACCACGCGCCCGCCCGACAGGTGGTCGAGCGAGGCGACCTCCTTGGCCGTCTGGATCGGGTCGCGCTGCGCCAGCAGGGCGACGCCGGTGCCCAGCAGCAGCGTCGAGGTCACCGAAGCGGCCGCCGTGAGCGCCACGAACGGGTCGTACATCCGGTAGTACATCCGCGGGAGCTCCCCGCCCGCCGGGTACGGCGACTGCCGGTCGGCGGGGATGTGCGAGTGCTCCCCGACGAACAGCGAGTCGAACCCGCGTTCCTCGACGCCGCGCGCGAGCGCGTCGGGCCGGATGCCCTCGTCCGTGACGAAGCTGAAGATCCCGAACTTCACCCGATCACCGAGGCCCGGTTCACCGGTGGTCCGCCGCGAGCCGCGCGAGGTCGTCGAGGGCGGCGAGCGTCTCGGCCTCGGGCAGGGTCGGGAGCATGAACGTGTAGCGCTCCACGCCGGCCTCGGCGAAGCGCTTCACCGCGTCGGCGTCGGGTCCGCCGCCGAAAACGGTGAACGGCACGTCGGTGCGGCCCTGCTCGGCGAGCCATTCGCGCACGCGCTTGATCTCGTCGGACGGCGTCTGCTGGCGCGGCAGCCAGGCGTCGCCGTGGCGGGCCAGGCGGCGCAGCGCGGCCGGGCTCTCGCCGCCGACGTAGATCGGCGGGTGCGGCGTCTGCACGGGCTTGGGCCACGCGAAGATCGGGTCGAAGTTCACGTGCTTGCCGTGGTACTCCGCCTGCTCCTGGGTCCAGATGGCCTTGAGCGCCTCGATCTGCTCGTCGATCAGCGCGCCACGAGTGGTCGGGTCCGTGCCGTGGTTGGCCATCTCCTCGCGGTTCCAGCCCACCCCGACGCCGAACGCCACCCGGCCGCGCGACACCAGGTCGAGTGACGCGACCTCCTTGGCCGTGTGGATCACGTCGCGCTGGATCAGCAGCGCGATGCCCGTGCCCAGCACGAGGTTCGACGTGTTCACCGCCGCCGCGGTCAGCGCGACGAACGGGTCCAGCGTGCGCTTGTACTTCTCGGGCAGGTCACCACCACCGGGGTAAGGACTCTCCCGGCTCACGGGGATGTGCGAGTGCTCGGCGAGGAAGAGCGAGTCGAAACCCCGCTCCTCCAGCGCCTCACCCAGCACGTCGGGGCGGATGCCTTCGTCGGTCACGAACGTGGAGATGCCGAAGTCCATGCCTCGTTCTACCCGATGCGGGGGCGGCCTATTCCCGCGCGGTCGCCTCGAGTTGACAGCCGGCCACGGACCGTCGCAGCATGGAGGAGAACTCATCAGCCGTTGAATAAGGGGGTAAGCATGACCGAACCGGACGTGAACGTCGCAGACGTGGATTTCGAACAGGTGTACCGCGGCGCCACCCCGCTGGGCCCGAGGATCCCGTGGGACATCGGCTCGCCGCAGCCTGCCGTCGTGGCGCTAGCCGACGCCGGCGAGTTCACCGGCGAGGTGCTCGACATCGGCTGCGGGCTCGGCGACAACGCCGTGTTCCTCGCCTCGCGCGGGATCCACGTCACCGGGCTGGACGGCGCGCCGACGGCGCTCGAAAAGGCCCGGGAACGCGCTGCCGTGGGCGGCGTCGAGGTCACGTTCGCCGTTGCCGATGCGACGACGCTGGAAGGCTGGGAAGGCCGCTTCGACGTGGTCCTCGACAGCGCGCTCTATCACTGCCTTCCCGAACCGCAGCGGCACGAGTACCTCGCCGCGCTGACCCGGGCGACCCGGCCGGGAGCCCGCCTGCACCTGCTCTGCTTCTCCGAGGAAGTCCCGGAGGCGTTCCCCGGGCCGTTCCGGATCAGCGAAGCCAACCTGCGTGCGACCGTCGGCAAGGACTGGACGATCGACCGCATCGAACCCGCGCGCTACACCACGTCCTTCACTCGCGGTGAACTGGTCGCGACTGTCCGGAAGTTCACAGGTGACAACCCCGGCGCCGCCGACCTCGAGCGCCTGGACGCCGACGCCGACGGCCACGTCCTGACTCCGTCCTGGCACCTGGTCGCGCACCGACCCTGAACACCGCGGGCCTGAGCACCGAGCAAAGCCGGGTCCGCGCGCAGGTCCGGCGGCTGGCCGCCGAACGCGCGGGACCCGGCCCTTTCACTCAGACGTTGCGCCGGTACTGACCGCCGACCTCGAAGAACGCCTCGGTGATCTGCCCGAGCGAGCAGACCCGCGCGGCATCCATCAGCACCCCGAACAGGTTGCCGCCGCGGGTCGCCGCCTCACGCAGTGCCTTCAGCGCCTGCTGCGCGTCTTCGGCGTGGCGGTGCTGGAAGTCGGCGAGCCGGTCGAGCTGGGACTTCTTCTCGTCCTCCGTGGCGCGGGCCAGCTCGACCTCGACGTCTTCCTCGCCCGCGTGCGGGTTGCGGAAGGTGTTGACGCCGATGATCGGCAGCGAGCCGTCGTGCTTCTTGCGCTCGTAGAGGATCGACTCGTCCTGGATCTTGCCGCGCTGGTAGCCGGTCTCCATCGCGCCGAGCACGCCGCCGCGCTCGGAGATCCGGTCGAACTCGACCAGCACGGCTTCCTCGACCAGGTCGGTCAGCTCGTCGATGATGAACGAGCCCTGCAGCGGGTTCTCGTTCTTCGACAGGCCCCACTCCTTGTTGATGATCATCTGGATCGCCATCGCGCGGCGCACCGACGACTCCGACGGCGTGGTGATGGCCTCGTCGAACGCGTTGGTGTGCAAGGAGTTCGCGTTGTCGTAGAGCGCGCACAGCGCCTGCAGTGTGGTGCGGATGTCGTTGAAGCTCATCTCCTGCGCGTGCAGCGAGCGGCCCGAGGTCTGCACGTGGTACTTGAGCTTCTGCGAACGCTCGTTGGCGCCGTAGCGCTCGCGCATCGCCACGGCCCAGATCCGCCGGGCCACGCGGCCGAGCACCGAGTACTCCGCGTCCATCCCGTTGGAGAAGAAGAACGACAGGTTGGGCGCGAAGTCGTTGATGTCCATGCCGCGCGCGAGGTAGGACTCGACGTAGGTGAACCCGTTGGACAGCGTGAACGCCAGCTGCGAGATGGGGTTCGCGCCGGCTTCGGCGATGTGGTAGCCGGATATCGAGACCGAGTAGAAGTTGCGCACCGCGTGCTGGATGAACCACTCCTGGATGTCGGCCATCATGCGCAGGCTGAACTCCGTGGAGAAGATGCAGGTGTTCTGCCCCTGGTCCTCCTTGAGGATGTCGGCCTGCACGGTGCCGCGCACGTTCTTCAGCGCCCACGCACGCAGCTCGGCGGCCTCCTCCGCCGACGGCTCGCGGCCGTGCTCGGCGCGGAACGCGTCGAGCTTCTGGTCGATCGCGGTGTTGAGGAAGAACGCGAGGATCGTCGGCGCCGGGCCGTTGATCGTCATCGACACCGACGTGTTCGGCGCCGTGAGGTCGAAGCCGTCGTAGAGCACCTTCATGTCCTCGATCGTCGCGATCGAGACGCCCGAGGTGCCGACCTTGCCGTAGATGTCCGGGCGGGTGTCGGGGTCGTGGCCGTAGAGGGTCACGGAGTCGAAGGCCGTGGACAGGCGCTTGGCCTCGGAGTCGGCCGAGAGCAGCTTGAACCGGCGGTTGGTGCGGAAGGCGTCGCCCTCGCCGGCGAACATGCGCGCCGGGTCCTCGCCGTCGCGCTTGAACGGGAACACGCCAGCCGTGTACGGGAAATACCCGGGCAGGTGTTCGCGACGCAGGAACGAGAGCAGCTCACCGGATTCGGTGTAGCGCGGCAGGGCGACGCGCGGAATCCGGTTGCCCGACAACGTCTCGCGCCACAGCTGCGTGCGCAGCTCCTTGTCACGGACCTTCACCACGAGCTCGTCCTCGCGGTACTCCTCCGCCAGCGCGTGGAACCGCTCCAGCAGCTGGGTGGTCTCGCCGTCCACATCGGACTCGGCGGCGGCGAGCAGCCCGTCGAGCGCATCCGTGGAGGCGTCCACTTCGGACAAAGCGGCCTTCGCGGCGGCCAGGTGCTCGCGCTTGCGCACGGCGGCGACCTGCTTCTCGGTCTGCTCGTGGTAGCCGCGCACGGTCTCGGAGATCTCCGAGAGGTAGCGCGCCCGGTTGCCCGGGATGACCGTGCTCGCGTCGGTGGACACCTTGCCCTCGACGGCGGGCAGCACGCCGGCCGACACCGACAGCCCGCGCTCGGCGAGCTGGTCGCGCAAATTCTGGTACAGCGCGGTCACGCCGTCGTCGTTGAACTTCGCGGCGCTCGTGCCGAACACCGGCATGTCCTCGGGAGCCTTGTCGAAGGCCTCGCGGTTGCGCACCAGCTGGCGCGCGACGTCGCGACGGGCGTCCTCGGCGCCGCGCCGCTCGAACTTGTTGATGGCCACCACGTCGGCGAAGTCGAGCATGTCGATCTTCTCCAGCTGCGACGCGGCGCCGAACTCCGGCGTCATCACGTACAGCGACTCGTCGACGTAATCGACGATGCCCGCGTCGCCCTGGCCGATGCCCGGCGTCTCCACGATCACGAGGTCGTAGCCCGCGGCCTTGCACGCGAGGATCGACTCGCGCAGCCCGGCGGGAATCTCGCCGCTGGTCGTGCGGGTCGCGATGGAGCGGAAGTACACCGGTGAGCCGTCGAGGCAGTTCATGCGGATGCGGTCGCCGAGCAGCGCCCCGCCGCCCTTGCGCCGCGACGGGTCCACGGCGAGCACCGCGATCCGCAGCTTGTCCTCCTGGTCGAGGCGGAAGCGGCGGATGAGCTCATCGGTCAGCGACGACTTGCCGGAACCGCCGGTGCCGGTGATGCCGAGCACGGGTACGTGGCGCTTCTCGGCGGCCTCGGTGATGGTGGCGAGCCAGCCTTCGGGCAGTTTTTCACGCTGGAGCTGGGTGATCACCCGCGCGAGCGCCGGCACGTCGCCGGGGAGCAGCTTGTCGACGGACACCGGCGTCTGGGTCGAGAGGTCCACGTCGCAGGCCTTGATCATCGAGTTGATCATGCCCGGCAGGCCCATCTCGTAGCCGTCCTCGGGCGAGAAGATCCGCGCCACGCCGCGCGAGTGCAGCAGGTCGATCTCCTCGCGGACGATCACGCCGCCCCCGCCACCGAACACCTTGATGTGCCCCGCGCCGCGTTCGCGCAGCAGCTCCACCAGGTAGGAGAAGTACTCGACGTGGCCGCCCTGGTAGGCGGAGATGGCGATGCCCTGCACGTCTTCGGTGATGGCCGCGGTGGCCACCTCGTCGACCGAGCGGTTGTGCCCGAGGTGCACGACCTCGGCACCCTGCGACTGCAGGATCCGCCGCATGATGTTGATCGAGGCGTCGTGGCCGTCGAACAGGCTCGACGCGGTGACGAACCGGACCGGGTTCTCGGGGCGGTAGAGGTCGCTGCTCATCCTCCCAAAATACTTGGACTTCCTACTATTGGAAACCCGAGCGGCGGTGACGCAGGTCTCAAGCCGCTTCCTCCCGCGGTTGACAGGAGCCAGCTGGGAGCTATATTCAACCTATAAGTTAATCAACCAAGCGATTGAGTACCGATGGCCACTGATCAGCTCAGCACCACGTTCGCCGCGCTGGCGGACCCCACGCGGCGGGCCATCCTCGCCCGGCTCGCCCGGGGTGAGGCAACGGTGAACGAGCTGGCCGAGCCGTTCGAGGTGAGTCTGCAGGCGGTGTCGAAACACCTGAAGGTGCTGGAAGCGGCCGGGCTCATCACCCGCGGCCGGATGCGCCAATGGCGCCCGTGCCGGCTCGAGACGAAGCCGCTCATGGTCGTGGCCGACTGGGTGAACGAGTACCGGCAGTTCTGGGAGGCGGGGTTCGACCGCTTGGACGAGCATCTGCGGCTCCTGCGGGAGCCCCGGAAGGAGACCGAGCAATGACGCAACGGGACCTGACCATCACGCGCGTGTTCGACGCCCCGCGGGAGCTGGTGTTCCGCGCGTGGACCGAGCCGGAACGCCTGGCGAGCTGGCTCGGCCCGGACAAGTTCGCCGCCTCGGGTGTCACGATCGACCTGCGGCCCGGCGGCGCGTGGCGCGCGCGGATCCACAGCGCCGAATACGACGTCGAGCGCTGGATGCAGGGCGCCTACCGCGAGATCAGCCCACCCGGGCGGCTCGTGTTCACGTTCTCGTGGGACCAGCCCGACGACGTGGTCGGCGAGACCGTCGTGACCATCACGTTCACCGAGGTCGGCGACAAGACCGAGATGACGTTCCACCAGGCGCCGTTCCCGACCGAAGAGGAGCGCGCCGGGCACCAGGACGGCTGGAGCTCCACGTTCGAAAAGCTCGCGCACCACCTCGAGGAGGCCCGATGACCACCGCACTCCCCCGCGTCGTGTCCGCCCAGGACTGGCAGGCCGCGCGCGATGCCTTGCTGGTCAAGGAAAAGGAACTGATGAAGGCGGCCGACCACCTGACGGCCGAGCGCCGCCGGCTGCCGATGGTGCGCTTCGACAAGGCGTACGAGTTCACCTCGGCCGAGGGCAAGAAGAGCCTGCTGGACCTGTTCGAGGGCCGCAGCCAGCTGATCGTCTACCACTTCATGCTGCATCCCGGAGACGAAGCGGGCTGCCCCGGCTGCTCGCTGGTCGTGGACAACGTGCCGCACCTGGCGCATCTGCACGCCCGGGACATCACGTTCGTCGTCACCGCGCCGGCGACGCTGCCGGAGATCGAGCGCTACAAGGCCCGCATGGGCTGGGACGTGCCGTGGGTCTCGGCGAACGGCAGCGACTTCACCGAGGACTGCGGCGTCGGCCGGTTCTTCGGGACCAGCGTGTTCCTGCGCGACGGCGACGACGTCTACCGCACCTACTTCACCAGCGGCCGCGGCGCCGAGACGTTCTCCGCGGTGCACCGCTACCTCGACATCACGCCGTTCGGCCGGCAGGAGGCGTGGGAGGAGGAGTCGCGCGGTTCCGACGAACCCGGCGGCTGGTGGCGAAGGCACGACGAGTACTGAGGAGTCCTGAAACTTCCGGCGGAGGACGCAGTTCACCGCGGATCACGGGCCGGTGCCTGGGGGTCCGGCCCGTTTCCGCTGCTCCGGCAAGATCTTTTCGCCGCCGATGTCCGATCGCGACAGCCGGCTCCGACCCTAGGCTGAACGGCGTCCGACAGGGACGCCACTCGGTGAAGGAGCCTGGCCATGGGTGAGCTGGTGTACTACGTCCACGTCTCGGTCGACGGCTGCGTCGAGGGCCCGAACGGCGAGTTCGACTGGCCGAGGATGGGGCCCGAGCTGTCGGCCCACTCGCACGAACTGTCCGACCGCGCCGCCGTGTTCGCCTACGGGCGACGGGTGTGGGACATGATGGCGGGCTTCTGGCCGCGCGCGGAGTCCATCTCGGACGATCCGCACGACGTGGCCTTCGCCCCCGTGTGGCGGAAGACCCCGAAGGTCGTCTTCTCGCGCACGCTCACCGACCCCGGCTGGGACACCGAGGTGCTCGGCGGCGACCTGACCGAGGAGGTCACGGCGCTGAAAGCACGGCACACCAAGGACATCCTGCTCATGGGCGGCGCCGACGTGCCCGCCCAGCTGAGCCGGCTCGGGCTGATCGACGAGTACCACGTGCTCGTGCACCCGGTGGTGCTGGGCGGCGACAAGCGGCCGTTCGCCGTCGACGCCGAGCGGCTCGGCCTGCGGCTCGTCGAGTCCCGCGTGATCGACGGCGCCGTGGTGCTGCTGCGGTATCGCCGGGCCACCGAAGAGAGGTGACCCGGCCGCCGCATCCCCGACGGGACGGGGTCAGCGGGCTTTGGCCGCCCGCAAGGCGATCCACTGCCGCATGGCGTACTCGACGAGCGTGATCAGCGTCTGCTTCGTCGACTCCCGGTCCCGCGCGTCACAGCGGACGATGGGGATGCTGGGGTCGATCGACAGCGCCTCGCGCACGTCGTTGATGTCGTGCTCCAGCACCCCGTCGAACGTGTTGATGCCGACGATGTAGGGCAGGCCGCGGTCCTCGAAGAAGTCGATCGGCGCGAACGAGTCCGCCAGGCGGCGGGTGTCGGCCAGCACGACGGCGCCGATCGCGCCGCGGACCAGGTCGTCCCACATGAACCAGAAGCGCTGCTGGCCCGGGGTGCCGAACAGGTACAGGATCAGGTCGGCGTCGAGCGACACGCGGCCGAAGTCCATGGCGACCGTGGTGGTCGTCTTGTTCGGGGTCTGGTCGAGGTTGTCGATGCCGCGGCTCGCGTCGGTCATCATCGCCTCGGTGGTGAGCGGAACGATTTCCGACACCGAACCCACGAACGTCGTCTTGCCCGCTCCGAAGCCGCCCGCCACCACGATCTTCGCCGATGTCATGGTCGGGGGCGCGGTTTCCCGCGGTGCCTTAAAGCCGACGGAGTCCACTCAAAACCCTTTCCATCAACATCAAGTGTGCTTCGGCGCCGTCATTGCCCGAAATCGTCCGGTGCACGGTGACGAGGCCCGCGTCGGCCGCGTCACTGATCAGCACCCTGGCGACACCCAGTGGCACCCGCAGGGCCGCCGCGACCTCGGCGACCGAGCGCGGGGTCCGGCACTCTTCCATGATCGAGATGCTCTCGATCTGTTCGGCCGCCGCCTCGGGGAAGCCCCCCGCGACGACGTGGTCATTGGTGGAGATCAGCGTCTCCAGCTCGAGCGCGTAGTTCGCCCGGGTCCGGCCGCCGGTGAGAGCGTACGGCCGCACGATCGACGTCTCCTCGGCCGGGTCCACCCGATCGGGTCGGTCCGGCCGGGTGAACGCTGCGGGCATCACGAACTCGCCGCTGGGCGGTCCGGGGTCGAAGAGGCCGCCTGGTCTAGGCCCATCCGCGTCGGTACTGCCCGGTGGAGAGACTAGAGAGGTCACTCGATCTCCTATCTCGGCCGGCGGCTCTGGCGCCGCCGGCGGTTCCTCCGCCGCGTGCGCTCCCGCAGGCGGGGGTTCGGGGGACTGGGACTCCTTACCGGTCTTCTTCCGCTTCTTGCGCGAGCGGCCCGAATCGAGGCTGAAGCCGTTGAGGAGGTCGGCGAAGGTGCCGTCGTCCTCACCGCGGGCAGCACCGGCAGCCCCCGCGCGCGGGGGTTCCTCGCTGTCTCCGGGCTCTCCGCCGAATAATCCGGACCCCGTGCTCATCGCGTAATCATCCCACCGGCTCACCGATCAGCGACCCACCCGCGCCCTGCAATTGCGCGCGGAGTTCCGGGGTCAGGATCTGCCCGACGCGGTCCACGAGCATCGTCATCTCGTAGGCCACCTGACCGATGTCGCAGTTCGGCGCCGCGAGGATCGCGAGGCACGAACCGTCGCTGATGGACATCAGCACCATGATGCCGAGCTCCATCTCGACCACGGTCTCGTTCACCGCACCCGCCTCGAAGCACCGGGCCGCGCCCTGGGTGAGGCTCACGAGCCCGGAGGCGACGGCGGCGAGCTGGTCGGCGCGGTCGAGCGGCAAGCGGTTGGAGGCCGTGAGGAGGAGCCCGTCGGCCGACACCACCACGGCGTGCGCCACACCCGGGACCCGCTCGGCGAAGTCGTTCACCAGCCAGCCGAACTGGTTCTGCTGCGGCTGAGCCGTACTCGGCGAGGTCATTCACCCTCCAGTGTTTCGTGGTTGGTCTCAGTGGCCTGCCCAGTGCGGTGCCGGCCGCGCTGGATGCCCTGTTGGAAACTGCTCAGGCGGCCACGCACGTCGTGCGCGTCGCGGGTCGGACGGGGGTTCGCCGCTCCGGCGGGCGGCGGAGCGCTCCCGGGGAGCAGCTGCTCCCCGCGGCGACGCCGGGGCAATCCTGCCGAAGTGAACGAAGAGGGCGTCGACTGGGACACCGATTGGACCGTCCGCCAGCCCTCGTCGGACCCGAAAGCCCACTCCGCGGCGGGTGTCCCGGCCGCGGCGGCCTCCAGGTTCGCCACCGCGGCGGGCACCTGGCCCGGATCGACGGCCGGCGGTCCGGGCGGCAGGTTGCTGGCGGCGGGACGCCGGGTGGGCAAGGACTCGGGCGCCGCGGGGCGGCCGGGCACCTCGCCTTCCGGGCGGCGCGCCGGGCGCGGGGTGGGCGACGGGCGGGTCGCCGTGCCGTTGCCGGTGCTGCCATTGCCGGTGCTGCCATTGCCGTTGCTGCCGTTGCCGTGGGTCTCGCTCGGGGCCGTCCAGCCGCCCTGCGGATCGAACGCCGGCGGCACCGGCTGGTCCGCCGCGGGCTCCGGCTGAGCGGTGCGCGCCGCGCCGAAGGCACTCGCGACGCCGCGGCGGTCCGGGCGGGTCTCGCCGTCCTGCTCGCGCTCGGCCGCCGGCGTTTCCGCCTGGGCGGCACCGAAAGCGTTCGCGACCGACGGGCGGCCAGTCGCGGTCTCGCCCGGCTGCTCGGTCTTCGCGGCCTGCTCGGCGGCGTCCGCCGCGGCCACCGCCGCGTCGAGGGCACCGACGAAACCGGGGTACTCGGCCGTGGTCTCGTTGTCTCCCACCGGACTCGTCTGGTCCGGACCACCGGTGCCGAACACCTTCGCGACGCCCGGGCGGTCCGCCGGGGTCTCGCCGGCCGGGGCGAACCCGGGGGCCGCGAACCCGGTGCCGGCCTCGCCCTCCAGGCGGTTGAGCGCCGCGGCGCCCAGACCCTGCTGGTCGGCGACCGGCTCGACGACACCGTCGCGGACCTGCTGCCGGCCACGGTTGACCCCGCGCTGGAAGCTGGTGAGGCGACCGCGGACGTCCGCCGGGTCGCGCACCGGCAGGCCCGGCTTGGCCGACTCGGCGGCGGGCAGCTCGTCCGGCGTCGCGCTGCCGGGCATGAGCTGCTCGCCACGACGGCGGCGCGGCAGGCCCGCCTTCGTGAACGCCGTGGGCTCGACCTGCGAGACGGCCTGGACGGTGCGCCAGTTCTCGTCGCTCGCGAAGTCCCAGTTGCGCTCGTCCTGCTCCGGCGTGGTCACCGGGGCGACGCCGGGCTCCGGCTTCGCCACGTCGGCCGGCGGCTGCTCCTCCGGCTTCGGCTCGGTCTTCGCGCCGGCCTTGTCGTCGGTTCCCGCAGCGGACTCGCCGGGCTTCGCGGTCTTCTCGGCCGCGGGCTGGTCTGTACCGGTCTTGGCCGCCGTCTCGTCCGCGGGCGGTGCGGGCGAGCGGAACCACGCCGAGAGCATCTCGTCGAAGATCGGCGTGTTCTCGATCGTCGTCTCGGCGGCCGTCGGCGGCGGCACCTCCGGCACCTTCTGCGCCGCCTCGTTCCACCACTCGCTCAGGGTGGTTCCGTTGGCGGAGAACAGGTCCTTGCCCGAGGGCAGCTCGCGGGCGCGCTCGTCGGCGGGCTCCGGGCGCGCTTCGGGCTCCGGCTCCGGCCGCGGCGGCGGCACGTCGACGATCTGCGGCAGCTGCGGCACCGGCGGCTTGGGCGGCGCGGACGCGTCGTCACGCGGAATCGGGCTGAACAGCGCGGTCCCGGAGATCTCGAGGTCCGACGGCGGGCGCACGCCCGGGTCGACGGTGTGGCCGTTCGCGAAACCGGCGAGGTCGCTCGCCGAGGGCCACAGCTGCTGCTCGTCGGCGCCCTGGATCGGCTGCTGCGGCACGAGCGCGCGGTCCGCGGCCGGGCGCGCCGAGCCGTTGACCGGACGCTGGCGGCGCGGCAGGCCGCCGGGGCTCGCGGGCGGCGCGGCGACGCTGCCGAACGGACCGGTCTGCTGCGTCGGGTTCTCCAGCGCGGCGCCGGTCATGACCAGCTCGGGCGGGACCACCACGGTGGCCCGCACGCCGACGATGTCCTTGCCACCGTGCAGCGAGACGCCGATGCGGTGGCGCCCGGCGAGGCGGCCGACCACGAACAGGCCCATGCGGCGCGAGGTCGCGAGGTCGACCGAGCCGGCCTCGGTGAGGCGGCCATTGGCCTCGACCACCTCGTACTCGTTCATGCCGATGCCCTTGTCGAGGATGTCGACGTTGAGCGAGCCGTCGTCGGCCAGGCGGGTCGCCACGGTCACCTGCGTCTCCGGCGCGGAGAACGCGGTGGCGTTGTCCAGCAGCTCCGCGACGAGGCGCTGCACGTCGCTCGCGGCGAACCCGACGATCTTCACCGCCGGCGGCTGCTGCACCGAGACCCGTTGGTACTGCTCGATCTCCGAGACCGCGGCACGCAGCACGTCGTGCGCGGCCACGGGCTGGCCCGAGCGGCGGCCCGGCTCGGCGCCGGAGAGGACCATCAGGTTCTCGTTGTTGCGCCGCATCCGGGTGGCGAGGTGGTCGAGCTGGAAGAGCGTGGCGAGCTGGTCGGCGTCCTCCTCGTCGCGCTCCAGCCGCTCGATCAGCTGCAGCTGGCGCTGCACGAGACTCTGGCTGCGACGCGAGAGGTTGACGAACACACTGCTGTAGCCCGCGCGCATCGCGGCCTGCTCGGTCGCGAGCCGCAGCGCCTGGCTGTGCACCTTCTCGAACGCGCGCGCGACCTCGCCGATCTCGTCGGACGCCCGCACGGGCACCGGTTCGACCTCGACGCTCTGCGCGCGGCCCTCCTGGATGTTGCGGACGGCAGCGGGCAGATCCTTCTCCGCGACGTCGAGCGCGCTGCGGCGCAGCGTCTTCAGCGACCGCAGGATCTGGCGCGTGATGAGGAAGACGACGGCCGCGGCGGCGACCATCGCAGCGAACAGCAGCACCGCGAGCAGACCCGCGCTGCTGCTGGCGTCCTCGACCAGCGCGGCGGACGCGGCGGTGGCGTCGGCGCTCATCCGGTCGCCGACCTCGGAGAGCTGGCTGACCACCGCGTTGGACGCGTTGTTCCACTCCTGCGACTGGACCTGCGACAGTCCCTCGTCGCTCGTGGGGCCCTGCTCGCCGAGGACGATGCCGACCATGCGCTTGCGGTCGTAGGCGGTGTCGGGCTTGAGGGTGCTCTCGAGGTCCTGGCGCTGCGGCGCGGTGGAGGCCGCGTTGAAGTCGTCGATGCGGTCGTCGTAACGCAGTTCGGCGTCGCGGACGTCGCTGAGCTGCTGCGGTTCCAGCGTGTGGTTGTCGATGCCGTAGGACACCAGTGCCTGGCTGACCGAGACCTGTTCCTTGGCGGCCTCGAGGTCGTGCAGGGCGTTCGCCGTGCCGCCCAGCGCGTCGGCGCTGGCACCGGCGGCCACCGCGGTGTCGGCACCGATGAGGGCGCCGGTCACCGCGTTGTAGTCGCCCACCGCCTCGGCGGCGTCGAGCAGGCCGGCGCCGACCTGCTGGCGGATCACGGCGATCTCGTTGACCTGCGCGGTCGCCGAGTTCACGGCACCGGACACACTGGACTCGGACCCGCCGACGCGGTTCGCCGCCGTGATGAATGGTTCGACCTCGGCGTCGGTGGCCGCGCGGGCGGCCTTCAGCTCGGGCGTGATGCCGGCGGTGCCCGCCGTGAGCTGCGCCGCGGTGAGCGTGCGCTCCTTCTGCAGGCCGTCGGTGAGCTTGCGCAGCTGGGTGCTCAGGCCGACCAGCTTGTCGATCCGCTCGTAGTCGTCAGAACGGCTGACCTGCCCCACGATCGCGGTAATGCCCAGCACCAGCGCGAGGACGATGGGGACCAGCGTCACCGCCGAGAGCTTGACGGGAATGCTCCAGTCCCGCCAGCGCAGCGCCGCTCGCCAGCCCGAGGACCGGCTCGGTCGCCGGGGCGGGCGGCCGAGCAGCTTCTCAACAGGCACCTGGCCATCTCCTGCAACGGTCACGAAAGTGACTCCCTGTCCCGCGTCGTGGCTGCCCGTGGGCGGCTTCCGGTGCTCCCGGATCGGTCCACGGCATTCCGCCGACCCGCGCGATCGACCCCGTGAGGACACGACCGTGCAGACCTTTCACCGTGATCACCGGCGTGCTGCTTCCCGGGACTTTGCACGTGCACGGCGCAAGTTGCGTACTGCACGGCGGTGGTCGAGGTCAACTTGTCTGTGCCTATCGATCGCTGCGGTCAGCTGGGCCAAAGAATCGTACACCAATCCCGGCCGAGGATATTGTCTTCCGCTTCGCACGGCTGACCTGGGAAAAGTCGATTCGGCCCAGGCCGCGGGCCGGGGATTGGACCCCGAGCGGGGTCGAAGAGGGAATTCCGGTTACCGGTTGCTCCGGGTCACGGCGTCCGGCAGTCACCCGATTAGCCCACGCAGGGTAGTCGAATCCCTCGGAGGATCTACGCTCCGTGCCCCCATCGGGTGGGTCACCCCCGAAGATGAACCCGATGTTGTGGTCTGGCAGCAACTCGCCGCCCGACCCGGTGATTTCTTTCGGGACCCGTCACTGGCCTGCGAATCCTCGCCCCGACCCCACCGGAGGGACGCCGGACCGGGGCGCCGGTCCCGCACTTCGACTACCCCGTGTCACGGTATTCGTCCGACCATTGTCCTGGTCTCCACCATTTGCCGCAGCGTTCCTCAGCTGCGACAACGTGGCGTGACATACGCTCTCACTATTACGAGTGATCTGTTCGTGATCTTCATTGAAGGTGCCGTTTTCGCACATTTCCAGCCGGAAAACGAATTCCGGAGACCCTTCTCAGGAACCGGCTTTTTCCGGGATCCGGCGCCGTCGTTACTATGGCCGCCTCCCAGTCCGCAAGGGCAGACCGGGTGCCACTCGAACGAGGGGCCCCGACCCGGCCACCGCCACGGACGCAAGTTGCCGGAGGCAGCCATGCACAACGTCGCGAACACCCCCGCGGCGAGCACCCCGCTCGAGGAGACCGGACAGCTGCCGGCCATGTTCGCCCGCGAGGGCGTGGAGCCGGCGCCGTCGACCCGGCGCGGTCCCGACTACGACCTCATCCAGCGCAGCCCCGAGTTCACCTCCCTGCGCCGGCGGTTCCGCAGATTCGTGTTCCCGATGAGCGCCGGCTTCTTCGTCTGGTACCTGACTTACGTGGTGCTGGCCGCGTACGCGAACGACTTCATGAGCACCCGCGTGTTCGGGCTCGTCAACGTGGGCATGCTGCTCGGCCTCGCGCAGTTCGTGACCACCGCGCTGATCACGCTCGTCTACGTCCGGTTCGCGAACCGGGAGATGGACCCGCGGGTCGCCGAGCTGAGGGAACGGGCCGCCGTGACGGAAGGAACCCGCCAGTGACCACCACCGAGCTCGCCGAGAGCGTGCCGGCGAGCAACCCGCTCGTGAACACGGGGGTGTTCGCGCTGTTCGTCGCGATCACCCTGTTCGTCGTGTACCGCGCGGGCAACCGCGGCAAGAAGACCACCGCCGACTACTACGCGGCCGACAGCGCCTTCACCGGGCGGCAGAACGGCATCGCGCTCTCGGGCGACTTCCTGTCCGCCGCCTCGTTCCTGGGTATCGCCGGCGCCATCGCGATCCACGGCTACGACGGCTTCCTGTACTCCATCGGCTTCCTGGTCGCATGGCTGGTCGACCTGCTGCTGATCGCCGAGCTGCTGCGCAACACCGGCCGTTTCACGATGGGCGACGTGCTGAGCTTCCGGATGAAGCAGCGCCCGGTGCGCGCGGCCTCGGCCGCCTCGACCCTCGTGATCTCGTTCTTCTACATGCTCGCGCAGATGGCCGGCGCCGGCGGCCTCGTCGCGCTGCTGCTCAACGTGCACTCCCGGCTGGGCCAGTCGCTGGTGATCGGGGTCGTCGGCCTCGTGATGGTCGTCTACGTGCTCGTCGGCGGCATGAAGGGCACCACGTGGGTGCAGATCATCAAGGCGAGCATCCTGCTCGTGGCCGCCACGCTGATCACCGTGTTCCTGCTGGGCAAGTACGGGTTCAACTTCTCCCACCTGCTCACCGCGGCCACGGACAACAGCCCGATGGGCACCAGCCTGCTCGAGCCGGGCGGCTCGTACGGCGCCAGCGGCACCACGCGCCTGGACTTCGTGTCGCTGTCGCTCGCGCTCGTGCTCGGCGTCGCGTCTCTGCCCCACGTGCTGATGCGCTTCTACACCGTGCCGAACTCGCGGGAGGCGCGCCGCTCGGTGGTCTGGGCCACCGTCTGCATGTTCGTGTTCTACCTGTGCACGCTGGTGATCGGCTTCGGCGCCGCCGCGCTCGTGGGCAGCGACGAGATCAAGGCCGCGCCGGGCGGCGAGAACTCCGCGGCCCCGCTGCTGGCCCTGCACATCGGCGGCACGCTGCTGCTGGGCATCATCTCGGCGGTCGCGTTCGCGACGATCCTCGCGGTGGTGGCGGGCCTGACGATCACCGCGTCCGCCTCGTTCGCCCACGACGTCTACGCGAACATCTTCAAGCGCGGCAAGGCCGAACCGGCCGACGAGGTCCGCGTCGCCCGCCTGACCGCCCTGGTCGTGGGCGTGATGGCGATCCTCGGCGGCATCCTCGCCAACGGCCAGAACATCGCGTTCCTCGTGGCGCTCGCCCTGGCGGTCGCCGCCTCGGCCAACCTGTCGACGCTGCTGTACTCGCTGTTCTGGAAGCGGTTCAACACCACGGGCACGCTGTGGAGCATCTACGGCGGCCTCGCGGCGTGCCTGGTCCTCGTGCTGTTCTCCCCGGTCGTGTCCGGCGCCGCCGACTCGATCTTCAAGAGCGTGGACTTCCACTGGTTCCCGCTCAAGAACCCGGGCCTGGTCTCGATCCCGTTCTCGTTCCTGTGCGGCTTCATCGGCACCATGGTCGGCCGCTCGAAGGCCGACGGGGCCAAGCACGCCGAGATGGAGGTCCGGTCCTTGACCGGCATCGGGTCCTGACGGCTGCACGGCTGCGACGAGAAGGGGCGGGTCCCGCGAGGGCTCGCCCCTTCTTTCTGGCGAGGACCCGGATTCAGGCCGGCAGCGTGCGGAGGCGCCCCTTCCGGACACGCTCGGCCGGACCGATCACCAGGACCCGGCACCGTCCACGGTGAACATCGACCCGGGCTGACGACGCAGACCGGCGATCTGCGCGGACGTCACCCGCGCAAGCCGTCCATCATCACCTTCATCAGGCGGGCCGCGTCCTCTTCGGACGCGTTCTTCGCGGCCGTGCCGATGCCGTGGCCGAGGCGCAGGACGTCGATGCCCGTGACGTCGGCGCGGACGTCGCCGGTGGTCTGGGCCGCGGTGACCAGGTCGGCGCACGCGGTGCGCAGGCGGGTCTGGCACCACAGAAACGTCTCGGAGCCCGAGTCGATCGACGCCTTGAGGAGGGCGGCGAGGCCGTGGCGCTCGATGACGTACGCGACCTGCTCCCCCAGCCACGCCTGGAGCGCCTCCCACGGCGGCAGCTCGGCGGCGAGCACGGCGGCGCGCGAAGCGAGCTGGTCGATCTCGTCGCGGTAGACGGCTTCCATCAGCTTCTCGCGCGTCGGGAAGTGGCGGTACAGCGTGCCGGCGCCGACGCCGGCACGCTTGGCGATGTCGTCGAGCGGGACGTCGACGCCGTGTTCCGCGAAGGCGTCCTTCGCGGTCGCGACGATGCGGTCGTAGTTCCGCTTCGCGTCCGCCCGCATCGGCCGCGCTGCCTCCGCCGTCATCCACGCACCTCCTCGCACCCGGCTCCCCAGAAAACGGAGAGATTCTCCGAATTCCCTTGCGGAACCGGAGACGCTCTCCATATTATCGCGGACGCAACCAAGTGGAGAGTTTCTCCACTTACCTCGTCCCTCTCTGGGGAGTCCTCCTTTGACCGAGTTGACCGAGCGAACCTCGTCGACCGAGCCTAGGCCGAGACACCGGACCGCCGCGTCCGGGCTCGTCCTCGCGATCGTGCTGACCTGCCAGCTCATGCTGATGCTCGACGCCACCGTGATGAACGTGGCGCTGCCCCGCATCCAGTCCGACCTGGGCTTTTCCGCCACCGGCCTGTCGTGGGTGATGACCGCCTACAGCCTCGTGTTCGGCGGTCTGCTGCTGCTCGGCGGACGCGCGGGCGACCTGTTCGGCCGCCGCCGGATGTTCGTGCTGGGCACGGCCGTGTTCACGCTCGCTTCGCTGGCCGGCGGGCTGAGCACGTCGGCCGGGTTCCTGATCGCCGCGCGCGTGGCGCAGGGCGTCGGCGCCGCGATGGCGGGGCCGAGCACGATCGCGCTGATCACCACCACGTTCACCGAGGCCAAGGCCCGCGTGCGCGCGCTTTCGCTGTTCTCCGCCGTCGCCAGCGGCGGGTTCGCGATCGGCCTGATCGTGGGCGGCCTGCTGACCGAGTGGATCTCGTGGCGGGCCGCGCTGTTCATCAACGTCCCGTTCGGGCTGGCCATCGCCGTGCTCGCGCCGCGGTTCGTGCCCGCGCCGCCGCGCCGGGCGGCTCACCTAGACGTGCCCGGGGCCGTGCTCGGCACGTTCGGCGTCGCGTCGCTCGTGCTGGCGTTCACCCACGCCGCGTCCGACGGCTGGGGCGCGCCGCTCACTCTCGCCGCACTGTCGGCCGGGGTGGTGCTGCTGATCGCCTTCGTGCTGCTGGAGCGGCGCGTGGCCCATCCGCTGGTGCCGCTGTGGCTGTTCGCCGAACGCAACCGCGCGGCCGCCTACGCCAGCTTCTTCCTCGGGCCGATGGCGATGATGTCGATGTTCTTCTTCCTGACGCAGTTCCTGCAGGACGTGCGCCACTTCGCCGCACTGGCCACCGGGTTCGCGTTCCTGCCGATGGCCGCGGCGATCTTCACGCTCAGCCGGCTCATGCCGCGCCTGCTCGCGCGCTTCGGGCCGAAGCCACTGGCCGTCACGGGCACGGTGCTGATGGTCTCCGGCGTCGCGTGGCTGTCGATGCTGACGCCGGACAGCGGGTACGTCGCTTCACTGCTCGGGCCGCTGCTGCTGATGGGCATCGGCGGCGGGCTGGCGTTCTCGCCGCTCAACGTGATCATCATGTCCACCGTGCCCGCCGAGGACGCGGGGGCCGCGGGTGGCGTGCTGCAGACCATGCAGCAGGTCGGCAGCACGCTCGGCCTCGGGATCCTGGTGACGGTGTTCGGCGCGGCGACGCGTTCGGCCGCGGCCTCGGGAGCCACCGGCACCCCGTTGCTGGTCGACGGGATGACGGCCGCGTTCCTGGCGGCGAGCGGGCTGGCCGCCCTCACCGTCGGGGTCGCGCTGACCTTCCGGCGAGGGAAAGCCGTGCCGGCTTAGAAGATGTCCTTGCCCGCCTGCACCCGGTGCGTCACCCGGCGTTCGACGATGAACGAGACGAACGGGACACAGCCGGCGAGCAGCACGAGGATCGTGCTCTTGATCGACCACCGGGCCTTGATCGCGAGGTCGATGCTGCAGGCCAGGTAGATCATGTAGAGGACACCGTGGATCGGCGAGTACACCGCGGCGGGCGTGGCGTTGCCGAAGCCGTACTCGACCACCATCGTCGCGCAGAGCACGAGCAGGCCGACACCGGTGATCCACGCGGTGGTGCGGAACCGCACCAGGGCCCCGTTCAGTCGCGCCGGGCGGGTCTGGGCGGCACCGTCGGTGCTCGTGGTCATGGGTTCGTCCTCACTTCCGAGGTGATGGTTCAGGCCTGTTGGTCGCGGGCGTTGAGCTCGCGCAGGTAGCGGTTGTACGCGGCGAGCTCGTCGTCCTCTTCGGCCACGGGACGGGGCGCCGGGGGACGCGCGGGCGTCGAGACTCTCGGAGCGGGCACGGTGACCGCGGCCTGCTCGGCCTGGGTCTCGGCGCTCTCGCCCTGGGCCTCTTCCCGTTCGCGCAGCTTCTTGATCCGCCAGAACATGAACGCGGGGAACAGCCCGAACAGCGGCCACTGCAGCACGTAGCCGAGGTTCTGGAACGTGCCGTTGGCGGAGGTGAACCGGTCCCACTGCCACCACGCCAGCCCGCAGCACAGCAGCAGGCTCACCGCGCACGTCGCGGCGATCAGGAGCCTGCGCCCGAGCGGGGACACGGCCGGGCCGGAGTTCACTGCCACGGCCTTGACGCTAGCACTGGGAACCGGGGCCGAAGCTGAGAGGCGGGCCCGCACGTGGTCCGCCTCTCAGCCGGTGACCTCGTGGTTCGCACGGATTTCACACCAGCGGGAATCCGGGCCGGCCCGGATTTCGGACGAACGGGCCTCAGCCGGCCCGCACGGCCTTCGCCGACTGCGCGTACCCGTCGGCGAGGCCGAAGACCTTCTGGGCGTATTCGGTGGAGTTGTTGTACGAGAGGATTCCCGACCACCAGCCCGACGGCGTGGCCATGTCGCGCCCGCCCGCGCACAGGTAACGGCCGGCGGCCAGCGCGGCGTCGTCGATCTGCTGTGGGTCGCCGAGACCGTCGCCGTTGCCGTCGGCCGCCCACTTGCGCCAGGTGCTGGGGATGAACTGCATCGGGCCGACGGCTCGGTCGGCCACGGGGTCGCCGTCGAAGCGGCCGCCGTCGGTGTCGCTGATGGCGCGCACGCCCGATGAACCGTCTAGCGGGACGCCGATGATCGGCTTGGACGGCCGGCCGTCGGCGCCGAGCACCGCGCCGCCGTACTGGCCGTGGTTCGACTCGATGCGGCCGATGCCGGCGAGCGTGGCCCACGAGATGCGGCAGCCCGGCTCGGCCGAGCGCATCGCGAGCTCCGCGTTGCCGTACGCGCGCAGCGCCCGCGCGGGCACCCCGGTGACGGCGGCGACCTTCTTGGCCCAGTCGTCGAGCGGGTCGGCGGTGGAGTGCACCGACTGCGGAGTGGTCTGCTGGTCGGCACCACCCGCGACGACGGCACTGACGGGAGCGATCGACCCCGGCCGCACGTCGGCTGCCTTCACGCTCAACGCGGGGATGTCCGTGGTGGTCGGGCTCGCGACCGGCGCCGACGCCCGGGTGACGAGCCACGTGCCGCCACCCGCCACCGCGAGGACCACCAGAACCACCGCGAGCCGAACCGCCACGGCCGCGCCCCCGCGGGCACGGCGTCGGGCGGGTGCGGCTTCGGCCTGCGTCTCGGCAGCGGTCTCGCCGTCGGCGTTTCCGGTGAGGGGCACGAACTCCGGTCCTCCAGCGTGGCGGTCGGTCGATCACACAACGAGCCCGCGCAGGTTAGCGTTACGGACGAGTTCGGATCGCTGCCGCCACGCCGGTTCACCCGGCCGTGTCGAGAGGGTGGATCAGGCGGACTTCTGCTGCCGCGCGAGACGCGCGACGCACCAGGCCGGGGCGCTGCCGCGGCGCAGGTGCTGGAGCACGGTCATCGGGCCCAGCCGGCGGCTGAGGTCCGAGGGCTGCAGGCCCGCCGCGCGGTAGTCGAGGGCCCGCTGGTCGAGCGGGCTGATGCCGGCGTCCCACCACAGCTCGGCCTCGGCGACGTCGCCGACCATCTGCCACCAGCCGGCGGCGGCCACGAGCAGCTCGTCCGGGACTTCGGGCAGCCGGACCCGCATGGCGTCGAGGTAACCGGGGTCCGCGGCGTCGACCTGCGCCCAGCGCGAGGGACCGGACCTCGCACGCTGACCGGGGATGCCGGGCGGAGCCTGAGGCGCGTCGGCCAGCCAGGCGGACGTGATGCGGTTGACCTCCTGCTCCTCGGCGGTCTGCTCGCGCTCCGCGGCCCACTGCCGGATCAACGCGTCCACTCCGGGATCTCCGGTCATCCCTGCCTCCTCATTGGTCCCCGACGGGCCGGCCCTGACGCCTGCCCCGTTGCGCGTCCACGACTTGCACCCAATGCGCGTGACCGAGCGGAAAAACCCCGCCGTGACCCGGCTCCCGGGGGACCGGAGAACCAGCTGATCACGCAATGTGAGCACCGTAGGGCCGGGCCCGCTTTCCGCGCCATACCCCGGGCCCCACAAATTCCTTGACCAGGCCCTTTTAGGGGGCAATCCACCCGGATGGTCGAGCGATCAGCCCGGATCTCGGGATCGCGTTACTCTGGGTAACTACCGGCGGGTAACGAGGCCCGCGGTGATCACGCGAACAGGGTCTGGAAGAACGTGATGATGGCTTCGGCACCGTCGCGCAGCCAGCCGAGCACCTGGTGCACGAGGTTGGCCGACTGGGTGGGCTGGGTGATCAGGAAGAACAGCACGAGGACGACCACCCCGATGACCACGATCTTCTTCACGCCGCCTGACATGGCACCATCCAATCCGCGCGCCGGCTTCAGGACCGGTCGTGCACGCTCACTCTAGTGACGACAGGCCCGTGTGGCCCGCTCGGCGATCGCTCAGCGGGACGCGTGTCACGACCGGGTGACTCCGGCCCGAACGAGTGAGCCGGCGCGCTGAAGGCGCCCGCTAGGCTGCCGCGATGGACGACGTGGTTCTCCGCCCGATGTGCGAGGCCGACCTCGACTTCCTCGAGGCGCTGATCAACGACCCAGCCACCGCGGGCGAGTTCCAGTGGTTCGGCTGGCACGACGACGGCTACCTCCGCCGCCGCTGGCGCGACAACGCCATCCTCACCACCGAGGGCGGGCTCCTCGTCCCGACGCTCGGCGGTGCCGTGCTCGGGCTCCTGTCGTGGCACCGCTCGCGGTCCGGCCCCAGCTCGTACTGCTGGAACATGGGCCTCGTGCTGCGCCCGGAAGCCCGCGGCCACGGCCACGGCACCGAGGCCCAGCGCCTCCTGGTCCGCTACCTGTTCGCGCACACGCAGTTCAACCGCGTCGAGGCCACCACCGACGTGGACAACCGCGCCGAACAGCGCTCGCTCGAAAAGGCCGGCTTCACCCGCGAAGGCATCCTGCGCGGCTACGGCTTCCGCGACGGCGCTTGGCGTGACAGCGTTGTGTACTCGGTGATCCGGTCGGATCTCGAACCCCGCTGACACCTTTCCGGGCGCGCCACGCGGCTCGCGGCCGGGCGGGCTTTCGACCCGCGCGAGGGCCGCGGCGCGATGGCCGAAGCCGCGGCACCGTGGTGCGTTCGCCCTCAACCGGGCAGCAGCCCCTCGCCGCCCGGGCGCGGGTGAAAGCCAGGCACGCCGCCCCTTTCCCGGCCCTCAGGCGACGGCGCCCGCCGTACGCAACACCGCCGCGGCGCCGGACTCGCGGCACGACCGCCTGTTCAGTCCCGTCAGGCGATGGCGCCCGCCGTGCGCAGGGCGGCGACGTCGGCGGCGGAGAGGCCCAGGTCGGCCAGCACGTCGGCCGTGTCCGTGCCCGCTGGGCGGGGCGCGTGGGGCGTCGACGGCGGGGTGCGATCGAAGCGCGGCGCCGGGGCGGGCTGGACCGTGCCGCCGATGTCGACGAAGGTGCCGCGCGCCGCGTTCTGGGGGTGGGCCGAGGCTTCCCAGGGCGAGAGCACGGGCGTCAGGCAGGCGTCGGTGCCTTCGGCGCGGGCGACAAGGTCGTCGCGCGTGTGCTTGCCGACGGCGTCGGCGATGTGCTCCCGCAGCTTCGGCCACTGGGTCTTGTCCAGGTGCGGCGGCGGGTCCTCCAGGCCGAGCACCTTCACGAGGTCACCCCAGAAGCGCATCTCGATCGCGCCGATGGCGACGTACTTGCCGTCGGCGGTCTCGTAGGTGTCGTAGAACGGGGCGCCGCCATCCAGCAGGTTGTCGCCGCGCTCGCCCGACCACGCGCCGGCCGCGCGCAGGCCGTGGAGGCTCGTGGTGAGCAGGGCCGCGCCCTCGACCATGGACGCGTCGACGACCTGGCCGCGCCCCGAGGACGTCCGCTCGTACAGCGCCGCGAGCACACCCATCGCGAGCATCAAGCCGCCACCGCCGAAGTCGCCGACGAGGTTGAGCGGCGGCACCGGGCGTTCGCCGGCGCGCCCGATCGGATCGAGCGCGCCGGCGATGCCGACGTAGTTGATGTCGTGGCCGGCCGCCTGCGCGAGCGGGCCGTCCTGGCCCCAGCCGGTCATGCGGCCGTAGACGAGCCGCGGGTTGCGCGCGTGGACCACCGAAGGTCCCAGCCCCATGCGTTCCGCGACACCGGGACGGAAACCTTCGATGAGCACGTCGGCCCGGTCGGCCAGCTTGAGCACCACCTCGACCCCCTCGGGTGTCTTGGTGTTGACGCCGATCGAGCGCCGGCCGCGCGCCAGCGGGTCGTCGGGGATGCCGAGCACGTCGGCGCCCGGCGTCGCGCGGTCCACGCGCACGACGTGGGCGCCGAGGTCGGCGAGGATCATGCAGGCGAACGGCGCGGGCGCGAGCCCGGCCAGCTCCACCACCTTCAGCCCGCCCAGGGGTCCGGCTTTCACGGCGGCAAATCCTTTCGTCGGCCGAAAACTCAGAGCGTGCGCGAGATGATCTCCTTCATGATCTCGCTGGTTCCGCCGAAGATCCGGGAAATCCGGACGTCGGCCCACGCGCGCGCGATCGGGTATTCGGTCATGTAGCCGTAGCCGCCGAACAGCTGCACGCAGTCGTCGACGACCTTGTTCACGCGCTCGGTCGTCCACAGCTTCGCCATCGCCGCGCCCTGCACGTCGAGCTCGCCGCGCAGGTGCCGTTCGATGCACTGGTCGAGGAACGCCCGCGACACCGCCGCTTCCGTCGCGGCCTCGGCGAGCTTGAACTTCGTGTTCTGGAAGTTGAAGATCGGCCGGCCGAACGCCGTGCGCTCCTTGGTGTAGCCGATCGTGAGGTTCACGGCCGCCTCGAGCCCGGCCACCGCGGTCACGGCGATGATGAGCCGTTCCTGCGGCAGCTGCAGCATCAGCTGGACGAACCCCTGGCCCTCGGCGTCGCCGAGCAGGTTCGCGGCGGGCACCCGCACGTCGTCGAAGAACAGCTCCGCGGTGTCCTGGCCCTTGAGGCCCACCTTGTCGAGCACACGGCCGCGGCGGAAGCCCGGCGTGTCCGTCTCGACCACGATCAGCGACACACCCTGCGCGCCCGCGTCCGGGTCGGTCTTGCACGCGACCACCACGAGGTCGGCGTGGAAACCGTTGGTGATGAACGTCTTCGCGCCGTTGAGCACGTAGTGGTCGCCGTCGCGCACGGCGCGGGTCTTGATGCTCTGCAGGTCGGAACCCGTGCCCGGCTCGGTCATCGCGATGGCGCCCACGAACTCGCCGCTGGCGAGCTTCGGCAGCCACTCGCGCTTGCGCTCCTCCGACGCGTACGACAGCAGGTAGTGCGCCACGATTCCGTTGTGGACGGTCACACCCCAAGCATTGTCGCCGGAACGGGCCTGCTCCTCGTACAGCACGGCCTCGTGCGCGAACGTGCCGCCGCCACCGCCGTACTCCTCGGGGATCGACAGGCACAGCAGGCCGACCTCGCCGGCCTTGGTCCAGATCTCGCGGTCGAGCTTCTTCTCCGCCGCCCACCGCTCCTGGTGCGGCACGATCTCCTTCTGCAGGAACGACCGGGAAAGTTCCCGGAGGTCCTCGAGTTCGGTGGTGCTCCACGAGCTCTT
This sequence comes from Amycolatopsis sp. NPDC049253, assembly GCF_040678995.1. NCBI lineage: Bacteria > Bacillati > Actinomycetota > Actinomycetes > Pseudonocardiales > Pseudonocardiaceae > Amycolatopsis > Amycolatopsis sp. NPDC049253. Next base: position 104,379 of record NZ_JBFAQX010000003.1, on the reverse strand, counting down.
CTGGATCTGCAACGGCACGGCGACGCCTCCTGCGAAGCTGGAAAACATTACGCGTGGAAGGTAAGTTCTGTTCGGAATGTACATCCGCGCAGTCCGGTACGTAAAGCGGGAGAGGCGAATGACCGAGGCCACGGCCAAGGCGCACCGCACCCAGGCGCAGCGAAGGGAGCAGACGCGCACGGCCCTGCTCGACGCGACCGTCGACTGCCTGGTGGACATCGGGTACGCCCGCGCGTCGATGCAGGAGATCTGCGCCCGGGCGGGCGTGTCGAAAGGCGCGGTGCAGCACCACTTCGCCACGAAGGCCGAGCTGATGGCGGCCGCCGTCGAGCACCTCACCACGAAACTGCGCACCCAGCTGGCGTCGTCGCTGGAAGACCTGCCGGGTGGCGCTTCGGGCGTCGAAGCCGCGATCGACCTGCTGTGGGCGGGTTACTCGGGCACGCTCTCCACGGCCGTCACCGAGCTGTGGGTGGCCGCGCGGACCGACCCGGAGCTGCGGGCGGCGATCCGGCCCGTGGACCGGGCACTGGGCCGCGCCATGCTGGCGCACGTGAGCCACGTGGCGGGTGACCTGCCGAAGGAACGCGCGGAAACGCTGTTCTGGCTGACCGTGAACCTCACCCGCGGCCTGGCGCTCGACGCCGAGCTGGGCGGCGACCCGAACCGGCGGCGCAAGCTGCTGCAGGAGTGGAAGCGCATCGCGGTGCTGATGTACTCGCAGCCCTGAGCGATCCCGCGCCGACCGGTGACAGGATCGCGCCGCCCCTTAGCGCGACGGGGTTCTTCGTGGTGGAATCGCAGATGCCCTGAGCAGGCGAAGGAGCCCCGATGACCAGCGTGCCGCAGTACCCGCCGTCACCCGTCGCCGAGCCGGGCGCGGTCTCGCGGCTGCTCGCCGGGATCCTCGGCGTGTTTTCGGCCGCGCTCGTGGTGGCGGGCACGTTCCTGCCGATCGCGGCGACGCGGGTGACGGTGGCCGGTCAGTTGCAGAGCGCGTTCGCGGTCACCGCGTGGAACCGCCAGGTCGAAGCGGCGCCGCAAGCCGAGCGGGACCTGTTCGCCATCAGCCACGTCGCCCGCTACGGCATCCCGCTCACGGTGACGGCCGTGGCGCTGCTCGTCGGCGCACTGCTCGCGTTCACGCGCTTCCGCGGCGCCGCCCGCACGATGCTGATCGCCGGTGGAGCGGCCGTGGTCGCGGCCGTGTGGACGATGAGCATGGACGTGTCGGCCAGCCTCAGCTTCGAGCAGAATGACGCCACCATCGTCGCCCACTACACGACGGGCACCGGGTTCTGGGTGATGCTCGGCGGTGGCGTGATCGCCGTGCTGGTGCTGGCGCTCGCCGCGTTCGGCGGCGGAAGCTGGACCGCGCCCTGGGTACCGCAGCCGTACTACTACCCGCCGGCGAACGACGAGCCGGTGATCTACTCGCTCGGCGACCCGCCGCCCGCACAGTCGTGGGCCGAGCCGCCCGCGCAGGGCGTGCTTTCGCCGGAGTCCGAGCCCGCCGAGGAGCCGACCTCCCCGCCGTTCCCGCCGCAGGACGTGCAGCCCGCGCCGGGTGTCGAGCCGCCGGGCCGGCACCGCGACGACTCCGATATGTGAATCTGATTCAGATTTCCCGCTCGACCGCCGTACCGTCGGTATGCTGTACTCGTCGGTAACACCGGTCTGAACGGAGACGGCATGACCAGCACGACACCGGCGAACCTCAGCGGCGAGACGGCCCTGCCGGCGACGATCGGGGGTGTCGCGGGAGCGCCCACGGCGGCGCGCGCGGCCCGGCTCGTCGCCCGCGTGACCGGCGGTGCGGACTCCGCGCCGATCCGCATGACGGCGCCGTTCACCGGGCTGCCGATCACGACGATCCCCCAGGCCACCGACGCCGATGTGCGGGCGGCGTTCGCGACCGCGCGCCAGGCCCAGCACGAGTGGGCGGCCCGGCCGGTCGCGCAGCGCCAGCGGTTCCTCGGGCGCCTGCACGACCTCATCCTCGCCCACCAGGCCGAAGCGCTCGACCTCGTGCAGGTGGAGGCAGGCAAGGCGCGGCTCGACGCGTTCGACGAGGTGAGCGCGGCAGCGCTGGTGGCGGCCTACTACGGCAAGCACAGCGCGAAGATCCTGGCGCCGAAGCGCGCGGCCGGGGTGATCCCCGCGCTGACGAAGGCGGGCGAGCTGCGCCACGCCAAGGGTGTCGTCGGCGTCATCTCGCCCTGGAACTACCCGGTGGCGCTCACCGCGATGGACGTGTTCCCGGCACTCGCGGCGGGCAACGCCGTGGTGCAGAAGCCGGACAACCAGACGGCGCTCTCCGCGTTGTGGCTGCAGGAGCTCGCGGCCGAGGCGGGCCTGCCGGACGGGCTGTGGCAGGTGGTGCTCGGCCGCGGCTCGCAGGTCGGCCCGGCGCTGCTCGAAGAGTGCGACTACCTGTGTTTCACCGGCTCCACGCCGACCGGCAAGGACCTGGCGACGCAGATCGCGGCCCGGCTCACCAGCTACTCGCTCGAGCTCGGCGGCAAGAACCCGATGATCGTGCTGCCGGACGCCGACGTCGCCAAGGCCGCGACGGGCGCGGTCACCGCGTGCTTCTCCTCCGCCGGGCAGCTGTGCGTCTCGGTGGAGCGGATCTACGTGCACGAAAGCGTCCGGGACGAGTTCACCCGCGCCTTCGTGGCGCGCACGGCCGCGCTGAAGCTGGGCGGTGAGCTGGGCTTCGGCCCGCAGATGGGTTCGCTGACGTCGCCGAGCCAGCTCGAGACCGTGTCGGCGCACGTCGAGGACGCGCGGGCCAAGGGCGCCCGCGTGCTCACCGGCGGGCGCGCGCGGCCGGACCTCGGCCCACTGTTCTACGAGCCGACCGTGCTCACCGACGTCACGCCGGACATGGTGCCGTTCGCCGAGGAGACGTTCGGGCCCGTGGTGTCGATCTACGGCTACACCGACGTCACCGACGCCATCGAGCGCGCCAACGACACCGCCTTCGGTCTCAACGCCAGCGTCTGGTCGCGCAACGGCCGTGCCGGCTGGGAGGTCGCGGCGCGGCTGAAGGCGGGGACGGTGAACGTGAACGAGGGCTACGCGGCGACGTTCGGCAGCGTCGGCGTGCCGATGGGCGGGATGAAGGACTCCGGCGTCGGCCGCCGCAACGGTGCCGAAGGACTGCTGAAGTACACGGAGGCGCAGTCGATCGCCGTCCAGCGCGGACTGGCGCTGCGGCCGCCGCGCCGGGTGCCGGGCGGGGTGTGGGCGCGGGTGATGACGTCGAGCATGAAGCTGCTGCGGCACCTGCCCTGGCGATGATCAGCCGAGGCCGAGCAGTTCCACGGCCGTGCGGTCGAGGATCGCGGCGATGTCCGCCGCGGGCAGGCCGGAGCGTTCGACGTAGGTCACTGCTTCGGTGAACCCGTCGCCCTTCTGGTACGGGTAGTCGGTGCCGAGCACCAGGCGGTCGGCGCCGAGCGTTTCGGCCGCGACGCGCAGCGCGGGCACGTGGTTGTGCCCGACGGTGTCGTAGAAGATCCGGCGCGCGGCGAGGCTCGGCTTCTCCGGGGTTTCCGGTGCCTCCCAAGGGTTCTGGCGGTCGATGCGGGGCAGCAGCATCGGCAGCGCGCCACCGAGGTGGGGCAGGATGATCTTCATGCGCGGGAACCGGCTCGGGATCCCGGCGACGATCAGGTGCAGCACGGCGACCGTGTCCTCGATCGGCGCGCCGATCTGCCACGTGAGGTTCGGCCCGATCAGCGGCGACTCGGCGCCGACGCCGGCCGGGTGCACGAACAGGACGCTGCCGCGGCGGTCGAGCTCTTCGTAGACGGGCAGGAACGCCGGGTCGCCGAGCGTGCGGCCCAGCACCGACGTGGTCACGGCGGCGCCCAGAAAACCCAGCTCGTCGAGCGCGCGCGTGAGCTCGGCCAGCGCCGCGCCGGTGTGCGGAAGCGGCAGGGACGCGAACGCTTTGAACCGATCGGGGTGCCGCCGGACGAGCTCCGCGTAGTCGTCGTTGACGAACCGCGCGGCCTCCACCGCGGCCCGCTCATCCTCGAAATGCGGCGGCGCCGGCGTGGTCGACAGCACCTGCAGGTCGACGCCCGCCGTCGCCATCTGCTCGAACCGCGAATCCAGCTCCGCCGCGGTCGCCCCCGCACCGAGCCGTCCCTGCGCGGCCGCCTTCTCGTTGCCCGCACGGGACAACAGCTCCAGGTACGCCTCACTCCACAGGTGAGCGTGCACGTCGACGCGCATCCCCTGGCTCCTCCCGACGGGGTTGGCCTGCTATTTGATCACCAGTCAACCACCGCCCGGCGAGTTCGGCACGCGGCGGGCGCAGGGCGCGGAGTCGGTGTCGGACAACGACATCGCAATCCGGCGAAATCGTCCCGAACACAGCCGGCGACCGCCCTTCACTCCCGAACCGGCAACTGCCAGGAGCCGCGGTACGGCGGTTCGCCACGCGAGGGCAACAACCCACCCCTGCTCCCCGCCGCGCGAAGCAGGCAACCGCCAACCACACCGCAAACCGGCACAAGCTGCGGCCCAGCCCTTGACCGCAACAGCCAGCCGTGGCGGCCACGACAACTCGAGCCGGCGGCGCGGCGCACAAACGACACAGTCGACCCGCGCTCCCCCTCCGCAGGGAGCCGCCAAGCACACCGCAAACCGGCACCACCGTCCGGGTACTGCGGTTCAGCCCTCAGCCGCAGGAGCCGACAGCGGCCCAGCAGCCGCGGCGCGGTGGGTCGGCGAGCAGATCGACACAGTCGACCCGCGCTTCTTTCCGCAGGGAGCCACAAGACCGGCACAGCCGTCCGGGCGCCGAGGGCAAGCCCTTCGCCGCGGGAGTCGTTAGCCGCGACAGCGCCGTCGGGGCCGGATCGGCGCGCGAAGGCCACAACCAGCCCCCACCCCTCCGCGCGGAACCGGCGGAACCGCCCCAGGCGGGGCGCGGGTCAGTCCTTCGCGGCGGGAGTCGTCAGGAGGCCGCGGTCGTAGGCGATGGCGACGGCTTCGGCGCGGCGGCTGGCGCCCAGCTTGGCCATGACGCGGGAGAGGTGGACGGAGACCGTCTTCTCGCTGATGTAGAGCTCCTCCCCCACCTGGCGGTTGGTGCGGCCGAGGGCGACGCGCTCGAGGACGTCGCGTTCGCGGTCGGTGAGGGGGTTGGGGGCGGTGGGTGCGGCGGCGGCCGGGGTGACGCCGGGGAGGTCGGTGCGGGCGCGGTGGGCCAGGTCGCGCACGGCGTCGCGCAGGGGCAGGGCGCCGAGGGCGGACGCGACGGTGTGGGCGGCCGTCAGGGCCTTCTCGGCGGGCAGGCCGCGGGCGAGCAGGGCCTGGGCTTCGAAGTACCGGCACATGGCCTGCTCGTAGACCGCGCCGTAGTCGAAGGCCGTGGCGGCGGCGGACCACAGCGTCGGGTCGGCGGGGCCTTCGAGGCCGGAGGCGGCGGCTTCCAGGCGGGCGAGCCAGGCGTGGCCTTCCGGACCGAGAGTGCCGGAGCGCGGGCTGCCCTCGACGGCGGTGCGGCGGCCGTGCTCCAGCAGGCGGCGGCCGACGGACGCGAAATCATCGGCGGCGCGCTGGTCGCCGCGCAGGCGGGCGTCGGCGGCGAGGGCGGCGACCGACGTCATGCCCAGCGCGACGATCCGGATGCCGCCCAGCAGCCAGGGCTCGATCTTCTCCAGCCACGCCACCAGTTCCTCGGTGACGCGCACGGCTTCGGCGTGCTCGCCGCGCCAGGTCGCGAGCTCGATGGCCGCGTCGCCGGCCGAGAGGGCGATCTGGATGTCGGCCGACCACTGCTGCCGCAGCCCGGGCAGGAGCCGCGCGGCGTCGTCGAACCGGCCGCGCGCCACGAGGAACAGCACCCAGTTCGCGAGGATCCGCGCGGCCACCGCGCTCGACACCCCACGCGCCGCGCGCCCGGCCGCGTCCTCCGCGGGCCAATCGCCACTGAGGTAACGCAGGTAGAGCTGCCGCGCGCGCAGCTCGAGGCCGAACGAGCTCCACGTGAGCCCCGATTCCTCCGCGCGCGCCACCCCGTTGGCCACGTGGGTGAGGGCTTCGGCCATCTCGGCCTGGTCGTCGTAGCTCAGGGCGAGAAAGTACAGGCCGCGCAGCTCGACGTTGAGCGCCTCGGCGTCGCGCGCCTTGCGGATGGCCTGGCGCAGGCGTTCGCGCGCCAGCGCGGAGTCGCCCGCGGAATCGGCGAGCGTGCCCAGCGTGATCAGCGCCGACGCCTCGGCCCCGACCGCGCCGACGGCCCGCGCGTCGGACACCGACGTGAGCGCGTTGTCCAGCGCCTCGCCCGGCTGGTCGAGCAGCCGCAGGAACCCCGCGCGCGTGGCGAGCACCCACGCCCGCGTGGCGCTCGGTTCGCTGTCCTTCACCAGCTCCCACGCCCGGTCGACGGCCAGCGTCGCCTCGTCGAGCGTGCCTTCCAGCGCCAGCAGCGCTTCGGCCAGCCGCCGCCACACCTTGGCGGACCGCAGCGTCGGGGAGTCGGGCCCCAGCAGCTCCGTGGCCGAACGCGCGTACGCCGCCGCCCGCTCCGGCTCCCCCGACGTGCCCGCGAAGTACGAAGCCTCGTGCAGCAGCTTCAGCTCGTCGACGCCCTCGGGCCGGTCCGCGACGGGCACCGCGTCCCAGATGGACAGTGCCTGTTCGGCGTGGCGCAGGGCCGCCCCCGGCGCGCCCAGCTTCTCCGCCTCCGCCATCGCGCTGAGCAGCGCGGGCAGCGCCGTGACGAAGTCGCGGCTTTCGAGACTGTGGAACGCCAGCTTGGCGTCGTGCCCGCGCCCCTGCGGGATCGCGCGGATGCGGGCCGCGTACGCCGCGTGCGTGCGGTTGCGCTCCCCCGGCAGCAGATCCGCGTACACCGCTTCCTGCAGCAACGCGTGGCGGAACACGTATGAGCCGTCCTCGATCACGAGCACGTGGTGCTGCACGGCCTCGCGCAGCGCCTCGTCGAGCTCCAGCTCGCCGATGCCCGCGACCTCCGCGAGCGCGGCGTGCGACACCGGTTCGTTGGCCACGGAGATCACCCGCAGCACGCGCCGCGTCTCCGCCGGGAACCGTTCGAGCCGCGCGAGCAGCACCTCGGCCAGTCCGGCTGGCAGGTCCCGGCAGTCGGCGTCGGTGGCCAGCAGCTCTTCCACGAAGAACGGGTTGCCCTCCGAGCGCGCGACGATGTCGGCCACCACGTCGGAAGGCAGCGGCTCGTCGGCCAGCGCCTCGACGAACGCCCGCGCGTCGGCGGGCCCGAACGGCGCCAGCGCGACCTGCTCCACCGTCGCCAGGCGCACCAGCTCCGACAGCAGTCCCCGCAGCGGGTGGCGCCGGTGCACGTCCTCCTCGCGGTAGCTGCCCACGACCAGCAGCCGCTGCGCGCGCAACCTGCTGGCCAGGAAGGACAGCAGGTTGCGCGTCGAAGAGTCGGCCCAGTGCAGGTCCTCGAGCAGGATCACCACCGGCCGCGACTCGGCGACCTCGGTCAGCACCCCCAGTACCGCGTCGAACAGCTGGAGCTGACCCAGGTCTTGTTCCGGTCGCGGCCGGCGCATGGCCTCGCGCTCGCTGGCCGACACCTGGCCGTGTTCCCCCGGTCCCATCGGCTCGGGCTCCCCGCTCTGCGGCAGCAGCCGCGCGAGCGCCGGCCGCGACCGCACCGCGGCGGCGACCACCGCGTCTCCCGAGGAGCCCAGCGGCGCCAGCGCCTCGGCGAACGGGAGATACGGCAGACCGCCGTCGCGCACGTCGATGCAGCGGCCGGTGAGCACCAGCGCGCCGTTGGCCGCGACGTGCTCACCGAGCGCGGTGAGCAGCCGGGTCTTGCCGACGCCCGCGTCGCCCGCGATCAGCACGGCGCCGGCCTCGCGCCGCTCCGCGCGAGCGAAGGCGGCGCGAAGCCGCCGCATCTCGTGAGTGCGGGCGACCAGCGGGATTCCGGAGCCTAAGCGGGGCACGAGGAGCATTCTGTCCTACCCCACCGACAGTTCCGCCATGCTTTTCGCCGAGGGCGTGACACCCTCGGCGAACCGGGCGTTCACCGCGCCAGGTGATCGGCGCGGGAGGCCACCTGCGCGGCCTCGCGGCGTTCCTGCGCCGGCACGGTCACGCTGGTCACCCGGTGGGCCCGCAGCCACCGCACGACGCGGCTCTGCTTGGTCATCCGCGCGTTGCGCCCGGCCTTCCGCAGCTGCTCCTCGCGGTAGGCCACCTCGGCGCTCATCGCGTCCAGGAGCTGGTAACTCATCGCTTCTTCCCCATCCTCTGCGAGTGCCTTCTTCCGTGACACTCACAGTCGTCCTGAGGCGGGGTCCGCGGCATCGGGCGATCACCCCGTCCTGGACGCCAAACGACCCCTTACCCGAAGCACCGACCGGCGAAGAGCAGGTCGGCGGGGTAAGGGGTCGCCGGGTGGAACGTCAGTCGCGGGCCGAGCCGCCGGCACGCACAGCCGCCAGCAGCCCCCGCCAACCCGAAGCTGAAAGGCGGAAAGCACCCCCTTCGGGGTCCTTCGAGTCGCGCACCGCGGCGTCGCCGCCGACGAACGCGATCTCGACGCAGTCGTTGCCGCCGCCGCTGTGGCTGCTCTTGCGCCAGGTGGCCCGGGAAAGATCCGCGTCCGGCATCATGTTCCCCACTTCCTCACTGTGTCCTCGGTTCCAGGTGGTGCACTGCAGCCGGCGCGGTTGACCGTTCGGCGAACCGGCCGGCCGCCTCGGTGATCAAGTCGACCGAGTCGTCCGGTTTCAGTGCGGCAGCGCGCAGGTGGTCGAACATCAGCGCGTAGCGCCGGACGTCTTCGGGTTGTTCGAGGTACAGGCCGCTGGACGTGCTGTCGTCCACGTAGACGACGTCGGGGTCGGCCTGCTCGGGGAACCCCATGATGAGGAACGGGCCTTCCATGCCGGGGTGCGCGCCGGCTCCGAAGGGGACCACCTGGATGGTCACGTTGGGCTTCTCGGCGACCGAGGCCATGCGGTAGAGCTGCTCGGCCATCACCTCGGGGCTGTCGACCACGCGGTGCAGCACGGCTTCGTCGACCACCGCCCAGTACTCCGGCGGCGGGGTGTCGCTCAGCAGTTCCTGGCGCGCCATGCGCGCGGCCACGCGACGCCGGATCTCGGCGTCCTCGGCGTCGGGCCGCAGTGCCCTGATCACGGCGTGGGCGTAGCGCTCGGTCTGCAGCAGGCCCGGTACGAGCAGCGCCTGGAACGCGCGCAGCGAGGTCGCGTCGGCCTCCAGGCCCACGAACGTGCCGGTGAACACCTCGTTGTACGCGTGCCACCAGCCGCGCTTGCGCGCCTCGCGGGCCAGCTGGACGAGCGCCTCCTGCTCGTCGCCGGTGATCCCGTAGAGCGCCAGCATGTCCCGGGCGTCGCGCGGGGTGACGCCGACGTGCCCGGTCTCGATGCGGCTCACCTTCGAGGCGGAACACTCGAGCTTCTCGCCCACCTCGTCGATCGTGAGGTCGGCGGCTTCCCGGAGCCGCCTCAGCTCGCTCGCGAGCCTCCGGCGGCGAACGGTGGGTCCCTGGCCTCTCGCCACGACAGCACCTCCGGATCGTCTTGCGCGGTGCGCGCATCGTCGGCCAACGCTGCCCGCACCGCATATCTAACCAGCCGTCCGACTAGTCAGTGGGGTATTAACACTTCGGAATTCCCGCCTTCGAGGCGGGGCTCCGCCCTGCAATTTGCAGATTGCGCTTGTACTCTGACACCCGTGCGAACCGGAACCGGTGACGCCGCGCCGAAGGGGCCGGCCGCGGTGATCGTTCCGGGTTCCTGAGCAGCGTAGACGACGACCAGCCGGAAACAGACACCGAGTGCGCGGGCGTTTCCGGCGGAAGGTGTCCGGGGCCGCCCCCCGACCGGTCCCGGGCACCTTCACCTTCGGTTGTCAGTTGTTGTCAGGCCATCGCAGGCGTACTCCGGCGATTACCCGGCTACGCATTTCGCATTTGCCGCCACTCGGAAGCGTGGTTGATTCCGCACACCTCACTCAGTGACACACTCTCAGTAGAGCCGGCAGCGACCGTCCTCACAGGACGCGCAGCAGTCCTTCCTGGACGACCGTGGCGATGTGCGTGCCGTCCTGCGCGAAGAACCGGCCCGTGGCCAGGCCGCGCGCACCCGAGGCGCTCGGCGAGGTGCTGTCGTAGAGGAACCACTCGTCGGCACGGAAGGGCCGGTGGAACCACAGCGCGTGGTCCAGGCTCGCGCCGAGGACCTTGTCGACGTCCCAGTACACGCCGTGGCGCGCGAGGATCGAGTCGAGCAGGGTCATGTCGGAGGCGTAGGTGAGCACGCAGACGTGCAGCAACTGGTCGGCGGGCAGTGTGCCGTCGGCGCGCATCCACACGCGGTTGCTCGCCGGCCGCTCGCCCGTGGCGCGGGTGATCCACGGCGGTTCGCCGACGTAGCGCACGTCGATGGGGCGTGGGCGCTCGGTGAAGCGCAGGCCGAAGCCGGCGGTGCGTTCCTGGAACGTCGGCAGCGTCTCGGGACGGGGCACGTCGGGCATCGGCTCGCCGTGGTCCAGGCCTTCCTCGTCCTTCTGGAACGAGGCGGACAGCGCGAAGATCGCCTTGCCGTGCTGGATGGCGGTGACGCGGCGGGTGGTGAACGAGCGGCCGTCGCGAATGCGGTCGACCTCGTAGAGGATCGGCACGCTCGGGTCGCCGCCGCGGATGAAGTAGGCGTGCAGCGAGTGCACTCGCCGGTCTTCGGGCACGGTGCGCCCGGCCGCCACCAGGGCCTGCCCGGCGACCTGGCCGCCGAACACGCGGACCGGGGAGTGCGCGGGCGAGACCCCGCGGTAGAAGTCCTCCTCCACCTTCTCCAGGTCGAGGAGGTCGACGAGCCGGTCGAGCACCGCCTGCCCGCCGCCGGCGGCCTCGTCGAGCCCGGCGGCGGCGGTCCTGGCGATATCGGTCATGCCCGAACCCTATTCGGTCGGCATGAACTACGTCCCTTATGCGTGGTCGTCTTCACCGAGGCGGTGCACGTGGATCAGGTTCGTGGAGCCGACGGTCCCGGGCGGGGAGCCGGCCACGATCACCACGAGGTCGCCGCGCTGGTACTTGCCCATCGCGAGCATCGCCTGGTCGACCTGGTGGATCATCTGGTCGGTGGAGTCGACCCGCGGCACGATCGTGGTCACGGTGCCCCACGTCATCGACAGCTGGTTGCGCACGCAGTCCTCCGGCGTGAACGCCATCAGCGGCAGCCGCGTGTGCAGGCGGGCCAGGCGGCGCACGGTGTCACCGGACTGGGTGAACGCGACCAGCGCCTTGGCGTTGAGCCGCTCGCCGATGTCGCGGGCGGCGTAGGAGATCACGCCGCGCTTGGTGCGCGGGACGTGCGTGAGCGGCGGCACGACCGGCGAATCGGTCTCGACCGCCTCGACGATGCGGCCCATCGTCTGCACCGTCTCGATCGGGTAGCGCCCGACGCTGGTCTCGCCCGAGAGCATCACGGCGTCGGTGCCGTCGAGCACCGCGTTGGCGACGTCGGAGGCCTCCGCTCGCGTGGGCCGGGAGTTGTTGATCATCGACTCGAGCATCTGCGTCGCGACGATGACCGGCTTCGCGTTCTCGCGGCAGATCTGGATGGCGCGCTTCTGGACCAGCGGCACCTGCTCCAGCGGCAGCTCGACGCCGAGGTCGCCGCGGGCGACCATCACCGCGTCGAAGGCGAGCACGATCGCCTCGAGGTTGTAGACGGCCTCGGGCTTCTCGATCTTCGCGACGACCGGCAGCCGGCCCTTGCCGACGCGGTCCATGACCTGGTGCACCAGGTCGATGTCGGCCGGCGAGCGCACGAAGGACAGCGCGATGAAGTCGACGCCCAGCTGCAGCGCGAACTCGAGGTCCTCGATGTCCTTGTCGCTCAGCGCCGGCACGGAGACGTCCATGCCCGGGAGCGAGACGCCCTTGTTGTTGCTGACGGGGCCGCCTTCGGTGACCTCGCACACCACGTCGGGGCCTTCGACGCCCTTGACCACGAGGCCGACCTTGCCGTCGTCCACCAGGAGGCGGTCGCCCGGCTTGGCGTCCTTCGCGAGGCCCTTGTAGGTGGTCGAGACGCGGTCGTGCGTGCCCACCACGTCCTCGACGGTGATCCGGACGACGTCGCCCGTGTGCCATTCGGCCGAGCCGCTGGCGAAGGTGCCCAGGCGGATCTTCGGGCCCTGGAGGTCGGCGAGGATGCCCACCGCCCGGCCACTCTCGGCCGCAGCGGCCCGGACCAGGTCGTAGACCTGCTTGTGGTCGCTGTGGCTTCCGTGGCTGAAGTTCATCCTCGCGACGTCCATTCCGGCGTCGACGAGTGCCCGCATCTTCTCCGGAGTGGAGGTCGCGGGACCCAGCGTACAAACGATCTTCGCGCGTCGGCTCACGTTCGTTGAGAGTAGTCGCTCATCCTCTTCACGTCTGTACCGATACCGAAAGTTCGGAGGAAGTGTTCAGAAACCATTCAGATGACTAACCTCCGTATGCATGACGGCGGTTCGGCGGCTCTCGCTCGTGATCGCGGCGTTCGCCCTGGTCGGGGCGTGTTCCCCGGCGCCGGAGCCGCCGTGGCGGCCCGTTGACCTGCCGGTTTCCGGTACGCGCGTACTGGGATTCGTCCGGACTTCATCGGGAATCGTCATGACCGGCTCGGTGCCGGGGCCCTCCGGACGGGCTCCGGCAGCCTGGTCCGGCGGCCCCGCGTGGACGCCGCTGCCGCTGCACCCGGCGACGGGCTACGGCCGGCAAGCCGAGCTGACACTGCCGGCCGCGTCGGGTTCGGAGCTGCTGGCGCTGGGCTCCGCGTACGGAGGCGCGCACGCCAACCCGCGTCCGACGATCTGGACGGGGTCGGTGGCCGGCGGGCTGACCGAGCACGAACAGCCGGTGGAGCTGCTCGGGGGCGAGCGGGCGGTGACCACGTCCGGGTCCGCGGCCGGCCCGGCGGGATACGTGCTGACCGGCCAGTGGGACCACCGGTCCGGCGGCGTCGGCGCGGCGATCTGGACCTCGGCGGACGGCGCTTCGTGGGCTTTGCGCGAGGACGCGGCGCTGCTCAGCTCCGCCGGCGAACAGACCCGCGTCCTGGCCGCGGCCTCCGGCGGCCCGGGTTACGTGGCCGTCGGCGACGCGCGGTCGGGCCTTTCCGTGCGGCCGGCGGCATGGACGTCGGCGGACGGTTCGGCGTGGACCCGGGTCTCGCCGCCGTCCCCGGCCGGCTCGGCCTCGATGTGGCGCGTGACGTGCTCGGCCACGGACTGCGCGGCCGTCGGCACGACCGCCGAACAACGCCTGGCCTGCTGGCACTCGAGTCCTTCGTGGACGGCCTCCGCCGGCGGCCCGGTGATCCCCGCGTCGCAACTGCTGGAAGTGACCGGCCTGACCCTCGACCCATCGGGCCACCTCGACGTGACGGTGAAGGTCGACGGCGCCCCGCGGCTCTGGCGCGTCGGACCGCGGTGCGAGGACTTCGCGGAACTGCCCCTGCCCGAGGCGGCCCAGTCGCTGGCGTTGATCGCGGACGGCCCGGACCTGCTCCTCGCGACGACGACGGCTGCGGGGAGCAAGGTCTGGCGGTATCCGCTGCCCCGTTGAACAGTGCGATCGCTCGCAGTCCAGCCGAGCGCACCGCGGACGGCGCCCGGAGAGACCCGGTCGCGCCCACGGTGCCTACGGCGAACCCGCGGCAAAGTCTGGCGGTATCCGCTGCCCGTTGAACCGTGTGATCGCTCGCAGTCCAGCCGAGCGCACCGCGGACGGCGCCCGGCGAGACCGGGCCGCGCTCACGGTGCCCACGGTGAGCCGAGCCACCCCTTCTCACCGAGCCGGTTTGCTGCTCCCCCGTCGATCGGCCGTGGCGACGCGGTCGGGCGCGCAGAGGCGCCGAAACCCACCAACGCCGACGATTCCGAGCAAGCAGCTCGACCCGAGATCATGCAGCCGCCCGCGGGTCGCGTGGGCGTTCGGCGCGCGGCCGCTCCGGTCCGGCAGGCCTCTGCTGACCGGCCCTAGCGGCGCGGCTGCTCGCTCGGCCCGACGTGGTCGCGCGCCCATTCGTTGAAGGCGCGCAGCTGGCGCCAGGACTTGCGGACGCGGTCGAAGGCCTCGCGTTCGTGGAGGAAGTCGGCGGGTTCCCAGGAGCGGGCGGCGTAGACGGATCGGTAGCGCAGCAGGTCGAGGCGCGGGTGGTCCTCGGCGAAGCCGCGGGGGCGGGACTTGAGGCGGTCGCCGAGGATGTCGAAACCGGCGCGCTTGAGCTTGGCCAGGATCTGTTCCAGCGCCGGGCCGTGCAGCTCGGTGTCGACGGCCGTGCGGAAGCGGGCGATCTGGTCGGACGCGAGGTGGAAGCAGCCGCCGCCCACGCGCAGGCCCGCGGGGCTCAGCTCGACGTAGTAGGCGCCGCCGCCGCGGCCCGCTTCGATGACGCCGCCGCAGTGCGTCTTGTACGGGGTCTTGTCCTTCGCGAAGCGCACGTCGCGGTAGGGCCGGAACACCTTGCCTTCGCCGAAACCCTCGCCGAACTCCGGCTCCAGCTCCTTGAGCAGGGCCTCCATCGGCTCGCGCACGTCGGACTTGTAGGTCGCGACGTGTGCGTCCCAGTAGGACTTGGAGTTGTCGGCCTCCAGCCCGTCGTAGAAATCGACGGCGTACTCACCGAATCCCGTGAACTTCACGCCCAGCACGATAATCCGCGCCACCGACAGTTTCTCCGCCGGACACAGGAGACCCCGCCGGAGCGGCTCCGGCGGGGTCGGTGCGCTGCGGGACCCGGTGCGGCCGGCGCGCCCCTGCGCCGCCGGCCGCACCGGAAGCGATCACTTCGCGACGGCCGTCATCAGCTCGCCGTTGGACGTGTCACCGGACAGCTCCCACACCATGGCGCCGCCGAGGCCCTGCTGCTTCGCGTAGCTGATCTTGCCGCCGATGGTGCTCGGGGTGTCGTAGCTCCACCAGTTCGAACCGCACTTCGCGTACGCGGTGCCGGCGATCGTGCCGGTCGACGGGCAGCTCGACTGCAGGATCTTGTAGTCCTCGATGCCCTGCTCGTACTTGCCGGGCGCCGGACCCGTGGCGGAACCGCCGGGCGCGCTCTGCGTGACGCCGGTCCAGCCGCGGCCGTAGAACCCGATGCCCAGCAACAGCTTCGACGCGGGCACGCCCTTGCTCTTCAGCTTCTGGATGGCCGCGTCGGAGTAGAAGCCGGCGGTGGGGATGCCGGCGTACGAGGTCAGCGGCGAGTGCGGAGCCGTCGGGCCCTGTGCCGCGAACGCGCCGAAGTAGTCGTAGGTCATCACGTTGTACCAGTTCACGTACTGCGCGGCGCCCGCGTAGTCGGCGGCGTCGATCTTGCCGCCGTTCGTGCCGTCGGCCGTGATCGCCGCGGTGACGAGCTTCGACGAGCCGAACTTGGCGCGCACCGCCGCCATCAGGTTCTTGAACGCCGCCGCGCCGCTGGTGTCACAGCTCAGGCCGCAGGCGTTGGGGTACTCCCAGTCGAGGTCGATGCCGTCGAACAGGCCGGCCCAGCGCGGGTCGTTCACGAGGTTGTAGCAGGAGTTCGCGAACGCCGTGGGGTTCTTCGCGGCCTGGCCGAAGCCACCCGACCAGCTCCAGCCGCCGAACGACCAGATCACCTTCAGGCCGGGGTGCTTGGCCTTCAGCTTCTTCAGCTGGTTGAAGCTGCCCGCCAGCGGCTGGTCCCACGTGTCGGCGACGCCGTCGACGCTGCCCGCCGCGTCATAGGTCTTCTGGTAGTCCGCGTAGGCGTCGCCGATGGCGCAGCCGCCGTTGGTGACGTTGCCGAACGCGTAGTTGATGTGGGTGAGCTTCGCGGCGGAGCCGGAGGTCTCGATGTTCTTCACGTGGTAGTTGCGGTCGTACACACCCCAGTCGGTGAAGTAGCCGACCACCTTGCCGACCGAAGCCTGCGGGGCGGCCGGAGCCGCGTTGGCGGCCGTGGCGGCCGTGGACACGGGCGCGGCGACGGCCGCTGCGGCGAGTGCGGCGCTGGCCAGGCTGACGAGCGCCAAGAAGCTCTTCCTGCGCGGACGGGGCATGCCGGCTCCCTTCGGGGAGTCACACCAGGTGACCGAACGGGGACAGTGGGGACTCTCACACCGTAAGTGGACTAGACCATTTGGTCAATGGTCCAGTCCAGGGAATCAACCGGACAATTCGGTCGCTTGATGTCGATCATCCGAGGGCGGAGGTCGGCCTGGTCAACGGCAGGGTGAAGCGCCGCGCCGCGATGATCGCGAGTGCCCCGCGACGCTCGGGGAGGTGGGCGCAGGCACCGCGGTATCGCCGGCCGGGACCGGCGCCGGAGCATGCCGGTCCCGAGCCGCGCTCGGTCGTGAACCCGCGAGAGCAAGCCTCGACCACTCGCAAAATTCCGGTGCCGGGCCGGCCGACACCCCCGAGCCAGGCCGACGGCACCAAGACTGCGACTCGAACGCAACCCACCGCGGGCCACCGCCACATTTCTCGATTCCGGACCGGCCGACCCCCAGGAACCGGCAGCCCGGCCGAAAGGCCCTCGAACACAACCCCCTACGAGAGGACACACGGCCACCCGCAACCCCGCTCGGTCGGCCCCACGCATCCGATCCCGAAGGCGTCAGGCAGGCGTCTCGAACGTGATCCCCGTGGCCGCCGCGCGGCGTTCGCCCCAGGTGTAGAGGGCGGTGAGGGCCGGGCCGAGGGCTTCGCCGTCCGGGGTGAGGTGGTATTCGACGCGGGGGACGCGGCCGTCGAGGGCTTCGCGGTGGACGAGGCCGTCGGTGGTGAGCTCGCGCAGCTGCTGGGTGAGCATCTTCTCGCTGATGCCCGGCATGCGGCGGCGCAGCTCGCCGTAGCGGTGCACCCCTTCCTTGAGGTGCGCGAGGATCACCGGCTTCCACCGGCCGCCGATGACGTCGACGGTGAGCTCCACCGGGCACCAGTACCGCCTGCCCGCCATCACGGCCTCCTCGCTACGCACCGGAAAGTAAGTGGTTGCCCGGCCGAGCCGGGTGCGCTCTGCTGGCCTGATGATTGTGGAATACCTGCGCTACACCATCCCGCCCGACCGCGCGGCGGCGTTCGAGGCCGCGTACGCCGAGGCGGCCGGCTCGCTCGCGAAGGCACCCGAGTGCGTCGGCTACGACCTCAGCCGCTGTGTCGAAGACCCTACGCGCTACGTGCTCGCGATCCGCTGGACCTCGGCCGAGGCGCACCTCGAAGGCTTCCGCCGCGGCCCGCACTTTCCGCCGTTCTTCGCGGCGATCCGGGACTACGTCGGCGACCTCGACGAGATGCGCCACTACGAGCCGACGGCCGTCACCGGCGAGGGCGGCGCCCGGCCGCCGACGCTGTACGAGTGGGCCGGTGGCGGGCCCGCGCTCAGGCGCCTGACCGAGATCTTCTACCGCCGCGTGCCCGAGGACCCGCTGCTGGAACCCGTGTTCCGCGGCATGGACGCCCACCACGCCGAGCACGTCGCGGTCTGGCTCGGCGAGGTGCTCGGCGGGCCGGCCGACTACACCGCCCACCACGGCGGGCACCCGCACATGATCGGCCGGCACCTCGGCCGCGGGATCACCGAGGAGCAGCGCCGCCGCTGGGTGTCGCTGCTGCTCGACGCCGCCGACGAGACCGGCCTGCCCGCCGACCCGGAGTTCCGCGCCGCGTTCGCCGGGTACCTGGAGTGGGGCAGCCGGCTGGCCGTGCTGTTCTCGGCGCCCGGAGCCGAACCGGCCACGGACGAACCGGTGCCGCACTGGGACTGGACGATGCCACCCTGGCAAGGGTCCTAGGCGCAGAGCCGCGACCAGGGCGGTGTCGCGGCCGGCGGTGAGCCCGGCGGGGGTGAAGACGGGGGTGCGGATGTCCGGCGCGATGCCGGCACCGCCGCGCGCGGGTCGAGGTTTTCCTCGTCGGCCGTCCATCCCGGCTCCGGCAAGGCGCGGTCGCTGGTGTCGGAGTAGACGCCCAGGGTGTTCTCGCCGACTGGCACCGGCCGGGGCGTTCGGTTGAGCAGGGTCTGGGTGAGGGTCTCCCCCGCCGACACGTCCAGGCTTCCCACGAGGACGGCGAGCCGCGCCCATGTCCGGTCTACCCGCGTGCACCGACGAAAACGGCAGTCGCGGCTCGACGAGGCCGAGCTGTCCACAGAGTAAGCGCGTTGTGGATAAGCCGGAGTTCGGGCAGGGATGGCAGGCGCCGAGCATCGCCCCTAGCGGCATGTCGTGCGGTCGCGGTCTCGATGAGCGAATCCAGCGGACGGCTCACGGTGGTGACGTCGTAGTCCATCAGCTGCCCGCGTGAGACGCATCCGCGGTCACTGGTTCCATCCCCAACTGTCCACAATGGAACAAATTCGGGATGAAATCCAAGCCCGCCGGCACAAATCCGCAAGACACACCGCCGCGCCGGGTGGGGCTGCCCCCACCCGGCGCGGAAGAGACTCAGCCGAAGAAGACTTCGGCCTCTTCGTAACGCTCCAGCGGCACCGTCTTCAGCTCGGCGGTCGCCTCGGACAGCTTCACGCGGACGATGTCGGTGCCCTTCAGGGCCACCATCACGCCGAAGTCGCCGTCGGCCACCGCGTCCACGGCGTGCAGGCCGAAGCGGGTGGCGAGCACGCGGTCGTAGGCGGTCGGGGTGCCGCCGCGCTGCACGTGGCCCAGCACGACCGCGCGCGACTCCTTGCCGGTGCGGTGCGCGATCTCGTCGGCCAGCCAGGTGCCGATGCCACCGAGGCGGACGTGCCCGAAGGCGTCCTTCTCGCCGGTGACCAGCTTCTCCTCGCCGCCCTCGGGCAGCGCGCCCTCGGCGACGACGATGATCGGCGCGTACTCGTTCTCGAAGCGGCGCTCGACCCACTCCACGACCTGGTCCACGGAGAAGTGGCGCTCCGGCACGAGGATCACGCTCGCGCCGCCGGCCAGGCCGGAGTGCAGGGCGATCCAGCCGGCGTGGCGGCCCATGACCTCCACGACCAGCGCGCGGTGGTGCGACTCGGCCGTGGTGTGCAGCCGGTCGATCGCCTCGGTGGCGATGGAGACGGCGGTGTCGAAGCCGAAGGTGTAGTCGGTGGCGCCCAGGTCGTTGTCGATCGTCTTGGGCACGCCGACGACGCCGATGCCGTCGTCGGTGAGGCGCTTCGCCACGCCGAGGGTGTCCTCGCCGCCGATCGCGATCAGCGCGTCGATCTCCTGCTCGGCGAGCACGGCCTTGATCTTCTCGACGCCGCCGTCGACCTTGTACGGGTTGGTCCGCGACGAGCGCAGGATCGTGCCGCCGCGCGTGAGGATGTCCTCGACGTCACGCAGGCCGAGCGGCTTGCTCTCGCCCGTGAGCGGCCCCTGCCACCCGTTGCGGAAGCCGACGAAATCCCAGCCGTGCACCTCGATGCCCTTGCGGACCACCGCGCGGATCACCGCGTTCAGGCCCGGGCAGTCACCGCCACCCGTCAGCACACCGACACGCATCTCTTGCCTCCGTCTTCGTCACGTTGGAGATCGCAGTCACATTTCGCCGCCAGAGTAGCGGCAATCGTCTGGATCGGTGCAGGGCGTACCACCTGGCGAATCGGTCCTCGCGCCCACGCGGCGGCCGCATGTGCTAGCTTGATCGGCGTGCAGCGCTATTTCTGGTTTACGAAGCCGGCCCCGGGTGGGTGCGGCCGCGTGAACCTGCGCTGACTTCCCACCCCCGAGCCGGATTCGAAACCGGCTCGGCGAATTCCCGCGGGTCGGTGTCCACCAGGAAGGAACCACCCGCCGTGACCACCCCGCAGCTGACCGCCGGGCCCGCCGACGCGAGCACCCTCGACAACCAGCGCACCACGTCGATCAGCCCGCTGATCTCCCCCGCGTTGCTCCGCGAAGACCATCCCGTGGACGCCGCCGTGGCGAAGGTCGTGCATGCCGGCCGCACCGAGACCGTCGACATCCTCGACGGCCGCGACGACCGCCTCGCCGTGGTCGTGGGCCCGTGCTCGGTCCACGACCCCGAAGCCGCGATCGAGTACGCCCACAAGCTGGCCGCCAAGGCCGAAGAGCTGCGCGGCGACCTGCACATCGTGATGCGCGTGTACTTCGAGAAGCCGCGCACCACGCTGGGCTGGAAGGGCCTGATCAACGACCCCGACCTCGACGGCACCTTCGCCGTGAACAAGGGCCTGCGCCTGGCCCGCAAGCTGCTGCTCGACGTGTCGGCGCTCGGCCTGCCGGTGGGCTGCGAGTTCCTGGACCCGATCACGCCGCAGTTCATCGCCGACATCGTCACCTGGGGCTCCATCGGCGCGCGCACGGCGGCTAGCCAGGTGCACCGCCAAATGTGCAGCGCGCTGTCGATGCCGGTGGGCATCAAGAACTCGGTGGAGGGCGACATCCAAGTGGCGGTGGACGCCACCCGCGCGGCCGCCGCGTCGCACGTGTTCCCGGGCATCAACACCGACGGACTCGCGGCGCTGCTGACCACCTCCGGCAACCCCGACTGCCACGTGATCCTGCGCGGCAGCTCGCAGGGCCCGAACTACGACGCCGCCTCGGTCACCGAGACCCTCGGCCGGCTCGCCAAGTCGGGCCTGCCGGAGCGCGTGATCATCGACGCGAGCCACGGCAACAGCAACAAGGACCACGTCCGCTCCCGCGAGGTCGTGCTGGAGCTGGCCGACCGGATCGCCGCGGGTGAACGCGGGATCGTCGGGTTGATGATGGAGAGCTTCCTGACCGGGGGCGCCCAGAAGCTCGTGCTGGGCCACGCTTCGGAACTCACGTACGGCCAGTCGATCACCGACGCCTGCCTCGACTGGGACACGACGGCGGATCTGCTGGACACGCTGGCGGGTGCGGTGCGGGCGCGGCGCTGACCCGTCCGGTCAGCGGCTACAGCCGGGTTGGGTGTGGAGCCACGCTGACGCGGCCGCGATCACCTCGTCGGTGGTCGCGGCCGCGGGCAGCGGGTGGTCGGGCTGGATCGGGGTGTTGCCGTAGACGCGGCCGGTCCGGTCCATTTCCTGCGCCGTCGTGACCACCAGTTCGGCTCCGTCGCTGAGGCGGTAGACCTCGTTACCGGTCGCGAGACCTGCGGTGGCTTGGCCGAAAACGGACGCGCGGGTGAGGCCTCGGAAGGCAATGAGTGTCGCCTCACCCGAGCTTCCGGTGCGGGCGGAGGTGAGCACGGCCACCGGTGGGCGTGGGCCGGCCAACCGCAGCGGATTCACGGGGTCGACCGCCGACCGGCCCGGGACCAGCACCCGACCCGCACGCAGGATCCAGGGGCCGGCCCCGTCGAGGCCCTTGAACGAGCCCA
Source organism: Amycolatopsis sp. NPDC049253 (assembly GCF_040678995.1). NCBI lineage: Bacteria > Bacillati > Actinomycetota > Actinomycetes > Pseudonocardiales > Pseudonocardiaceae > Amycolatopsis > Amycolatopsis sp. NPDC049253. The sequence continues at coordinate 83,066 of NZ_JBFAQX010000003.1, read as the reverse complement.
GGACACCCTCGTCCAGCAGCGGCGCGACGACCGTGAGCATGGGCACCATGTCGCCGCCGCCGTTGCCGCGCAGGTCGACGATCCAGCCGCACGGGTGGCTCGCGTCGGCGGAGCGGACCGCGGCCACCCCCGCGGCGACGTAGCGGCCTTCCGCGGCCGGGTTCAAGTGGAACTCGGGCACCGTCAGCACGGCCAGGTCACCGTGGGTCCGCCTGCTCGGCACCTCGATGGTCGCCGGAGGAGCAGGAACGGCCTGGGCGGGACCGGTCAGCCTGGTGTGCGGGTTGCCCAGCTGATAGATCACCGTGCGGATCGCCGAATACGTGCCCGCCGGCGCTGTCACCCCGGCTATTTCGCGCAGAGCTTCGGCTTCGGCAGTCGGCCAGTCGACGAAGTCCCGGTCGATCGAGTGAGCGCGGAGCAGGCCAAGGGCGCTGAGCAGATAATCGCGCGCCGGATCGGGCTGAGGTGCCGCCGCGGCCGTGACCATGCCGAGCACCAACACCAGCACCACGAACCCGGCAAGCACCCGGCGCATTGACGACCCCCCCAGCCGCGAAAAGCTCAGCGGCGCCGAAACGCCGGTTCGATCACTTCCCAGCGTTGCAGGTTGTGTTTCGCGTCGGCAAGCGCATCGTGCTGATCCGTGGGCGCCAACGGCAGCTTGGGTTTGCCCGCGTCTTCCCAGCGTTGGCGCAGGTCGCGCGTGAAGCGGGGCAGCTGGCGCGGCAGGGCGGGCATGGGGCCCCACAGCTGGGCGAGGGCGACGTGGTCGTAGGCGGCGAACCAGGCCCACAGCTCGATGCCGCCCGGGGGCTTGCCGAAGAACTCGAGCAGGTCGGCGCGGATCTTCTCACGGCTGCGCCACGCCTGGTCCGCGGGCGAGGGCAGCTTGGGCAGCACGTTGTCGCGCACCCACGGGCCCGCCTTGGCGGGGTCGAAGTCGGTCGACACGGCGTAGAACTCGCGGCCGCGTTCGTCAACGACACCGATCGAAACCAGGTCGATCGTCACGCCGTCCTCGATGAACTCGGTGTCGTAGAAAAAACGCACCGGTGAACCTTAGTGTGCTAGCCGGCCTTGGTCTCGGGGACCCGGTCGGCGTCACGGCTGGAGGGCTGTGCAGGCACCTTCGGTTTGGCGCCGGAAGCTTCGGCGGCGAGCAGCTCCTTGGCCTTCGCCGCGTAGATGTCCACGTACTCCTGGCCCGAGAGCTCCATCAGGGCGTACATGATCTCGTCGGTGATCGAACGCTCGATGAAGCGGTCGCCGGCCAGGCCGTCGTAGCGGGAGAAGTCGAGCGGCGCGCCGAAGCGGATCTCGAGGCGGCGCGGCCACCACATCTTGGAGCCGATCGGGTTGACCTTGTCGGTGCCGATCATGGCGACGGGCACGACCAGGCCCTTGGACTCCAGCGCGATGCGGGCGACGCCGGTCTTGCCCTTGTAGAGGCGGCCGTCGGGCGAGCGCGTGCCCTCGGGGTAGATGCCGAGCAGGTGGCCCTGCTTCACGAGCCGGATGGCGGTGTCGAGCGCGGCCTGCGCCGCGTTGCCGCTGGAGCGGTCGATGGGGAACTGGCCGACGCCGGTGAAGAACCACTTCTTGAGCAGGCCCTTGAAGCCCGGTTCGGTGAAGTACTCCGACTTCGCCGGGAACGTGACCTTGCGCTTCACGCGCAGCGGCATGAAGAACGAGTCGGCCACGGCCAGGTGGTTGCCGGCGAGGATCGCGCCGCCGTCCTCCGGGATGTTTTCGGCGCCGACGACCTTCGTCGGCCACAGCGTCTTGAGCAGTGGTCCGATGAACACGAACTTCATGAGCCAGTACAGCACCGCGCTCTAGTCCTTCCCGAGGCTCGACGTCCGAGTTCCCAGTGGTCAAGCCTACGAAACCTCCAGGTGTGCGCACAATGCGGGACGAGCCGCTACTGCGTGGCAGCGATCGATCTCACAGCGGTACCAGGCAGTTCCGGGCACCGGCCGGGGCCCCACAAGACCACTCGACCGTGAGAGCATGGAAGACCTACACCGCTTCGATCGGAAGGGCGTTCGTCATGGGCGTGCTCGCCGGCGCGGAACCGTTCGCCCACACCGGTTCCTCCGGGGCCGGGTTCCTGCTGTGCCACGGCTTCACCGGAACGCCGGCCGGGCTGCGGGCCTGGGGCGACCACCTGGCCGAGGCCGGGTTCAGCGTGCGCTGCCCGCTGCTGCCGGGACACGGCACGCGCTGGCAGGACCTGAACCGGACCACGTGGGAGGACTGGTACGGCGCCGTCCGCGAGGAGCTGCTCGCCCTGCTGGCCGAGAACGACACCGTGTTCGTCGGCGGGTTGTCGATGGGCGGCACGCTCACGCTGCGCCTCGCCGAGGAGTTCGGCGACCGGATCGCCGGGATCGTGCTGGTCAACCCGTCGGTCACGCGGCTGAGCGCCGACGCGAAGCTGCTGCCGCTGCTCGCGCGCGTGATCCCGTCGATCCCCGCGATCGCCAACGACATCGCCAAGCCCGGCGTGACGGAGCTGGCCTACCCGCGTACGCCGGTGCGCGCCGCCGCGAGCCTGGCGCGTCTGTGGAAGCTCGTGCGTGCCGACCTGGGCAAGGTCACGCAGCCGGTGCTGCTGCTGCACTCCGCCGTCGACCACGTGGTGGAGCCCGAGAACTCGCGGATCGTGCTGGCCGGTGTCGCCAGCACGGACGTGACCGAGGTGGTGCTCGAGAACAGCTTCCACGTCGCGACGCAGGACAACGACGCGGAACTGATCTTCAGCCGCAGTGTCGACTTCGCCCGGGCGCTGCGGGCGGGACAGGTGGGTGCCTGATGACCCGGGGGAAAGGCACGGACGGACCCGAGGACGTCGACGCCACGTTCGCCGAGATCGTGGCCGACCTGCGGGCCGAGGGCGTGGGTTTGTTCCTCGAAGAGGACGCGCTCGAGCTCGCCGACGACACGGCGGGCGAGCAGGGCGGCGACCCGGCCCCGCCGCCGGTCGCCAAGACCGACCCGAAGCCCGACAAGCCCGAGAAGGCCCCCGAGACCGACAACTGGCGCACCGGCGGCACCACGTGGGACGCCACGATGTTCAGCGACGACCCGGCCGAGGACGACGAGCACTTCGTGCCGCCCGAGCCGCCGCCGCTGCCGCGTCCGCGCAAGGGCGCGTTCGTGGTGCTGCTGTTCTTCGTGGTCGGGTTGCTGCTGCTGATCGTGCCGAACCTGATCGGCGTCGGGCCCGCGCTGGCGACGCCGCTGGGGATCCTCGCGCTCGCCACCGCCATCGCGCTCCTGCTGCTGCGGGTGCGCCAGGGCCCGCCGCCGGGTGCCGACCCGACCAACGGCGCGCAGGTCTGACCGGGCGGGTATGCGGATCGACTTCAGTCCTTCGCGGCGTTCGACGATCGGCGCGGAGTGGGAGCTGGCCCTGGTGGACCGGCGCAGCGGCGAGCTGGCCTCGGTCGCGGAACGGATCCTCGACGCGGTGCGCCCCGACGGCGCCGACGAGCACCCCAAGATCAAGCAGGAGCTGCTGCTCAACACCATCGAGGTGATCAGCGGCGTCTGCACCACCGTCGCCGAGGTGAAGGCCGACCTGGCCGAGTCGCTCGACGTCGTGCACAAGGTGACCGACCCGCTGGGCGTGGAGCTGTTCTCGGCGGGCACGCACCCGTTCTCCAACTGGTACCGCCAGAAGGTGACCGACAAGGCGCGCTACGCCAAGCTCATCGACCGCACCCAGTGGTGGGGCAGGCAGATGCTGATCTACGGCGTCCACGTGCACGTCGGCCTGGACCACCGCGACAAGGTGCTGCCGGTGCTCGACGCGCTGCTCAACTACGCGCCGCACCTGCAGGCGCTCTCGGCGTCCTCGCCGTACTGGGGCGCGGAGGACACCGGCTACGCGTCGAACCGCGCGCTGATGTTCCAGCAGCTGCCCACGGCCGGGCTGCCGTTCCAGTTCCGTGAGTGGACGGAGCTGGAGCACTACGTCGACGACATGTTCACCACCGGCGTGATCGACCACTTCTCCGAAATCCGCTGGGACATCCGGCCCGCACCGCACTTCGGCACGATCGAGATGCGCGTGTGCGACGGACTGCCGACGCTGGAGGAGGTCGGCGCGATCGCCGCGCTGACGCAGTGCCTCGTCGAGGACTTCAGCACGCGCCTCGACCACGGCGAGCGGCTCCCGACATTGCCGCCGTGGCACGTGCAGGAGAACAAGTGGCGCGCCGCCCGCTACGGCACGGACGCGATCATCATCCTCGACGCCGGCGGCCGCGAGCGGCTCGTCACCGACGACGTCACCAACCTGCTGGAGAAGCTCGAACCCGTCGCCCGGCGGCTCGACTGCGTGGCCGAGCTGCGCGACGTCGAGACGATCCTGAAGTACGGGCCGAGCTACCGGCGTCAGCGCGCGGTGGCGAAGCAGCACCACGGTTCCCTGAAGGCCGTCGTCGCGTCGCTGGTCGCGGAGATGCGCGACGGGATCGCCCGCTAGCTGTGCTGCTGTCGTTGGTGGTTGACAGGTTGGGCGTGGGGTTGGGTCTTCTGTAGCAGCCTCTCATACGGAGTTTGGCCGGCGAGGCCGCCGTGAGGGCGGTGGAAGTTGTAGTAGTCCTCCCATTCCTTGAGCTTCTCATTGAAGGCACCGAGATCGCCAAGGACGACGCCGTCGAGCAGGCGATAAAACTCTTCGGCGTCGATGCGGTGGGAGCGCTCGACTTTGCCGTTCAATCGGGGTGTGGCGGGGCGGATGTAGACATGCCCGATGCCTTGGTCGAGCAGGTGCCAGTGGAACGCCGACTGGAACTCGGCGCCGTTGTCGGTCTGGATCTTCTCGGCCTGGAACGGCAGCCGGGACAGCACGTAGTCCAGGAATTGGATCGCGGTCTTCTGGTCGGAGCGGGGGTAGATCTTCAGGATCCGCAGGCGGGTGCAGTCATCGATCGCGGTGTACTGGTAGAACCGTTTCTTCCGGCCGGCGTCATCGGTGATCGGCTCAACGAACTTGACGTCGATCTGCAGCTGGTGGCCGGGGCGCTGCTTCTCGTAGCGCTTCCACCGCTGGTGGTGGCGCTTGTAGCGCTGGGAGGCGGGTAGGCGGTTCATGCCCAGGCGTTTGAGGATGCGGTAGATCGTGGAGGCGCCGATCTCTTGATCGTGGTAGCCGCGCAGGTACATTTCGATCTTCAGGGGACCGAAGTGGTCATGCCGGCGCAGGTGGATGATCTTCTCGACCACCTGGGGATGGGTGATGGTCGGGCAGTGCAGCGGCGCGCTCGAGCGGTCTTTCAGACCGTCGATACCCTCGTCCTCCCAGCGGTGTTTCCACCGGTAGAACACCGTGCGGCTGATGCCGTAGTAGCGGCAGGTCGCCGCGACGTTACCGCTGACTTCCTCGGCGTGACGAAGCACGGCCAGACGCCGATTCGCGCGCCTGACCAGCTCCTTTTCACTCCACACTCGCCCAGCCATAGGCCTCCCTAGATCAGGAGCCCAAGACTGTCAACAACCTCAGTCAGTTTCAGAGCTAGCCGGCGTCCAGCTCGCGCAGCAGCGTGCCCGGGCCCATGATCGACGCGCCCAGCGCGGTGACCCGGGACCGCAGCTCGCGGTCGGCCGTGACCACCACGACGTGGTCGCCCGGCCGGGCCTGCGCGGTGACCTCGACGATGTGCGAGTCGCCGTCCGCGGGAGCCGTCGCGATCTCGACGCCGGTGACCGGATCGACCCCGCGCGCCTGGCCCTCGACGACGAGGACCACCCGCGGCCACCACTCCCACGTCGGGCCGGCGCCGATGCCTGCCACGGTGTCGGCGATCCCCCGCTCGGCCAGCTTCGCCAGCCGGTCCCGCAGGCGTTCGGCCGCGCCGCGGCGGTCGCGCCACCAGCCGTCGGGCCGGGAGCCCACCACGTTGGCGCCGTCGACGATCAGCACGAGCTCACGGCCGAGCTGTTCGCGCAGCCGCGGCCACGACTCGGCGAAGTCGCGGTGCAACGGCAGCTCGGCCACCTCGCCGGGCGCGACCCAGCGCAGCTCGGCGCTCTCCTGGTTGGCCACGCGCGCGTCGAGCGAGCTGTCGGCGACGCCGAGCACGGTGGTGTAGCGCCAGGTCCCGTGGTCGAGCACCGACGCCGACAGCGCGCGGAACGCGGTTTTCGGCACATCGGCCTCTTCCCACGCCTCGCGGGCCGCCGCCTCGCGCACGGTCTCGCCCGTCTCCAGCGCGCCACCCGGCAGGGCCCAGGTGCTGCCGTTGTGCACCCACCAGGCGCGCCGCTGCAGAAGCACCCCGCGTGCGGGATCGGACAGGAGGAGCCCGGCCGCGCCGTGCGCACCCCAGTGCAGCCGCCCGCACGAACACCGCACGAACCGGTTGGCGGTCATCGGCGTCACCCGGCCAGCCTTCCACAGGAAGGCCGCCGGACGCAGCCTCCTGGTGGACGACTGTGATCGTCAGCCGCGTTCGCCGAGCCGTTCCACGACGAACGCCGTGCAGGCGTCGAGGTTGTCCTTCAGCCGGGCCGCGCGCTTGCGGAGCACTTCCAGTTCGAGCCGGCTCGGCGGGCGGTCCTCCCTGAGCCGCCAGACGACTCCGGCGAGCCGGATCGACAGGCCGTAGGTCACGGAGTCGGCCGAGTCCAGGAGTTCCTGGAGCATCAGCCGGTCGCCGGCGGTGAGTCCCGGGGCACTTCGCCGGGGTTCACGAGTGCCCCGGGACGCGGTGGCCCTGCCGCCACCCGACGTGGCGGCAGGGGTCGAGGCGTCGCCGGCCGGGCGTGCCGGCGCGGAGGTATGCGTGGAGCCGGCAGCCGCGGCGCCGGACTCGCCCTGCGGGTCCTCGCCCGCGACGCGGAGTCGTGCGGTCATGGTCAGCCCCGCGCCTTCGACAGCGCGGCCGTGCGCGGCGCGCCGTCCGGGCGAGGGTCCGGAATCCCCAGCACGCGACGGAAAGCCGCGTCGCAGGGCGGGCAAGTCGGGTCGAGCCAGGGTTTGCCCGGACCGTGGACGTCGTCCTCCCCGACGCTCGGCTCCGAGCCGCACAAGGCCGTGAACCTCGCCCCGGCGTCGAGCGAGCCGAGGTGCACGGCCGCTCTCGCGTGACGCCGCCCTTCCGCTTGCTGCCACACGTACACGGAGCCCTCCCCGGGTGATCGACCACCAATTCTTTGCTCGCGACGATTTTCTTGTGTGCATGCACAGTTGACAACCCTCCGTGTGCATATACACCCGATCGTGGTGCACACATACTGATAAGGTTTGTGCATGCCCAGCACACGTGCGACACCCCGGCAGGTCGAACTCGGCGTACTTTTGCGCAGGATTCGCAAGCGTGCCGGTCTCACTCAGCCGCAAGTGGCCGAGTTGGTGAACCGATCGCACTCACACATCTCGCGCCGTGAGCGCGGAGAACTCGGCTTCGAGGAACAAGCCGAGCTGGAGCGAACCCTGACGGTCACCGGCGCCACGAGCGAGGAGACCAGCCAGGCGCTTCGCCTCTTCCGCGACGGAACAGACCCGAACTGGCTGATCCCCGGCATCGCCCGGGACCTCGCCGTGGTCGCCGAGTACGAATCGGTCGCGAATGACATCTTCGCCTATCAGCCCTCGTTGATCCCGGGACCATTGCAGATCCGCGACTACACCCGCGTGATGATGGTCGACGGCGACATGCCGGAAACCGAGCTCGACAGCAAGCTCGAACTTCGGATGGCCCGGCGGAAGAGGTACCTCGACGGCAGCACCCGGTTCGAAACAGTCATCGGCGAGCAGGCGATCCGGTACCCGGCGTGTCCGCCCGATGTGGCGGTGAGGCAGCTGCGGGATCTCTGCGAGGTGGCCGAGTTGCCCCACATCTCGATCCAGCTGCTTCCCTTCCGGCTGGGGTATCACCCGGCGCGAGAGGGCGGATTCGTCGTCATCCGCTCGGACTCGGCGACGGTGGTCCACGTCGAGCAGTACCGCTCGTCGACGACCCTGACCAACAACCGCGACGTGAAAGACTACGTGGAAGCGGCGGAGCGAATCCGCCGTGACGCGATGGGCGCTGTGGCTTCGGTGCGCGCCATCGCGAAAATCGCGGATGAGTTGGAGCGAACGGGATGAACGAAGGTGTCTGGCGGACGTCGTCGTACAGCGGCCAACAGGGCGAGTGTGTCGAAGTGCGCACGCTTTCCGAAGAGGCCGGTGTGCGCGACTCCAAGGACCGCGAGGGCGGCTCCCTGCTGATCGCCGGGGAGGCGTGGCGGGCGTTCCTGGAACGCCTCTGACCGTTGCGGTGGAAGTGCCCCAGCATCCCGACGGTGCTGGGGCACTTCCGCGTCCGGGGAGCGTCAGCCGGCGACAGCGTCAGCCGGCGACCTCGGCGACCGGGGCCTTGGCCGCGTCGAGAGCGAGGGCCGCGGCGCCGACGATGGCCGTGTCGTCGCCGAGGTGGGCCGTGCGGATGCGGGCCAGCGGGCGGTAGCGCGCGCCGGTGATGGCGCCCGCGTAGTGCTCGCGGGCCTCGTCGAGGAACAGCGGGGCCGACTCGGACACGCCGCCGCCGATCACGATGATCTCGGGGTCGAACACGTCCGCGACCAGCGCGAGGCCCTCGCCCAGCCACTTGGCCAGCTCGGCCATCGCGCGCAACGCGATCGGGTCGCCGTCGCGCGCGGCGCCGGCGACGCGGCGGCCCGTGACCGAACCCGGGTCGCCCGCGACCTCGCGCGACAGGACCGTGGAGCGGCCCGGGTAGCGCGCGAGCAATTCCACGGCGGTCGCGGCCAGCGCCGTGCCGCTGCAGTAGCGCTCCCAGCAGCCGTACTTGCCGCACGGGCACGCGCGCCCGCCCGGCACCACGGTCAGGTGGCCCAGCTCGGGAGCGACGCCGTAGGCGCCGCGGTAGATCTCGCCGTCGAGCAGCAGCCCGGCGCCGATGCCGGTGCCGAGCGCGACCAGCGCCGCCACCTGCGCGCCGCGGGCCGCGCCGAAGCGGTGCTCGCCGACCACGGCCGAGTTCACGTCGTGCTCCAGCGTCACCGGCAGGCCCACGCGCTTCTCGATGCGGTCGGCCACGGGCGCGTCGCGCCACGCGAGGTGCGGCGCGAACATCACCGACCGGCGGTCGCGCGCCACGAACCCGGCCACGGCCAGGCCCACGGCGGCGACGTCGTGGCGGTTGCGCAGGTCCTCGACAACGCCGGCGATGGCGTCCTCGAGGGCGTTCTCCTCACTCGGTGTCCCGACGCGTGCGGTGTCCAGGAGCGATCCCCGCTCGTCCACCACACCGGCGCGCACACTCGTGCCGCCGACGTCCACCCCTATCGTCAGCACTCAGTTCTCCCGCTCCGGCCGCCAGTCTTCCCGCTTGCGGACGGCGACGTGCTGCACCCGGGCGGCGGCTCCCGGGTCGTCCGCGGGCACGGTGGCGTCCCGGGGGCCGGGCGCGGGCCTGGGCGCGGGCCGGAAGCCCGGCATGTGCACACCCTCGTCGGGCTCCCAGCGGTCCGCGAGCACCGCCCGCAGCAACGCCACCAGCTGCGCCGCCTGCTCAAGCAGCCGGGCGGCGAACTCCGGCCGTTCACCTCGCACGACGGCGACGATCGCACACAACGGGCACCAGCCGCACCCCGAAGTCCCCGGAGCGCCCGAGGCCCCGGGCTCGGTGTCGTGGGACGGCTCGTGGACCTCGTCGCGGCCGTGCCCGGCGGCCATCAGGCCTTCCAGCCACGGCGCGGCGCGCTCCACCACCAGCTCCACCAGCAGGCGGATCTCCTCCGCCAGCCGCAGGCCTTCGGCGGCGTACCCGGGCTCGTCCTGCTCGCTCACGCGCGACCCCGGTTCCCGGCCAGGCTGATGACCAGACCATTCGCATCGGACTCCGCGCCGGTGATCCGGCACGGCCGCAGCGTCTCCGGCAGGGCGATCAGCCGGCGGAAGCCGTCCACGGTGATCGCCAGGTCGTCGTCGACGCGGGCGAGGTCCACGTCGGACTCCCGCTGCAACGGCATCGCGACACGCAGCCGGAAGCCTTCGGCCTCCGGCGTCACCTGCAGCAGTGGCGTCACGGGCTTTCCGGTGCCGGACAAGGGATCCCGCGTGCCGTAGAGCTCACGGGCCAGCTCGGCGAGCGCCTCGGCGCCCACCGGCTCACTCGCCCGGTGCTCGACGCGCGCGAGGTCGGCCGGCCCGAACCCGGCGGCCGCGAGCTCGGCCAGCACGGCGTCCTGCTGGGCGCGCCGCGTGCGCAGCCAGCCGGCCGCGGAACCCCGCCAGAACCCGGGCGCGGGCATCAGGCGGTTGGCGATCAGGCCGTCGACGGCGATGCCGCGCAGCGCCAGCGACGTGAGCGTGCGGCGGGCCTCGGCGACCACGACGCGCTCCGGCGTGAGCACCAGCCGCACGGTGGTCACGGACGGGTCGGTGAGCAGCTCGCGCAGCGAGTCCAGGTGCGCGCCCAGGCGCCGCACGGACCCGGTGACCCGGCCGCGGCGGCCGTAGGCCTTGTTCAGGTACCCCGCGACGGCCTCGGGCAACGCGAGCAGGCGCAGCGTCTCGGCGGTCGGACCGCAGTCGACCACCACGGTGTCCCACGGCCCGTGCCCGGCCAGCCGCTGCACCTCGCCGAGGGCGAGCAGCTCGTCGACACCCGGGAGCACGGTCAGCTCCTCGGCGTCGAGCGTGTCGAGACCGGCGCCGGCCAGCAGGGTGCGCAGCTGGCCACGCAGCTCGTGCCAGGTCCGGTCGGCCAGCTCGCGGGAGTCGACCTGAGCCGCCCACAGGCCCGCCGGCGTGCCTGCGGAAAGCGGCGCGCGGACGTCTACTTCGGACGGTTCCGGGCCCAGCGCCGCCCCGAACGCGTCACCGAGCGAGTGGGCCGGGTCGGTGGAGACCACGAGGGTCTTCCTGCCGCGCCCGGCGAGCGCGGTGGCGGTGGCCGCGGCGAGCGTGGTCTTCCCGACACCCCCCTTGCCGGTGAACAGCAGGATCCGCATGTCGCCTAGCCTTCGGCCCGTCGCTTCAGCTCCTTGAGCGCCGTGTCCATCACCATCTTCTCGGCCTTGCGCCGGAGCAGGCCGATCATCGGCAGCGCCAGCTCCACCGAGAGCGTGTAGGTGACCTTCGTGCGCCCGTCACGCAGCGCTTCGAGCGCGTAGCGGCCGTTCTGCGCCTTCTGCATCTGGCCCTTGACCAGGTGCCAGCTCACACCGAGCCCGGTCGCGTCCCAGTCGTACTCGAGCGTGTAGACGTCCTTGATCGGCCCGGCGTCCAGGGTCAGCTTCACCTGCTTGGCCCGCCCGGCGTCGTCGGTGCCCAGCACCTCGACCTCCTGGACGGCCTTCGCCCACTCCGGATACGCGCGGAAGTCGGCGATCACCGTCATCACCCGTTGGGGCTCGGCGTCGACCTCGATGGACTGCGTGGACTGCTCGGCCATGAGACGAAGCGTAGCCGGAGAGCCACGTCACCAGCGCAGCACGTAGGGCTGCCCGGTCTCCTTGAAGTGACCCACGTTACGGCACTCGGTGTGACCGAGCCGCCGCCGCGAGGCCAGCGGCTGGTGCACGTGGCCGAACACCGACCAGCGCGGCTGCTGCTCGCGGATGAGCTCCAGCAGCGCCCGCGAGCCCAGCTCGGCGCGTCGCGCGACCACGTCGTAGGTCAGCTCGGCGACGGCCGGCGGGATGTGCGTGCAGAGCACGTCGACGTCCGACAGCTTGGCCACGCCCTCGTCGAACTCCTCGCGGGCCCGCAGGTAGGGCCGCCACGCGGCGCCCTTGCGCGGCCGCGGCACCACGCCCTCGGGCAGCACCGCTCCCCCGACGAACCCGAACCGCAGGCCGCCGATGGTGGTGACCTCGCCGTCGAGCACCTGCACGCCGTCGCCGACGAACTCCGGCCACAGCGCGGGCGAGTCGACGTTGCCGGGCGTGGCGTAGGTCGGCGCGGTCATCGAGGCGAAGAGCGTGGCGTACTGCTCGCGCACGGCCTCGTCCACGGCCGAGGCCGGGTCGTCGAGCGTGGCCCACAGCGTGCGCGAGTAGGCCACCGTCTCGTCGCGGGTGCCCTCGCGGCGCAGGCGCGCGAACTGCGCCACCTTCTCCGCGCCGAACAGGGCGCCCATGATGCCCTTCTCGTGCTCGCGGTAGTCGACGAAGTCCAGCAGGTCGCCGAGCACGACCAGCGCGTCGGCTCCCTCACCCGCCCGCTTCAGCGCGTCGGCGTTGCCGTGCACGTCCGAAACGACGTGAACCCGCACAAGACCCTCCTAGTCAGTGGTCTCGAGGTCTCCGGCCCGCGGCGGGACCCCGGGCTCGCGCCCGTCCTCGAGGACGTGCTTCAGCTCCAGTGCGAGGTGCTTCGCCGCACGGGCCCGCCGGTCGAACTCCCGGCGCAGCTCACGCGGAGTCAGGGTCCGCGGCGCACCGCCGGGGCCGGCGGGCGTCGCGCGCAGGAAGTAGTGCAGCACGGTGCCGTCGAGCACGGGTTCCAGCCAGACCTCCATCGTACCGACGAGCGCGCCCGTCACGGTCCAGCGCAAACCCTTCTCGCCACGGTCGGTGTACACCTGAAGGGACAGGTCGGGCCAGTACCGCCGCCAGGCGCCCGGGTCCGCGAAAGCCGCGGCGATCGTGCTCGGCGGCACCACGATGAAGGTCTCGTCCACGAGATCGAGAGCGGGTGGTCCGGGGTTCACAGGCGCAGAATGTCACGACCTCGTCCGGCGGGTCGGCGCGGCGTGGTCTTAAGGTCTACGGCAAGCTAAGTTGACCGGCGGGTAACCCCGCACGCGTCGAACACGGAGGTCCACGTGCGCGAATACAGCGCCCCCGCCGGGAAGCCGGTGACCGACGACGAGAACCTGGCCGACGTCGTCTGGGCGAACGCCGAGCGGTTCTCCGACGTCGTGAGCTTCCGCCGGCAGGTCGAGGGCACCTGGCTGGACGTGACGGCCAAGGACTTCGCCGACCAGGTCGCGGCCGTCGCGAAGGGCCTGATCGCCGCCGGCGTCGGCCACGGCGACCGCGTCGCGCTGATGTCGAAGACCCGCTACGAGTGGACGCTGATCGACTTCGCGATCTGGGCCGCGGGCGCCGTCACCGTGCCGATCTACGAGACGTCCTCACCCGAGCAGGTGCATTGGATCCTGTCCGACTCGGCCGCCAAGGCCGTGCTGGTCGAGACCGGCACGCACCGCGAGGCCGTGGACGCGATCCGCGACCGGCTCACCACGCTGCAGCACACCTGGCAGATCGAAGGCGCCTCCCCCGCGGTCGACGAGCTGACCGCGCTCGGCGCCGAAGTCGCCGACGACGACCTGCACGCGCGCCGCCGCGAGGTCGGCGCGGGCGAGCTGGCCACGATCGTCTACACCTCGGGCACCACCGGCCGGCCCAAGGGCGTCGAGCTGACGCACCGCAACCTGCTGGCCGAGATCCGCGCCGACATCGAGGCGTTCCCCGAGCTCATGGAGCAGGGCAACTCGCTGCTGTGCTTCCTGCCGCTGGCCCACATCCTGGCCCGCGCGATCGCCGTGACCGCGCTGTCGGCCCGCGTGACGCTGGGCCACACGCCGGACGTGAAGAACCTCGTCGCCGACCTCGGCACGTTCCGGCCGACGTTCGTGGTCGCCGTCCCCCGCGTGTTCGAGAAGGTCTACAACTCGGCCAAGCAGAAGGCCCACAGCGAGGGCAAGGGCAAGATCTTCGACGCGGCCGAGGCCACCGCGGTCGACTACAGCCACGCCGTGGACAAGGGCAGCGTCGCGTTCGGCCTGCGCGCCAAGCACCTGGTGTTCGACAAGCTCGTGTACAGCAAGCTGCGCGCGGCGCTGGGCGGCCGCTGCGTCGCCGCGGTCTCGGGCGGCGCCCCGCTCGGCGAGCGGCTGGCCCACTTCTTCCGCGGCATCGGCGTGCCGGTGTTCGAGGGTTACGGCCTCACCGAGACCTCGGCCGCGGCGGCCGTGAGCACCAAGACGGCGTTCCGCGTCGGCACGGTCGGCAAGCCCGTGGCGGGCACCTCGGTGCGCATCGCCGAGGACGGCGAGATCCTGCTCAAGGGCAACGTCGTGTTCGGCGCGTACTACAACAACGCCGCCGCCACCGCCGAGTCGCTCACCGACGGCTGGTTCCACACCGGCGACCTGGGCGAGCTGGACGGCGAAGGCTTCCTCAAGATCACCGGCCGCAAGAAGGAGATCATCGTGACGGCCGGCGGCAAGAACGTCGCGCCGTCGGGGCTCGAGGACACGATGAAGGCCTCGCCGCTGATCAGCCAGGCCATGGTGGTCGGCGACCAGCGCCCGTTCATCGCCGCGCTGGTCACCATCGACGAGGAGTTCTTCCCCTCCTGGAAGACCCAGCACGGCAAGCCCGCGCAGGCCACGGTCTCCGACCTGGCGGCCGACGCCGACCTGCTCAAGGAGATCCAGAGCGCGGTCGACGAGGCCAACAAGCAGGTCTCCCACGCCGAGGCGATCAAGAAGTTCACCGTGCTGGCCAAAGACTTCACCGAGGCGAGCGGCGAGATCACGCCCTCGCTGAAGCTCAAGCGCAACGTGGTGAACAAGAACTACGCGTCCGACATCGAGGCGCTCTACAAGCGGTGACATGCCCCCGGCTCCGCCGGGGCGTGCGAGATCGCCTTTGAGCCGGCTTCCGGATTGTGCGGTCGGATCGGCCGGGGGCCGATCGCACCGCACAATCCGGAAGCCGGCGCGATCTCGCTCTGTGGCTTGGTCAGTTCTGGGGGAAACCCTGCTGCTGCTGTTGCTGCTGGTACTGGGGCTGACCCTGCGGCTGCTGGTGCTGGACCTGCTGGCCCTGCTGCTGGCCGGGCTGCTGCGGCGCGCCTTCGGGGACCACGTACACGGCCGTGCCGTACGCGGCGATCTCGCTGGCCGTCTGGGCGATCTCGTTGCAGTCGAAGCGCAGCGCGAGCACGGCGTTGGCCCCGTGCGCCATGGCTTCCTGCGAAAGACGGCCCAGCGCCTCGTAGCGCGAGTCGGACAGCAGCTTCGACAGGCCCTTGAGCTCACCGCCCGCCATGGCCTTGAAGCCGGCACCGAGGTTGGAGAACATGTTGCGGCTGCGGACGGTGAGGCCGAAAACCTCGCCGAACACGCGAACCACGCGGTAACCGGGCAGATCGTTCATCGTGGACAGCATGATCGGGAACTGCATGGGGGGTGCGGGTTGGGTCATGCGCCGGATCGTAGCCACCGGCGGCGCCGCGCAAGCGCGAATCAGCCTGTGATTCGCCCGTTCCAGTCGATGTGGTGGTGGTACAGCCAGCCGCGCTCCTCGCCGACGTCCTGGCCCGCGCTGGCCGCCACCAGCTTTTCCACCCGGGTGCGCCGCAGCCTCTCGTAGGCAGCGAACGCGGCAGGCGCGTCCGGCAGGTCGCGCAGGCACAGGGCGAGCACCACGCTGTCCTCCAGCGCCATCGACGCACCCTGCCCGGCGGCCGGCGACGCCGCGTGGGCCGCGTCGCCGACGAGGACCATGGTGCCGGTGGACCAGACCCGGGTGGTGGGCACGTCGTAGGAGTGGCCGCCGAAGACGTCGTCGCCCGTCGCGGCCACGATGTCCGCGCACGGCAGCGGGTCGCCGTCGAAGGCCGCGTGGGCGAACTCGCGCCAGCCGGCCGGCGTGACGGCGGCGATCTCGTCGCGCGGACGCTCGGTGTCGGGGATGCGGGCGAACCAGAAGGTCGCGCCGTCGGGCGCGGTGGTGAACCCGAAGGCGGCGCGAGTGCCGCGGATCATGCGGTAGATGCCGGGCGCGGCCGGCAGGCCCCCGGCGCGCGTGTAGCCGTAGACCACGGTGAGGCCGGTGAAACGCGGGCGGTCGGCGGCCGGGTCGATGAGGGTGCGGACCTCGGAGCGCACGCCGTCGGCGCCCACGAGCACGTCGCCGGTCGCGGTGGACCCGTCGGCGAACGTGGCGACGACGCCGGAGGCGCCGGTTTCGGCGGAGACCGGTTCGGCGGAGACGAGGCGGCGGCCGTGCTCGACGGTGATCCCGCGGCGGCCGGCTTCCTCCTGCAGGGCACGGTAGAACGCGGCGCGGGTGAGCGTGCGCGGCCCGGCGAGCGCACCGGTGTCGAACTCGCGGGCGCCCCTCGTCGTGCCGTCCGGCCCGACCAGCTCGACGCCGAGGGCGGCGAAGGACACGTCGTTCACGGGGCCGTCGGCGCCGATCGCCTTCAGCGCGTCCATGCCGTTGTGCATCACGGTGAGGAACGCACCGGCGTCGGCCCCTCCGGAGGGATGGGCCTCGAAGACCACGGGCTCGTGGCCGGCGCGCTGCAGCGCCATCGCCGTGACCGTGCCCGCGACGCCACCGCCGGCGATGAGAACGCGCATCGAAATCCCCCCAGTGCCCGAGTCCGTGCCACCGCCGACCGTACCGGCCGGCGGTGGCACGGGCGGCTCAGGCGGTCTGGGCTACGGCGAGGCGCAGGCAGACGACGAGCGCGCGCACGGCTTCCTCGACCTCTTCGAGCACGGGGAAGGTCGGCGCGATGCGGATGGTCGCGTCCTTCGGGTCGTGGCCGTAGGGGTGTGTGGCCCCGGCGGGCGTCAGCGCGACGCCGGCCTCCTTGGCCAGGCGCACGATCTCCTTGGCAGTGCCCTCGGGCACGGTCAGCGAGATGAAGTACCCGCCGGTCGGCTTGGTCCAGGTGGCCAGGCCCGAGCCGCCCAGCTCCTCGGTGAGGATGCGGTCGACGGCCGCGAACTTCGGCGCGATGATCTCCGCGTGCTTGCGCATGTGGGCACGCACGCCGTCGGCGTCCTTGAGGAACATCGCGTGGCGCAGCTGGTTGACCTTGTCCGGGCCGATCGTGCGCTTGGCGAGCACACCCGACCACCACGCGATGTTGGCCGCCGAAGAGCCGAAGAACCCGACGCCGGCACCGGCGAGCGTGATCTTCGAGGTGGAGCCGAACACGAACGCGCGGTCGGCGTTGCCGGCCTCGGCGCACAGCGCCAGGATGTCGGCGACCTCGACCTCGGTGTCCGTGAGGTGGTGCACGGCGTAGGCGTTGTCCCAGAAGACGCGGAAGTCCGGCGCGGCCGTGGGCATCGCGGCCAGGCGGCGGGCGACCTCGTCGGAGAAGGTGACGCCGGTCGGGTTCGAGTACTTGGGCACGCACCAGATGCCCTTGATGCCGGCGTCCTCGGCCACGAGGCGCTCGACCACGTCCATGTCCGGGCCCTCGTCGGTCATCGGGACCTGGATCAGCTCGATGCCGAAGCGCTCGGCGAGCGCGAAGTGGCGGTCGTAGCCCGGCACCGGGCACAGCATCGCGATGCGCGGCTCGTCGGCCCAGCGGCGCTCGCCGCCCGGCAGGGTGCTCAGCAGCGCCTGCACCACGGTGTCGTGCATGAGCTCGAGGCTCGAGTTGCCGGCCGCGAGCAGCTGGTCGACGGGGACCTGCAGCGCACCGGCGAAGATCCGGCGCAGCTCGGTCAGGCCCTTGAGGCCGCCGTAGTTGCGCGTGTCGGTGCCGTCTTCGGCCTTGTACTCGCCGTTGGGCAGCGTGAGCAGGTCCGCGGAGAGGTCGAGCTGCCGGGGGGACGGCTTGCCGCGGGTGATGTCCAGGGAGAGGCCGCGCTCGACGAGCGCCGCGTAGTCGCGACGGGCGGTGTCGACGTCGACGGGAGCAGTGGTCATGGGCTCAACGCTAAACCGCGCGTCGATACCATTTCGGGTGACCCCCTGTCCAGGGTCTACCGTGGGGTCTCGTGCGTCTCGTGGTCCATGCCGATCAGCGTCAGTTCTCGTTGCGGGACAACACCGCCTGGGTCCCCGGCGACGGCGGGTGGTCCGACGAGGCGGTGACCTCGCACCGGATCGCGGTGGAGCCGTCGTCGCTCGCGGTCGCCACCGCGCGCTCCGACCTGGTCGAGGTGGACGTCGCCGTGCACCCCGCCGCACCGGCCGTCCTGGCCGATGCCGAGCACGTGGTGGAAGCCGACCTCGCCGTGCCGGGCGGGAACGTGACGCTCGCGGGTCCGGCCGACTACCCGGGCCAGGAGCACGTGCTGGAGCTCACGCCCGGCCGCTACCGCGTGCGCGTGTCCTATGTGGAGAGTGGGCCGCCCGCCGTGACGTGGAACGAGCACGAGTACGGCGAGCACTACCGCTACGTCGTGGACCTGTGGCCGGCTGCCGGGCCGGCGCCCGTCACCGTGGTGCGCGGGGGCGCCGCGGTCTGGGACGGCTGAACGGCCGGAAGCGGCCACCCGGGACCCCTCCCGCTCCTGCGCTCTTACCGTCTCCGCAGAGCGACGCGGAAAGCGGGGAGAGGCAGTGCGGGACAGCCAGAGAGCCGAGATCGTCCAGATCTCCGAGGCGGTGGCGCGGTCGATGTTCAGCCAGGCCGCGATGTACTGGGGCATCGACCGCGAGGTGCACGCGCGCCTGCCCGACACGATCCGCCGCCACGCCGAGGGCCTGCTGCCCTCGCTCGCGCAGGCCGCGGTCGCCGACGCGACGCCGGACCTGGCCGAGGCCCAGACGTCGGTGGAGCTCGCGCTGCGGGACACGCTGCGCGCGTCGGCGGCCGAAGCCGTGGAGACCACGTCGGCGCGGCTGCTGCCGGAGCTGGCCTAACGCGCGGTGCGGGCGGCGACGCCCGACGTCGAGTCCCTGCGCGCGAAGCTGGTGTCGACGGCCACGCCGGAGGTGGCCGAAGCCCTGCGCGAGCACACCGCCAAGACCGTGGCCGGGGCCGTGGCACAGGCCACCGCCGAGGTGCGGTCCACGCTCGCCGGGCAGCTCGAGCGCACGGTGCTGCCGGACCTCGCCCGCGAGGCCATCGCGAAGGCGGCGCCCGATCGCGAAGAGCTGCGCGAGCACCTGCTGCACGAAGCGACGGCCGCGCTGTCCGGCAAGATCGAGAAGGCCGTGGCGGAGGTGGCGCGGCAGGCCAGACCCGACCTCGTCGAGCGCGTGTGGGCCGTGGCGCTGGCGCGCGTCCGCTCGGCCGTGCAGGCGGCGGCCGAGAAGGAGCTCGCCCGCTACTCGCCGACCGTGGTGTCGGTGGTGCTGCCGCAGGACAAGCCGATCGAGCTGGCCGAGGACACCCACTCCGTGCTGCCGGAGGTGCTGGTCGCGCTGCACGCGCGCTGCCACGTGCTGCTCGTCGGTCCGGCCGGCACGGGCAAGTCGATGCCGGCCAAGCACGCGGCGCAGGCGCTGGGGCTGCAGTTCCAGGCGCTGTCGCTCGGCCCGACCACGCCGATGAGCAAGGTGTTCGGCTACTACGACGCCAACGGCCAGTACCACGACACGCCGTTCCGGCGCGCCTTCGAGCACGGCGGGGTGATGCTGCTCGACGAGCTCGACAACGGCCACCCCGGCCTGCTGGCCGAGCTCAACCAGGCGCTCGCGCTGGGCGTGTGCGCCTTCGCCGACCGCATGGTCACCGCGCACGCCGACTTCCGGCTCGTGGCCACCGGCAACACCTACGGCACCGGCGGCGACCGCCAGTACGTCGGCCGCCAGACGCTCGACTCGGCCACGCTGGACCGGTTCGTGGTCCTCGACGTGCCCATCGACGAGGGGCTGGAGGAAGGCGTCGCGCTGCGGCACGCGCCTTCGCACCCGGAGGCGGTGGAGGAGCTGGTGGCGTCGATCCGCGAGCTGCGCGCGACGGCGCTGGCCAAGACGCTCCCGGTGATCCTCTCGCCGCGCGCCGGCATCGACGGCGCGAAGCTGCTGGAAGCCGGCGCGACCGTGGAGCAGGTCAGGCAGTGGCGCGTGATCCGCGGGCTGTCCGACGCCCACCGCGCGGCACTCGGGCTGGGCTGATGCTGCCCGTTTCGCTGCCCCCGACGCTGTCGTGGCACGAGTTCGTCGAGAGCGCGACCGCGCACCCCACGATCGGCGCGCCGGGCAGCCGGGAGACCGGCACCGACTGGCCGGGCGCGACGTGGGAGGAGGCGCTGCGGCTGGCCGTCGACGGCTGGCCGGTCGCCCTGGAGGATGCCGGCATCACCGTCGACGAGCTGCGCGCCGGCGCGGGCCTCGGCCACCGGGTGACCGAGCTGGAACCGTCGTGGGACGTCACCGGCAGCGAGGTCGACATCGGCGCCGACCTGTCCGGGGTGCCCGAGTGCATGGTCGACGCCCTGCCCCGCCAGGTCTCCCGCCGCGGCAAGGTCGTCACCTTCCTCATCCCGGCCGCCTACTCCCACCGCATCGCCCACCAGGTGATCATCAACCGCGGCCAGGCGCTGGTGACCCTGTGCGCGGCGATCATCGACGCGGGCCACAGCGTCGAGATCTGGTCCGGCTTCACCGGGACGTTCACCTTTGCCCGCAAGAAGCGGCGCACGCACGCGGTCGCCCGCGTGATCTCGGCCGGAGAGCCGCTCGACATCGGCCGCCTGATCTTCGGCGTCGCCCACCCGGCGATGCTGCGCCGCCTCTGGTTCGGCGTCTGGGACGCGCAACCGGCGTCGGTCGCGCAGACCATCAACGACCACAACTTCGGCATCGCCTGCGACTGCCGGCCCGACGACCTGCCGGCCGAGGTGACGGATCCGTATGTGTTCCCCTACCTCACCGAGCAGGACCGCCAGTGGGACGACCTGCCGGCGGCGCTGGACTGGGCGAAGGGGCTGTTCGGGGAGCCGGGGTTGATCCAGCGCTGAAAACACCGTGCGCGGCTCGGCGCCGGCGGCCAGACTGGGGCGCGTGCACATGATCGACTTGCCCGATACGGTCCGCGGCGCCCTGGAGCTCGAGCACACCGAGCGTGGCCTGGTGCCGCACCGGTTGCCCGTGTGGGCTCGCGCGCGAGGGGACGCGCAGCTGGCCATGGTGGAGGCGCAGCCCTCCGGGGTGCGCCTGGTGTTCCGGACCGCCGCGACCGTGGTGGAGCTGGACGCGCTGCGCACCAAGGTGTCCTACGTCGCCGCGGCGCCGCGGCCCGACGGGGTGTACGAGCTGTTCGTGGACGGCGCTCCCGTCGGCGCGGGAACCGTGGGCGGCGGGGACGAGCTCCTCGTCGACATGACGACCGGCGGCACCGAGGTGCGGCGCGGCGAGCCGGGCACGGTCCGGTTCGCCGGCCTGCCCGCGCGGACCAAGGACGTCGAGATCTGGTTGCCGCACAACGAACTCACCACGCTCGTCGCGCTCCGGGCCGACGCGCCGGCCGGCGCGCCGAGCCCGGACGGCCGCCGGCGGTGGCTGCACCACGGCAGCTCCATCAGCCAGGGCTCGGGCGCGGACGGCCCCACCACGACGTGGCCGGCGGTGGCCGCGAGGCACGCGGGCGTGGAGCTGACCAACCTGGGCTTCGGCGGCAGTGCGCTGCTGGACCCGTTCATCGCGCAGGTCATGCGCGACACCCCGGCCGACGTCATCAGCGTGAAGCTCGGCATCAACCTCGTCAACGCCGACCTCATGCGGCTGCGCGCGTTCGGCCCCGCCGTGCACGGGTTCCTGGACACGATCCGCGCCGGCCACCCCGCCACGCCCTTGCTGGTCGTGTCGCCGCTCCTGTGCCCGATCCACGAGGACACCCCCGGCCCCGGCGCCCCCGTCTTCGAAGCCGACGGCGTCGTCCGCTTCCGCGCGACCGGCGAACCGGGCCCCGGCAAGCTCACGCTGAAGGTCATCCGGGACGAACTCACGCGGATCGTCGCGCAGCGCGGCGACGACCCGAACCTGCACCTCCTCGACGGCCTGACCCTCTACGGCGAGGAGGACTTCGCGGAGCTGCCCCTGCCCGACGCTTTGCACCCGGGCGCCGAGACCCACCTGCGGGTCGGTGAACGCTTCGCGCGGCTGGTGTTCGGTGCGGGTGGTGCGTTCGGTTAGAGCGGGTCGAGGCCCGTGATCTTCCACGACCCGTCCACGCGGTGGGCGGTCACGGCCAGCTGGCCGACCGAGGACTGCGGTGCTCCCCCGCCGGGCAGGATCGTTTGCTGGTCCAGGAAAAGCAGCAGGGTCGCGTCGTCGCCCTGGAGGGTGCGGACGCCGGCCGAGCGGACGGTGGTCGTGCGGATGAGCTTGCCGTCGGTCGCGTGCTTGCTCGCGGTGGCGAACTGGGCGTGGTACTGGCCGACGGCGGGGCCGCTGAGCACGGAGGCGGCGGCGCGTGTGGTGCGGTCGAGGTCGGCGTAGTCGTAGGAGAACAGCGCCTTCACGGCCGCGCTCACCTGGTCGCGCACCTGGGTGGTGGTGGCCTGGTCGACCAACGTGTCGTCGTCACGGGGGTGCAGCGCCGAAGCCTGCACGGCGAACCAGACCGCGCACGCGAGCGCCACCACGGTCACGGCGATCGACCAGCGTTTCACGAGCCCACCGCCTGGACGCCGCCGACCTTCCACGTGTCGCCGTCCCGCGCGAAGTCCACGGTCAGCCGCGCCTGTTTCGGCACCGGTGCGCCGCCGCCCGTGCTCACGCGCACGTCGAGCACGGCGATGACGCGGGCCGTGCCCGCGGCCGGGTCGAGGTCGGTCACGGCCGCCTGCCGGAGCGAGGCCGTCGACACCGTCTTGGTGCTCGTCGCGCGGTCGAGCTGCAGCTGCCGGTCACCGGCGAGGGTCGCGCCGTACTGGCCGGTGGTGGCGCCGATCCAGCGGTCCACGTCGGCGCCGCCGGCGTGGTAGTCGATCGTGTTGAGCGCCACCAGTTCCGTGCTGGCCGCGGCCAGTACGGCGTCACGGTCGCGGCCGCGCGCCAATGCGTCGTCGTGGGCCGCGTGCCACCACGACCAACCGAACCAGGCGGCCGCGAGGACGGCGAGCGCCGGCACGAGCAGAAGCGCCTTCATCACGAGCCGCCCAGCAGCGCCCCGAGGCCGCCGGCCGGCGGCGTGAGCAGACCGAGCAGGCCGGGCAGCTGATTCGCGTCCGGAGTGGTGGACGGCACCGATTCCTTCGGTGCGGCCGGGATCGCGGGCGGCTTCCCCGCGTACGGCGCGTTCTGCGCACCACGGACCTCGACGGGGCTGCCCGGCGGCTCGGCGCAGTAGGCGTTCACGTTCACCGGCGCTTCGGTGGTGTCACTGGCCGGACGCTGTTTCGTGCCCTCGTAGCCCTTCGTGCACGACGCCGGGTCGAAGAAGTTGAACACCACACCGAGGTGCCCGGTGCCGTCCGGCGACGTCGAGGGCGAGAACGCCGAGATCACCGGGTAGGCGACCAGCAGCTCCTCGATCGCGTCGGTGCGCGCGGAGGTGATCTGGGCGGTGGTCAGCGAGTTCGCGAAGATCACGCCGAGATCGGTGCCCGAGGTGGCGAGCACGTCGCTGATCTGGCGGCTCAGCTGGGGCGCCTGGTCGATCACCGTGCGCAGGTCGGGATCCGACGACTTGAGCTGCGCCGCGATCGTCTTCAGCCCGCCGGCGAAGTCGGTGATGTTCTGCGCCTGGCGCTCCTGCGTGGCGAACACCGTGCGCGAGTTGGCCAGCAGCCCGCGCGTCTGCGGGATGTACTGCGCGGCCTTCGCGGTGAGCGAACCCGTGCTGTCCAACAGCTTCTGCAGCTGCGGACCCGTGCCGGCGAACGCGTCGTAGGTCTCGTCGACCACGGTC
This sequence comes from Amycolatopsis sp. NPDC049253, assembly GCF_040678995.1. NCBI lineage: Bacteria > Bacillati > Actinomycetota > Actinomycetes > Pseudonocardiales > Pseudonocardiaceae > Amycolatopsis > Amycolatopsis sp. NPDC049253. The sequence continues at coordinate 59,524 of NZ_JBFAQX010000003.1, read as the reverse complement.
TTGAGCGAGTCCGGGTGCACGCTCGCCACGAGATCGTCCAGGTGCGACAGCACGGAGTCCGGCGACGCGGGCAGCGACGTCCGGTCCTGCGTGATCACGGAGCCGTCGTGCAGGTACGGGCCCGTCTCGCGGTCGGGCAGCAGGTCCACGAACTGCTCCCCCACCGCCGAGCGGTTGGCCACCTGGGCGTGGAGGTCGTCGGGGATGTCCGGGCCGCCGGAGTCGAGGTCGAGGTGCACGTCGAGGCCGTGGCCGGTGAGCGTCATCGCCGAAACACGCCCGACGGTCACCCCGCGGTAGGCGACCTCGGAGTTGACGAAGATGCCGCCGGAATCGGCCAGCTGCAAGGTCACCTGGTAGCCGCGGGAGCCGAACAGCCGGTCGAGGCCCGCGTACTTGCCGCCCGCGTACGCCACCGACACCACGGCGATCACCACGAACGCGATGAGCTGGATCCGCGTCTTGCGCGAGGTCATCCCGCACCTCCCCCGAGCAAGCCACCCAGGAGACCGCCGAGCAGCCCGCCGGGCCCGGCCTGGTTCTTCGCCGGCGGCGCGGTGGTCGGCAACGGAAGGGGCAGCGCCGGAGTGGCCGCACCCGCGCCCGGCTGCGAAGTGAGCCCGGAGATCTGGATCGGCGGCTGCGAGGAGTTCGTGAAGTTCTGCAGCAGCTTGTCGAGATCGAGGTTCACGGTCGCGTCGACGTTGGCGTAGTCGCCCTTGATCGTGTTGCCGGCGTAGTCCGGGAACGGGTAGGTGAGCAGGATCTGCAGTGCGTTCGGCAGGTCCTGGCCCGCCTCGCCGAGCTTCTCCAACGTCGGCTGCAGCGCCTTGAGGTTCGCCACGAGCTGGTCACGGCTGCGGTTCACCGTGTCCACCGCGACGCCCGAAAGCTTGTTGAGCGCGTTCAGCATCCCCACGAGCTGGTCGCGCTGATCGGCCACGACCTTCAGGCCGGGCGCCAGGTTGTCCAGCGCGGTCTTGATGTTCTGCTGCTGCCCGGCGAGGGTGTGCGACAGCTTGTCCAGCCCGTCGATCGCGCGCAGGATCTCGCCCTTGTGCGAGTCGAGCTGCGTCGCGAGATCGTCCACTCGCGACAGCAGCGCGCGCATCTCGGGTTCGTTGCCGGACAACGCGTCGTTCAGCTCGTGGCTGATGTCCTGGAGCTGGCCGAGACCACCGCCGTTGAGCAGCAGGGAGAGCGCGCCGAGCACTTCCTCGACCTCGGGGTTGCGGTTGGTGCGCCCGAGCGGGATCTGCGCGCCGTCGGCGAGGTGACCGACGGGCTTTTCGGCGGTCGGCCGGCCCAGCTCCACGAACTTCTCCCCCAGCAGACTCGACTGCCGCAGCTCGGCTCGCGCGTTGGCGGGCAGCTGCACGTCGCCGTTGACCGTCATGGCGACGAGGGCCGAGCGGGTGTCGGGCGTGAGGGTGATCTTGTCGACCCGGCCCACGGCCACGTCGTCGACCTTCACGCTCGCCTGCGGCACGAGGTCGAGCACGTCGGTGAACAGCGCCGTCACGTGGTACGGGTGGTCGCCCAGGTCCGGCCCGCCCGGCAGCGGCGTGGAGTACAGGCCGTTGAACCCGCCGTCGCTGCACCCGGCGAGCACGAGCACGCCGGCGAGCACCCCGGCCAGGCGCCGCCGCTTCACTTGCCACCGCCGGAAAGCTGCGTCATCACGTCCACGAGCGGAAGCGGCAACGGGGGCAGCTGGCCGTTCTGCAGCGAGTTGAGCACCTGCGGCACGGTCGGCAGCTGGAGCGCGCCGTCGAGGACCGGCGCGAGCTGCTTGCAGATGTCGGTCAACGTGGTGGGCACGCCCTTCGGGGTCCCCGCGGCGAGGATCCGGCAGACGGTGAGGATGGGCGGGTTGGTGATCTCATTGAGGTTGTCGCGCACGGCGATGGTGCCCGACGCGGCGTCGTAGGAGTTGATGAAGTTCGTGGCGCCGGTGGGCGCGATGTCGAGCACCTCGGCGAGCGCCGCGCGCTGGTCCACGAGCACACCGGTGAGGGACGCCAGTTTATCCACATTGGACTCCAGCCCGGCCTTGTTGTCGGCCACGAACTGTTTCACGTCACCGAGCGAGGAGGCCAGGGAGTTGAGCGCGGCTCCGACGTCGGCCGAGTCGTCGGCGAGGAACCCGCTGACGTCGGCCACGCGTTGGTAGAACTCGTTGAGCTGGCTGTCACTCCGGGCGAGGGCATCGGTGAACGAGTCGAGGTTCTGGACGGTGGCGAACAGGTCGTCCTTGGAGTCGTCGAGCGTGCCCGCGAGGTCGGCGAGGCGGCCGACGGTGGAGTTGAGGTCGGCGCCGTTGCCCTTGAGGTTGGCGGCCGCGGTGTCGAGAACGTCGGACAGGGCGCCGTTCTTGTTGGCACCGTCGGGGCCGAGGGCGGTGGAGAGCTTGTCGAGGCTCGCGTAGAGGTCGTCGAGCTCCACGGGCGTGGCCGTCTTGTCGCGGGCGAGCACGGTGCCGCTCGCGAGTGTCGGACCGCTGTCGTAGGCCGGGGTGAGCTGCACGTAGCGGTCGCTGACGAGGCTCGGGGCGACCACGACGGCACCGACGTTCACGGGGATCGGCACGTCGTCGTTCACCCGCATGTCCACGCGCACGGCCTGCCCGTCCGGCGTCACGGCGGTGACCTCGCCGACGGGAACGCCCAGCACCCGCACCGAAGACCCGGCGTAGAGGCCGACGGTCTTGCCGAAGTAGGCCGACAGCGTGGTGCCGCTGCTCGTGCGGAACACCAGCCAGAGCCCGGCCGTGAGCAGCAGCGCGGCCACGCACGCGAAACCCAGCCAGGTCACCAAGTTCCGCTGCGTCTTCGTTTCGATCGTCACCGTCCGCCCACCCCCTGGTTCGGCGCCGCGATGGGCGGGGTGCAGCCCTCGGGGTTGATCGACAGCCCGCCCGCGGTGATCGTCGGCGGCAGCAGTCCGCACAGGTAGCCCTCGAACCACCGGCCGTTGCCCGTCGCGTTGGCGCCGACGCGCGCGAACGGCGCCATCAGCGCCAGGCCGCGGTCGAGGTTGCCCTGGTTGCGCTGCAGCACGTCGGTCACCTTCCCCAGCGCGTCGAGCGTCGGCTTCAGCTGCGCCCGGTTGTCGGCGACGAGCCCGGAGAGCTGCTGCGAGATCTGCTGCGTGCCCTTGAGCAGCGCGCTGATCTGGTCACGGCGGTTCTGCAGCTCGGTCAGCAGCAGGTTGCCGTCGCTGATCACCTGCTGCAGCTGGGTGTTGCGGTCCGAGAGCGTCTTGGAGATGGTGCTCGTGTTGGCCAGCAGCGTGTGCAGGTCGTCGTCGCGCGAGGACACCGTCTTCGACAGCGCGGACAGGCCCGAGAGCGTGTCCTTCAGGTACTGCGGGCTGTCCTTGAGCGAATCCGAGAGCGCGGTGAAGCTGTCCGCGAGCTGCTTGGTGTCGATGTCGCCGACGGTCGTGGAGAGCTGGTCGAACGCGTCCTGCAGCTGGAACGGCGTGCGCGTGCGCTGCAGCGGGATCGTGTCGCCGGGGCTCTGCGTGCCGGCGCCCTTCGGGTCGAGCGCGAGGTACTTCTCCCCCAGCAGTGTCTTGATCTCGATCGACGCGGTGGAGGCGTCACCGACGCGCACGCCCTTCACCCGGAACTTCACCAGCACCTGCTTGTGGGCCAGCTCCACCGACGTCACCTGGCCCACCTTCACCCCGGCGACCTCCACCTCGTTGTCCGGCGCGAGCCCCGCGGCTTCGCCGAAGTACGCCGAGTACGTGGTGCCGTTGCCGAACATCGGGATGCTGTCGGAGAAGTAGGCCACGGCGGTCACGAGCAGGATGAGCACGAGTGTCACCCCGCCGACGGCCGCCTGGTTGCGTTCCTTCAGCCGCGTCACGGGCCACACCTCGGCGCGCGCTGCGTGGCGGGCAGCGGCACGATCGGCAACGTCACGTCCAGCGACGAAATCCCGATCGTGCCTTCGATCCCGCACAGGTAGTAGTTGAACCAGCTGCCGTAGCTCAGGGTCCGCGTGAACTTCTCCAGGTTGCCCGGCAGCACCTGCAGCAGGTGGTCGAGCAGCTGGTCGGAATCCGCGAGGTTGCCCGACAGCGTGCCGAGCTGCTTCACGTCTTCCTGCACGGCCGGGCGCGCGTCGGAGAGCAGACCCGCCGTGGTGTCGGTGAGCTCGCCCAGCGCGCCCACGGCGTCGCCGATCGGCTTGCGCTGCTCGGCCAGGCCGCTCACGAGCCGCTGCGTCTGGTCGATCAGGTCACCCAGCTGCGGGCCGCGCGAGTTCACCGTGGTCAGGACCTGGTTGAGGTTGTCGATGACCTGCCCGATCACCTGGTCCTTGCCGGCGATCGACGTCGTGATCGAGGCGGTGTGCGCGAGCAGGCTCGTGATCGTGCCGCCCTCGCCCTGGAAGACCTGGATGATCTCGGCCGAGAGCTGGTTGACCTCCTTCGGGTCCAGCGCCTGGAACAGCGGCTTGAACCCGTTGAACAACACGGTGAGGTTCAGCGCGGGTTTAGTGCGCTCGGGTGGGATCGTCGCGCCGTCGGCCAGCGTGCCGCCGCCCGTGACGTCGGTGCCGAGCGCGAGGTAGCGCTGGCCGACGAGGTTGCGGTACTTGATCGTCGCGGTCGTGAGCGCGGGCAGCTTGTACTGGGCGTCGACGGCGAAGCGCACGTCCGCGAGGTTCTGCTCGCCCTGCTGCACGTCGATCGAGTCGACCTGCCCCACCTTCACGCCGGAGATGCGCACGTCGTCGCCCGGCTGCAGGCCCGACGCGTCGGTGAACTTCGCGGCGAACCCGGCCGTGGTGCCGAAGTTCGTGTTCGCGATGGTGGCCGCGAGGATGCCGGTAAGCAGCACCGTGACGGCGGCGAAGATCAGGATCTTCACCAGCGCGGGAACGAAGGACCTCACTTGAGCTCCACCTCCGCCCCGCGGTAGAGCGGCCCGACGAGCAGGCCGGCCCAGCCCGGCACCTGGTCCGGCGTGGTGCCCATCGCGGGCGAGGCCAGCAGGGCGATCAGCTGCTCCTCGTCGGTCGAGCCGATCACCGAAGGCGCGCCGCCCGACTCCCCGCCACCGCCCGACGGACCACGGCCGGCGACGGTGTTCGACGTGATCGCCCCCGAGGTGATCTCGCCGGGCAGCGACTCGGCCGGGCTGTGCGGCGGCGGGGGTTTCGTGGAGCCGTCCTTGACCGCGCCGTCCGGCGGGTACTGCGGCCAGTACCCGGGTTTCGGCACCTGCGGGTAACAGCGGGGGCCGCGCTTGTCGTCGTACTTCGGCTCGTCGACGCCCGGCAGGTACTTGCCGCGGCTGGCGCTGAACTCGATCGTCACGCGGCTCACCTCGGGGTGGGCGGTGCCCTTGCCGAACGCCAGCTCGGCCTCCGGCACCGAAGCGGCGAGCTGCTTGAGCAGGCAGGGGTACTCGGGCGCGTACTTCGCGAGCACGTCGAGCGTCGGCTGCACGGCCGTGGTGAGCCGGATCAGGTTGTCCTTGTTGACGTCGAGGAAGCTCGTGAGGTCGGCCGACGCGGCCGAGACCGAGGCGTACACATCGGACAGTCCCTGGCGTTTCTCCACAATGGTCTGAGTCGTCGTGGTGAGGTCGGCCAACGCGTCGAGCAGGTCCGGCGCGGCCTTGTCGTAGGTGTCGGAGACGTTGGCCAGACCGGTGATGTCGGCCTTGAGGTCGGGCAGCGACGGGTTCAGCTGCCCGAGGTAGTCCGAGAGGTTCACGAGCGTCCGGCCGAGCTGCTTGCCGCGCCCGTCGAGCGCGGTCGACACGGCACTGAGGGTGCTCGAAAGCTTTTCCGGCTGCACGGCCTGCAGCAGCGGCATCACGTCGTCGAGCACCTGTTCCAGCTCGATCGCCGTGCTGCTGCGATCCTGCGGGATCACGTCGCCGGCTTCGATGTGCGCGGCGGGCTTTTCGGGCAGCTGCAACGCGACGTAGCGCTCGCCGAAGAGCGTCTTGGGCAGCAGCCGCGCCGAGACGTTGCTCGGGATCTCGTCGATCTTGTCGGGCTGCAGCGCGAGTTCCAGCTCAGCGTGGTCACCCTGTGCCGTGACCGAGCGGATCTCGCCCACGAGCAGGCCGCGCACCTTCACGTCGCCGCCGGTGCGCAGCTGGCTGCCGACGTGGTCGGTCTCCAGCTTCACGAGCGTGACCGGCGTGAAGACCTTCTTGTAGATCGCGATCGTGGTCGTGAAGAACAGGGCCGCGACGACGAGGAAGACCAGCCCCAGCACCTGGTACCGGAGCCGCTTCAGCGTTTCGCGCCGCGTGCTCATCCGGAGATCCGCACGGTCGTGTTGGCGCCCCAGATCGCGAGGCTGAGGAAGAAGTCGAGCACCGAGATCAGCACGATCGACGTGCGCACCGCGCGGCCCACCGCCACGCCGACGCCGGCCGGCCCGCCGTCGGCTGTGTAGCCGTAGTAGCAATGGGACAGGATCACGATCACGCTGAACACGATCACCTTGGCGAACGACCACAACACGTCTTCGGGGGGCAAGAACAGGGTGAAGTAGTGGTCGTAGGTGCCGGCCGACTGGCCGTAGAGCCAGATGGTGATCTGCCGCGACGCGAGGTAGGACGAGAGCAGGCCGATCGCGTACAGCGGGATCACCGCGGTGACGCCGGCGAGCACCCGCGTCGTCACGAGGTAGGGCATGCTCGGCACGGCCATCACCTCGAGCGCGTCGATCTCCTCGGAGATCCGCATCGCACCCAGCTGCGCGGTGAAGCCGCAGCCGACGGTGGCCGACAGCGCGAGCCCGGCCGAGAGCGGCGCGACCTCACGGGTGTTGAAGTAGGCCGAAATGAAGCCGGTGAGCGCGGCGGTGCCGAGCTGGTTGAGCGCGGAGTAGCCCTGCAACCCCACGATGAGCCCGGTGAACAGCGTCATGCCGATCATCACGCCGAGCGTCCCGCCGATCACCGCGAGTCCGCCCGTGCCGAAGCAGACTTCGGTGAGCAGCCGTCGGGTCTCGTGGCCGTAGCGGCGGATCGTGCGCGGCGACCACGCGAGCGCGCGGCCGTAGAACGACAGCTGGCGCCCGAGTCCTTCCAGGCTCGCGCCCGGACGCGCGATGATCTCGAGCGTCCGGTCGGACAGCGCGGGGGCCTCGATCGGTTCGGCGGTCACGTCACAGCGCCTTCGGCGGCACGATCTTGAGGTAGATCGCGGTGAGCACGACGTTGATGAGGAACAGCAACAGGAACGTGATCACCACGGCCTGGTTCACCGCGTCGCCCACGCCCTTCGGGCCGCCCGCGGGGTTCAGGCCGCGGAAGGCCGCGACCACGCCGGCGACGAAGCCGTAGAGGAACGCCTTGATCTCGCTGATCCACAGGTCCGGCACCTGGGCCAGCGCGTTGAAGCTGGCCAGGTACGCGCCGGGCGTGCCGCCCTGCAACACCACGTTGAAGAAGTAGCCGCCGAGCACCCCGACCACGCTGACGAGGCCGTTGAGCAGCACCGACACCACGATCGCGGCCAGCACGCGCGGCACGACGATGCGCTGGATCGGGTTGACGCCGAGCACTTCCATGGCGTCGATCTCTTCACGGATCTTGCGTGCGCCGATGTCCGCGCAGACCGCGCTGCCGCCCGCGCCGGCCACGAGCAGCGCCGTGATCAGCGGGGCGGCCTGCTGCACGATCGCGAGCGCGCTCGCGGCACCCGTGAACGACTGCGCGCCGATCTGCGTGGTCAGCGACCCCAGCTGGAGCGCGATCACGGCCCCGAACGGGATGGCGACCAGCGCCGTCGGCAGGATCGTGACACTCGCGAAGAACCAGCACTGCTGGATCCACTCGCGGAACTGGAACGGACGCCGGAAGATCGCCCGCAGCACCTCCCAGGACAGCGTGGCGAGCCGGCCGACCTGGGTCAGCGCCGCGGTGCCCGGGAGGGTGATCGAGCCGGTCTCGCCCACCACACCTCCCAGTAGTCACCCCCGAGTCTTGTCCATACCTCCCGCCCGATTTCCGTTAGCGGTGTTCACTGCGTCCTCTCAGTCGTGTGGATCACAGCTTCAACGCGTGAGTCGCCGTAGCTCCCCCGTCCGCTACGAACTCGCTCCCGGTGCAGTACGAGCTCTCCTCGCTCGCCAGGAACACGAGCAGCGGCGCGATCTCGTCGGCCCGCCCCACGCGGCCGAGCGCCACCTTCTTGCCGACCCACGACACGTCGACATCCGCGCCGGCGGCCTCGGAAACCATCTTCGTGTCGATCATGCCCGGGTGGACGGAGTTCACCCGGATGCCGCGCGCGCCCAGCTCCAGCGCGGCGACCTTGGTCATCCCGCGGATCGCGAACTTGCTCGCGGTGTAGGCGACGAGGAACGGCATGCCGGCAAGTCCCTCCACAGAGGACACGTTGACGATGGAGCCGCCACCGGCCCCGGTCATCGGTTCAACGACCGACCGCATCCCGAGAAACGCCCCGATCTGGTTCACGCGCACCACGCGTTCGTAGTCGGCCAGCGTGGTGCTCTTCAGCTCCGCGAAATGCAGGACGCCGGCGTTGTTCACGAGCACCGTCGGCGGTCCGAACTCGGCGACGGTCCGCTCGATCGCGGCCGTCCAGGCGTCCTCGTCGCCCACGTCGAGGTGCTGGAACACGGCCGCGCCGCCGAGGTCGGCGGCGAGCTGCTTGCCTTCGGCGTCGAGCACGTCGGCGATCACCACACGGGCGCCCTCGGCGACGAACGCGCGCGCGGCCGCCGCGCCCTGGCCGCGGGCCGCGCCGGTGACGAGAGCGACCCGGCCGTCGAGCCGGCCCACTACATCAGCTCCTCGCCGAGCGGCATGAGCACGGTCTTGAGCTCGGTGTAGGCCTCGAACGCCGACAGCCCGCCCTCGCGGCCGAGACCCGACTGCTTGAACCCGCCGAAGGGCAGGTGCGGTTCGACCTGGAAGCCGTTGACGCCGATGGTGCCGGCGCGCAGCCGCCGGGCCACGCGGAACGCGCGGGCGGAGTCGGCGGTGAAGAGGCCGGCGCCGAGGCCGTACTCGGTGTCGTTGGCGAGCGCGATCGCCTCCTCTTCCGAGTCGAAGGGCACGACGGCGAGCACGGGCCCGAAGATCTCTTCCTGTGCGATGGTCGCCGAGTTGTCCACGTCGGCGAAGATCGTCGGGGCCACGAAGTTGCCGCTCGCGTAGTCGCCGCCGAGCCGTTCGCCACCCGTCACGAGCCGGCCCTCGGCCTTGCCCTTCTCGAGGTAGCCGAGCACGCGTTCGAGCTGCCGGCCGTTCACGAGCGGGCACGAGATCACCGTCGGGTCGAACGGGTCGCCGTAGGTCACGGCCGCGGCCATGCCCTGCGCGGCGGCGAGGAACTCGTCGTAGACGTCGCGGTGCACCAGCGCGCGGGTGTTGGCCACGCACGCCTGGCCGGACAGGCCCATCGTGACCGCGCCCATCGTCGTCATGGCGGCGAGGCCGACGTTGGGCGCGTCGGGGAACACGATCGCCGGGCTCTTGCCGCCGAGCTCCAGCGACACGCGCTTGAGCGTGCCCGCCGACGCCTCGACGATGCGCTTGCCGACCGCGCGACTGCCGGTGAAACTCACTTTGTCGACATCCGGGTGCGTGATGAGGCGCTCGCCCGTCGGGTCGCCGGGGCCGGTCACGAGGTTGAGCACGCCCGCGGGCAGGCCCGCCTCGGCGAGCAGCTCGACCATGCGGATCACGGCGAACGACGCGTACTCCGAAGCCTTGAGCACCACCGTGCAGCCCGCGCCGAGCGCCGGTGCCACCTTCTGCGCGAAGAGCAGGAAAGGCGCGTTCCACGGCAGGATCGCCCCGACGACGCCGATCGGCTCGAGGAAGGTCATCGCCAGGTGGTCGCCGCCCTGGTACGGCGGCAGCGTCTGGCCGCCCGCCTTGTCGACCCAGCCGGCGTGGTGGGTGAACACGTCGGCCGCGGCGGCCACCGACGTCGCGTAGATGGCGCCGAACGACAGCGGCACGCTGTTGTCCAGGGCCTGCAGCGCGCGCAGCTCGTCGGCGTGTGCGCGCAGCAGCTCGGCGTACTTCAGCAGCACGGCGATGCGCGTGCTCGCGCGCGAGGTGCCCCAGGCCGCGAACGCCGCGCGCGCGGCGGCCACGGCGTCGTCGACGTCGGCAGGACCCGCGACGGCGAACTCGCCGATCTCCTCACCCGTGGCGGGGTGCAGGTGGGTCCACGTCGCGCCGTCGCGCGCGGGCGTCCACTCGCCGCCGATGAACAGCTGCCCGGCCTTGAGCCCGGCTTCGTCGCGGTGCGGTAGCACGGTGAGCGTCATGAGATCTCCCGGGAGGTCAGGGCAGGGTGAGAAGCTCGGTGGCGGCGAACATCCGCTCCGGGTCGCGGCCGGCGAAGTGCGCGCCGACCGTCTCCGCCAGCTCGGCGGGGGTCCACGTGCCGTACGCGGCGTCGAAGCGCTGCTCGACCGAAGGCGGGCGCAGCAGCGCGACCATGCCGCCGTGGACGACGAAAACCTGGCCGTTGATGCCGTCGGCGGCGGGCGAGGCGAGGAAGGCGACGAACGGGGCGACGTGCTCGACCGACAGCGGATCGAGGCCGCTTTCGGGTGCTTCGCCGAAGACGTCCGCCGTCATCGCCGTGCGGGCGCGGGGGCAGATCGTGTTGGCGCGCACGCCGTACTTCGCCAGCCCGCGCGCGGCGGACACGGTGAGCGCGGCGATGCCGGCCTTCGCGGCGGAGTAGTTCGGCTGGCCGGGTGAGCCGACGAGGAAGGCTTCGGACGCGGTGTTCACCAGCCGTCCGTACACCGGCTTTCCATCCACTTTGGAGCGTTCGCGCCAGTGTCGCGCGGCGGCGCGGGAGAGCAGGAAGTGCCCGCGCAGGTGGACGGCGATGACCTGGTCCCATTCGGCGTCGGTCATCGAGAACAGCATGCGGTCGCGCAGCACGCCGGCGTTGTTGACCACGATGTCGAGGCCGCCGAAGTGGTCCACGGCGGCGGTGAGGAGTTCCCGCGCGGTGGCGGTTTCGGCGACGTCACCCGCCACGGCGAGCGCTTTGCCGCCGCCCGTCTCGATTTCCTCGACCGTCGCGCGGGCTTCGGTGACGTCGTTGACCACCACCGCCGCGCCTTCGCGGGCCAGCGCGAGCGCCTCCGCGCGGCCGAGCCCGGCGGCGGCTCCGGTGACGATGGCGACCTTGCCGTCGAGGCTCACGCCAGCGTCACCACCTGGCGGATGACGTCGGTGCTGCCTTCGCGTAGCAGGCTGAGACCGTCGTTGAGGTCCGCGAAGGTGAGGCGGCGCGAGATCATGCCGTCGAGGTCGAGCAGGCCGGCGCGCCAGAACCGCAGCATGGTGGCGGTGTCGCGATGGACGTGCGACGAACCGTAGAACGAGCCGAGGATCTTCTTGTCGTGCAGGAAAAGCTCCTGTGCGCTGAACGACACCATCGCGTCGCCCCGCCCGGCGCCGACGACCACGACCGCGCCACCCCGGCGCGCGGCGTCCCAGCCGGCGCGGATGGTGGCGGGCGCGCCGACGACGTCGAACGCGTAGTCGAAGCCCTCGCCGCCGGTCAGCTCGGCCTTGAGCTCGTCGAGGTTCTCGGGCGTCACGGCGTGGGTGGCGCCGAAGCGTTGTGCGGCGGAATGCTTGCCCGCCACCGGATCCACGGCGACGATCGTGGCCGCGCCGGCGATGCGCGCGCCCTGGATCACGGAGATGCCGACGCCACCGCAGCCGAAGACCACGACCGTGGAGCCCGGCTCCACCTGCGCGGTGTTGAGCACGGACCCGACACCGGTGAGCACACCGCACGCGATCAGCGCGGCCGTCTCGAACGGCACGTCGGCATCGACCTTGATCGCACCGGACGAGGGCACCACCACCTCGTCGGCGAACGTGCCGAGCCCGGCGTAGCCGAACAGCGGCGTGTCACCGAGGCGGAACCGCGGGGTGGTGAACGCGGCGATCGCGTGCACGGCGCAGAGGTTCGGCTGGCCGCGCAGGCAGTTGGCGCACGAGCCGCACGGCGGGACGAAGGAGACGGTGACGTGGTCGCCCGGCACGAGGTGGGTGACGGCGGAGCCGACCTCGAGGACTTCGCCCGAACCCTCGTGGCCGACGACGCCGGGCGCGAGCGCCGGCAGCGTGCCGTCCATCGCGGAGAGGTCGCTGTGGCAGATGCCCGAGGCCCGCACCCGGATCCGGACCTCGTCCGGGCCCGGATCGACGGTGGTGACGTCGTCCCGCAGCTCCAGCTTGTCGTCGCCGATCGCGTTCAGTACGGCTGCTCTCACCGCGAGCCTCCTCGTCGAAGCATGCCAGGATGAGGCCAGACTAGAATCTGTTCTCGTTTCAGGCAAGGCTCACGACGCCTTCCTTATCGCCGGGCCACCTGCTACAACTAGAACAAGTTCTATACAACCGGCGGCGAGGTGAGCGGTGCGGATCGACCACACGGACGCCCAGCGTGAGCTGGCGGCCGAGCTACGGGAGTACTTCGCCGAGCTGATGACACCGGCCCGCCGAGAGAGCCTCGCCGCGGGCGGCGGCGAGTACGGCGACGGCTTGGCGTACAAGGAGATCGTGCGCCGGCTGGGCAAGGACGGGTGGCTCGCGCTGGGCTGGCCGCGGGAGTACGGCGGGCAGGCGCGCTCGATGCTCGAGGGGCTCGTGTTCACCGACGAGGCGGCGGCCGCGGGCGTGCCCGTGCCGTTCCTGACGGTGAACACGATCGGGCCCACCATCATGCGCTACGGCACCGAGGACCAGAAGGCGTTCTACCTGCCGCGCATCGCCGCCGGCGAGCTGCACTTCTCCATCGGCTACTCCGAACCGGGCGCGGGCACGGACCTCGCGTCGCTGCGCACGCGCGCGGTGCGCGACGGCGACGAGTACGTGATCACCGGCCAGAAGATGTGGACCAGTCTCATCGAGTACGCCGACTACGTGTGGCTCGCCGTGCGCACGGACCCGGACGCGCCGAAGCACAAGGGCCTGTCGATGCTCGTCGTGCCGACGTCGGCGCCCGGCTTCTCCTGGACGAAGGTCCGCACCGTCGCGGGTCCCGGCACCAGCGCCACCTACTACGACGACGTGCGCGTGCCCGTGACCGCACGCGTCGCCGACGAGAACGCGGGCTGGCCGCTGATCACCAACCAGCTCAACCACGAGCGCGTCGCGCTGACCTCGGCCGCGCCCCTGCGCACGGCCCTGCGCGACGTGATCGAGTGGGCGCGCACCGCCGTCACCCCCGAGGGCACGCCGCTGCTCGACGCCGAATGGGTGCGGCTGAACCTCGCCCGGGTGCACACCCGCGCGGAGTACCTGAAGCTGCGCAACTGGCAGATCGCGTGGGCGGCCGCGCAACGCGAGCTCGGACCGGCCGAGGCGTCGGCGACGAAGGTGTTCGGCACGGAGTCCGCGATCGAGGCCTACCGGCTGCTGATGGAGGTGCTCGGCGCGGCCGCCGTCGTCCGCGGGGGTTCGCCGGGCGCGGTACTGGCCGGGCGACTCGAACGTCTGCACCGCTCCGCCCTCATCCTCACCTTCGGCGGCGGCACGAACGAGGTGCAGCGCGACATCGTCGCCGCGGCCGCGCTCGGCCAGCCCGTGACGCGTTAGGAGCACCGCCGTGGACTTCTCCCCCACCGAGGCGCAGCAGGACCTCGCCGCGCTGACCCGCCGGATCCTCGCCGGCCACGTGACGCCGGAAACACTGGGGCCGCACGGTTCCGGTGGCTTCGACGCTCCGCTGTGGACGAAGCTGGCGCAGTCGGGTGTGCTCGACGCGGCGCTGCCCGCGGCCGTCGGCGGCGGCGGGTTCGGGTTGCTGGAACAGTGCTCGGTGCTGATCGAGATCGGCCGGGCCGTCGCGCCGCTGCCCTATCTCGCTTCCGTCGTGCAGGCGGCCGCGGTGCTCGCGGAGCTGGGCCGGCCGGAGCTGGTGGAGCGCTGGCTCGTACCGGTGTCGCGCGGCGCCGCGGTGCTGGCGGTCGCGTCCGGCTTCAGGGAGACCGGCGGACGGGTCAGCGGGGTGCAGACCGCGGTGCCGTTCGCGGCGTTCGCCGACGCGTTGCTGGTCGAGACTCCCGGCGGGGTCTTCCTGGTCGAACGCGACGCCCGCGGAGTCTCCATCGCCGCGCAGCAGACGATCGACCACGCCGACGCGGGCCTGGTCCGGCTCGACGACGCCCCCGGCACGGCCCTGGGCGACGTCGGTCAGGCGTTGCGACAGCGCGGCGCGGTCGGGTTGTGCGCGCAGCAGCTGGGTGTCGTCGAGCGCGCCCTGGAGCTGACGGCCGCCCACACGCGTACGCGCGAGCAGTTCGGCCACGTGCTCGGCGGGTTCCAGGCCGTGCGCCAGCGTCTCGCCGACGCGTACCTCGACGTCGAAGCCGTGCGGCTCACGCTGTGGCAGGCCGCGTGGCGCCTGTCGGAAGGACTGCCGGCGGACACCGAGATGGCCACGGCGAAGTACTGGGCCGCCGAAGCCGGCCACCGCGTCGCCCACACCGCGGTGCACCTGCACGGCGGCGTCGGCATCGACGTCGAACATCCCCTGCACCGCTACTTCGCGGCGGCCAAACGCCTCGAGTTCACCGGCGGCGGCGCCACCGCGCAGCTGCTCACTCTGGGCGGTCTGCTCGCCCGGTGAGCTTCGCCGGATCGGTCACGACGGTGAGCTCCGTGATCCGCCCCTCGACGACCGTGAACACGAGCAGTGCCACCACCGTGCCGTCCTCGTCGAGGGACACGACACCGGGGCGCCCGGCCACGAGCACGTCCCGGCCCGCGGCGGCCAGGCCACCGGACAACCGCGCCCCACCGGCGACCTTGGTGGCGCCCAGCACCACGACCACGCCGTCCGGGGTCTCGGCGGTCAGCCGCACCTCGGGGTCGAGCACCCGCAGCAGCCCGGCGAAGTCGCCGTCGCGAGCCGCCGCCAGGAAGGCCCGGACCACGTCACGCTGCTCGCGCCCGGCGGCGGCCGGCTGCTCGGACGCCCGCACCTTCCGGCGAGCGCGGCTGGCGAGCATCTTCGCCGCGGCCGTGGACTTGCCGAGGATCTTGCCGATCTCCTCGAACGGCACCCCGAACAGGTCGTGCAGCACGAACGCCAGCCGCTCACCGGGACCGAGCGCATCGAGCACCACCAGCAGCGCGAGCCCGACCGAGTCGGCGAGCGCGACGTCGTCCTCGGGACCGTCGAGCGGCACCACCCGCTCCGGCAGCCGGTCGTCACCCGGTGCCTCCGGCCGGGCCTGCCGCGCGCGCAGGACGTCGAGGCTGAGCCGGCCGACCACGGTGGTGAGCCAGCCGCCGAGGTTGTCGACGGCCCCCGGATCCTGCCGGGACAGGCGCAGCCACGCCTCCTGGACCACGTCCTCGGCGTCGGCGTGTGAACCGAGGACGCGGTAGGCGACCGCGCGCAACCGTTCGCGCTGGGACTCGAACGCCTCCGCGATCGGGCTGGTGTCGGCCATGTCGTTACCTTCCTCGCTCCCGCTCCGTCAGGGGGGATGACGGGCCCGAGGGGGCACAGGTAACCGATGGAGGAGCACCAGCGATGACAGCACCGACGAAACGCGCGGCGAACCCCGACGTGATCACCGCGATCCAGCACCTGACCCGGGCGATCCACGCCGGCGGCGTCGACCCGCGCCTACTGGGGCTGGTGCACCTGCGCGCCAGCCAGATCAACGGCTGCAGCCCGTGCGTGTATGCCGGTGTGGCAGCGGCCAAGAAGCACGGGGAGACCGACGAACGGCTGCACAACGTCGTCGCGTGGCGCAAGACGCCGTTCTTCACCGACGCGGAACGCGCGGCGCTCGCGCTGACCGAGGCGGCCACCCGCCTGCAGGACGGCGCGGCGGGCGTGACCCCCGAGATCCGGGACGCCGCGGCCGCGCACTTCACCGAGGAGCAGCTGTCGGCGCTCACACTGGAGATCGCGTTGACCAACTTCTTCAACCGCATCAACCGGACGAACGGGGAGCAGGCCGGCAAGACCTGGTGAGCCGTCAGTCCGACGGCGTGATGTGGCGCAACCGCCGCGGCCCGGTGTCCGGCCGGGTCGGCGGCGGGCCCAGCACCATGCGCGCGTTGGCCACGAAGGCGCCGTCGGGCGAAGCGAGGATCGGATCGAGCGCCAAGGACCGGACCTCCGGGTTGTCCTCCGCGAGCGCCGCCACGCGCAGCACCATGTCCTGCAGCGCCGCCAGGTCGGCGGGTTCGTCGCCGCGGTAACCGGTGAGCAGGGGCGACGTGCGGGGCTCGCGGATGAGCGTGGCGGCGTCGACGTCGGTGACCGGCACCGCACGGTAGGCGCGATCGCCGAGCAGCGTGCTGACCAGGCCCGAGAGCCCGAACGACACGAGCGTGCCGAACGACGGGTCGTCCTGCAGCCCGATCACGCACGAGATCCCCTTGGCGGCCATGCGTTGCACGTAGAGCTCGTTGTCGCCGGAGACCTCGCACAGGTCGCGGTAGGCCACGCGCACGGAGTCCTCCGACGTGAGGTCCAGCCGCACGCCCGCGAGGTCGGGCCGGCCGCGCAGCCGCTCGTCCACGGCCTTGAGCGTGACGGGGTAGCCCAGCTCCGCGGCGGCCGCGACGGCAGCGTCCACATCGGACACCACGCGGAACGGGACCACGTCGACGCCGTAGCAGCCGAGCAGCCGCACCACGTCGTCGTCGGACAGCATCGTGGAATGGCCGTCGGCTTCGGCGAGCAGCTCACGCACGATCGACTGCGCCTGCTCGACGTGCAGCCCGCCCGGGCGCACCAGTGTCCCCTGTGGACGCTGCCGCCACGCCGAATACCGCACCACGCGGGACAACGCGGTCACCGCGCGTTCCGGGCTCGGGTACGACGGGATCGAACCCCGCGTGGGCACGCCGTCTTCACTGAGGACGGCCAGCTCGTCGGGCACACCCTCGGCGGCGAGGAAGGTGGACACGACGGGTTTCGTGCGCTCGTGCTCCAGCACGGCTTCCTTCAGCGCCCGCGCGTACGCGGTGCCGGGAATGGTGATCGGCGGGGCGAACACGGCGATGAGCGCGTCGGTCTCGGGCGAGTCGAGGGCTTCGCGCACGGCCGCGGCGAACTCGTCCGGCCCGGCCTGCGGGCCGATGTCCACGGGGTCGGCCGCGAGGTGCAGCCCCTGCGCCCGCGCGGTGTCCGCGGCGAGCAGCCCGATCGCGCTCGAGTTGCCGACGATCGCGATCCGCGGCCCGGCCGGCAGCGGCTGGTGCGCGAACACGAGCGCGGTGTCGAAGAGCTGCGCGAGCGACTCCACGCGCACGACGCCGGCCTGTTCGAACAGCGCCTGCACGCTCGCCTCGTCGACCTCCGCCGACGTGGCGGCCAGCTGCGGGCGCACGGCGTGGCGACCCGACTTCACCGCGACGATCGGCTTGTTCCGCGCGAGCCGCCTTGCCAGCCGCGCGAACTTGCGCGGGTTGCCGAAGGACTCGAGGTAGAGCAGCACGAGGTCGGTCTCGGGGTCGGTTTCCCAGTACTGCAACAGATCGTTGCCCGAGACGTCGGCGCGGTTGCCGGCGGAGACGAACGTGGACAGGCCGAGGCCACGCGAACCGGCGTCGGCCAGGATCGCCGTGCCGAGCGCTCCGGACTGGCAGAAGAAGCCGGTGTGCCCGCGCCGCGGCAGCTGCGGCGCGAGGGTGGCGTTGAGCCGCACGCCGGGGGCGGTGTTGAGCACGCCGAGCGCGTTCGGCCCGACCACGCGCATGCCGTGGGCGCGGGCCTCGCCGACGAGCCGCAGCTCGGCGTGCAGGCCGAGCGGGCCGGACTCGGCGAAGCCGCCGGAAACGATCACCAGCGTCTTCACGCCCTTGGCGAGGCAGGCGTCGAGCACGGACTCGACGAGCTCGGCCGGCACGGCCACGAGCGCGAGGTCGACCGGGTCCGGGATGTCGAGCACCGACGCGTAGGCGCGCACCCCGCGCACCGAGCGGTGCTCGGGGTTGACCGGGAAGACGGTGCCGGTGAAGTCGGCGGCGAGCAGGTTGCGGAAGGCGACGTGGCCGACCTTCGAGTGGTCGGCAGACGCGCCGATCACCGCGACCGACCGCGGGTGCAGCAGGTTGTGCACGCTGCGCGCCTCGGCCGCCTGCTCGCGTGAGCGCGCGACGGCCAGCGACTCCTCCGTCGGGTCGATGCTGAACTCCAGGTGCAGCACGCCTTCCTCGATGGCGCGGCTGACCTGGTAGCCCGCATCGCGGAACACGCGGACCATCGGCGCGTTCTCGGCGAGGACCTCGGCGACGAACCGGCGCAGCCCGCTCTCCGACGCGGCGGCGGCCAGGTGCTCCAGCAGGATCGAGCCCAGCCCGCGGCCCTGGTGCTTGTCGTCGACCACGAACGCGACCTCGGCCGAGGGGCCGCCGTCGAGCCGCTCGTAGCGCCCGACGGCCACGATGTCGTCGCCGAGCAGCGCGACGAACGCGACCCGGTCGTGGTGGTCCACAGTGGAGAACCGCTGCAGGTCGCGCGGCGGGATCCGCGGGTAGGCGCCGAAGTAACGCAGGTAGCGCGTGCGCTCGGAAAGCCTGCTGTGGAAGGCGACGAGGCCGTCGGCGTCCGTGGGCACCACGGGCCGCAGGTGCACGGTGCCGCCGTCGGACAGGACGACGTCGGCCTCCCAGTCGCGGGGGTAGTCGTACGGGTCGCGCAGGCCGTTTCCGTGCGCCGGCTCTTCGGACATGGTCAGTCCCTGGGATCGTCCGGGTCGAGACCGTGCAGCGGGAACACCGCGCGGCGGGTGTCTCGGATCGCGATGTCGACCGCGTCGTCGGCCGCGTCGCCCCACGGCTTGAACGCGGTGTCCTTGTCGTCGGTCATCGCGTGCGGGATCTCGGCGGTGGGCGCGGCCTTGGTGATCGAGGAGACCCAGCCGGGCGGCAGCGCCGTGTCGGGTGCGACGTCGCGGTCGAGCACCGTGGCGATCAGGTGCGTCCACGAACGCGGGACCACGCGGATCAGCTGGTAACCGCCTCCGCCGACGGCGAGCCAGCGGCCGCCGCTGTAGGTCTCGGCGAGGTCGCGCATCGTCGAGTAGATGGTGCGGTGCCCGTCGACCGACAGCGAAAGGTCGGCCAGCGGGTCTTCCTCGTGCGAGTCGACCCCGCACTGCGTCACGAGGATCTGCGGCTCGAACTCCGCCAGCAGCGAGGGCACGACCGCGTTGAACGCCCGCAGCCAGCCGGGGTCCTTCGTCTGCGGCGGCAGTGGGATGTTCACCGAGGTGCCGGCGGCCTTGCCGGTACCGATCTCGGCGGCGTAGCCGGTGCCGGGCCAGAGCGTGAACGGGTGCTGGTGCAGCGAAACGGTGAGCACGCGCGGGTCGTCGTAGAAGGCGGTCTGGACGCCGTCGCCGTGGTGCACGTCGGTGTCGAGGTAGGCGATGCGGTCGAAACCGTGGTCGAGCAGCCAGGAGATGGCGATGGCGCAGTCGTTGTAGACGCAGAAGCCCGACGCGTAGTCGCGCATCGCGTGATGCAGCCCGCCCGCGACGTTGACCGCGCGCTTCACCTCGCCCTCGGCGATCTTGCGCGCCGCGAGCAGCGTCGAGCCGACCACGAGCGCCGACGCGTCGTGCATCCCGCTGAACACCGGGTTGTCCGCCGTGCCCAGCCCGTGACCGACGTCCCAGCCGACCAGCGGCGCCTCCCGCACGGCCGCCAGGTACTCGGGCGCGTGGATCCGCAGCAGCTCCTCGTCACCCGCGGTGGTGGGCAAGAGCAGCTCGACGTCGTTCAGCACGCCCAGCTCCGTGGCCAGCCGGATCGTGAGCTCCAGGCGGACGGGGTTGAACGGGTGCTCTCCGCCCAGGTCGTATCCCAGCAGCGCGGCATCCCAGACGACAGCAGGCGAGGACATGTACCGCACTGTACTGGCCTCGGCGCGCCCGAGCCGGGTTCGGCTTCGGTGCCGTGCGGTGGTTCGAGCGGGTCGTGGATCAGCCGCGCTCGGGACCGGTGGCGGCGGGGCGTTCGGGGTCGCGCGACCAGTGCGACCAGGAGCCGGTGTACAGCGCCGCCGGCTCGGGGTGGCCCGCGACCTCGAGCGCGAGCACGACCGACGACGCCGTGACGCCGGAGCCGCAATACGCGCCGACGGGGGTGCCCGCGGTCAGGCCCAGGCCGGCGAAGCGCGCGGCGAGGTCGGCGGGCGCGCGCCAGCGGCCGTCGTCCCCGACGTGCTCGGACGACGGCGCGCTGACCGCCCCGGGGATGTGGCCGGCGCGCGGGTCGACCGGCTCGGTCTCGCCCGTGTAGCGCGCGTGGGCGCGGGCGTCGAACAGCACGCCTTCCCGGGCGCGGGCGGCGGCTTCGTCGGCGGTGAGCACCGGCATGCCGCCCGGGCGCACCTCGAAGTCGCCGGGTTCGGGGGCAGGCGCGTCGGTGGTCGTCTCACGGCCTTCGGTGAGCCACGCTGCGTAACCGCCGTCGAGCACGGCCACGTCGGTGTGGCCGGCCCAGCGCAGCAGCCACCAGGCGCGGGCGGCGACGGAGCCGTCGGCGTCGTCGTACACGACCACCGGGCGCCCGGCGCTCACGCCGGCTTCGCGCAGTTCACGCTGCAGGTCCGCGGGGTCGGGCAGGGGGTGGCGGCCGCCGTCGCCGGGCGGCGCGGCCAGCGCCGTGTCGAGGTCGACGAACACCGCGCCGGGCACGTGCCCCTCGCGGTAGGACTCGGCGGCGGGCGGCCCGGCCAGGCGCCAGCGGACGTCCAGCACCACGGGGCGCCGCGCCTCGGGCACGGCGGCGAGCTCGGCGGGGGTGATCAACGGTCCCATGTGCCCCATCCTGCAGGTCCGGGCGCCTCGCGCGCACCCGGGCCGGACTTTTCAGCCCGCCCGGCTTGTTATGTCGGCGCGTGCCGTCGCTGTCGGGGCCAACGACTACGATGAGCTACGCGGACGAAGGGGACAGCGTGAACGATCTCATCGACACCACCGAGATGTACTTGCGTACCATCTACGAGCTTGAAGAAGAGGGTGTCGTCCCGCTGCGGGCCCGGATCGCGGAACGCCTGCAGCAGAGCGGGCCGACCGTGAGCCAGACCGTGGCCAGAATGGAACGCGACGGGCTGGTGGTCGTCGCCGACGACCGGCACCTGCAGCTGACCGACCACGGTCGTGAGCTGGCCATCGCCGTCATGCGCAAGCACCGTCTCGCCGAGCGCCTCCTCGTCGACGTCATCGGGCTCGAGTGGGAGCACGTGCACACCGAGGCGTGCCGCTGGGAACACGTGATGAGCGAGGCCGTCGAGCGCAAGCTGGTCAAGCTGCTCGACCACCCGACCACCTCGCCCTACGGCAACCCGATCCCGGGCCTCGACAAGCTGGGCGACGGCGACCCGGCCCCGCCCGCCGAGTCCGACCTCGTGCGCCTCGACGAGTTCGCCCGCACCGGCGGCGGCGACGTCGTGGTGCGGCGCATCGCCGAGCACGTGCAGCTCGACGAGTCGCTGCTCACCGAGCTCAAGTCCGTCGGCATCGTGCCCGGCGGCCGCGTCACGGTCGGCAAGGCCAACGGCGGCACCGTGACCATCGAGGTCACCGGAAGCGACTCCTCGGCGCAGGTCTCCACCTCGGCGCTGCACGCCGTGCTGGCGCAGGCCAGGTGAGCCCCGCCGAAGACGCCGCCGCCGCGTTCCACCGGATCCACGGCCGTGCCCCGGCCGGGGTCTGGTCCGCTCCCGGCCGGGTGAACCTGATCGGCGAGCACACCGACTACAACGACGGCTTCGTGCTGCCCTTCGCCCTCCCCCACCGTCTCGCCGTGGCGGCGACGCCGCGCGACGACGGCAAGCTCAACGTCGCCACCCTCGGCGACGACGGCCAGTTCCAGTACTCGGACCTCCTCGACATCGCTTCCCTCGAACCGGGTTCGGTCGAGGGCTGGGCCGCCTACCCCGCCGGCGTCGCCTGGGTGCTGCGCGACCACGGCCACGCCGCGGGCGCCGACCTCGTCATCGCCGGCGACGTCCCCTCCGGCGCCGGCCTGTCCTCGTCCCACGCCCTCGAGTGCGCCGTCACGCTCGCGCTGCTCGGCCTCGCCGGCGTGGAGCTCGACGCCGAACTGCCCGGCACCCCGACCCGCCCGGAGATCGCCCGCTGGGTGCAGCGCTCCGAGAACGACTTCGTCGGCGCCCCCACGGGCCTGCTGGACCAGACGGCGTCGTTGTGCTGCCAGGACTCCTGCGTGCTGTTCCTCGACGTCCGCTCGGGCGAGATGGAGCAGGTGCCCTTCCCGCTCGCCGAGGCCGGCGTCCGCGTGCTGATCATGGACACGCGCACCAAGCACTCCCACGCCGAAGGCGGCTACGGCGAACGCCGCCGCGGCACCGAGCGCGCCGCCGAGCTGCTGGGCGTGAAGGCCCTGCGCGACGTCACCCTTTCCGGGCTCGACGCCGCCCTGGCCCAGCTGCCCGACGACCTCGCGCCGCTCGTGCGCCACGTGGTCACCGAGAACCAGCGCGTGCTCGACGTCGTGGCCCTGCTCCGCCAGGGCCGCCTCACCGACATCGGCCCGCACCTGGACGCCTCCCACGCCAGCATGCGCGACGACTACCGCATCTCCACCTCCGAACTCGACCTCGCCGTGGACTCCGCCCGCTCCGCCGGCGCCCTCGGCGCCCGCATGACCGGCGGCGGCTTCGGCGGCTCGGCCATCGCCCTGGTCCGCGAGGCCGACCTGGAGCACGTCCGCACCGCCGTCGAGGAGGCCTTCGAGGCCGCCGGCCTCCGCCGCCCCCGCACCTTCACCGCCCTCCCTTCCCGCGGCGCGGGCCGCGACACCGTCTGACGCTGCACCGGCTTCGGCTGCGTTGGCCGCAGCGCTGCCCTCGGGACTCCGGTCTCGGGGGCAGTGTCGTGTCCGGGGTTGGGCCGGGGCTCCGGGGCGGGGCGCTCACCGTCTGACGCTGCACCGGCTTCGGCTGCGTTGGCCGCTGCCCTGCCCTCCGGACTCCGGTCTCGGGGGCAGCGTCGCATCCGGCGTTGAACCCCGGGCCGCGCAGCGCGGGGCGCTCACCATCTGACGCTGCACCGGCTTCGGCTGCGTTGGCCGCTGCCCTGCCCTCCGGACTCCGGTCTCGGAGGCAGCGTCACATCCGGCGTTGAACCCCGGGCCCCGAAGCGCGGAGCGCTCACAGTCCGGCTCTCTGGCAAGGGCGTCAGGCGCGGCAGCCGGGCTGGCTCGCGCGATGGGGCGCTGGTGCTCCCGCCGCGTGTCCTGTACGGCGGGCCGGCCGAGGGAGACGTCTGTCGCGGCCCGAGGAAGCGCCGCGGCTCCGGCAGAGCGCCACCCGGGTCTGGCAACCCTGTTCCGCGCGGGCCTCGGCCGAGGCCCGCCGTGCGCCGCGCACCGGGTCGCGTGGGTCCGGTGGCCGCGCGGCTGCAGAGCCGAGGCGGGCCATCGGCCGCCGGTCGGAGCGGGCGGGGCGGGTCGGCCGCGGCAACCCCCGGGCGGCCGGGCGCGGCGCGGTGAGGGGAGACTGTGGCGCACAGTCACCGCCCACAGCAGAAAGGCCACACCGTGACGGACCCGCAGAGCCCCCTGAAACTGATCGTCACGGGTGGCGCCGGCTACGTGGGCAGCGTGTGCGCCGCGCGGCTCATCGAGGCCGGTCACCAGGTCACGGTCGTGGACGACCTGTCCACCGGGCACGCCGACGCCGTGCACCCCGACGCGCGCTTCATCGAGGGCGACGCCGCCGCCGTGGCGGCCGACGTGCTCGGCGAGGGCTTCGACGGCGTGCTGCACTTCGCCGCGAAGTCGCTCGTCGGCGAGTCGATGACGGACCCGGCGAAGTACTGGGAAGGCAACGTCGTCACCTCCCTGCGCCTGCTGGAGGCCATGAAGGCCCACGGCACGCCGCGCCTGGTGTTCTCCTCCACCGCGGCCACGTACGGCGAGCCCGAGTCGTCGCCGATCCCGGAGACCGCGCCGACGCAGCCGACCAACACCTACGGCGCGTCCAAGCTCGCGATCGACCACGCCATCACGAGCTTCGCCCGCGCCCACGGGCTCGCCGCGGTGAGCCTGCGCTACTTCAACGTCGCCGGCGCCTACCACACCTTCGGCGAGCGCCACACCACCGAAACCCACCTCATCCCCCTCGTGCTCCAGGTCGCCACCGGCGACCGCGCCCACATCTCCATCTACGGCGACGACTACCCGACGCCCGACCACACGGCCGTGCGCGACTACATCCACGTCGTCGACCTCGCCGACGCCCACCAGCTCGCCCTGCGCCACGCGACGCCCGGCGAGCACCGCATCTACAACCTCGGCAGCGGCACCGGCTTCTCCGTGCTGGAGGTCGTCGAGTCCTGCCGCCGCGTGACCGGCCACCCGATCCCCGCCGAGGTCGCCCCGCGCCGCGCGGGCGACCCGTCGGTTCTCGTGGCCTCCAGCGAAAAGGCCGGCCGCGAACTCGGCTGGAAACCCGAGCGCACCGACCTCGACGGCATCGTCTCCGACGCCTGGGCGTTCACCCAGTCGCGCCGCTCCTGACCGATCTCCCGTCCGGCGGGTCCGGGCTCCTGGTGAGCCCGGACCCGCCGGACGCGTTTTCCCTGCTGCATCACCACGTTCCGGCATTCCACGCCGAGTTGTGGGCCGTCGCACCGCGGATCCGCCGGCCGAGAGCGACACCCGCCGGCCCACCGATCGCCTGGGCCGCGACGACATCCGGGCCAGCGCGCGGCACCGGATCCGCGGGAGCCGTCACGGCCCGAGGTCAGGTGGATCGTCCACGCTCAGCTCCGGCAACGACAGACCCAGGTCCACGGCATCCGGCAGCGAAGCCAGCCCGGCGAGTCTCGCCGGGTCGGTGCCGAGGTTCCAGACCGCGTGGAGGAGCTGCGCCAGGACGTGCCCGGGGCAGGCGTCCAGGGCGTTGGTCAGGGCCATGCCCGCGAGCGCGCCCTCGCTGCGCATGAGCGCGGCGTAGGCGACGAGGGCGGCGGCGTCCGCGCGATGGGGCGCGGGCAGTTCGCGCACGAGCTCCAGCCACAGGCTCATCGCGGCCACGGCGACGGGCGACTCCGGCGGAACCGCGGTCGCCAGGCAGGCGTCGCGGACCTTCGGGACGCGCAGGGCTCGGGCGAGGCGCACCGCCTGGTCGTCCGACGGCGGACCTTCGGCCCGGCGGTGGCGGAAGAACGCCGCGCGTACCTCGGCGGCCGCCGCGAGCACGTCGTCGGGATCCCCCGGTGGGGCCGCGCGGGAGAGCAGGGCGCGGCGCCGCACCAAAGCCGCGGGAGAACGGGGCTCCATCAAGGCCAAGACGTCCTCGCGGCGGGGGAAGGAGACGAAGCCGGCGTTGGTGGTCGTCGCGGCCACCACGGTGGCGCGCGGATCCGGCAGCAGGCCGCCGCAGGTGGGTTCGCGGTAGCACGCCCACGGCGCCCCGGCCGCGATCTCCGGTGTCCACAGTGGATGCATCACGGGCAGTTCGTACTCCTTGAGCGCCCGGCCGAGCTCCGCGGCGAACTCGGCGTGCGGCAGCTCGCCGCCGGGGCCGGCCCGCCCGCCGACGATCACCACCGTGACGCCCGTGTGGTCGTCCACGCGGAACCGCGGCGCGAGCGCATCCGCCTGCTCCGCGAGGAGATCACGCGGCGGCAGGTCCGCGCGCAGGATCAGGCCGATCCGCGTGCCGGGCGGGCGATGTCCGAGCAGCACCACGGAATCGGCGGGCGTGAAGCCGAGCAGGTACGGGAGCGCCGCGATGAGCTGCGCCGGGTCGGCGAGCAGGACCCGGGCCGTGCCGGGTGGGGTCGAGGTGGTCACGCACTCCACTGTGCGGCGGGAAACGGGCGAGGGAAGGCGCTCGGGGAAATCTGTGGACAGCCGTGGTAGTTGTGGAAAACCCGGCCCAGCCACGCAGGCTGGACCGGGTTCGTGTCGGTGCCGTGTGCTAGGCGCTCAGCCGCAGTGTTCGAACGGACTCGTGTAGGCGTCCGAGCCCACCGAACCGCCCCACTTCACGCAGGTGGCGCCCGCGGTCTTCTTCACCGGCCCCGCGTAGTAGGTGAAATTGCCCGAGTCGGTCGTGCGCGCCTGGCCCTCCACTTCCAGGAACGCCGACGTCGGGCTCGCGGTCCCCAGCGAAACGGACTTCAGCGTCGTCACGCAGTTGGCCTTCGTCGAGGCGTTGTACAGCAGGTACGCGGTGCCGGACGAGCCCAGCCCCTGCTGGTCGATCACCGAGAACCCGGAGCCGCACACCTCGGTGGCCGAATAAGGGTTGCCACCGCAGTTGTTCTTGCTCGTGAAGTCCTTCTTGCCGTAGTAGACGGCCGCGACGCCGTTCAGCACGGCCTTCTGCGTCACGCCGTTGAGGTTCTCCTCGAAGTGCAGGTGCGGTCCCGTCACGCCGCCCGTCGCGCCCGCCTTGCCGATTTCGGCGCCCCCGCTCACCTTCTGGCCTACGGACACCTCCTGCGCGGACAGGTGCGCGTAGCGGGTCCGCCAGCCGCCGCCGTGGTCGAGCTCGATCCAGCGGCCGTAGCTGGTGCTGCCCTCGTTCTCGACGCGCGTGACGGTGCCGGCCACCGACGCGACCACGGGCATGCCCGTGATGCCGGACTTCTGGAAGTCGACGGAGTTGGCGGGGTTGTGCCCGCTGAACGTCGCGGCCGTCACGGTGACCCCGCACTTGAACGGCACCTGGAAGTTCGGCGCGGCGGACGCGGGCGCCTGGGCGGCGAACGTGAGACCGAGCGCGGGCAACACCGCGGCAGCGGCGAACACAGCGAGCCGTCGCAACCTGGACATGGTGCGTACCTCCTGTTTGACGTGGATGACGCGAACCAGGAAAGCGACGCGAAGTACATTTTGCGTACATGCCGGGCAAACCACCTGGTAGCAACGGGTGTCCCGGCGGCGAACGGCCTCGACGGACACTGTTTCCGACGCCGGCCTCGAGAGCGCGAAACCATTCCGCGAAACGCCTTCGCAGCCCACCGTGCGAGAGGCCCTCCCGTACATTCTCCCTACAAGCAACGGGGAGGGACATGACCACCACGACCACCGGGAACCGCTGGCGGCTCGGCGCGCCCGACTGGGTGCGGTGGGGGTTCGTGGTGTTCCCGTTGATCATCTCGATCCCGTACCTCACCGGGTGGTGGGCGTGGGCGCTGTTCGGCGTGACGCTGGTGGCGTCGGCGCCACTGCTGCCCGCGACGCCGGCGTCGCGCCCGGCGTGGGTGTTGCCCGCGGCGATGCCGGTGGTGGTCGCGGCGGCGGGGGCGCTGTGGGTGCTCGATCCGAACAGCTGGATGTCGGTGGCGATGTTCAGCACGACGTTCTACACGCTGCGGACGTTCGGCCGGGGGCTGACCGCCGTGGTGCTGATGTCGAGCGCCGGCGCCATCGTCGCGTGGGCCGTGGTGCACCGGCTCGACTGGCTGAACGCGCTCGCGCTGTTCGCCATCCTCATCGTGATGGTCCTGCTCGCCGCGAGCCGGCGCGACCGCGCGGCGCGGCTGGAGCAGACGGAGCTCGCGCTGGCCCGCGCGCAGACCGCCACCGAGGAGCACGCGCGCGCGGCGGCGCTGGCCGAACGGGCGCGCATCGCCCGTGAGGTGCACGACGTTCTCGCCCATTCTCTGGCCGGCCTCGCGCTCAACCTGCAGGGCGCCCGGCTGATGCTCGTGCGCGACGGCGCCAGCCCCGAAGCCGTCGCCCAGATCGAACGCGCCCAGAAGCTGGCCTCGGACGGGCTGTCCGAGGCGCGCAAGGCCGTCGCCGCGCTGCGGGAGGACGCCGTGCCCGCGCAGCGCGCCGTGGCCGACCTGCTCGCGGGCTACCGCCTGGACACGGGCGCACGAGCCGACCTGGTCGTGGAGGGCGAGCCGCGGGAGCTCGACGCCGGTGTGACCACCGCGCTCGTCCGGGCCGTGCAGGAGGCGCTGTCGAACACGCGCAAGCACGCGCCGGGAGCCGAGGTGGACGTCACGCTCGCCTTCGCGGAGTCACACGTCGAGCTGACGGTGCTCGACCGCCAGGGCCGCCGTCCGCCGGATGCGCCCGCGGCGGGATACGGTTTGCGCGGCATGGCCGAGCGGGTCGCGCTGCTCGAAGGAAAACTGGACAGCGGGCCGGGAGAGGACGGATGGCGGATTCACCTGACGGTGCCGGCGTGAACCTGCGCGTGGTACTGGCCGACGACCAGGCCGTGGTGCGAGAGGGCCTCGTGACGTTGCTGGGGTTGCTGCCCGGCGTCGAGGTGGTCGGCGCGGCCGCCGACGGCGACGCCGCGCTGGAGCTCGTCGCCGAGCACCACCCGGACGTCCTGCTCGTCGACCTGCGCATGCCCCGCCGCGACGGCGTCTCCACGACCGAGGCCGTCCGCGAGCGCTACCCGTCGACGGAGGTCGTGGTCCTCACCACCTACACCGACGACGAGTCCCTGCTCGGCGCCCTGCGCGCCGGCGCCCGCGGCTTCCTCACGAAAGACGCCGACGCCGAGGCCATCGCGCGCGCGTTGCGGTCCGCCGCGGCCGGTCAGTCCACAGTGGACGGCGAGCTGCAGCGCCGCCTCGTCGACGCCGCCACGCGCCGGGCCCCCGTGCGCGCGGCGGAGGTCGAGGGCCTGACGGCGCGCGAGATCGAGGTGCTGCGCCTCATCGCGTCGGGCCTGTCGAACACGGAGATCGCGCGGGAGCTGGTGGTCAGCGAGGCCACGGTGAAGACGCACGTGAACCACCTGTTCTCCAAGGCCGGCCTGCGGGACCGCGCGCAGGCCGTCGCGTTCGCCTACCGGGCGGGGATCGCGGACTAGCGCAGCCCGTCGCTCAGAAGCCCAGCTTCCCCCCGGTGACCGGCAGCGTCAGCGACGTGCGGGTGAGGTCCAGCGACAGCCCGGCGCCCGGACGCGGCCGGAGGGTGTAGTCGTGGTCGCTGGAGGCCACGAGGAGCTCCAGACGGTGCCCGGTCGCCAGCACGTAGTCCTTCGGCATCAGGGAAACCCCGATGCGGTACGAAGTCCCGGGCACGATCGGCGAGGTCACCGCGGGCGAAACGCGGTTCTGCGGGTCGGTCCAGCCGCGCGTGATCACGAAGGACTTGCCGTCCGGGGCGCGGTCCAGCAGGGCCACCGTGACGTTGGCGGCGGGCCGGTCGAACGACAGCTGCAGGTCGGCGCGCGCGGTGCCCGAGAGGCGCAGCGGCGACTTCACCGCGGGAGTCCCGTAGAGCAGGCGGTTGCCCGACGAAGGGGCGTCGGCGAGTTGCTGCACGGTCTTCGACGCGTCGTCGGCCAGGACCTCCACTGTGGGGCGGCCAGGCACGGCGACGGCGGAGAGGGTGCCCTTCGCGCGGCCGCCCGGCCACGGGTGTACCTGCACGTCACGAGTGCCCGGCGCGGGCCAGTCGGCCTCGTCGACCCAGGACTTGTCCTCGCGCTGGATCGTCGCCTTCGGTTCGCGCTCGATGCCGTTGTCGACGCCGTAGAGGTAGTGCGACAGCCACTTGTTCAACGTCGTCAGCCACACGTCACGGCGCAGTGAGATCGGGTCCGCGTGGCCCGACTGGTGCAGCCAGATCTTGTGCTCCACCCCGTGCGCCTTCAGGGCTTCGTACCACGAAGCGACCTGGTCGGTCTTCACGTTCCAGTCGTTCAGCCCGTGCACGGCGAGCACGGACGCGTGCACCTTTCCCACGTCGTTGCGGTAGTTGCGCACGTCCCAGAACGGGCCGTAGTCGCCGGTCACCCGGTCCTGATCGGCGGTGAGCCCGTCGATCACCGGACGGCAGATCTGCCGGTCGGCCCGCGTGTAGACGTACTCGGCCAGCACGTCGGTGTCCTCGCCCTGGAAACCGCCGGCGGCGACGACCGCGCCGTCGTTGCGGTAGTACTCGTACCAGTTCGAGATCGCGGCGATCGGCACGATCGTCTCGAGGCCCGCGACGCCGGTGCTCGCGACGGCGTTGGGCAGGGTTCCGTTGTAGGACACGCCCATCATGCCCGTGTGCCCGGTGCTCCAGCCCGCCGTCACGGGCGCGCCGGCCTCGTCGCGGGCCGGGGCGCGGCCGTTGAGCCAGTCGACGACCGACCGCGCGCCCACGGTCTCGTTCACGTCGCCGGTGGTCGGGCAACCGGTGGACAGGCCCGTACCCAGGGATTCCCCGTACACGACGGCGAACCCGCGGGCGGTGAAGTAATCCTGGTAGCTCCAGCGGATCGGCGGCGCCGCGTGCGGGCCGACGCCGACGGCGGCGACACGCGAGGAATCCGGCACCGACAGCTCCACGTCCACGTTGTGGTTCGCGACGTCGTTGCCGCCCGCGAAGTACGGGCTCGCCTGGTAGACCACCGGCACCTTCATGCCGGCGTCGGTCGCGCGGGGTCGGACCACCTGCGCGTGGACGAGGTCGTCCTGCCCGTCGTGGTCGCTGTCCACCGGTGCGGTGACCCAGACGTCCTCGCGCACCACGTCGGCCGGGTCGAACACCGGCTGCGCCTGCCCGTCGGAGAACACCGGTGCGGGTGGCGGATCCGCCTGCGCCACCCCCGTTCCGAGCGGCAGCACGAGCACAGCAGCGAGCACGGACGCGATCCGAGCAGCTCCCACCAGAACCCCCCAAGCCGGACGAAGCGGGCGATCACCCCGACACTTCCGGCAACCGCGTCCGCCGTCAACCGACTAACGTCGGAGTCATGGATGCTCCGATCGTCGCCGTGACCGTTTATCCGCAGCACGCGCGGGTCACCCGCCGCGGCCGGGCGAACCTGGCCGAGGGCGCCCGCGTGCGGATCACCGGCCTGCCGCTGGCGCTCGACGCGGAATCGGTGCGCGTCGCGGGAACCGGCGCCGCGCTGATCACCGGCGTCGACGTCGGTTACGAGCAGCACGCCGGGCCTGCCGACCCCGCGCTCAACGCGCTCGTCGAGCAACGGCGCACGGACCAGGCCGCGATCGACGCCGTCGCCGACGACGAAGCGGCCGAAGCCGCGAAAGTCGAGCTGCTCACGGGCGTGGCGAAACGCAGCGGGGCGAGCTTCGCGAAGGCGCTGGCGTCGGGCGTCGCGGGGCCGACGCGCGTCGAGGAGGTCACCGAAGCGCTCGGCGGCCAGCTCGCCGCCGCGCTGCGCACCCGCCGGGCGCTCACCGAACGCCTCGAGCGGATGCGCGAGGACCTCGCGGCGTTGGAGCGCCGGATCGCGAACCACAGCGCGCAGTCCGAACAGGACAGTGCCAGTGTCACCGTCGATCTCGAACCGCAGGAAGACGCGGGAGAGATCGAAGTCGAACTGTCCTATGTGGTCCCCGGCGCCAGCTGGGAGCCGGGTTACGACGTGCGCGTGCACGACACGGACGTCACCGTGACCTCCTTCGGCCTGGTCAGCCAGCACACCGGCGAAGACTGGCCGGAGTGCGAGCTCGCCCTGTCGACCGCTCGCCCCGCGAGCACCGTCGTGGTGCCCGAGCTCGACCCGTGGTTCCTCGACCGCGTGCAGCCCGCCCCGCCGGCCCGGCCGATGGCCGCCTTCGCCGCGGCCGCGCCCGGCAGCGCCGCCGTGCGGGACAAGGCAGTTTCGTTGCGGCGCATGGCCCCGGTGTTCGCCGAGGCCGAGCAGGGCACCACCGCGGTCACCTACCGGCCGTCGCGCCCGGTCGCGATCCCGTCGGGCTCGCAGGGCCACCGGACCACGTTGGCGCAGCTCGATCTGACGGCCGAGCTCGGCTACGTGACCGCACCTGTGCAAGCAACGGAGGCATACCTGCGCGCAACCGTGGTGAACACCGGTGAGCACACGCTGCGTGCCGGGCGCGCGTCCGTCTTCCACGACACCGAGTTCGTCGGCACCACCCGGCTCGACCTGTGGGCTCCGGGCGAAGAGATCGAGCTCGCCCTCGGTGTGGACGACCGCATCCGCGTCGAACGCGACCTCGTGCGGCGCACGGCGAGCAAGGCCACGCTGTCGGGCCAGCGCCGCCGGGAAGCGGAGTACCGCATCACGGTGACCAACCACAGCCCGCGCGAAGCCGCGGTCACGGTGCTCGACCAGGCACCCGTCTCCCGCGACGAAGCCATCACGGTGCGCGACGTGCGCGCAACGCCCGACCCGGTGGAGACCACCGACCTCGGCGAGTTCACGTGGCGGCTCACGCTCGCGCCCGGTGCGACCGGGACGGTCACGCTCGCCTACCGCGTGGACGTCGCCAAGGGGGTGGAGCTCAGCGGCTGGCGGGAATGACCCTCAACCCTGCGCGATGTAGGCCTCGAGCTGCTCCTGGCTCTTCTCGAGCTGCTCGATCCGGGACTTCACCACGTCGCCGATGCTGATGATGCCGGCGAGGCGGCCGTCTTCGAGCACGGGCACGTGCCGGATGCGGCGTTCGGTCATCAGCACGCTCAGCTCGTCGACCGAGTCGTCGGGCCCGGCGCTGGCCACCATCTTCGTCATGATGTCCGCGACGGGACCGTCGAGGACCGTCGGGCCGTGGTCGTTGAGCCGGCGCACGACGTCGCGTTCGGACACGATCCCCGCGATGGCGCCTTCGGGTGTCACCACCACCATGGCACCGACGTTGTGGCGGGCGAGCCCGGCGAGCAGTTCGGTCACCGTGGTCCCCGGAGCCACCGTGGCGACAGCGGTGCCTTTGGTCCGGAGCAGATCCGCGATCCGCATGGTGTTCCCCTCTCCTCGTCGAGTTGGGTCACACCAGGTTAGGGCCCGGGTGCCGAGTGCGAAAGTCCGGCGAGCCGCGTTCACCCGTGGTATGGAGTGCTCACACCAGCCGTTCTGCCAAGCCTTCCAGCGCGGCGCGGATGCCGGCGGCGTAGTCGTCCTCGCCCAGCGCGTCGAGCTTTTCCCGGGCCGACGCGAGATGCCGGCGCGCGGCGTCGAGGTCACCCAGTTTGCGGTAGTCCTCGCCGAGATTGAGGTGCAGCGACGGGTAGAAGCCGCGTACGGCGAGCGTCGAGTGGTACTGCTGCGCGCGTTCGTCGGTGAGGGAATCGGCGGCGGCGAGGGCACGCAGGTCCCACTCGAGCTCTTCGGCGGGCTCGTCGCAGACGTCGGCGAGGTGGTGGGCCAGCGCGCAGCGGTGCAGCGGGTCACCGTCCTCGCCGATCTCCTGCCACAGCGCGAGGAACGTCTCGCGGGCGCCCACGCGGTCGCCCGCGATGTGCTTGCGCAGGCCCGCGTCGATCGCCACCATCACGTCGTCGGTCATCGCACTCCCTCGTCGAACACCCGGCGCAGCCGGGCCAGTCCCGGCTCGATGGCCTCGGCCGCGATCGCACCGTAGCCGAACAGCAATCCGTGGCAGGTTCGGGTCATCGCGAAGTCGCCGAGGGACAACAGGCGCACGCCGGCGTCGCGCGCGTTGCGGGCGACCAGGCGCAGATCACGGTCGGCCGAAGCACCCAAGTGCAGCCCGGCCGCCGCGGGTACGGGGTCGAGCACGTCACCGAACTCGCTGCGCAGGCCGTCGACGAGGAGGTCGTGGCGTTCGCGGTAGATCTTGCGCATCCGCCGGATGTGGCGCGCGAAGCCACCTTCGTCGATGAAGTCGGCCAGCACGGCCTGTTCGAGCGCGGGCGTGTGCCAGTCGGCGAGGTACTTCGCCTTCGCGAGCGCGCCCACGAGCGACGGCGGCGCGACAAGGAACCCCACTCGCAACGCCGGCGAGAGCACCTTCGACATCGACCCCACGTACACCACACGGCCGCGGGAATCCAGGCTGTGCAACGGTTCCAGCGGCCGTCCGGTGTAGCGGAACTCGCTGTCGTAGTCGTCCTCGATGATCACCGCGCCCGTGCGCTCGGCCCAGTCGAGCAGCTCCTGCCGCCGCGCCAACGACATCGCGACGCCGAGCGGGCACTGGTGCGAAGGCGTCACGTACACAACCCGCGTGCCGGCCGGGATCGCCTCGACGACGATCCCCTCGTCGTCCACTGGCACGCCCGCCACGCGCATGCCCAGGGTGCCGAGCAGTAGCCGCGGCGGCGGGTACCCGGGATCCTCCACGGCCACCAGGTCCCCGGCCTGCAACAGGACTCGCGCGACGAGGTCCACGGTCTGCTGGACTCCCGTCGTGACAACGATGTCCTCCGGCCGCACGCGGACGTTGCGCGACACCCCGAGGTGGCGCGCGAGGCCCTCGCGCAGCCGCGGATCGCCCTGCGGCGCGCCGTACAGGAGCAGATCGGCCTGCGACGCGCGCAGCCGCTGCGTCATCAGGCGGCGCCAGGTGTCGAACGGGAACAGTCGCACGTCCGGCACGCCGGAGCGGAAGTCGTACTCCGCCACCGGCCCGAACGAGCGTGGCGGGGGCGGCACCGTGGTCCACTCCGGACGCGGGCGCACGGCCTCCTCGGACTGCTCGGCCGCCGGCTCGGCGGGCCACGGCGCCGCACCCGACCGGACGAACGTGCCCGCGCCGGGCCGGGCGTTGAGGAAACCCTCGGCGGCGAGGCGCTCGTAGGCGGCGCTGACGGTCGTGCGCGAGACGGAGAGCCGCTGGGCCAGGTCGCGCGTGGGCGGCAGGGCGTCGCCGTCGCGGATCCGGCCGTCGAGCACGGCCTCGCGGATCTGGCGGTATATCTCGTCGCGGTGGCCTCGGCGGCCGTTCAGGTCGATGTGCAGGTCCACGTCGCCAGCCTAGATTGGTCCACCGGAGTTCGGCCGGTTTTGGACCTTCAACTGGTCCGCTGAGGCGGTTAGCGTCCGGGTATGACCACGTTCGAACTCGACCGCCAGTCTCTGCTCGTCCTCGACAAAATCGTGGCCGGAGCCACTGACCAGGACCTTTCCCGACCCACCCCCTGTGCCGGCTGGACGCTGGCCGACCTGCTGCGCCACCAGGTCAGTGAAAACCACGCCTTCGCCGAAGCCCTGCGCCGCGGCGAAGCGGCCGACTGGGACGCCGGGCGCCTCGGCGAAGACGCGTACGGCTCCTACGCCGCTTCGGTCGACGACTTCCTCGCCGCGTACGGCGAAGAGGGTGCGCTGCGCCGCCAGGTGAAGATCCACGAGATCGGCCCGTTCGCCGCCGAGATCGCCGCGGCCATGCACCTCGTCGACACGGTCGTGCACGGCTGGGACCTCGCGAAGACCTTCGGCGTGGCGTACGAGCCCGTGCAGGAGGGGGTGACGGCCGCCCTCGGCTTCGCCGCCATGGTGCCCACCGACCCGGCCGAACGCGCGGTGAGCGGCGCGTTCGGCGCGCTGGTCGAGGTGCCCGAGGGCGCCGGCGAACTCGACCGGCTGATCGGGTTGCTCGGACGCGACCCGGGCTGGAAGGTCAGCTGACCTCGTCGGCCGGCGCCGACCACGTGTTGCACGCAGCCGTGTTCTGGCCCGTGAAGCCGGCCTTCGCCCAGGACAGCTGGTGGGCGCGGCTGCCGTGGTCGTCGCTGTCGTCGGCGCGGCCGTAGTCGGCGACGGCCGCGTTGGCCGTGGCGCGGCTGATCGAGCCGCGCCCCTCGGCGGCGGCGATGAACAGCGCGCCGAAACAGTTGGCCTGCAGCTCGATGCGCCGCACCAGCGCCAGGTCGGCGGGGCTGTCCTGGTCCGGTGAGCTCATGCGGTCGGCCGCCGCGGTCAGGATGCCGCTCTCGCTCTGCACGTGGTGGCCGTATTCGTGGGCGATGGTCGCGAGGTGGCGGGAGCGGTTCAGCCCGGCGTCCGAGAGCATCCAGTCCGTGGGGGCGTAGATCGTGGTGTCGCCGCCGCAGTAGTAGGCCACGGCCTGGTCCTTCGACGGCGCCGCCCCGCACGCGCTCACCTTCGGCAGCGTCACGGACACCGAGACCTTGACGCTCGGCTCGTCCGCGCGGTCGAGCGCCGGGTGCCACGCCTGTTCCAGGCAGCCGGTGAGGGCCTCGTAGAACGCCGACAGCTCGGGCCCGGTGTCCCCCAGCTGCGGCAGCTCGCACGACACCGCGCCGAGCTTGACGCCGTCGGCCAGGATAGGGTTGTTCTCGAGCTCGGGCACCGCGTGGGGATCGGCCCGGGCTCCCTCGCCCGGCGACGCGTCGGAGCGGTGCACGGAGGTCGGCACGGCGATCGCGTGGCCGGACAGCTCGTGCGGGACCGCGGTCATGACGCCGGCCGTGGCGACCAGGATCACGAGCGCGACGACTCCGCCGACGACCCCGCCGTGACGGCGGCGCGGCGGACCGTGCGAAATCGGTGCCCACGGGTTCACGGCGGGTGGCCGGGCCGCCATCGGCGGCGGTGGCGGCGGCCCGGCCGGCTCCCTCGACGGCACCCCGCCCGCGTTTTCGCTCAAGTGCGCTCCCCCTGTCACCAGCGCGCTCCAGCATACGGAGCACCCGGCCGGGCGGGATCACGAAACGGGAACGCCGGACGGGTGGCCGGAACCCCCGCCCGGCGGCGAGACTGGGGCCATGAGTGTCGAAGATCCGTACCTGTGGCTGGAAGACGTGACCGGCGACGAGGCACTGGACTGGGTCCGCACGCGCAACGCCGAGACGCTGGACGTGCTCACGTCCGGCGAACGCTTCGCCGCGCTGCGGGACGAGATCCGCGAAGTGCTCGACGCCGGCGGGCGCATCCCCTATGTGACCCGCCGAGGGCCGAAGCTCTACAACTTCTGGCAGGACGCCGAGCACCCGCGCGGGCTGTGGCGGCGCACCACCCTCGAGGAGTACCGCAAGGCCGAGCCCGACTGGGAGGTGCTGCTCGACGTCGACGCGCTGGCCGAGGCCGAGAACGAGAACTGGGTGTGGAAGGGCGCCGCGGTGCTGCGGCCCGGCCACCGGCTGGGGCTCGTGCAGCTCTCGCGCGGCGGCGCCGACGCGACGGTGGTGCGCGAGTTCGACCTGGACGCGCACGAGTTCGTCGAAGGCGGCTACTTCCTGGCCGAAGCGAAGAACCGCGTCGGCTGGATCGACGAGGACCGCGTGTACGTGGGCACCGACTTCGGCCCGGGCACGCTGACCACCTCCGGCTACCCGCGCCTGACGAAGGAATGGCGCCGCGGCACGCCGCTCGACTCGGCGGAGCCGGTGTTCGAGGGCAAGCCCGACGACGTCGCGGTGGTCGCGTTCCACGACCCGACCGAAGGGTTCGAGCGAGACTTCGTGCACCGCTCGATCGATTTCTACCGCACCGAGGTGTTCCTGCGGACGCCGTCCGGGATGGAGAAGCTCGACCTGCCCGACGACGTGGAGCTGTCGGTGGAGCGCGAGTGGCTGTTCGTGCAGCCGCGCACGCCGTGGACCGTCGGCGCCACGGTGCACCCGGCCGGCGCGCTGCTCGTGATCGGGTTCGACGCGTTCCTGGCGGGCGAGCGGGACTTCACCGCGCTGTTCACGCCGGACGCGCACACTTCGCTCGAGTACTACACGTTCACCCGCAACCACGTGCTGCTCGCGAAGCTGCGTGACGTGAAGACGGAGCTGGTCGCCCTCACGCCCGGCCCCGACGGCTGGACGGAGGCGCCGCTGGGCGGGGCGCCGGAGTTCGGCAGCGCGGACATCGTGGGCACCGACCCGGACGAGAGCGACGAGTACCTCGTGGACTCGTCGAGCTACCTGCAGCCGTCGACCCTGAGCCGGGGTGAGGTGGGCGGCGAGGTCGAGGTGCTCAAGCAGGCGCCGGGGTTCTTCGACACGGCCGGGATCGAGGTCGCGCAGTACTTCGCGACGTCGGAGGACGCCACGTTGATCCCGTACTTCGTGGTGCGCCCGCCCGGCGCGCAGGACGGCCCGACTCTGCTCAACGGCTACGGCGGCTTCGAGGTTTCGCTGACGCCCTCGTACAGCGGCGTCATCGGCCGCGGCTGGGTCGCGCGCGGCGGCACGTACGTGGTCGCGAACATCCGCGGCGGCGGCGAGTACGGGCCGGAGTGGCACGCGCAGGCCGTGAAGGAAAACCGCCACAAGGTCTACGAGGACTTCTCCGCTGTCGCTCGCGACCTCGTCACGCGGGGCATCACGACGGCCGCACGGCTCGGCATCCTCGGCGGCAGCAACGGCGGGCTGCTGATGGGCGTGATGCTCACGCGGTACCCGGAGCTGTTCGGTGCCGTGGTGAGCCAGGTGCCGCTGCTCGACATGAAGCGCTACCACCTGCTGCTGGCGGGTGCGTCGTGGATGGCCGAGTGGGGCGACCCGGACGTGCCCGAGGAGTGGGAGTACATCGCGAAGTACTCGCCGTACCACAACGTCCACAAGGGACGGATGTACCCACCGACCCTGTTCGCGACGTCCACGAGGGACGACCGCGTGCACCCGGGCCACGCCCGCAAGATGATGGCGCGGATGCTCGAACAGGGCCACGACGTGCGCTACTACGAGAACATCGAGGGCGGCCACGGCGGCGCGGCGGACAACGCACAGCTGGCGTTCAAGTGGGCGCTGGTGTTCGAGTTCCTGTGGTCGCGGCTGTCCTGACGTGGTGGGGGCGCCTTGACCGGCGCCCCCTTCACCTCCCCGCCTTGCGCCGGATCACGACGGCGCCGATCACCAGCACCACCACCGCGCCGAGGCCGATCAGGCCCTTGACCAGCAGGTCCATCAGCAGGTGGTGCAGCAGCTCGTCGCCGTTCACCGGTCGTCGAACCGGTTGAGCGCTTCCCTGGCCACGCGGCTCCCGAGTCCACGCCGGGCCCCTCGCTCGTCCAGTACGCGCGCGGCGAACCGCGCCGCGGTCGTCACGTGGTGGCCCTTTCCCCGGCGTCGCAGCGTGACCACCACCGCGAACACCACCAGGCCGAGCACCACCAGCCCGGCGGCGATCAGGCCGAACCGGATCAGCAGCAGGTTGAGCACCGTCTCCATCGTCTCCCACCTCGTTTTCTATCACACCTGTGACATAAACAGTGGTATCACAGGTGTGATAGAAAGGTCCAGTGCCCAAGCAGGTGGACGGTGAGCAGCGGCGCGCGGACATCGCGGACGCCGTGCTGCGCCTCGCCGCGCGCGACGGCCTGCCGGCCGTGTCGCTGCGTTCGGTGGCTGCGGAGTCCGGCCTGAACATCGGTTCCGTCCGCCACTACTTCGACGGCCAGCGCGACCTGATGCGCTTCGCCATGCGCTCGACGATCGACCGGGTCACCGCCCGCTTGGAGCACCGCCGCAGCGCGCTGCGGCCCCTCTCGGAGCTGACGCCCGACGAGGCGGCTTCCCAGCTGACCGACTTCCTGGCCGAACTGCTGCCGCTCGACGCCCCCCGCCGCGCCGAAGCCACGGTGCTGGTCGAGTTCCTCGTGGCGGCCCGCGTGGACACCGACCTGACCGCTCTGGCCCACGAAGCCATGCGCGGCACGCTGGCCCTGTCCCGCCGCATCGTGGAGGCCCTGCGGTTGCCGCCCGCCGTGGCCGACCTGGAAGCCCAACGTCTGGCCGCGCTGCTGGACGGCCTCACGTTCCGCTCGGCCCTCCAACCGGACGCCACCACACCCGACGTGTGCCGGGACGTGCTGCGCGCGCACCTCGCTTCACTGGGGGTCAGAGCAGACCCCGCGGCCGCGCCCGGCGCGTGAACGGCCTCGTGCACACCACGTGCGTCCGTCCACCGTGGACTTCCACGACCACCTGCTCGAACCGCCCCAGCACCCCCGCCGCGAACGCGAGCCGCGTGACCCCGAGCGTCCTCAACGCCCGCCCGTGATCCACGAGGACGACGGACAACGCCCCCAGCAACAGGATCCGCCACCCGCCGGCGACGAGTTTTCCTTTCGCCCCGGGGAAAGCCCCTCGGAGCTGATCACAGTGGAACGGCACATGCCGCTCCTCGTCCGCCAGAATCCTCGCCGCGACCTCCCGCGTGAGGGGGTCACCGGTCCCGTCCCGCAGTGCTTTGTAGTAGCTCAGCGCCACGACCTCGGCGATCAGCAGCACCATCAGCTCCAGCCTCAGCCCGAGCGCCCGCCTCAGCCAGACGAACGCGGCGTCCGACCAGTGCCGGTGGATCGTCGTACTCCCCGCGGCCCGCAGCAGCTCGGCCAGCAGCCGCGCGTGATTCTGTTCCTCGACCACGAACAACTCGACGGCAGGCCGGTACCGCGGATCCGCCTTGGCGATCAGGTTGGCCCCGTCCCCCGACTCCCCCACCTGAAACCGCTGCACACTCCGCACCACCGCGGGGTCCAGCCGCGCCCCGCGCCCCCACTCCGGCTCCGGCCGTACCCGCCGCCGCTGTGCTTCTTCCCTGAACTCCCTGAGCCACTCCACGCGCCCGATGCTGTCGCACCGATGTGCGCACGGAACGGAGGAGGTGTGGAGATCTTGTGGCGAAATCCGGCACCGGCAAAGCAAAGCGGGGAGCCGGAAACCCGGCTCCCCGCTTCACCACTTCAGAACGATCAGCTACAACCCGATGTAGCCCCACACCCTTCACAGGCGTAGCACGACCCCGCGGGCCGCATCTTCGTGCCGCACGTCATGCACAAGGGCGCGTCGGCGGCTTTGCCGAGGTGGAGTTCCATCAGTTCGGCCGTGGAGTGCGCGTCCGAGGTGGCCGGTTCCGGAGCGGGGGCCGAAGGAGCCGAGGCCGGGGTGGAGTCGACGCTGGTGCGCAGGGCCTCGAGGTCCATGTTCTGGCCGCCGCCGTAGCTGGATTCCACTTCGGCGGAGCGTTCGTCGGCGGTGAAGATGCCGAGCTGCGAACGCT
This sequence comes from Amycolatopsis sp. NPDC049253, assembly GCF_040678995.1. Lineage (NCBI taxonomy): Bacteria > Bacillati > Actinomycetota > Actinomycetes > Pseudonocardiales > Pseudonocardiaceae > Amycolatopsis > Amycolatopsis sp. NPDC049253. The sequence goes on along the minus strand of NZ_JBFAQX010000003.1, from coordinate 18,905 downwards.
TCTCGTACGGCAGGTAGTCGAGCGCCAGCCGGCGGAACAGGTAGTCCATCACGCTGGTGGCGATGCGGATGTCCGGGTCGTCCGTCATGCCGGCCGGTTCGAAGCGCAGGTTGGAGAACTTCGAGACGTAGAACTCCAGCGGGATGCCGTGCTGCAGACCGACGGAGATGGACATCGAGAAGGCGTCCATCACGCCCGCGAGCGTGGAGCCCTGCTTGCCGAGCTTCACGAAGATCTCGCCGAGGCCGTCGTCCGGGTAGGAGCCCGCGTGGAGGTAGCCCTCGGCGCCGCCGACGGTGAAGGACACCGTCTGGCTCGGGCGCTTCTTCGGCAGGCGGCGGCGCACCGGGCGGTACTCCACGACCTTCTCCGGCTCCGGCTCGGCTTCCTTCTTCTTCGCCGTGGACAGCGGCTGGCCGACCTTGCAGTTGTCGCGGTAGATCGCCAGCGCCTTGAGGCCCAGCTTCCAGCCCTGGAAGTAGATCTCCTCGACCTCTTCGACGGTCGCCGTCTCCGGCATGTTCACCGTCTTCGAGATCGCGCCCGACAGGAACGGCTGCACCGCGGCCATCATCCGCACGTGGCCCATCGGCGCGATGGAGCGCTCGCCCACCGCGCAGTCGAACACCTCGTAGTGCTCCGGACGCAGGCCCGGCGCGTCGACGACGTGGCCGTGCTGCGCCACGTACTCGACGATCGCCTCCACCTGCTCGTCCTGGTAACCCAGCACCTTCAGCGCCCGCGGCACGGTCTGGTTCACGATCTGCATCGACCCGCCGCCGACGAGCTTCTTGAACTTCACCAGCGAGAAGTCCGGCTCGATGCCCGTGGTGTCGCAGTCCATCATGAAGCCGATGGTGCCGGTGGGCGCGAGCACCGAGGCCTGCGCGTTGCGCCAGCCGTGGCGCGTGCCGAGCTCGATGCCGCGCTGCCACTCCTCGGTGGCCAGCGCGCGGACGGCCGCGTCGTTGGAGTGGTACGTGCGGACCAGCTCGTTGGCCGCAGCGTGCTTGCGCATCACGCGCTGGTGCGCCTCGGCGTTGCGCGCGTAGCCCTCGTACGCGCCGACGACCTTGGCCATCTCCGCCGAGCGCCGGTACGACACACCGGTCATCAGCGACGTGATCGCGCCGGCGAGCGCGCGGCCGCCTTCGGAGTCGTACGCGTGGCCCAGCGCCATCAGCAGCGCGCCGAGATTGGCGTACCCGATGCCCAGCTGGCGGAACTTGCGCGTGGTGTCGGCGATCGGCTCGGTCGGGAAGTCGGCGAAGCAGATGGAGATGTCCATCGCCGTGATCACGAACTCCACGGCCTTCGCGAACAGCGGCGCGTCGAACGTGCCGTCGTCGGCCACGAACTTCAGCAGGTTCAGCGACGCGAGGTTGCAGCTGGAGTTGTCGAGGTGCATGTACTCGCTGCACGGGTTCGACGCGCTGATGCGGCCGGACTCCGGGCAGGTGTGCCAGTCGTTGATCGTGCCGTCGTACTGCACGCCCGGGTCGGCGCACTCCCACGCGGCCTGCGCCATGGTGCGGAACAGCTTCTTCGCGTCGGTGCGCTCGATGACCTCGCCGGTGAGGCGGGCGCGCAGCCCGAACTCCGTGCCGTTCTCCACGGCCTGCATGAACTCGTCGGACACACGCACGGAGTTGTTGGCGTTCTGGTACTGCACCGACGCGATGTCCGCGCCGGAGAGGTCCATGTCGAACCCGGCGTCGCGGAGGACCTTGATCTTCTCCTCTTCGCGTGCCTTGGTCTGGATGAACTCCTCGATGTCGGGGTGGTCGACGTCGAGCACGACCATCTTCGCCGCGCGCCGCGTGGCGCCGCCGGACTTGATGGTGCCCGCGGACGCGTCGGCGCCGCGCATGAACGAGACCGGGCCGGACGCGGTGCCGCCGGAGGTGAGCAGCTCCTTCGAGGAGCGGATGCGGGAGAGGTTGAGGCCCGCGCCGGAGCCGCCCTTGAAGATCAGGCCCTCCTCGCGGTACCAGTTCAGGATCGACTCCATCGTGTCGTCGACCGACAGGATGAAGCACGCCGAGACCTGCTGCTTCGAGGACGTGCCGACGTTGAACCAGACGGGCGAGTTGAAGCTGAAGACCTGGTGCAGCAGCATCCAGGTGAGCTCGTGCTCGAAGATCTCCAGGTCGCCCGCGCCGGCGAAGTAACCGTGGTCCGCGGCGGCCTTCACGTACGTCTTCACCACGCGGTCGATGAGCTGCTTGAGGCTGCTCTCGCGCTGCGGGGAGCCGACGGCGCCGCGGAAGTACTTGCTGGTGACGATGTTGGTGGCGTTCACCGACCAGAACCCGGGGAACTCGACGCCCCGCTGCTCGAAGTTGACGCTGCCGTCGCGCCAGTTGGTCATCACGACATCGCGCTGCTCCCACGCGACTTCGTCGTACGGGTGCACGCCTTCGGTCGTGAAGACCCGCTTGACGGCCAGACCGCCGCTGGCCTTCTTCTTGCTCCGGCCGGCGGCCGCCGCGCCGGTTCCCACGGTTTCGGTCATCGGGTCTCGTCCCTCGCTCCCGCGCGGCGCAGGCGACACTCAGTCGTCTCCGGCGCGCTCGCTTCCTTCTTCCGCGGCAGTACCCGCCATGGCTTCCCGCAGGTCGGCGATCTCCTTCTCGAAGTCCTCGACCGAGGAGAACGAGCGGTAGACGCTGGCGAACCGGAGGTAAGCGACCCCGTCGAGCTCCCGCAGGGGACCGAGGATGGCCAGACCGACCTCGTGGCTCGGGATCTCCGCCAGACCGGCGGAGCGGATCGACTCCTCCACGCGCTGCGCGAGCTTCTGCAGCGCGTCGTCGTCGACCGGCCGGCCCTGACAGGCCCGCCGCACGCCGTTGACGACCTTGTCCCGGCTGAACTGCTCGGTGACGCCGGACCGCTTGACGACGGCGAGCACCATCGTCTCCGACGTGGTGAAGCGCCGGCCGCACTGGGCGCACGAGCGCCGCCGCCGGATCGCCTGTCCTTCATCCACCTCTCGGGAGTCGACGACCCGAGAGTCCGCATGCCGGCAGAACGGGCACCTCATCCGCCGATCACCTTCCCCTCAACGCCGGCCGAGTCCATCCACGCCGGCCCCTGCCGCCACGCTACGGCCTGGACCACGACCACCCCGCACGGACCCGTGCCTGGTGATCGACTTGTGGACAACCGGTGGGTGAACACCGCCCAGCTGTGGACAACTGGTCTCCAGTCTACCCCTACCTGTGGACCAACTACAGCGGTGTAACTACCAGATGTAGGGGTTGACCATAGATTGCCCGGACGGCCCACGCAAGCGACACAAGCGGGTGAAGAAGGCACCGATTCGAGGTGCGATCGAGCGCATCCCGACGGTCACGAACCGAACCCGGCCACCTCCGACGAGACCGGCACGGTGAGCGGCAACCCGGGCACGAGGACGGCGCCGTCGAGGTGGTTGAGCTGTTTGATGCGGTCGACCACGGCGGCCTGGTCCGCGTCGGGCGCGAACCGGGCGGCGATCGCGGTCAGCGTGTCGCCCTGCTGCACGGACACCGACGCCGTGCGCTCGGGAACCGCGCCACCCGGCGTGCCGGACCCGAAAACACCCAGAACGGTGACCACCAGACAGGCGGCGACGGCGATCGCGGCGAGCCACGGCCACCGCACGGCGGGCCGGCGCGGCTCGGCGCACGTGGCCGGCGCGATCCGCCGCCCCGCGACCACCCGGGCGCGCGTCGGCGGCCGCAGCGGCTCGCCACGGCGCTCGCGCGTGCCGCGAACGGGTGCCGTGGGACCGATCGGGGGACCCGAGGGAACCCGAGCCGGAGCGGCGGCCTGCCGGACGGGCCGGAGCGGGCGGACGATCCCGCGGTCTGCCAGAATCGACATGGCGAACCTCCTTCTGACCTGCTGATCGGTTCGATCCGAGCCCGGCCCGGTGCTCTCACCGGCGACAATGCGGTTCAGGTCGAACAGGCGTTCTATCGAACGTCCGTGCGAAGGTCTACCACCCCGCACCGACAAAATCGAGAGGACACGGCGTGTCGATCGAACAGATGTTTGAAATCGTCACGCTCGGTGGGCTAACGTCGGTGACCAGGACATCTGCCGGGCAGATGTCGCCGGCGAGGGCACCCGCGTCCGCGGGAGCCGGCCGGCGCACGCGGAACACGCGGGACGCCGGCGAGGCGACCGTGAAACATCTGGGAGGCGACGCCCAGTGGGGAGAGGACACACAGTGGCGAAGGAGAGCAAGGCGGGCACCACGCCCGGTGGCTCGGGCAAGGTGACGGCCCTGCCCGAGGTCTACGACGTGGACGAGACGCTGACCGTGCGGCAGCAGCAGGTGCTGGACGTGATCCGCACCTGGGTGGCCCGGTTCGGCTATCCGCCGAGCGTCCGCGAGATCGGCGAGGCCGTCGGGCTCACGTCGACCTCGTCGGTGTCCCACCAGCTGCGGGCCCTGCAGCGCAAGGGATACCTGCGCCGCGACGCGAACCGGCCGCGGGCCGTGGGCGTGCTCTCGACGACGGACGACAACCCCATGGGCATCGACATCGACCAGCAGCCGTCCATGCCGAAGGCGGCGTACGTGCCGCTGGTCGGCCGGATCGCGGCCGGTGGCCCGGTGCTGGCCGAGCAGGCGATCGAGGACGTGTTCCCGCTGCCGCGCGAGATCGTCGGCGAGGGTGAGCTCTTCCTGCTCAGCGTCACCGGCGACTCCATGGTCGACGCCGCGATCACCGACGGCGACTGGGTCGTGGTCCGCCAGCAGCCCGCCGCGGAGAACGGCGACATCGTGGCCGCCATGATCGACGGCGAGGCGACGGTGAAGACGTTCAAGCGCAAGGACGGCCACGTCTGGCTGATGCCGCACAACGAGGCGTACGAGCCGATCCCCGGCGACGACGCCACCATCCTCGGCAAGGTCGTCGCGGTCCTCCGGCGCCTCTAGACCGGGGAGCCCCACCCACGCGGCCGCGGGCCGGCGACGAGGATGCCCGGCCTCGATCGTCCCCGCGCCGCGGGCGGGACCTTCCCGGTGTCCGGTGTGGACGGTGCCGTGCGGCCTGGTGTGCTGCTGGGCCGTGCCGTGCGTAGTCCCTGCGTTGCGTGGTCTTCCCGCTGTGCGCGCCACGCCCCGGTTGCCTCCCCGGGGCGGACCTCAGCGATCAGGACCCGGCAGTCAGGACCCCGCGGGCAGGACCGCGCGGCCAGGACTCAGCGGCGCGGGCGCCGACGCAGCCGGCTGAGCAGAAACCAGCCGATCAGCACCACGACCACCGCGATGCCCACCACCGGCAGCAGCGACGGACCCGACGAGTCGTCCGAGCCGCCGGTCGCACCCGAAGCGGCGGGCTTGGCCGCCTCACGCTGCGGCGCGGCGGCGCCCGCCACCAGAGCCGTCGCGTTTTTCACCGCCCGGATGGGCTGGCCGACCCCTTCACCGCCCGACAGCAGCGTGCCGTCGGGTTCGAAGGCGAGCGCTTCGCCCTGCTTCTCGTTCGGCAGCGGGATCCGCACAGGGTTGCGTTTGAGCGCCTCGAGCACGTCGCCGTCCGGGGCCGGATACAGGTACGCGTCGGTGTAGGTGCGCAGGGCCACGACGCTGCCGTCGGCGCTGGTGGCGCCGCCCGTGACCAGCACGGATCCGAACGCGCCCACCGGCCCGCCCACCGTGTCGGTGTCGTGGATGGTCAGGGAGCCGACCTTCTCCAACGCGGTCGGCCCCGGCCTGGCCAAGGGGCCGGTCGGCCGGTACACGGCGGCGTCGCCCAGCACTTCCTTGGTGATCAGGTACGGCGTGCCCGAGCGGTCGAGCAGCAGGGCCTCGGTGTCGTGCGGCCCGTCGGGGTAGGTCAGGCGGTGCAACGTCACGCTGCCGCCCGAAGGTTTCATCTCCATCAGCGCGACGGTCGCGCGCTTGTGGCTGTTGTCGCCGGTGTCGGAGAGCCACAGGGTGCCGTCGGCCGCGCGCGCGAGGTCCTCGACGTCGTACGGGTCTGTGCTCGCGGAGAGCACCTTCTGCACCTTGCACGAGTGGTCGAGGACGAAGACCTGCACCTTCGTGCCGCCGTCGTTGATCGCGTACCAGTGCTCGCCGTCGGAAACCAGGCCGGAGAGCTCCCCAAGCCGCGAGTCGGTGACCTTGCACCGCGTTTCGGGCGCGGGTGGTGGTGCCGCGGCAGCAGCGGGCACAGCGCCCAGCACCAGCAAAACCGCCGTCACCGCGAGGACGACCCGCACCAGCTCACCTCCGTAGTGTGCGGCCCGGTCCGGCCGCACACTACGGAAGACGTTCAGAGCGCCGAGGAGTTGGTTTCGTACCGGCGCAAAGCCGCCGCGAGGTCCGGGTGGACCCTGACGACCAGCCTCGTGCCGTCGGCGACGTGCTCCTCCTCGAGCACCTCACCGTCCGCGTGGGCGCGGGCCACGAGCTCGCCGCGCGAGTACGGGACCAGCGCCTCCACCACGACCTGCGGCCGCGGCAGCCGGTCGGCGAGCACCTCGGCCAGCTCCGGGATGCCGGCGCCGGTCCGGGCGGACACCAGCACGGAACCCGCCAGCTGGTGGCGCAGCCGCGCCAGCGTGACCTGGTCGGCCGCGTCGGCCTTGTTGATCACGAGCAGCTCGGGCGGCAGCGGCTCCTTGCGGGTGCGGGTGATCTCGCCGAGCACCTCGCGCACGGCGTTCACCTGCTCCTCGGGCGCCGGGTCAGCCCCGTCGACGACGTGCAGCAGCAGGTCGGCGTCGGCCGCCTCCTCCAGCGTCGAGCGGAACGCGTCCACCAGCTGGTGCGGCAGGTGCCGCACGAACCCGACGGTGTCGGTGAGGGTGAACGTGCGCCCGTCGGCCGTCTGGGCCCGGCGCGTGGTCGGGTCCAGGGTGGCGAACAGCGCGTCCTCCACCAGCACGCCCGCGCCGGTCAGCGCGTTGAGCAGGCTCGACTTGCCGGCGTTGGTGTAGCCGACGATGGCCACGCTGGGCACCTCGTTGGCCAAGCGCCGGCCGCGCTTGGTCTCGCGGATCGTGTCCATCGACGCGATCTCGCGGCGCAGCTTCGCCACGCGCTTGTTGATCCGCCGCCGGTCGGTTTCGAGCTTCGTCTCACCGGGACCGCGCAGGCCCACACCGCCGTTGGCGCCACCGGCGCGGCCACCGGCCTGCCGGGACAGCGACGCACCCCAACCGCGAAGCCGCGGGATGAGGTACTGCAGCTGGGCCAGCTCGACCTGGGCCTTGCCCTCCTTGGAACGGGCGTGCTGCGCGAAGATGTCGAGGATCAGGGCGGTCCGGTCGATCACCTTGACCTTGACCTTCTCCTCGAGCTGGCGCAGCTGGCCGGGCGAGAGCTCGCCGTCGCAGATCACCGTGTCGGCGCCGGTCGCCACGACCACGTCGCGCAGCTCCCGCACCTTGCCGGAGCCGACGTAGGTGGCCGGGTCGGGCTTGGCACGCCGCTGGACGAGGCCCTCGAGCACCTCGGAACCGGCGGTCTCGGCCAGCCTCGCCAGCTCGGCGAGGGAGGCTTCCGACTGCTCGGCGGTGCCTTCGGTCCACACGCCGACCAGCACGACGCGCTCCAGCCGCAGCTGGCGGTATTCGACCTCGGTGACGTCCGTGAGTTCGGTCGACAGGCCTGCGACGCGGCGGAGCGAGGCGCGGTCCTCGAGCTCCATCTCACCGGTCGACGGGTCGTCGTCGTACAGGTCTTCGTGTGTCAGTTCTGTCATCGTGCCTCCATGCTCCCACGATTCGGCGCGGGAGCCGAGTGATTACCTGCTGGGATAGATCGATACGTAGACGGCGGTGCGCTCGGCGCCGGGCTCCGGGGGCCGTTCCCGGAACTCCTCGAGCAACTGTGTGAGCCGGTCCTTGAACTCGGCGACCTCGGCCGGCGCGACCTGGAAGACGAGCCGGCTGGAGTCGACCTCGGCGGCGTCGGCCTCCCCCATCTCGGCGAGGTAGGCCTCGAGCATGGCTTGGCCGACGGGCGCGACCGCCGCGCCGTTGTCGAGCTGCCAGGACAGGCCGGTGGACCGGTACGGGATCTCCTTGGCTCCGCGAGCGCCGCGGCGCTCTTCCAGCGGAGTGAGAAAACCCGTCTCGACCAGGCGGCGCACGTGGTGCAGCGTGGTCGCCGGGTCGCGGCCGAGCCGCTCGGCCAGCTCCTTGTTGGTCATCGCCTCGAAGGAGGTCAACCGGATGATGCGCAGGCGTATTCCGGACGCGAGCGCGGCGGCCTCGGCCTCCGTCGAAGGGCGTCGTGGGGTCGGCACCCGCACAGCCTAGGCACGACAAAGTGATTGACACTTTCCAATCACTCGCCGAAACTCGATCGGGTGAACCGGGACTCCCTCCTCTTCCACGCCGACTTCCGCCGGCTGTTCGCCGGTGACACGGCGAGCCAGCTGGGCACGTTCGTCGGCGTCACGGCGATCCCGCTGCTGGCGGCGGTGACGCTCGCGGCGACGCCGTTCGAGATGGGTCTGCTGACCACGGCCGAGACGCTGGGCTTCCTGCTCATCGGCCTGCCGGCGGGTGTGTGGGTGGACCGGCTGCGCAAGCGGCCGGTGATGCTCACCGCCGACCTGGCCCGCGCCGCGCTGATCCTGAGCATCCCGTTGACGTGGTGGGCGGGCGGGCTGACGATGGCCCAGCTCATCGTGGTCGTGCTGTTCGTGGGCATCGGCACGGTGTTCTTCGACGTCTCCTACCAGGCCTACCTGCCCGCCCTCGTCGGCCGGGACCGGCTGCTGGAGGGCAACGCGAAGCTGCAGGGCGTGCAGTCCTCGGCCCAGATCGCGGGGCCGAGCGCGGCGGGCGTGCTGGTGCAGTTCGTCGGCGCGGCGAGCACGGTGCTGGTCACCGGGCTCGGCTACCTCGCCTCCGCGTTGTGCCTCTGGCGGATCCGCACCGTGGAGCAGCTGCCGGAGAAGACCGGGCACGAACGCCTGGTGCCGCAGATGATCGAGGGCCTCAAGTTCGTGTTCACCGACAAGCCGCTGCGCGCCATCGTCGCGTGCACCGCCACCGCGAACCTGTTCGGCGCCGCCGCGCAGGCCGTGCAGGTGCTGTTCCTGACGCGCACGGCCGGCCTCCCGCCCGCGGCGGTCGGCGGGCTGCTCGCCGTCGGCGGCATCGGCGGGATCCTCGGCGCGCTGTTCGCCGGCGCGATCATCCGGCGCGTCGGGCAGGCGCGCTCGATCTGGCTGCTGCCGATGCTCGTGTGGCCGGGCAACCTGCTCGTGCCGCTCGCGGGGCCGGGCTGGCGCGTGCCGCTCGCCGGCTTCGGCCTGGCGCTGGCCGGGTTCGGCGTGATCCTCTACAACGTCGCGCAGGTCTCCTACCGCCAGGCGATCACACCCGATCGGCTGCTGGGCCGGATGAACGCGAGCGTGCGGTTCATCGTCTGGGGCACGATGCCGCTCGGCGGGCTGCTGGGCGGTGCGCTCGGCGAGGGCCTCGGGCTGACCGGTGCCCTGTGGACGGCGGTGATCGGCCAGCTCGCCGCGGCGCTGTGGGTGGTCTGCTCGCCGCTGCGGCACATGCGTGACCTGCCGGTGGGCGAGAAAGCGGTGGCGGCGCCCGCCTAGAGTTGGTTCATGAACGCAACCCCGCAGCCCAGCCCTCGTGTCCCGGACAAGGTCGGTGTCGACGGTCTGGAGGCCAAGTGGGTAGGGGTATGGGAGCGCGACGGCGTCCACCGCTTCGACCGCACGAAGCCCCGCGAAGACGTCTACTCCATCGACACGCCGCCGCTCACGGCGAGCGGTTCCCTGCACATCGGTCACGTGTTCTCCTACACGCACACCGACGTCCTCGCGCGCTACCAGCGCATGCGCGGGCGTGAGGTGTTCTACCCGGTCGGCTGGGACGACAACGGCCTGCCCACCGAGCGCCGCGTGCAGAACCACTACGGCGTGCGCTGCGAGCCGGCCCTGCCCTACGACCCGTCGTTCACGCCGCCGGCCAAGCCCGGCAAGGACGTGATCCCGGTGTCGCGGCGCAACTTCGTGGAGCTGTGCCGCACGCTGTCCGAACAGGACGAGAAGGTCTTCGAGGACGTCTGGCGGCGCGTGGGCCTGTCGGTGGACTGGACGCTGGCGTACCAGACCATCGACCCGGCCACCACGGAGATCTCGCAGCGCGCCTTCCTGCGCAACCTCGCGCGCGGCGAGGCCTACCAGGCCGAGGCGCCGACGTTGTGGGACACCACGTTCCGCACTGCCGTCGCGCAGGCCGAGCTGGAGGACCGGGAGCGGCCCGGCGCGTACCACGACCTGGTGTTCCACGCGGGCGAGAACGAGGTGCTGATCTCGACCACGCGGCCGGAGCTGCTGCCCGCGTGCGTCGCGCTCGTGGCGCACCCCGATGACGAGCGGTACCGCGACCTGGTCGGGAAAACCGTGCGCACGCCCGTGTTCGGCGTCGAGGTGCCGGTGCACGCGCACCACCTCGCCGACCCCGAAAAGGGCACCGGCATCGCGATGGTCTGCACCTTCGGCGACACCACCGACGTCACGTGGTGGCGCGCGCTGCGGCTCGACACCCGGCCCGTGCTCGGCCGCGACGGGCGGTTCCTGCCCGAGGCGCCGCGCGGGGTGCCTGCCGAGGCGTACGCGCCGCTGGCCGGCAAGACCGTCCACACGGGACGCCAGCTGCTCGTCGAAGCGCTGCGGGCCGAGGGGTCGCTGCGCGGCGAGCCGCGGACGATCACGCACGCGGTGAAGTTCTACGAGAAGGGTGATCGGCCGCTCGAGATCGTCACGAGCCGCCAGTGGTACCTCACCAACGGCGGCCGCGACGAGGCGCTGCGCGCGAAGCTGATCGAGCGCGGCGGCGAGCTCAACTGGGTGCCGCCGCACATGGAGGTGCGCTACCGCGCCTGGGCCGAGGGCCTCACGAGCGACTGGCTGGTGAGCCGCCAGCGGTTCTTCGGCGTGCCGATCCCCGTCTGGTACCCCCTCGACGAGCACGGCGAGCCCGACCACGACGCGGTGCTGGTGCCGCCGGATTCGGCCCTGCCCGTGGACCCGACCACCGACGTGCCGCCCGGCTACACCGAGGACCAGCGCGGGAAACCGGGCGGGTTCACGGGTGAGGTGGACGTGATGGACACGTGGGCCACGTCGTCGCTCACACCGCAGATCGCCGGGCGCTGGAGCCTCGACGACGACCTGTTCCGCCGCGTCTACCCGTACTCGCTGCGGCCGCAGGCGCACGAGATCATCCGCACCTGGCTGTTCTCCACGGCCGTGCGCTCGGAGCTGGAAGAGCACGTGCTGCCCTGGCGCGACGCGGTGATCTCCGGCTGGGTGCTCGACCCGGACCGCAAAAAGATGTCGAAGTCGGAGGACAACGTCGTCACGCCGGCCGCGCTGCTGGACCAGTTCGGGCCCGATGCCCTGCGGTACTGGGCGGCCAGCGCGCGCCCCGGCGTCGACACGGCCGAGGACCAGGGCCAGATGAAGGTCGGCCGGCGGCTGGCCACGAAGCTGCTCAACGTGAGCCGGTTCGTGCTCGGTCTCGGCCTGCCCACGCCGGGCGCCGCCGTGACGGAACCTCTGGACCGGTCGGTGCTCGCCGCGCTCGCGCGCGTGGTCGCCGACGCGACGGCGGCGTTCGAAGGCCTGGACCAGGCGCGGGCGCTGCAGGTGACGGAGACGTTCTTCTGGACGTTCTGCGACGACTACGTCGAGCTGGTCAAGGCCCGTGCGTACGGCGATCGCGGCGAGGCGGCCGCGGACTCGGCCCGCGCCGCGCTGACGACCGCGCTTTCGGTGCTGGTGCGGCTGTTCGCGCCGGTGCTGCCTTACACGGCCGAGGAGGTCTGGTCGTGGTGGCAGGAGGGTTCGGTGCACCGTGCGCCGTGGCCGGAGGCGCTGGAGGTCGACGGCGACGCCGCCCTGCTGCCGCTGGCGGGCTCGGTGATCGCGGCCGTGCGGCGGGCCAAGACCGACGCGAAGGTGTCGATGCGCTCGGCCGTCGAAACCCTCACGGTGAGCGCGTCCGACGACGTGCTCAGCGGGTTCGCCGCGGTGTCGGACGATGTGCGCGCGGCCGGGGTGATCTCCGCCGTGACCACTCGTCCGGGTGACGGTGAGCTGGCCGTCGAGGTGACGGTCGGCTGATGCGCTGCTGCCGCCGGGGTGTGGCTCACGCCCCGGCGGCGGCCCACCAGGCTTCGTCGAGCTCGCCGCGCGCGACGATCTCCGCCGGGCCGGTGAGCGTGGCGGCGCCGCGTTCGACGGTCACGACCACACGCCCACCGGGGATGTCCACTGTGGACTCCCCCGTGTCGGTGCCGGCCAGGTGCAGCGCGGCGGCGACGGCGGCCACCGTGCCGGTGCCGCACGAGCGGGTCTCCCCCACGCCGCGCTCGTGGACGCGCATGCGCAGCGCGCCCTCGCCGAGCAGGTTCACGAACTCGAGGTTCACGCCGGTCGGGAACACGTCGTGGTCGAAGTCGGGCTGGTCGCGCAGGTCGAGGTCGGCGACGTCCTCGTCGAGCACCGACACCAGGTGCGGGTTGCCGACGTCCACGGCCACGCCGGAGAACGGGCTCCCGGCCACCACCGTCACGGAGGTGCCGGTGATCGTGGCCGGGCCCATGTCCACCGTCACGGAGCGGTCGGGGTGGACCACCACGGGCCGGTCGCCCGCGCGGGTGCCGACGGTGAAGCGGCCGTCGCCCGCCAGGCCGGCGTCGACGAGGTAGCGGGCGAACACGCGCACGCCGTTGCCGCACATCTCGGCGATCGAGCCGTCGGCGTTGCGGTAGTCCATGAACCACTCGCCGTCGGAGGCCTCACCCATCGCGTTGGCGCGCACCACGCGCAGCACGCCGTCGGCGCCCAGGCCACGCCTGCGGTCGCACAGGGCCGCCACGCGCTCCGCAGTGAGGTCGAGACGGCCGGACGCGTCGGGCAGCAGCACGAAGTCGTTCTGCGTGCCGTGGCCCTTGAGGAACTCGATGCCGCCCATGGGGACAAGATTACTGGGCCAGGGCGTCGAGCACGCGCGCGGCCAGGTCGGGGGAAGCGCCGTCGAACCACTGGATCCGCTTGTCGCGGCGGAACCAGGAGCGTTGCCGCCGGACGAAGCGACGGGTGGCCTGAGCGGTCGCCGCGGCGGCGGCCGCGAAGTCGCCTTCGCCGTCGAGCTCGGCGAGCACCTGCTGGTAGCCCAGCGCCCGGGACGCCGTCTTGCCGTCGCGCAGGCCGCGGGCTTCGAGCTCCCGCACCTCGTCGACAAGCCCGGCCGCGAACATGCGCTCCACGCGCAGGTCGACGCGCTCGTCGAGCTCGGCGGCTTCGCGGTCGACGCCGATCAGCGCCGTGCCGTAGCGGGCCGGACCGGGCTTGGGCAGGTTCGCGGAGAACGGCTCTCCGGTCAGCTCGATGACCTCCAGCGCGCGCACGATCCGGCGGGTGTTCGTGGGCAGGATGGCGGCGGCCGCGGCCGGGTCCTGTTCGGCCAGGCGTGCGTAGAGGATCGCGGTGCCGCGTTCGCCGGCCTCCGCGTCGAGCCGGGCCCGGACCGCCGCGTCGGTGCCGGGAAACTTCAGGTCGTCGAGCACGGCCTGCACGTAGAGGCCCGAGCCGCCCGTCAGCACGGGTACGCGGCCGGCGGCGAGGAGGTCTTCGATCACGCGGCGGGCGTCGCGCTGGTAGGCGGCGACGGACGCGGTCTCGGTGACGTCGAGGACGTCGAGCAGGTGATGGGGCACGCCGCGCCGCTCGGCTTCGGTGGCCTTGGCCGTGCCGACGTCCATGCCGCGGTAGAGCTGGAGCGCGTCGGCGTTCACGACCTCACCGCCGAGGGCGAGGGCGAGCTCCACGGCCAGCGCCGTCTTCCCGGTGGCCGTGGGACCGACGACGGCCACCGGACGAGGCGGCTGAGCAGGGCTGATCACGCTGGCCGAGGGTACCTGGACGGGGAGGACCGCCGACACGGAGCGTCAAGGAGAAGTAGGATCACTGGCTTCAGGTGGCTCATCCAGTACCACAGCCAGCGCTGAGCTGCTTGAATGCCGCTGGGGCCCCATGCCCCCGGAAGCACCACCGCGTAACCCGGCCCCGCAGCACGCGGGGCGCCCGCACCAGCGGGCGTACAGGCGATAAGGAGCCTGCGATGGCCCAGGAGAACACGTCCAGCGGCACCCCGGCACCGCACCCGGTGCCCCACGCGCCCGGCAGCGCCCAGACCGCACCCCCGGTGCCGGCCGCCGAGCCCAGCCCGTCCACCTGGGGCCGGGTCGACGCCGAGGGCACAGTTTTCGTCTTCACCGCCGACGGCGAACGCGCGGTCGGAGTCTGGCAGGCGGGCACGCCCGAGGAAGGGCTGGTGCACTACGCCCGCCGCTTCGACGACGTACGCACCGAGGTCGAGCTGCTGGAAACCCGGCTGAGCTCGGGCGTCGGCGACCCGAAGCACGCGCTGTCGAACGCCACGCAGATCCGCGACGGGCTGGCCGAGTCGGCGGTGGTCGGTGACCTCGCCGCGCTGGCCGCGCGCGTCGAGTACGTGATCGCCGCCGCCGAGAAGGCGCTGGGCAAGGTCAAGCAGGAGCGTGAGGAGGCCCGCGCGGCCGCCGTTTCGCGCAAGCAGGAGCTGGCCGAGGAGGCGGAGAAGATCGCCGCCGACTCGACCCAGTGGAAGGTCGCGGGCGACCGGCTGCGCACGATCCTGGACGAGTGGAAGACGGTCAAGGGCGTCGACCGCAAGACCGACGACGAGCTGTGGAAGCGGTTCTCCAAGGCCCGCGAGGCGTTCAACCGCCGCCGCGGCTCGCACTTCGCGGAGCTGGACAAGCAGCGCGCGAGCGCCAAGCACCGCAAGGAAGAGCTCATCGCCGAGGCCGAGTCCCTCGCCGAGTCCGACGACTGGGGCGCGACCGCCGGCCGCTACAAGGAGCTTATGGCCGAGTGGCGCGCCGCGGGCCGCGCGCCCAAGGACAGCGACGAGGCCCTGTGGCAGCGCTTCCGCGCGGCCCAGGACGCCTTCTTCGCCCGCCGCTCGGCGGTGTTCACCGAGCGCGACGCCGAGTTCGCCGGCAACGCCTCCCGCAAGGAAGAGCTGCTGGTCGAGGCGGAGAAGATCGACGTCGCCGCGAACCTCGACGCCGCCAAGTCCGCGCTGCGCCGCATCCAGGAACAGTGGGACGAGATCGGCAAGGTCCCGCGCGAGCGCATCCGCGAGCTCGACGGCCGGCTCAAGGCCGTCCAGGACGCCGTCAAGTCCGCCGAGGACAGCCGCTGGCGCCGCACCGACCCGGAGGCCCAGGCCCGCGCCGCCCAGTTCCGCGAGCGCGTCGAACAGTTCGAGTCGCAGGCCGCCAAGGCCCGCGCCGCGGGCGACGAGCGCCGCGCCAAGAAGGCCGACGAGCAGGCCGCTCAGTGGCGCGAGTGGATGGAAGCGGCTGAGGCCGCTGTGGCGGACCGCTGATCGTCGGGTTCACGTGAAAAGGGCCGCTCCCGGATTTCCACCGGGGGCGGCCCTTTTCGATCGTTCGGGTAGGTCGTGGTCGCGATGGGTGATCAGCCGGCCGGCTCGCGGCGCGCGGGGAGGCCTCACGCGCGGGCCGAAGGCATGAAGGAGCCCGTCGAACCCCGCAGCGCCCGGCACCCTCAAGCCCGTGAGAAAGCCGTCCTCATCCACATCGTCGCCAGGACGATCGTGGCGACCCACGCGACGATCATCCCGATCCCCGGTCCGCCGCCGACGGCGCCGTTCGCGTGGGCCGACTGCTGGGACCACACCGACAGCAGCCCGTCCACCGAGGCGAACCAGCCGCCCGCGGCGCAGCACCAGGCGACCCACCAGCGGCGCGTCGCCACGCCCACCGCGCCGACGAGGACGCCGATGCCCGTGGACGTCGCGGCGAACAGCTGCGGGATGCGGCCGCCGGCGCCTTGCAGGACCTGGTAGCCCGCGTGGTCGCCGACCCAGGGCAGGAACTGCGCCACGAGCAGCACGACGATGAACACGGCGATGTAGAAACCGCGGCGGCCGAGCTCCACCGTGCGGGACGCGCGCGCTCCCGCCTGGTCGATCTGGCCGGTCAGCTCCTCGTCGACCTCGGCCGGCGTTCCTGGCTCGCTCACAGCGCACACCCACTCACCGGGGCCGGCTCGACGGCCGGGGCTCCGAAGCCCGGCAGTCCCAGCGTGACCCCGCTCGTCTTGGGCCGAAGACCCGCTTCGGCGTTGTCGCCCGCCCGCGTGCGGCGGTGCGTCAGAAGATCGCCGTCGGCGACCAGGTGGTGCGGGGCGCCGTAGGTGATCACCGTCTCGACGACGTCGCCCGGGCGCACCGCACGGTCCACAACGGACCCGGCGGGCGTGAAGTGCACGAGCCGCCCGTCGCGCGCGCGACCGCTCATGCGGTGCGTCTCGGCGTCCTTGCGGCCCTCGCCCGCGGCCACGAGCAGCTCGACCTTGGTCCCGACCAGTTTCTTGTTCTCCGCCCAGGAGATCTCGTTCTGCAGCTCCACGAGCCGGTCGTAGCGCTCCTGCACGACCTCCTTCGGCAGCTGGCCGTCCATCGTCGCGGCCGGCGTGCCGGGGCGCTTCGAGTACTGGAACGTGAACGCGCTGGAGAACCGCGCCTCGCGCACCACGTCGAGCGTCGCCTGGAAGTCTTCCTCGGTCTCGCCGGGGAAGCCGACGATGATGTCGGTGGTGATCGCCGCGTCGGGCATCGCCGCGCGGACCTCGTCGAGGATCTTCAGGTACCGCCCGGAGCGGTACGAGCGGCGCATCTCGCGCAGCACCCGGTCCGAACCCGACTGCAGCGGCATGTGCAGCTGGTGGCAGACGTTGGCGGTCTCGGCCATCGCGTCGATCACGTCCGAGGTGAACGCGGCGGGGTGCGGCGAGGTGAACCGCACGCGCTCCAGGCCGCTGATTCCGCCGGTCGCGCGCAGCAGCTTGCCGAACGCCAGCCGGTCGCCGAACTCGACGCCGTAGGAGTTCACGTTCTGCCCCAGCAGCGTCACCTCGAGCACGCCCTCGGCCACGAGCGCCTCGACCTCGGCGAGGATCTCGCCCGGGCGGCGGTCGCGTTCCTTGCCCCGCAACGACGGCACGATGCAGAACGTGCAGGTGTTGTTGCACCCCACCGAAACCGACACCCAGCTCGCGTACGACGACTCGCGGCGCGCGGGCAGCGTGGAGGGGAACGTCTCGAGCGACTCGAGGATCTCCACCTCGGCCTCGGCGTTGTGCCGCGCGCGCTCCAGCAGCGTCGGCAGCGAGCCGATGTTGTGCGTCCCGAACACGACGTCGACCCACGGGGCGCGCTTGACGATCTCCCCGCGGTCCTTCTGCGCGAGGCAGCCGCCGACGGCGATCTGCATGTCCGGGTTGGCGACCTTGTCCGGGCGCAGGTGCCCCAGGGTGCCGTACAGCTTGTTGTCCGCGTTCTCCCGCACGGCGCAGGTGTTGAACACGACCAGGTCCGGCTTCGCCTCCGCGCTCGCGGGGACGTACCCGGCCTCCTCGAGCTGACCGGCGAGCCGTTCCGAGTCGTGCACGTTCATCTGGCAGCCGAAGGTGCGGATCTGGAAGGTCTTGCGATTCTCGGTCATCAGGTAGCCAGGGTAACCCCCGCCGACCTCGGGGAAGCCGCCGCCCACCTGGTTGAACGCGGTCCCGGCCGGATCTCGCTCCTCTCGTCCCGCGCGCGGTTTTTGTCGGTGTGCGCTGCGATGATCCCGCCGTGACCGCATGGAGAGAGGACTCACGGCGCTCGCCCGTGAGCAGCTGCCCGCCGTGGGGCGAGCGGGGACCGCTCGCGCCCATCGCGCCGGTGGACTGCGCCCGGTTCACGGTGCGGTGCACCTGAGCCGCGAACGCCCGGTGCGTCCGTCTGGCACGATCGCCCCATGCGTGCGAGGCGGAGGCTCACGGCGGTGCTCGTCGCGGTGCTCGTGGCGGGGCTCGTGGCGGGGCTCACGGCCGCGTGCGGGCCGAGCTTCGAGGGCCTGCACCTGCGGATCGCCACCGGCGCGGTCGGCGGCGTGTACAACGACCTCGCCCGGCCGCTCGCCGACGCGTGGGCCAAGGACCTGGGCATCGCCCGGCCGGAGGTCCTGGCGACGCAGGGCTCGCGCGACAACCTCAACCGCGTGCGCTCCGGGGGCGCCGACGTGGCCTTCGTCGCGGCCGACCTCGCCGCCGAGGCCGCCGCGCAGTACCCGGGCCGGCTGACCGCGCTGGCGCGCATCCACGACGACTACCTGCACATCGTCGTGCGCGCCGACTCGCCTTACACGTCGGTGTCGATGCTCAAGGGCCGCCACATCGCGGTCGGCTCGCCCGAGTCCGGCGTCGAGTACATCGCCAACCGCGTGCTGGCCGTCGCCGGGCTGACCGACTCCGTGAGCGTTCAGCAACTGGGCCTCGAAGACTCCCTCAAGGCCCTCGAAAACCACCGGCTCGACGCCCTGTTCTGGTCCGGCGGCCTGCCGACGCCGCTGATCACGCAGTACACGCAGAAGGTCGGCCTGCGGCTGCTCGACATGGCCAGCCTGCAGGAGGGCATGCAGGCCTACAGCCCCGTCTACAGCACCGCCACCATCCCCGGCAGCACCTACAACCAGGCCGGCCCGGTGACCACGCTCGTGGTCCCCAATTTCCTGGTCGTCCCCGCGAAGATGGCCGACGACGTCGCCGAAGCCCTCACCCGCGGCCTCTACGACGCCCGCCCCGCCCTCGCGGAGGCCAACCGCGCGGCCCTGTCGATCGACGTCCACCCGGGCATCGAGACGGAGCCGCTCCCCCTGCACCCGGGCGCGCTCGCCTATTACCGCAGCCTCAAGGTCTAGTACTGCAACGGCAGTTAGGTGAGTGGGTAGCCGCGTCGTTTGTAGTGGCTGAGTCGGGCTTGGTGTTGTCGTCGGCGGCGCCAGTGTGACC
>NZ_JBFAQX010000002.1:651706-687313 GCF_040678995.1 Amycolatopsis sp. NPDC049253 | reverse complement strand
GGTGCGATCGGCCCCCGGCCGATCCGACCGCCCGATCCCGAAGCCGGCTCCAAGGCGATCTCGCCCGCCCCGGCGGAGCCGGGGCCGAAGACACAGCCGGGGCCGAAGACACAGCCGGGGCCAAAGACACAACCGGGGCGATATATACAGATCTTGTACACCTCTCTTCCACGATGAGCGGGCTCGGAAGCCGGCCGGAGTGGACACCGGCCCGACCGGGCAGAAGGCCTCCTTCCGGCCCCCATCCGGGAGGGGGCCTTCGTCGTGCGGGCATACCGGGCGGGCCCGGCGGCGTTGCGCACAGGGACGGCTGCGGAAGGAGCAGGGGTGGGCGAGGAACTGAAGATCCGGGTGGGGGTGGCGCCGGCGCCGGGGACCGGGCCCGCGGAGTTCGCGGGGCTGGCGGAGACGCTGGAGGCGGCCGGAATCGACTCGCTGTGGCTCTCGGAGCTGGTCTACGCGCCGGAGGTCGACCCGCTGGTCGGCATGGCGCACGCGCTCGCGCGCACCACGGACCTCAAGGTGGGCACGGGCGTGGCGATCCTGCCCGGCCGCCATCCGGTGCTCGTGGCGAAGCAGCTGGTGACATTGGCCGGGTTGGCGCCGAAGCGCGTGCTGCCGGTGTTCGGGTTGCGGCCGGCGAACGCACCCGAGCACGCGTTGTTCCCCGTGCCCGGGCCGCGCGCGGCGGTTTTCGACGAAGCCCTCACCCTGCTGCGGCTGCTGCTGGAGCAGGACGACGTGCACTTCGCCGGCGAGTTCTACCAGGTCGACGGCGTGACGATCGGGCCGCGCCCGGCCAAGCGCCTCGACGTGTGGCTCGGCGGCAGCGCGCCCGCCGCGTTGCGCCGTGCCGGGCGCCTGGCCGACGGCTGGCTCGGCAGCTTCCACTCACCCGCGCAGGCGCGGGCCGCGCGCCTCGCGATCCAGGACGCCGCCGCAGAGGCCGGGCGCGAGATCGAGCCCGACCACTTCGGCCTGAGCCTGCTCGTGGCGAGCGAGGGGATGCCCGACCGGATGCTGGCGGTGGCCGCGAAGCGCCGGCCCGGCACGCCCGTCACCGAGCTCGTGGCCACGAGCTGGGCCGAAGCGCGGCGCCTGCTTGAGCAGCACATCGAGGCGGGGCTGTCGAAGTTCGTGATCCGGCCCGGGCATTCCGGCGACTACGAGCGGTTCCTCGACGGCCTGCACCGTGAGCTGCTGCCGTTGCAGAACTAGAACTTCAGCTGCTCCGCCTTGCGCGGCATCAGGGCCAGCGCGACGAGGCTGAACGCGGCGACGGCGGCGATCGCCACGAACACGTTGTGCGTGGCGCCCGCCAGCGAATCGCGCACGTACTCCGCGGCCGCCGAGTGGTCCGTCCGGCCGAGCACGAGGCTGGTCGCGTCGGCGCTGTCGGGCAGGTGCCCCGCGACGGCGGCGGGCGGGTGGGCGAAGCGGCCGGCGAGGGTGGAGTTGGCGATCGCGCCGAACACCGCCGCGCCGACCGCGCTGCCCAGCGAACGGCCGAACATGTTCGTGGCCGTGACCACGCCGCGGCGTTCCCAGCCGACGCTCGACTGGCTGGCCACGATCGTGGGGCTCGACGCGAGGCCGAGGCCGGCGCCGACCACGAACGCGGCGCCGGCCACGCTCCAGAGCGAGGTGTTCTCGCCGAGCAGCGTGGTGAGCGCCACGCCGACGACGATGAGCCCCGCACCGATGAACGCGGTGTCGCGGAACCCGATCCGCATGTAGAGCCGCCCCGACAGCGACGCGGCGATCGGCCAGCCGACGGTGAGCGCGGCCAGGGCGAAGCCGGCCGTGAGGGCGTCGTGGCCGAGCACGCCCTGGGCGTAGGTCGGCAGGAACGAGCTGAGTCCCATCAGCGTCGCGCCGACGACGAGGGCCACCAGCGTGCCGCCCACCAGGGTGCGCCGCGTGAAGACCCACAGCGGCAGGACGGGCTCGGCCGCGCGGCGTTCGACCAGCACGAACCCGACCAGCGCGGCCGCGGAGGCGACGAAGATGAGGACGCCCACCACCGAGCCCCAGCCCCAGGCCACGCCGCCTTCCAGCAGCCCGAGGATCAGCAGCGTGCAGCCGGTGATGAGCAGGCCGGCGCCCGCGTAGTCGATGTGGTGGCGCGTGCGTTCGACGCGTTCGGCGAACTTGCGGTGCAGCATCCAGGCGGCGATCGCGCCCAGCGGCAGGTTCACGAAGAAGATCCAGCGCCAGCTCAGGAACTCGGAGAACACGCCGCCCAGCGCCGGGCCGAGCACGGACGCGACGGCCCACACGCCGGCGACGTAACCCTGCACGCGGGCGCGTTCCTCTACGGTGTACAGGTCGCCGACCATCGTCATGCTGATCGGCTGCACCGCCCCGGCCCCGACGCCCTGCAGGGCGCGCGCGGCGATGAGCACCGGCATGCTCCAGGCCGCGCCGCACAGCACCGAGCCGAGCAGGAACACGGCGATGCCGAAGAACATCACCGGCCGGCGGCCGAGGACGTCGGCGAACTTGCCGTAGAGCGGCACGGTGACCGCCTGGGTGAGCAGGTAGACCGAGAACAGCCACGGAAACTGCGAGAACCCGCCCAGGTCGCCGACCACCGAGGGCACGGCCGTGGCGATGATCGTGCTGTCGAGCGCGACCAGCCCGGTGCTCAGCATCACCGCCGCGAGCACCGGTCCGCGCTCGGAGCGCAGGCCGACGGCCTTTTTCGTGGGCGCCGGCGTCTCGGCGGGGGTGCTCATCGGCGGGGTCTCCTCGGGGTTCCCAGGGGCCGGGACAACTGTTTCGCAACGGTAAGCATTTCACGAAAGACTGACTGTCGGACAGCCTTGGCAGGCCAGCCATGATGAGGGGATGGACACGTGGGTGCGGCCGATCCGCCGCGGGTGGGTGGTGCGCGGCGAGGTGCCGGGCCCGGACGTCGACGAGTTCGCCGAGCCCGACGCGGTGGTCACGGCCCTCGCGTCCCCCGGCGCGGCGGGCGACACGCTGCTGGCGGTGCAGCACCCCGCGCGGACGCCCGCGGCCTTGGCGCGAGGCCTCGACCTGGCCGCGGCGCTGCCTTCCGCGCGGGCCGCGCTGGCCCGCATCCGGGCGCGGCACTACCGGTCGGTGGCGGGGTTCGTCGCGCCCTACCGCATCTCGGGCCCGGACGGCACGGCGGTGGGGGTGCTGTGCCTGGTCGACGTCCGTGAGCTGACGGCGGGCGGCTCCCACGTGCGGCACACGGAGGAGGTGTATCCGCACGTGGTGGCCGAGCGCGCCGCCGTGCTGGCCGGCTTGGGCACCGCGACGAGCGCGGCGCTGCTGGTGCCTTCGACCGGCGGCGAAGCGCTGACCGCGGAGGTCGAGGCGGCGTGCGCGGGGCTGGGGCGGCCGGATGTGTCCACCGTCGATCAGTCGGGACGCCGGCACGAGCTGTGGGTGGTTCCGTCGGGGACCGTGCAGGAACGCTTGATCGGAGCCGCGTCGGCGGCCGATCTTCTGGTGGCCGACGGGAACCACCGGGTCGCGGCCGCGGCGCAGACGGGTTCGCTGCTGGCCCTGGTGACAGGCGGGCCGCGGTTGCGCATCGGGGCGATCCACCGGGTGCTGACGGGGACGGGGCTGACCTCCGTCGAGCTGGCGTCGGCTTGGCGCGGGGTCGGGTTGGAGGTCTCGGAGGTCGCCGACGGCACTCCGCCCGCTGTCCCGGGTTCGGTGGTGGTGCTGGCGCGGCCGTCCTTCTTGCGGGTGGTGCTTCCGCCGGCCGACGAGCTGACGATCGATCACGCCGTGGTGGAGCGGCTGCTCCTGGGCGAGGCCCTGGGTTTGGATCTGGACGGTCCGCACGTACAGCCCTTGCCGGCGGGCCGCCCCGCACCGGCCGGCGCCGACGCGGTGGTGCAGCTGGCGCCCGTCGACTTCGCCACCGTGCTGAAAGTCCACGCGGCCGGCCTGCGCATGCCCCGGAAGGCGACTTACTTCACCCCGAAGCCCCGGGGTGGGCTGGTTCTGGCGGAGATCTGAGGTGTCGGAGTGGTACGTCGTCCGCTGCGTTTTCCAGTGGCACTCGTGGCCGGGCGCGCCGTACGAAGAACGCATCACCCTCTGGCGCGCGTCCGGCCTCGGCTCCGCCATCGAATCCGCGGAGCGCGAGGCCGGTCGTTACGCCGCCGAGAACGGGGTGACTTTCTTGGACTTCTCCCAGGCCTACGCCTTGGGCGAGCCGGAACCGGGGGAGTGAGTGTCCACAGTGGAGACTCACGTCAGCCTGAACACCGACTCCGCGTTCGTCGAGTAGATCTTCGTCCGCACCTCCTCCGACAGGGCCGACTCGTCCAGGATCGACACCGCCGCGTGGGGGCTCCAGCACGGGTGGTCGGTGCCGTAGAGGATGTTGTCGGGGCCGTAGTACTCCAGGGCCGTGCGGATGGTCAGGGACTGGGGTGCGACGGTGTCGACGAAGACGCGTTTCAGGTACTCCGAAGGCAGGCGAGGCAGGCCTTCGATGCGGGCGTTCTTGTCGATGCGCCCGGCCTGGTAGGGCAGCAGGCCGCCGGCGTGGGTTTGGACGACGCGCAGCGAGGGGTGGCGGTCCATGATGCCGCTGAAGATCAGGCGCAGCACCGTCACGCTGGAGTCGAGGAGGCGGCCGATGGACCGCTGGATGCCGTCCGCGTAGCCGGTGAGGACCTCGTTGAAGGCGAGGTCCGTCGGGTGCACGATGAGGGGCACGCCGAGTTCCGCGACCCGCTCGTAGAACGGCTCCAGCCGCGCAGCGTCCACGGTTTCCGAGCCGATCATCGAAGGCAGGTTGACCCCGCGCAAGTCGAGCGAGCCCACCGCGTGGTCGAGCACCTTCAACGCCGTCGCCGTGTCCTGCAGCGGGATCGCGGCCGTGCCGAAGAACCGGCCCGGGTGGAGGCGTTGCGCGCGAGCGATTTCCTCGTTGTACGCGTACGCCTCGTCCAGCGCCTCCTCCGCCGGCATCTGGTCGAGCATGCCCGCCAGCACGCCGGTGGTGCAGACCACGACCGTGTCGCGGCCGGTGGCGGCGGTGGCCGCCGCGAAGCCCGCGTCGAGGTCGAACCAGACGGCCGGCAGCGGGATGAAGCCGCGGCCTTCGTTGTACAGGTAGCGGTAGCCGTCGCCGACGCGTTCGGTGCGGGGAAACGAATCCCGCGCGGCCATGGTTTCGAAGTGGGACCGGGGGAACCAGTGGAAGTGGGTGTCCACCACGCGCATCGAAATTCTCCTCAGCTCATCCGGTGTTCGGCGAGGATGCCGGTGAAGATGCGGTCGGCATCGGGACGGTAGTTCTCGTGCAGGGTGCGGAACAGTTCGTGGCAGCGCGCGGCAGGCCAGTCGCCCGGCAGGTGCTCGGCGGGCAGGCGCGGGGTCTCGCGCAGCAGCTGGCGCCACGCCGACGCCAGGATCAGGTCGCGGCCGAGGTCGTCGAGGGCCTCCGGCACGGGGTCGGGCACGTCCCAGGACCGCAGGAACCGGTCGTAGCGCGCGGCCAGCTCGTCGAGGTGCCACGTGCGGGAGATCATCCCCTGCACGTCGTCGAACTTCGGGTACGCCGTGAACACCTCGACGTGCTGGTCGACGCCCGCGCCGGGCAGCTGCGCGAGGATCGCCGAGACGTCGCGCTCGCCCGGCGCGAGCCACACACCGTCGCGCAGCAGCCCGAAGCTCTCCCACGCCAGGCTCCGCCGCAGCAGGTGGCGTTCCTTGCGATGGGTCTCCGGCAGCGAGAAACACAGGACCGTCCACGCACCGGGCGGCTGCGGCTCCTCGCCCGTGTCGTGGAACGTCCGCTGCTGTTGCACGCGCACCACCCGCAGCCCGACTTCCGACGCGCGGAAGTACGCCGCGCGGCCCTGGCGTGAGCGGTCCAGCAGCCCGCGCTCGGTCATCCGCGACAGGGTGAGCCGCGTGGCGTGCGCGGACACGCCGATCCGCGCGAGCACCTCGATGTACCCGGCGGTCGCGATCTCGGGATTCTCCTCGAGGCAGTAGCGGCCGAGCATCGTCATCAGCACCGTCTGCGGCGTCGGCGCGCGGCTCAGATCGGGTGCGGATCGGTCGGTGGTCAGGACGAGCCCCCTGTTCTCACGCCCGCCGCGGCGTTCTCCGGTGACCTGACGAACGTACTCCCGAGCAACGGCAGCACGTGCTCGCGCAGCACCGACACCGTCGAGGGATCCGGGCCCAGCAACGACTCCGCGACCGTCCGCGCCCGCGCCGGGCCCAGCTCGCGCTCGGCCAGCGTGACGAACTTCCCGACGATCTCGTTGTCCGGCAACGGGTTTCCGGGGTCACCCCGCGCGTCGAGGCGATCCGCCGAGACCGCCCCCGACGCGGTGGTGATCTCCACCCGCGCGCCCCACTTGGCGGGGTAGGCGGCCGTGAGGTCGTCGGCCGGCTCGACCTCGACCACCCGCGCCAGCTCCAGTACGGTCTCGTCGCGCAGTGCGCCGTCGGAGAAGTCCCACGGCGTGCAGTGGCCCCGCAGCGCCGCGATGGCCAGCACGAACTGGGCGCTGCCCAACGCGCTCAACGCCGAGCCGAACGGCGGCGGCCGGTCGACGATCCCGGCCAGCTGTGCCGGCAACCGGCATCGCAGCCGCCGCACCGACGAGGAGGACCAGCCGCCCGGGGGACGCAGCGACAGCACCGCGTCGATCGCGCCCTGCAGGTGTTTCGCCCCCGCGTGGGGCTTCAGGCTCGTCTCCGGCAGCAGGAACGGCTCCGGCAAGGCGGCTTCCGCACGCAGCAGCGGTGAACGCGGGTCGTCGAGGATGTCGAGCGGGCCCGTCCAGCCGGAGTCGGCCGCGAGGAACGCCGTCACCGCGCGTTCCGCCGCGAACCCGGCCAGCAGGTACTTGCCGTCCGCCCGGTCCGTCGCACCCGCGATCGACCCGCCCGCGTGCTGCGCGGCCAGCGCGATCGCCGAAGCGGTCACGGCGAGCGGCCGGTCGAGGAGCACGGAAGCCGCGGCCGCGCCGCCGAGCGGGGCCAGCAAAGCCGTCGGCCACCACCCTCGCCGGATCAGCCCCTCGCCCCCGATCGCGGCCGCCGCGGCCAGCGCCACCTCGTAGCCGGCCAGGAAGGCCCGCTCGAAATCCTCGGCCGACGCGGTCGAGGGCACCACCGCCAGCGTCGCCGGCAACACCACGCACCCCGGGCACAGCACCGAACCGCGGTGGATGTCGCCCGCTTCCCAGCCGTGCGCGTACACCCCCCCGAGGAACGCGGTCCGCCGCGCGGCGCCGTACTCCGCCGACAGGGTGTGCGCGAGCCCGGCCACGGAGCCGGCCAGCGTGGTGTGGCCGGCGATCAGGGCACCGACGGCGTCGGTCAGGTGGGCCCGGGCGGCGGCCCGGACCGCGGGCGGCACCGGCCGGGAACCGACCGAGTGCGCCCGCGCGGCGAGCTCACCGACGAGCGACATCTGCCTGCGTGGCCCGGAGCCGGCCGGTCGCCGGCTCGTCCACCCGCCCGTCGGCCGTGAGCACGACGCCGTACAGCTCACGCGCGGCCTCGGCCGTCACGAAGCCGTCGCGCACGTCCTCGGCGACGTCGCCGGCCGGCCGCTCCGCCGGCGAACCCCAGCCCCCGCCGCCCGCGGTGCGGAAGGTGACCTTCGAGCCCGCCTGCAACGCCAGCCCGGTGTGTTTCTTCACGTGCTCCGGCTGTCCGCCCGGCTGCGTGACGATCGTGTCGTTGACCGCGCCCGCGTGGCCGCCGCGCAGGCCCCACGGCGGGCAGGTCGTGCGCTCGTTGGCGATGTTGGTGAACATCGCCTGCTGCGGTTCCACGTCGATCTCCAGGCCCAGCCCGCCGCGGTGGCGGCCCGCGCCGCCGCTGTCGGCGCGCAGCTCGTGGCGCGTGAACACCAAGGGGTAGCGCGCTTCCTGGATCTCGATGGGGATGTTGCGCACGTCGCCCTGGCACACCGACACGCACGCGCTCGGCCCGTCGCCGACGGGACGCCCGCCCCAGCCGCCGCCGTTGATGTTGAGGCACACGAAGCGGGAGCCGGTCTTTTCGTCGATGCCGTGGAAGGTGAAGCCCGACATGTCGCCCTTGTGCGCGGCCGGCACCTGGTCGGGCAACGCGTCGGCCAGCGCCCGGATGATCGTGTCGACCACCGTGGGCAGCGAGATGCTCCACTGGCCCAGCGCGGCCGGGGACTTGGCGTTGAGCAGTTTCCCTTCCGGCAGCACCACGTGCAGGTTGCGGAAGGACCCCTCGTCGACCGGGTGCGTCGGCAGCGTCAGCATCTTGAACGCCACCCGCGCGGCCGCGACGCCGCCCGACTTGCCCGAGTTGAGCGGACCTTTGACCTGCTCGTTGATGTCGGAGAAGTCGATCGTGAGCTCTTCGCCCTTCACGATCACCTTGAGGTCGAGCGTGATGCGCTTGTCGAGGTCCTGGCCGTCGTTGTCCATCCACGCCGACGCCGTGTACTCGCCGTCGGCCATCTGCGCGACCGCGTGGCGCGACAGGCGTTCCGACTGGTCGCGCATCTCGGTGATGCACGCCATGACCGTGTCGAGGCCGTAGCGCTCGCACAGCTCGGCGATGCGGCGCTCGCCCAGGCGGCAGGCCGCGATGGCCGCGCGCAGGTCACCCAGCGACGATTCGGGGATGCGGATGTTGTCCTTGAGGATCTGCATCACGTCGGCGTCCCACTCGCCGGCCTTCATCACCTTGATCGAGCGCAGCTGCAGGCCCTCGGAGTAGATGTCGGTGGTGGCGGTGGAGCCGAAGCCGATGCGCGAGCCGCCGATGTCGACCCAGTGGGCGCGCACCGCGGGGAACGCCACCACCTTGCCGTCGACGAAGATCGGCGTGTAGACCACCACGTTGTTCAGGTGCTGGCCCGCGACGTACGGGTAGTTCATCACCAGCGCGTCGCCGGGCTCGAAGCCTTCGAGGCCGTGGCGCTCGATGCCGTCGGCCACGGAGACGCCGAGGTCGGCCAGGAAGATCGGCAGGCCGCCGAGGTTCTGGGCGATCAGCTCGCCCTCGGTGTCGACGAGGCCCACGCAGTAGTCCTGGACCTCGAAGATCATCGGGTTGTAGGCGGCGCGGCGCAGCGCGGTGGCCATCTCGTCGGAGTACGCCACGAGCGCGCAGCGCACCACTTCGAGCGTGACGGGGTCGATGGTCATGCGGGGCTCCCCACGGAGACGACGAGTGACAGGTCGGCGGCGACGGTCAGCACGTCGCCGGAATAGAAGACGACCGAGGACGTGGCTTCCTGCACCACGGCGGGACCGGTGATCCGGTGGCCGGGCCGCAGCGCCTCGCGGTCGTAGACGGGACAGGACACGGGTTCCGGGCCGCCGCCGTGCAGCACCACGGGCCGGTGCTCGACCGGTTCGGGCTCGCCGGAGGCGGTCTCGACCTCGGCCGCGCTGCCCGCGGTCGTTTCGAGCGGCAGCGAGATCACCGTGCGGACCCCGACGGCCTCCACCGTCTCGTCGGCCGCGTGGTGGCCGTAGAGCCGGTTGTGCATCTCGTCGTAGAGCGCGCGGACGGCCGCGTGGTTCGCGGTGGACAGGCCCTCTTCGGGCACCGGCACCGGGATCGTGAACTCCTGGCCCTGGTAGCGCAGTTCGAGGAAGTGCTGCAGCACGGGCGCGGTCGCCGGCTCGCCGACGTCGGCCCGCAGTCGCGCCCACGCCTCGGCGCCCAGCGCCTTGAGCGTGATCGCGTACTGCTCCACTGTGGACGGTTCGAACTTCGCCAGGTGCGTGCGCGTGAGGTCGTGGCGCACCTCGGAGTAGAGCATGCCCTTGGCCGAGAACTGCCCGGGCAGCACGGGGATCACGACCGTGCCGATGGTGAGCTCCCGCGCGATCGACACGGCGTGCAGCGGGCCGGCGCCGCCGGTCGCCACCAGCGCGAACGTGCGCGGGTCCTCGCCCTTCTCCACCGAAACCGCGCGCACGGCCAGCGACATCTGCGCGTCGGCGATGGTCACGATCCCGCGCGCGGCGGCCAGCAGGTCGAGGCCCAGCGGCTCGGCGACGTGGGTCATGATCGCGGCTTCCGCGGCCGCGCGGTCCAGCGGCATCTCGCCGCCGAGGAACCGGCTCGCGCCGAGCCGGCCGAGCACGAGATTGGCGTCGGTCACCGTCGGGCGGTCGCCGCCGCGGCCGTAACACGCGGGGCCGGGCGCCGCACCGGCGCTGACGGGGCCGACCTTGAGCGCGCCCGCGGGGTCGACCCACGCGATGCTGCCGCCGCCCGCGCCGACCTCGACGATGTTGACCACGGGCAGCGCCATCGGGTGCCCGGTCGCGTAGCCGCCGATGAAGTAACCCGGGCTGATGTCGACCTGGCCGTCCTTGACCAGGCTGGTCTTGGCCGTGGTCCCGCCCATGTCGAACGAGATCAGCCGCGGCAGGTCGAGCCCGGCGGCCAGCGCCGACGCGCCGATGACACCGGCGACGGGACCCGACTCCATCATCCGCACCGGGCTCTGCCGTGCGGTCTCGACGGACATGATGCCGCCGTTGGACTGCATGATCAGCAGCCGGCCGCGGAAACCGCGCGCCTCCAGCCGCGTGGTCAGCGAGTCGAGGTAGCGCGACACGACGGGCCCGACGTAGGAGTTGAGCACGGCGGTCGACGTGCGCTCGTACTCGCGGTACTCGCGCATGATCTGGTGCGACAGCGTCACGTACGCCTCGGGCCACAGCTCGGTGAACAGCCGGCCCAGCTCGAGCTCGTGCTCCGGGTTGGCATACGCGTGCAGCAGGCACACCGCGACGGACTGCACGCCCGAGGACTTCAGCTCGGTGATCAGCTCGCGCGCGGTCGCGACATCCAAAGGCGTGCGCACGCTGCCGTCCACGAGCACGCGTTCGCGCACCTCGCGCCGCAGCCGCCGCGGCACCAGCGGGTCGGGCTTGCCGAAGAACAGGTTGTACGGCTCGGAGCGGTTGCCGCGCCCGATCTCGTAGACGTCGCGGAAGCCCTCGGTGGTGATCAGCGCGGTGGCGGCGCCGGCGCGCTGCAGCACGGTGTTGATCGCGATGGTGGAGCCGTGCAGGAACAGCTCGGTGTCGGGCAGGTGCGCGCCGAGCTTGTCGAGCCCGTCGAGCACGCCCTCCGCGTGGTCGTGCGGGGTGGTCAGGGTCTTGGCGGTGCTGAAGACGCCGTGCTCGTCCACGGCGGTCAGGTCGGTGAACGTCCCGCCGATGTCGGCGGCGATCTGCTTCACGGGGTACCTCTTTCCTGGAAAGCGGTCAGGGGAGTTCGGTGCGCCAGGAGTCGGCGAGGGATTCGAGCTTGCGGGCGCCCACGTTGAGCAGGACGCCGGCCACGATCACGACGAACACGGACGCGAGCACCTCCGTGGTGCCGAGGTGGCCGGCGAAGAAGCTGATGTTGTAGCCGATCCCGCCGTCGCCCGCGAAGAACTCGCCCACGACCACGCCGACGAGCCCGCGGCCCACGCCCAGGCGCAGCCCGGCCATCACCGTCGGCACCGACGCGGGCAGGATCACCTTGCGCAGCAAGGCCGTCTCGCCCGCGCCGAACGAGACGGCGGTGCGGATCAGCTTCGGGTCGACGTTGCGCACGCCCTGGGCGGAGTTGACGATCACGGGGATCACCGACATCAGGAACGTGATGGCCACGACCGTCGGGCTGCCGAGGCCGAACATCAGCACCAGCAAGGGGAACAGCGCGACGATCGGCGCGGAGTACAGCAGCCACACGTACGGTTCGACCACGTAGTCGACGTAGCGGTAGCGGCCCATCAGCAGTCCCACGGCGACGCCGACGATCGCGGCCATCCCGAAGCCGATCACCAGTTCCAGCGCGCTCGTGCCGAGGCTGCGCAGCAGCAGTCCCGAGCCGATCTGGTCGCCGAGCGAGCCCGCGATGAGCACGGGGGAGGACGTGAGGAACGGGTTCACGAGGCCGGCCCACGCGGCGATCTGCCACAGGATCGCGACCAGCACGAGGAAACCGCCGCCGAGCACGATCGGCATGGCCTTCTCCGGCACACGCCGCTTCCGGGGACTGACAGTGGTGGTCATCGGTTCACCTCTCCCACGACGTGGCGGCGGTGCCGAGCACGCGCAGCAGTGCGGTCACGACGTACCCGAAGATCCCGACCACGAGGGTCAGGAACAGCAGCGGGGCGACGTCGAAGTTCTGGCCGTACGTGGAGATCAGCTGCCCCACGCCGTCCGTGCCGCCGTAGAGCTCGGCCACGATCACGGCGATCACGCCGCGCCCGGCGCCCAGGCGGAGGCCGGCCATGATCGTCGGCAGTGCGCTGGGGAACAGGATCTTGCCGAACATCGCACCGCCGCTCGCGCAGAACGCGCGGGCCGCCTGCACGAGCTTCGGGTCCGTCTCGCGGATGCCCGCCATGGCGTTCACCGCGATCGTGATCACGGCCTCGATGAAGACCATCGCGATCTTCGAGGCCTCGCCGATGCCCAGCGCCAGCACCACGAGCGGCAGCAGCGCGAGCGACGGCGTGACGTAGAGCGCGATCAGCGCCGGCTCCAGCGTCTGGCGGATCCGCAGCTTCCAGCCCATCAGCATGCCCACCGGCACCCCGACGACCACCGCCAGCGCGAACCCGGCGAAGAACTCGACGAGCGTCGTCTGCGCGTTCTCCCACAGCTCGCCCGAGCTCAGCAGGTCACCACCGGCCTGGACGATCGCCACCGGCGTGCTGGTGAACTGCACGTCGACCAGGCCGATCGAGGCGCACAGCTGCCACAGCGCGAGCACCACGACCAGGCTGCCGAGCACGAACCGCGCCCGCACCGGCGGCAGCCAGCGCAGGCCCACCGCGCGGCTCGGCGGCGCGGCGGCCACCGGGCGGGGCGGCCGCGTGCGCAAGCCCTGCGTCATGACGGCACCGCCGCCCCGGCCTGCGCGCCGAAGAGCAGCTCGGCCAGGTGCGTGCGGTACTTGCCGAACGCCTCGCTCGCCCGCACCGCCGCGTCCCGCGGGCGCGGCAGGTCGATCTCCATCACTTCGACCACGCGGCTCGGGCTGCCGCCCATCACGAGCACGCGGTCGGCGAGGAACACCGCCTCGTCGATGCCGTGGGTCACGAACAGCACCGTTTTCCGGTCCAGGTCCCAGATCCGCAGCAGCTCGGTGGCCATCAGCTCCCGCGTCTGCGCGTCGAGCGCGCCGAACGGCTCGTCCATCAGCAGCACCTCGGGGTCGGTGGCCAGCGCGCGGGCGATGCCGACGCGCTGGCGCATGCCGCCCGAGAGCTGGTGCGGGTGGGCCTCTTCACGTCCGGCCAGGCCGACCAGCTCGATGAAGTGCCGGGCCCGGTCCAGCCGCGTCGCCTTGTCGACACCCTGCATCTCGAGTCCGAACGCGACGT
The DNA here is from genome assembly GCF_040678995.1 of Amycolatopsis sp. NPDC049253. NCBI lineage: Bacteria > Bacillati > Actinomycetota > Actinomycetes > Pseudonocardiales > Pseudonocardiaceae > Amycolatopsis > Amycolatopsis sp. NPDC049253. The sequence continues at coordinate 673,947 of NZ_JBFAQX010000002.1, read as the reverse complement.
TCGCGAGGATCGTGCGCCACGGCATCAGCGACGCGTCCTGGAACACCACGCCACGGTCGGGGCCGGGTTTGTTCACGATCTTCTCGCCGATGCGGATCTGCCCGCCGGAAGGGCGCAGCAGGCCGTCGGCGGCCAGCAGCACGCTGCTCTTGCCGCAGCCGCTGGCGCCCACGATCGTCACGAACTCGCCGTCGCGCACGTGCGCTTCGAACCCGTTCACCGCGACGAACGGCTCGCCCTTGCCGGCGTAGGAGATCTGCACCTGGTCGAAGGTGATGTCTGCCATCTCGTGCTCCGCTCAGCTGGTCTTGGGCAGGAAGCGGGTGTCGAGCCACTGCGAGTCGGGCAGCCGTTTCGCGAACACCTTGCCCTGCAGGCCCATCTGCCAGAAGTCGTCCATCGCCTTGGCCGAGGGCATGCGGCCGTCGGGGTAGAGCTGGTCGATCCACTCGGCCATGCTGGCCTTCGCGTCGTCGGTGCTGATCTTGAGGTTCTTCGCGATCGACTTCACCGCGTCGTCGGGCTGGTCCTTGGTCATCTTCATGGCCTGCGACAGGGTGTCGATGAACTTCTTGGCGCGGTCGGGGTTGTCGTTGACGAAGCCCGGCTTGCTCCACGTGACGTGCATCGGGTAGCTGTCGACGAGATCCTTGAGGTCGAGGATCTTGTTGTAGCCCTCCTTCTGCGCGTAGACCGTCTGCGGCTCGGTGAAGATGTTGGCCTGCAGCTGGCCCGCCTTCATGGCCGCCAGGCGCGCCGCCGAAGCGCCGCCCTGCACGACCTTGATGTCCTTGTTGGGGTCCAGGCCGGCCTTCGCCGCGGCGAACCGCGTGAGCAGGTCGGTGGACGAGCCGATGGTCGTCACGCCCCAGTTCTTTCCCTTGCCCTGGGCCACGGTGTGGATTTCGGGCACGGCGTACCAGGCGAACGCCGTCATGTCGAAGCCGCCGTAGATGACCTTCACGTCCTGGCCGGCTTCCTCGGCCGTGAGCGGGCCGGTGAGCGAGCCGACCGCGACGTCGACGTCGCCGGACAGCACGGCCTTGGCGAGCTCGGCGTCACCCTTGAACGTGACGGGTTTGACGGTGAGGCCGTGCTGCTTCCAGAGGTTCAGGTCGTCGGCCAGGTAGACCGGCGCGAGCGTGGTGGCCTGCACCGGCAGGCCGAGGGTGATGGTGTCGCCGCCCGAGGCGCCACCACCACCCGAGCCGCACGCGGTGGCGACGAGGGCGAGAGCGAGAGCCGGTAACGCGAGCCGGGTCCGGCGGAGAGTTTTCCATGGCACGGGGGAGACCTCGATTGTGTCCAGAGGGGAGACCGGGGCGCGGGGGAGTTCGGTGGCCCCGGTCTGGAATCGGGCGAGGTGTCGACCATGAGAAGCATCGGGAGGTGCACCTCTTTGTGCTCCGGTCAGTGTGACTCTCGATCTCGACGCGCGTCAAGAAGCTGAGAAACATCGATTTCCGCGGATTTCCGGGCCGGAACGCGGGCACGACAAAACCCCCGGCGGACCTCAAGTCCTTGTCCGCCAGGGGGTTTCGCCGTGCCCGTCCGTCCTAGCGGAACACCTCCGGCCGGTTCTTCGCGAGGCTGATCAGCCCGCCCGCTTCGAGCATGTCGACGAGGAACGGGTCGGCCGCGGCACCGCGGATCGTCGTCTGCGTGGTCAGGTTGGTGAACTCACCGGTGGTGAGGTCCACGCGCACGCGGTCGCCGTCGGCCGCGAAGTCGGGGTTCAGCCCGACCTCGAGCGCCGGCAGGCCGACCTCGAAGCAGTTGCGGTAGAACGTCCGGGCGAACGTTTCCGCGACCACGCACCCGATTCCGGTGGCCTGCAACGCCTTCGTCGCGATGGCCCGCCCCGAGGACTGCCCGAAGTGCTTGCCGGCGAACACGATGTCACCGGGCTGCACCTGCTTCGGGAACTCCGGGTTGAGGTCTTCGAGCACGTGCTGCACGAGGATTTCCATCGGCTCGAACACGTACTGGGTCTTCACGAGCCGGTCGGTCGGGATGTTGTCCCCGAACCGCCAGCAGCGGCCCTCGAACTTCACGCTTGGCCTCCTTCACGGCTCGCGATGACCCCCGCGACAGCCGACGCGGCAACGGTTTCCGAAGACGCGAGGTACATCGACGCGTCGGGGCTGCCGTTGCGGCCGGGGAAGTTGCGGGCGTGGGTGGAGATCATCGTCTCGTCGGACGCCATCGCACCCATGTTGTACGCCTGGTTCGAGCCCGTGCTGGGCGGGAACCACGTGGCACCGGCCTCGTGGAGCGCGAGCACCAGCCCCTCGCGCGCGGCCTCCGCGAACACCTCGCGGCTGGAGGGCACGAGGTGGAACCGCGTGTCCGGGTGCACCTTGTGCCCGGCCAGGACCTGAGCCGCCGCGCGGAAGTCCTCGAGCCGGCCGCCGCCGTGGCCGCCCAGCTCCGCGTACTGCACCGGCGTGCCGGCGACCTCGGACACCGGCTTGACGTTGCCGACGGTCGGCGGGCAGGCGACCTGCGGGTCGACCTCGCCGACGTCGAAGCGCAGCACCTGCGCCGCTTCTTCGCCGTCACCGTGCACCAGCAGGCCGGCGTCGCCGCCGGGCAGCGTGCGCACGAACGCCTCGGTGACCTCGTCCGGCTCGACGAAGCTGCACTTGGCGCCGAGGTCCACGCACAGCAGCGGGAAGAGCCAGCGGTCCCAGAAGGACAGTCCGCGCACGTACGGTCCGCCGAACTCCACGGCCCGGTAGTTCAGCTCACCCTCGCCGATGCGCCCGACCAGCCACAGCGCGATGTCGCGCGGCGTGACGCCGGGCTTCGGCGTGCCTTCGAGATGGACCCGGGTCGTCTCCGGCACCTTGAACCACGCCTTGCCGTACGGCAGCACGGTTCCGGCGTGCGAGTCGTTGCCGAGCGCCACGGCGAGCGCGCCCAGCGTGCCGTGCACCGGCGTGTGGCTGTCGGAGCCGACCACGATCATGCCGGGCTTGATGTGCCCGTTGCGCACCGCGGCGTGGTGCAGGTTGCCGTTGCCGCAGTCGTACAGCTTCAGGCCGTGCTTGCGGGCCCACCGGCGGTTGTGCTGCAGCACGTCCGCCTGCTGCTCGGTCGGCGGCGCGAAGTGGTGGTCGAACACCATCACGGCCCGCTCCGGGTCGGGGATGGGCACGTTCACGCGCTTCTCGTACACCTGCGAGGTGAGGTACCCCGACAGGTCGTGCATGATCAGCCGGTCCACCTTGGCCACGACGATCTCGCCGGGCTCCACGGACTCGCGGCCGCTCGCGCGGGCGAGGATCTTCTCGACGAGGTTCACGCGACCACCGCCGTCGCCACGATCTCGCGCGGGTCGGTGATCACGCCGCGGATGGCCGAAGCCGCGGCCGTGGCCGGGCTCGACAGGAAGATCTTCGAGTCGTAGCTGCCCATGCGGCCCTGGAAGTTGCGGTTGGCGGTCGACAGCGTGGTCTCGCCGTCGGCCATCGCGCCGCCGTTGCCCGCGCACGCGCCGCAGCCGGGGTTGGTGATCATCGCGCCGGCCTGGATCAGCTTCGTGAGCACGCCGCTGTCCGAAGCCTGCGCCATGATCTTCGCCGACGCGGGCGTGACGATCAGCCGCAGGCCCGGGGCGACGCGGTGGCCGGCCAGCACGTCGGCCGCGATCACGAGGTCGTCGTACTTGGCGTTGGCGCACGAGCCGATGAACACCTGGTCGAGCTTCGTGCCGGCGACGTCGCCGACGCCCACCACGTTGTCGACCGTGTGCGGCACCGCGATCTGCGGCGCGAGCGTCGGCCCGTCGAGCCGCACCGTGGCGCGGTAGGTCGCGCCCTCGTCCGGCAGCAGGATGTCCAGCTCGTCGCGCGGCACGCCGGCCTCGTCGAGGTAGGCGAGCGTGGTGTCGTCCGGGGCCACGAAGGCGTTCTTCGCGCCCATCTCCATGGCCAGGTTGCAGAACGTCATGCGTTCGGACACGGACATGCCCTCGACGTAGGAGCCGGAGAACTCGACCGACTCGTAGGTCAGCCCGTCGGCACCGAGGTCGCCGATGAGCTTGAGCATGATGTCCTTGGCGTAGACGCCCGGGGCGAGGTCGCCGTCGATCACGATCCGCACCGACTCGGGCACCTTGACCCACAGCTTCCCCGTCACCCAAGCGGCGGTGATCTCGCTGAACCCGACGCCCGTGCCGAACGCGCCCAGCGCGCCGTAGATCGTCGAGTGCGAGTCGGTGCCGATGATGAACTGGCCGGGCCGCACGAGCCCGTGCTCCATGAGCACGATGTGCGCGATGCCGCTGTTGACGTCGAAGAAGTTCTTCACGCCCATCTTCTGCGCGAACTCCCGGCACAGCGCGTGGTCTGCGGCGGTTTTCGCGTTCATGGCGGGGGACAGGTGGTCCATCACCATGGCCACGCGGTCGACGTCGTAGAGCTGTTCGACGCCCATCTTCTCCAGCGTGCGGATGCAGCGCCAGCTCGCGGTGTGGCTCATGTACAGATCGGGGAACGCGTCGACGATCTGGCCGGGCACGAGGTCCGCGACCCCGGACGCGCGTTCGATCGCCTTCTGCGCGAAGGTCTTGGCGGTCACTGCTTTCCTCCCGCGAAGCTCGCCATCAGGTGCGGGATCAGGCCGCCGTCGGCCATGATCTCCCGCAGCACCTGCGGGTACGGACTGAAGGGGAAGGTCTGCCCGCCCACCTCGACCGTGCCCGCGTCGTAGTCGACCCACATCTCGCCACCGTCGGTGGCGGCCTCGGCCGCGGCGGGCGACTCGACCGCGACGAGCCCGGTGTTGATGGCGTTGCGGAAGAAGACGCGGGAGAAGGAGGCCGCGACGACCGCCTTGATCCCGGCGCCGATCAGGCACGTGGCGGCCTGCTCCCGCGCGCTGCCGCAGCCGAAGTTGCGGCCGGCGACCACGACGTCACTCGCCCGCAGCCGTTCCTGCGTTTCCGGCCCCAGCGGCTCGAAGGCGTGCTCGGCGAGCTCCGCCGGGTCGATGCTCACGAGGTAGCGGCCGGGGATGATGACGTCGGTGTTCACGTTTTCGCCGAAGGTGATGACCTTGCCCCCGACACGATGTTCACTGCCCATGGATGTCTCCGCTCGAAGTTCCGGTGGTGGACGCCGCCGCGATCAGGGGCTCGTCTCTTCCAGGAACCAGTCCGTCGGCACGGTGTGCCCGAGCTCGCGCTTCTCGGCCAGCGCCAGCGCCCGCGCGCAGACGGCCGCGAACTGCACGCCCATGCCGGTGTTGTTGGCGAACACGGTGATGTCTTCGTGGCTCGTGCGGCCCGGCGCCTCGCCCAGCAGCAGGTCGCCCAGCTCGCGGATGTCGTCCCACTCCATCAGGCCGCGGTTGACCGGGCCGAGGATGTCGTACTGCTTGTCGTGGTGCACCTGCTCGCGCGAGAGCACGGTGATGCGCGCCGCGCGGTCGAACGTCGTGTCGTCCAGCTCGCGCCGGGTGGCGGTGCCGTCGGGCGAGGTGATCGCCGTGACGTGCGTGCCCGGTTCGAGCCAGGCGCCGTCGAAGCAGGCTTCCATGGCCGCCGTGGCGCAGGTGACGATCTGGCAGCCGGCCACCGCGTCGCGCCGCTCGTCCACGGCCACGATCTTGCGCCCGGTCTTCTCGCTCCACACCTTCGCGAAGTGTTCGCGGTGCTCGGGCGTGGGGCTGTAGACGCGCACCTCTTCGATGTTCGGGCGCACCATCAGCAGGCACTCCAGGTGCGCCTCGGCCTGCCAGCCGGAGCCGAACATCCCGGCGACCGTCGCGTCCGGATTGGACAGTTCCCGGATGCCGAGCGCCGAGGTGGCGCCGACGCGCATCTTCTGGATGAAGCTGTCGTGCATGATGGCGAGCGGTTCGAGCGTGGTCAGGCTGTAGAGCGTGACGAGCCCGACGTAGCGGCCGCCGGGCGCGGCCGGGATGAGCCGGCGCCGCTGCACACCGGAGGGCAGCGTCTCGACGCCCGCGATGTCGGAGGTGATCCGCAGCGCCCACACGCCGCTGGAGACGTTGCCGCCCTCCTGTGACTTGAACCGGAAGCGGAAGCCGGGGTGACGGCTGTCCTCGACCGGGAAGTACGTGTGGTTGCGCGGCCGGTTGGCGCCCTGGCCGGAGTTGAGCTCCTTGTACGCCGTCTCCAGCGCGTCGAGCGTCTCGCCGGCGGTGAGCACCTGCTCGATGTCGCCGTTGGAAAGGATCCTCACCGCTGTGCTCCTGTCAGGTGTTCCGGTTCGCTTTCGGTGACGCGGACGGTTTCGGCCACGGCCGCGTTGCCGCCGTCGGCGAAGGCGACCTCCACGGACACCGCGCCCGCTTCGCCTTCGGCCAGTACGGCGGCCGGGTCCTGGGCGCGGAACTCGCCGCTGGTGGACAGATCGGCCTGGTTGACCCAGCGGACCTCGGCCTTGGCGCCGTCCGGCAGCTTCGCCAGCGCGGGCGCGGCGGCCTCGGCGAGCGAGCCGATCGTCGCGCCGGCCTTGGCCGCGGCGATGGCCGCGGTCAAGGCGTCCTTGAGCGCACCCGGCCAGCCGGCGCCGTCACCGAGGACGCGGCTCGAGTACACCCAGTTCATGCGGTACTGCCCGGTGACGCCGAAGGACGTCACGCCGTCCGAAGTGGACAGCGAGCTCGGGTACAGGTCGAGGAAACCGCCGCCGCGCAGGGCGCGTTCCACGGTCTCGACGCGGCTGCCGGCGGTGCTGCCCTCCACCGTCGCCTTCGCCGCGGCGTCGTCGAGGATCCGGCCGGCCGCGCGCAGCAGCTCGGTCTCGGCCGCCGACGGGACGAGCCGCTGCTCGCGCACCAGCCCGCCGAGGCGCTTGACCTGCCAGCCGGGCACCGCGGCCACGATCTCGTCGGCCACGTCGGCGGGCCACAGCGCGGCGTCGACCAGGCCGAGCGTGCCGTTCTTCTTGCCCAGCAGGTACTTCGCGACGAGGTCGGCGAAGTTCTTGCCGCCGCTGAACTCCGTGACCTTCGACGAGGCCTTCATCCAGTTCTGCACCCGCAGCGAGAGCTTGGTGAGGAACGTGACGGGTCCTTCGGCGGGGATCGCCAGCACACCCTCGTTCCAGTACAGGCACAGGTTCGTCAGGTAGGCGAGGTCGTCGGAGCGCGATACGTCGGCGTAGACGAACGCGACGTCGACGCCTTGCTCCGCCATGGCCTTCTGCAGCGCGGCGACGCGGTCGCCCCACTCCTGGTCGGGGGTTTCCGCGGGGTCGAGTACGTGCAGACCTCGTTTCACGCCACGTCTCCTGTCTCGAACAGCTTCCGTTCGGTCGTGATCAGCACTTCACAGCCGTCGGCGGTGACGCGCACGGGGTCGCCGAGCACGTGGTAGCCGGCCAGCGGCGTGTAGGTGTTGGGGTGGATGATGAACACGGAGTTCTCGGGCAGCACGGTGTGGTTGCCCTCGATGATCGGCGTCTCGTCGAGGTGCAGCCCGTGGCCGTGGCCGCGCACGCGGGTGTAGTTGCTCGTGCAGTACTCGCCGTAGCCGTACTTGCGGAACACGTCGTTCTCGGCCACCGCCACCTCGTGGGCGGTGATGCCGGGGCGCACCACGGAGATGCCGGCCTCGACGGCCTCGTTGAACAGGTCGAACGACTTGCGCTGCCCGTCGTCGGCCTTGCCCACCACGGCGGAGCGGCAGATCTGCAGCCAGTAGCCGTCCATCTTGGGCGTGAGCTCGGTGCGCACCATGTCGCCGGCTTCGAGCAGCCGGTCGCCCGGCGGGGTCATGCCGCGCACCTCGTCGCGGCCCGACGCGATGAGCATGAAGTTGTCTTCGGCCCCGAGGTTCTTCAGGCGCGCCTCGACCTCCGCGACGATCCGGTACTCCGGCAGCCCTGGCTCGAGCACGTCGACGAACGCTTCCCAGCCGGCCGCGCACACCACGGCGCTGCGGCGCATCCGGGCCAGCTCCCACTCGCTCTTCACCAGCCGCGCGGTGTCGAGCAGCTTCGTCGCCGACCCGACTTCGGCGCCCGGCGCCGCGGCGCGGATCGTCTCCATGAGCACGAGCGGCACGAGCTCGTGGTGGGCGATGCCGATGCGCCGCGGCGCCAGCTCCTTGAGGACCACGCCCAGCTCCGCCGGGTTCGCCGGGTCCAGTCGCCGGGCCTCGCCGACCCAGCCCTGCGCGGTGAAGGCCGCGAGGTCCGAAGGCCGGGTCGAGAAGGCCACCGCGTCACCTTCGGCGGGGAACACCACGAGCGCGGCGCTGCCGGCCGGGGTCACGTCGGTGAAGTAGCGGATGTTCTCGCGCCGCCAGGCCGGGCCGTAGGCGAGCACGACGTCGAGGCCCTGTTCGGCCATCGCGTCGCGGATCTTGCGGTGCCGCAGCTGCAGCTCCGCGAGGTCCTCGGGGGACAGGCCCGCTCCGGCGGGTGCCGGGGCGTGGTCGATCGTCATGGGTTCCTCCACTGTGGTTGTGGTGGGATCGGTTTCGATGGGTTGCTCGGGCAGTCAGGAGCGCGCCGAGGTCAGGGCGGCGGGCGCCCCTTCTCCGGTGATCTCGCTCGTGATCTGCTCGACGGTGCGGCCGCGGGTCTCGAAGGTCGCCACGAGCGCGGCGATCCCGGCGAGGATCGAGATGATCCCGAAGACCAGGAAGAACAGGAACTGCGAAGCGTGCGCCGCCAGGATGAACCCGACGAGCACCGGCATGATGAGGCCGCCGACCTTCTGCCATGCCGCCGCCCAGCCGAGCCCGGTCGCGCGGCTGGCCGTGGGGTAGAGCTCGCTGGCGTAGGCGAAGAGCGTGCTGCCGGCCAGGCCGCTGCCGAAGAACGTGGCGAGCGAGCCGAGCACGATCACCGCGCCGGTCGCCGACGTGGTGCCCCAGGCGAGGCAGAACACTCCACTGAGGACGAACGCCCCGCCGAGCACCACGCGGCGGCCGATCCGGTTGATCAGCTGCCCGGCGAGGATCGCGCCGACCACGCCGGCGGCCGTGATGATCGCCGTGTAGCCGAAGCTCTTGAGCAGGTCCACGCCCTGGCCTTCCAGGACCGACGGCAGCCAGCTCGAGAGCCCGTAGAGGAACGCGCCGGCGCAGACCTCCATGAACCAGATGGCGATCGTGTAGCGAAGGTAGTGCCGGGCGACGAGCGTGCGCACGGTGCCGCCGGTCTCGGGTGCCGCGTGCCGGGCAGCGGCGGCTTCGGTGGGGTTGCCGCCGCGGCACAGGCCGCTGACGATCGCCGCCGCGTCGGCCAGGCGGTCGCGGCGCAGCAGGTAGCGGACCGACTCCGGCAGCGTCGCCAGCATGAACACACCGACGAGCACCGGCACGGTGGCGATCACGAACATCGCGCGCCAGCCGAACGCCGGCACCACCGCGGTGCCGACCGCGGCCGCCGTCGGCAGCCCGATCAGCCACGCCGCCGTGGCCGCGGTGACGAGCGGGCCGCGGTGGCGTGAGGGCACGAACTCGGCGATGTAGGGCAGGACCACGGCGATCTCGGCGCCGAGCCCGATCCCTTGCAGGGCCCGGAACGTGACGAGCGCACCGAAACTGGGCGCGAACACCGCGGCGAGCGAGAACACGGCGTAGACGATCACCGTGATCGACAGCGGCACCTTCCGGCCGAACCGGTCGGACACCGTGCCGGCGACGGCCGCGCCCACGAGCATGCCCGCGAACAGCGCCGAGGAGAACACGCCGGCCGACTCGCTGGTGAGGTGGAACGTCTTGATGACACCCGGCAGGATCACGCCGGTCAGGTTGATCACGAACCCGCACAGGAAATGTCCGATGAGGACGGTTACGTAGATCCTCAGGTGCCGTGCGGTGAACGCCGACTCGTCGAGGCGGGAGAGCAGGGAGTGGGACGAGGTCGCGGGGGACGGGGGCATGTGGGCCACCTCCTTGTGGCTTGGAACAACCCAGGGCTTGTGAAACCCAGCAGCTCGTAGGTCGGCGGCTGGTGCTACCCGGTGGCTCCGTGCCGTTCGACACGGTGGTCGCGCGGCTCGGAACCCGTTGGCTGGCAACCCATCGGCGGTTCGATCGGCCGGTTCGCCAGGCGGCGGCCGCGTGAGCCGCCGGCCTGCGTCCCGGCCGTGTCGAGCCGATCGGCTGCCATCCGTGGCCTCGGCACCTCCGGCACCGCGGCACCCCGAAGCGGCCCGGCTCGAAAGCCGGGCGGTCCGGAGGCCGAGGGAACTCGGCCGGTGGCTCGAAGCCGTCCGGTTCGAAACGTCGTGGCGCGGGGCCGAACGGCCCAGCGTCAAACGGTTCCGATCCGGTGTCGTGCGGTGGTGCTGACCCCCCTTGGGTCTTCTTCCGTCACCGGTCGTCCAGGTTGCCCTGGACGCCGAAGTAGAGCTGCGAGAGCGCGGGCAGCAGCTGATCGCGCACCTCGGGGGTGAGGCTCGCGGTCAGCTCGGCCGCGAACTTGTCGAGGGTGCGCCGGGCGGCGTCCCGGGCGTTGACGCCCTTCGTGGTGAGCTCGAGCTGCATCGTGCGCCGGCTCGTGGCCGAGGGGCGGCGCGAGAGTAAGCCCTGGTTCACCATCTTGTCGACGCTTTCGGACATCGTCGACGGGTTGCGGTGCGCGAGCTTGCACAGCGCCGTGAGCGACGTGTGGCCGCTCCCGACCCTCGACAGGATCCGGTACTGCCGGATGGTGAGCGGCAGCTCGAGCTCGGCGAGCAGCTCCGTCTGGAGCCGGGTCAAGCGCCCGCCCAGTGCCAGCAGAACCTCGCCGAGGCCCGCTTCCGGGCCCAGTTCGTCGAAGGTCTCGGTGTCGTTGGTGGTCATTTTGGTCCCCGTACGTTCCGGTACCCGAAATAACGATGCCGCCGACTGTACGTCCGCCCCCCGCGCTGTGGGAAGGGGTGATTTCGTGACGAGGAGAGTCTTTCAGTGGGTGAAAACCCGGATGGTCGCCGACGCACCGCGGGTGAGAGCTTCGGAAACCGACCCCGACCGAAGGAGCTCTGAGGCGTCGATGGCAGCGTTCGCCCGAAACCAGTGGTATGTCGCCGCATACGGCCGCGAAGTGGGCCGGGAGCTGTTTTCCCGTACCGTGCTCGGCGAGCCGATCGTCTTCTACCGCACCGAATCCGGCGAGGTCGTCGCGCTGGCCGACCGCTGCGTGCACCGCCGCTACCCGCTCTCGGAGAGCCGGCTCGACGGCGACAAGATCGTCTGCGGCTACCACGGCTTCACCTACGACAGCGCCGGCTCGTGCGTGTTCGTCCCCGGCCAGGCCCGGATTCCGCGCACCGCAAGGGTTCCCTCGTACCCGGTGGTGGAGCAGGACTCGTTCGTGTGGGTCTGGATCGGCGAGCGCGAGCTGGCCGACGAGTCCGCCATCCCGCGCGCGCCGTGGCTCGCGGACCCGGCCTACACCACCGTGAGCGGGATGGAACCGCTCGCGGCGCGCTACGAGCTGCTCGTCGACAACCTCCTCGACCTCTCGCACGAGACCTACCTGCACGGCGGCTACATCGGCACGCCGGAGGTCGCGAACACGCCGATCACCACGGAGGTCGACGAGGACCGCGGCATCATCTACGTCAGCCGGCACATGGCCGACGCCGAATGCCCGTCGTTCTACGCCAAGTCCACCGGCATCGAAGGCCGGATCACGCGCTGGCAGGACATCGAGTACCACCCGCCGTGCCTGTACCTGCTGCACAGCCGCATCGCGCCCGTCGGCGTGCTGCCGAACGAGGACGGCACCGACCCCGACGGCTTCCACGTGGAGGTCGTCTACGCGATCACCCCGGAGACCGAGCACAGCACCCACGACTTCTGGGCCGTGGCACGGGATTTCGCGCTCGACGACACCGGGGTGTCCGATTTCCTCGCGGAGAACAACCGCACGGTCGTGCTGCAGGACGTCCGGGCGCTCGACATCCTCGAACGCGTCATCGAGGCGGAACCCGAGGGATATCAGGAGCTTTCGGTCAACATCGACACGGGCGGGCTGGCCGCGCGCCGCATCCTCAAGAAGCTGGCGGCCGGCGAGAGCGCGCAGGTCGTGCCGTCGTGAGCGAGCGCGTGGCGATGCTGCGGGGCGAGAACGTGGTGCGCATCCACTGGAAGCTCGGCACCGACGTGCTCGTCGGCGTGTGCCACTGCGGGGCCGAGCACGAGTCGGAGGACCCGGTCGAGCTGTGGGACTGGTTGCTGGCCCACCCCGTCGGGCACGGCGGACCGTCGGTGCCGGTGGCCCCGCCGGAGCGCGTGGCCGTCGCCGTCTAGGAGGAGGAGAGATGAGCGTCCTGGCCACCGAGCTGGAGCTCGACGTGGTGCTGGCGGCCCCGGAACGGCTGGCCGACGGCGTCGTCCGGCTGACCCTGCGTGACCCGGCCGGCGCGGCGATGCCGGCGTGGGAGCCGGGCGCGCACGTGGACCTGGTGCTGGGCCCGGACCTCGTGCGGCAGTACTCGCTGTGCGGTGACCCGGCCGACCGGTCGGTGCTGCAGGTCGCCGTGCTGCACGAGCCGTCCGGACGCGGGGGCTCGGCGCACGTCCACGGGCTGACCGGTGGTGAGCGCCTGCGCGTGCGCGGTCCGCGCAACCACTTCGCGCTCGTGCCCTCGCCGCGGTACCTGTTCGTGGCGGGCGGCATCGGCATCACACCGTTGGTGCCGATGCTCGCCGCGGCCGAGGCGGCGAGGGCCGAGTGGCGCCTGCTCTACGGCGGGCGCACCCGGGCGTCGATGGCCTTCGCCGCGGAGCTGCGCGAACGCTACGGCGACCGCGTCGAGCTGGTGCCCCAGGACGAACGCGGACTGCTCGACCTCGACGCGGCGCTGACGGCGGCACCGGGCGCGGCCGTCTACTGCTGCGGCCCGGAACCGCTGCTGGCGGCCGTCGAGCAGCGGTGTGCGCCCGATTTGCTGCACGTCGAGCGGTTCACGGCGTTGCCCGACACCGGTCCGCGCGACGCCTTCGAGGTCGAGCTCGCCCAGTCGGGCCGGACGCTGGAGGTACCGGCGGACCGCTCGATCCTCGAGGTGCTGGAGGAGTCCGGCGTGCCCGTGTTGTCCTCCTGCCAGGAAGGGACGTGCGGCACGTGCGAGACCGGCGTGCTCGCTGGGGTGCCGGACCACCGCGACTCCGTGCTCACCGGCCCGGAGCGGGAGGCGGGCGACGTGATGATGATCTGCGTGTCGCGCTGCGCCGGTGCGCGACTGGTTCTGGATCTCTGACTCCGCGGGTAGCGTGAGGCGATGACCCGGCAAGCCCCGGCGACGGGCACCTCGGTGACCAGCAAGGTGCTGGCGCTGCTCGAGGCTTTCACCCCGGACGCCGCCGACCTGAGCCTCAGCGAGCTGGCCCGGCGGTCCGGCGTCTCCCTCGCGACCGCGCACCGGCGCGCGGCCGAGCTCGTCGAGTGGGGCGCGCTGGAGCGCGACGCGGCCGGGCGCTACCGCATCGGGCTGCGGCTGTGGGAGGTCGCGTCGCTCGCCCCGCGCGGGCTCGGCCTGCGTGACGCGGCGATGCCCTTCCTGGAGGACCTGTACGAGGTCACGCACGAAAACGTGCAGCTCGCCGTGCGCGAGGGCCTGGAGGTGGTGTTCGTCGAACGCATCGCCGGGCGCGACGCCGTGCCGGTCTGGACCCGGGTCGGCGGCCGGTTCGCCTTGCACGCCACGGGCGTCGGCCTCGTGCTGCTGGCCCACGCGCCCGCGGCCGTGCAGGAGGAAGTGCTCGGCGGTCCCCTGCACAGCTACACCGCGAAGACCGTCTGCGACCCGGCCCGGCTGCGCCGCGTGCTCGCCGACGTCCGCAAGCAGGGCTACTCCGTCAGCGACGGGCAGGTGACCGTCGACGCGCTCTCCGTCGGCGCCCCGGTCTTCACCGCCGACGGCACGGTCGCGGCGGCAGTGTCCCTTGTGGTCCGCGCCGACAGCGCGCAGCCGGGCGCGTTGGCGCCCTTGGTGATGGCGGCCGCGCGCGGCATCTGCCGCGCACTGGCGGGCGGGCCGGCGCGGGTGTTCCCGGCCGGCCGCACCCGTCCGTGACCTACCGCGGCGGCGCCGGTCCCGCCGGCCACGCCACCCGCAGCCCCCGACCCGGCCTCGCGGTCAGGCCGCGCACGGGCTTGCCGGCGATCCGGTCCGGCAACCGGCGGCGGCTCCGCGCGACGGCCGCGAGCGCGCGGCGGGCCGTGATCGCCGTGACCACCCGGCTTTTGTGGCCTTCACCGGGCGCTGGCGCGACCCCGCAGCCGCGTCAGTGCCCGGTAGCGGGGCACTTCCTCGCGGCGGTGTCCCGCCATCAGGTTCGCGGCGATCCCGAACAGCCACAGCCGCAGCTCGCCGCGGGAGTCGAGGGGGAACTTCTCCCCGAACGGGCGAGGAAGGTCAAAACGGTGCTGGTCAGCGGCGGCTCGGCCTAGGATCGGCGCGTGGAGCTTCCCGTGATGCCGCCGGTGCGGCCGATGCTCGCCAAGGCCGTGCACGAGGTCCCCAGGACCGAGGGGCTCTGGTTCGAGCCCAAGTGGGACGGGTTCCGCTGCGTCGTGTTCCGCGACGGCGCCGAGGTGGAGCTGGGCTCGCGCAACGACCGCCCGCTCACGCGCTACTTCCCCGAGCTGGTCGAGCTGCTGGGCGACGCGCTGCCGGAGAAGTGCGTGGTCGACGGCGAGATCGTGCTGGTCACGCAGCGGGGCCTGGACTTCGAGTCGCTGCAGCTGCGGCTGCACCCGGCCGCGAGCCGCGTGCGGAAGCTGGCCGAGGAGACGCCGGCGAGCTTCATCGCGTTCGACCTGCTGGCGCTGGGGGAGCGCGACCTCACCGGTGAGCCGTTCAGCACGCGCCGGCGGATGCTGGAAGACCTGCTCGGCGACAACCCGAGCGGCGGCCTGCAGCGTGTCCACCTGACCCCGCTGACCACGGATCCGGACACGGCCGAGGACTGGTTCACCCGCTTCGAGGGTGCGGGGTTCGACGGCGTGATGGCCAAGCCGGCCGACCAGCCGTACGAACAGGACAAACGGGTGATGTGGAAGGTCAAGCACGAGCGCACGGCCGACTGCGTCGTCGCGGGGTTCCGCTGGCACAAGGACGGCCAGGGCGTCGGCTCCCTGCTGCTGGGCCTGTTCGACGACGCCGGCGCGCTGCACCACGTCGGCGTGGCCAGCAGTTTCACCGCCAAGCGGCGCCGTGAGCTGGTCGACGAGCTGGCGCCGTTGCGGGAGAACGCCCTCGAAGGCCACCCGTGGCGCACCTGGGCCGAGTACGAGCCCGAGCCCGGCCGCCGGCCCGGTGCGAACAGCCGGTGGGCGCCGCAGAAGGACCTGTCGTGGGAGGCGGTGCGGCCCGAGTGGGTCGCGGAGGTCCGCTACGAGCATCTGCAGGGCGGCCGGTTCCGCCACGGCGGGCGGCTCGTGCGCTTCCGCCCCGACCGTGACCCGGCTTCGTGCACGTACGCGCAGCTGGAGGAGGCGCCGCCGGCCGAGCTGGCGACGTTGTTCGGGGAGGCGAGATGAGCGGTGTTGCCCTGGAGCTCGACGGCGTCGAGCTCACGATCTCCAGCCCGGACAAGGTGTACTTCCCCGAACGCGGCGAGACGAAGCTCGATCTCGTGCGCTACTACCAGGCTGTGGCCGGTCCGCTCCTCGACCGCCTCGGCGGCCGTCCGCTGCTGCTGGAGCGCTACCCGGACGGCGCCGGCGGCAAGAGCTGGTTCCAGAAGCGCGTGCCCAAGACCGCGCCCGACTGGCTCACCACCACCGTCGTCTCCACGCCCAACGGCACCACCAGCGACGCCCTCGTGGCCGCCGACCTCGCCCACGTCCTGTGGGCCGTCAACCAGGGCTGTCTCGGCTTCCACGTCTGGCCCAACCGCGCCGCGTCCCTCGACATCGCCGACGAGCTGCGCATCGACCTCGACCCGTCGCCCGGCATCGGCTTCCCGCAGCTGCGCGACGCGGCGGTGCTCGTCCGGGAGTTCCTGACCGAGCTGGGCATCGAGGTCCACGTGAAGACCTCCGGCTCGCGCGGCCTGCACCTCTACGCCATCCTCGAACCCCGCTGGGACGGCTACCAGGTGCGCGCCGCCGCCGTCGCCCTCGCGCGGGCCCTCGAACGCCGCCACCCGGACCTCATCACGGCCCAATGGTGGAAGGAAGAACGCGGCACGCGCGTCTTCGTCGACTTCAACCAGAACGCGCCGCACAAAACGGTTTTCGGCGCGTGGTGCGTGCGTCCTCGGGTCGGCGGCCAGGTCTCCACGCCGATCTCGTGGGCCGACCTCGCCACCGTCACCCCGGACACGCTCACCCTGTCGTCGGTACCCGCCCTCGTCGCCGAACACGGCGACCCCTGGGCCGGCTCGAACGACCGGCCGCAGTCGATCGAGCCGCTGCTGGAGCTGTCCCGCGAGGACCTCGCTTCGGGCCTCATGGACGCCCCCTGGCCACCGGTGTACCCGAAGATGCCGGGCGAGCCCCCGCGCGTGGCGCCGAGCCGCGCGAAGAAAAGCTGAGCCGGGTGCCCCTCGCCATCCAGGCGCGCGACGAGGCCGATCCCGCCGTGCGCGCGTTGATCGACACGATGACGGCCGAGCTCATCTCCGTCTACGACCTGCCCCCGGACGCGCGCCCGTCCCCGCTGGCGCCGGAGGCCCGCTACCTGCTGGGGACCGGCGACGGCCTGCCGCTGGGGTGCTGCGCCGTGTAGCCCGCGGCCGACGGCTGGTGCCTGCTCAACCGCATGTACGTCGCGCCGCAGGCACGGGGGAGCGGGCTCGCCACCGCACTCGTCGCTGCCGCCGAGCGGGTGGCGCGCGAGTTCGGCGCGGCCGGGATGCGGCTCGAGACCGGCGTGCGGCAGCCCGCCGCGAGGCGCCTGTACGAGCGCGAGGGCTACCGGCGGATCCCCGCGTTCCCGCCGCACGAGAACGACCCGGAGAGCGTCTGCTACGCCAAAGACCTCGCGGGTCACTCGAACGGCAGGTCGAACGCCAGCTGACCGTCCTCGTCCGAGCCCCTCGGCGGTGCCCCCGACAGCGTCGCGGCGCACGCGGGGCACGGGGTGACGTCGCCGGTGCCCGGGGCCGTGAGGTCGACCGGCGTCCACGTGCGGGATTCGCGTTCGCCGCAGACGGAGCGGCGGTAGCGCAGGTCGCCGGCTCGGGTCATGAGGTGGGCGACGGGCGCGTCGTCGGGGAGGGCGCCGACGAGGTACCAGCGCGTCGCGGTGTGGACTGTGGGGATTGTCGCCATGGAACTGTCCTCCTGGGAGGCCGGTTCAGCTTCATTCCTTCGCCACAGTCATCTTCCGTCGCGGTACGCCCGAATCGGCGCGTTTGGCGCTGTTCGGCGTGGCGTGCTCAGTCCTGCGCGGACTGTTCTGCCTGGTCAGAGCTCGGTTCGTCGAGGTAGCGCAGGATTCGCAGCAGGCCGCGTTCGTCGATCTCGTCGTCGTCCGCCACACACTCGGCGAGGCGCCGCGTGACGTCGTCGGCGTCGAGGCCGGCGCCGATGAGCACGAGTTCGGTGCGGCGCGGGCGTCCGGCGGGCCACGCGGAGCGGTCGAGCTGGATGAACGCACCCACGGTGTGCAGCCCGAACCGCGAGCGCGGCCCCAGGTTCACGTGCCCCTTCACGCGGTAGAGCCCGGGCGGGCGCTGTTCCAGGAACGCGAGCAGCCGCCGCGGTGACAGCGGGCGGTCGGCGGTGAAGGTGACGCTCTCGTAGGCCGCGTGGAGGTGCTGCGAATGGTCGTGGTCGTGTTCGCGCAGGTCGTCGAAGGACAGCTGGCCGAAGCGTTCGCGGGGTTTCGGGTCGAAGAACAGCTCCGGGTCCACGCGGCCGTGGTCGGTCACCAGCACCGGCACCCCCGGCGCGAACTCCTCGACGGTCGCGGTCAGCTTGGCGAGCTCGTCGGAGGCGACGCGGTCGGCCTTGTTGACCACGACCAGGTCGGCGATGCGCAGGTGCTCGGCCAGCTCGGGGTGGCGCTCGCGGGTGCGCTCGAACTCCGCGGCGTCGACGACCTCGGCGAGGCCGCCGTAGCGGATGTCGGGGTTCTCGCTGGCGATCATCAGCCGCAGCAGGTCACGCGGCTCGGCGATGCCGCTGGCCTCGACCACGATCACGTCGATGCCGGCTTCGGAGCTCGACAGCCGCCCGAGCATCGCGTCGAGCCCGCTCGCGTCGACGGCGCAGCAGAGGCAGCCGTTGCCGAGCGAGACCATCGTGTCGACCTGGCCGGACACCGCGAGCGCGTCGATGTTCACGCTGCCGAAGTCGTTGACGACCACGCCGACCCGAGCGCCCTGGCGGTTGGCGAGCAGGTGGTTGAGCATCGTGGTCTTGCCCGAGCCGAGGAACCCCGTGACGAGGACCACCGGGATCCGCTGCCTGGCCACGATCGCACCCCTCCTGTCGTCGCGAAGACCTTACCGCCAAGGGATCACGGAACCGCTTCCAGGTCGTGATCAATTTCCGGGCACATTGTGCAAGGTTGAGGTGACGCAATTGATTCGGCGCCCGTAACACCGCCTTCCACCTGCGAATTTCGCATTTCCCGGCCGGTGCCCGGCACATTCGGAGGTTGCCTGGAACGCTGCTTCGGGTACGCTCCCTGCTCTGGCGGAACCCTTGGGGCTACGGGATTTTCCGCTGACTCGGATCAGCACCGATTGACGGAGGAACCGTGGGTCGTCCCTGCGTGTCGCGGGTTGTGTTTTCTGCGAGTGGAGTAGCCCGGTGACCGTTGCGTCCACGCGAGTGAATTTCGACGCATCGTTACCGCCCGAAAGGGTGACAACCGTCGAATACGGCGAGGCCGAGGAATTCATCCGGCTCTGCCACGCGGAAGCCGCCGTGCCCGGCCTGCGGGTCGACGAGCGGTTGGCGCAGATCAAGGAGGAGATCGCCGAAACCGGTTCCTACCGGCACACCTACGCCGAACTGGCTCACGGCGCGCGCGTGGCGTGGCGCAATTCCGCGCGCTGCATCGGCCGGCTCTACTGGCGCGGCCTGCGCGTGCGCGACCGCCGCGACGTGCGCGACGCCGCGGGGGTCGCCGCCGAATGCGTCACGCACCTGCGCGAAGCGACCCGTGGCGGCCGGATCCGGCCCACGCTCACGGTGTTCGCACCGGACAGCCCTGCGACGCCGGGCCCGCGCATCCACAACGACCAGCTCATCCGCTACGCCGGCTACCGCCTCGAAGACGGCTCCGTACTGGGGGATCCGCAGTACGTCGGGTTTACCGACACCGTGCGCGAGCTGGGCTGGCGCGCTCCCGAGCGGCGTGGGTCGTTCGACGTGCTGCCGCTGGTCGTCGAGGCGGAACCGGGCTCGCGGCAGCTGTTCGCGCTGCCCGCCGACGCCGTGCTGGAGGTGCCGCTGACGCACCCGGACCACCGCTGGTTCGCCGGCCTCGGCCTGCGCTGGCACGCCGTGCCGGCCATCAGCAACATGCCGCTGGAGATCGGCGGCGTTCGCTACACCGCCGCGCCGTTCAACGGCTGGTACCTGGCCACGGAGATCGGCGCGCGCAACCTCGCCGACGTCACCCGCTACAACCTGCTGCCCGTCATCGCCGGCCTGATGGGACTGTCCACGGACGACGACCGCACGCTGTGGCGCGACCGCGCGCTGGTGGAGCTGACGTTGGCCGTGCAGCACTCGTTCGACCACGCGGGCGTCACCATCGCCGACCACCACTCGGAGTCGCGGCGGTTCCTCACGCACCTCGAACGCGAGGAGCGAGCGGGCCGCTCGTGCCCGGCCGACTGGAGCTGGGTCGTGCCACCGCTTTCCGGCGCCCAGACCCCGGTTTTCCACCGCTACTACGACGAGCCGGACCCCGAGACGCGCCCGGCGTTCCTCCTGTCCGGCCAATGAGAACAGCCGTTCGGCGGATCCCGGCGGACTGGGGGCGCCGACGGTCCGCCGAGGGCGGACAATAGGGGCATGACCGCAGTGCTCGTCGCCCACGCAGGCAAGACCGGCGGCACCCGCGAGATCGCCGAGGTGGTCTCGGAAGAACTGCGCGCCCTCGGCCACACCGTGGACGCCCGGGACGCGGCCGACGTCGCCGACGTGACCGCTTACGCGGCCGTGGTGGTCGGCAGCGCGCTGTACTACTCGCGCTGGCGCCCCTCGGCGGTCCGCCTCCTGGAGCGCAACGTGGCGGCCCTGCGCGAGCGTCAGGTGTGGCTCTTCCACAGCGGCCCGTGCGGCCCGGGTGCTTCGCTGGTGCACGTGAGCCTTCCCGCGTCCGTGGCCCTCCTGGCGGCGAGCATCGACGCCGAACGCACCACGACCTTCGGCGGGCGGTTGGACCCCGCGCTCGTCCGGGGGTTTCTGCCGCGGCTGATGGCGCGCGGGTCCCGCGCCGGCGATTTCCGGGACTGGGCCCGGATTCGCTCGTGGGCCCGCGACGTCGGGCAGCACGTGAGCTCGCACGTTTCCCTCTGAACACTTGCCCGTTCCCCCTGTGCCGAGCACCTTCTCGATCGTCGCCCGCCCTGCTCCGGCCGTGCCGAAATCCGCGCATAACCCTTGAACGGCACCAAAACCGCCAAACCACATCGGTTGCCCGGTCACCGACTCAGGTGTAGACCAACACCGGCGACACCTCGAAACTCACCAACGAGCAGGGGGACTCCGGTGCCGGATGCCACGGCGGGCAAGAAACCCAAACTCACCTCGGACCAGCGCAACGCGTTCATCGCCGCCTGGCTCGGGTGGACCATGGACGCGTTCGACTACTTCCTGGTCGTGTTCATCCTGGCGGACATCGCCAAGGACAAGTCCTTCGGCGCGACCGCGACGCAGCTCGCGTTCATCACCACGGCGACGCTCGTGATGCGGCCGGTGGGAGCGTTGGTGTTCGGGCTGTGGGCGGACCGCGTCGGCCGGCGGGTGCCGTTGATGGTGGACGTGCTGCTGTACTCCGTCGCCGGCGTGCTGTGCGCGGTGGCGCCGAACTTCACCGTGCTGCTGATCCTGCGGTTCATCTACGGCATCGGCATGGGCGGCGAATGGGGCCTGGGCGCGGCGCTGGCCATGGAGAAGATTCCGGTGCAGCGTCGTGGGTTCTTCTCGGGGGTGCTGCAGGCCGGCTACTCGAGCGGCTACCTGGTGGCCGCTCTGGCGTACCTGCTGTTCCACACCGCGCTCGACCTGGACTGGCGCTGGATCTTCGTGCTGAGCGTGTTCCCGGCGCTCATCAGCCTGCTGATCCGGGCGCGCGTCAAGGAATCCGAGGTGTGGGAGGCCGCGCAGGAGAAGATGCGGGTCACGCGCACCTCGGTGAAGGACGTGCTGCTCAACGCCAAGGTCATTCGCCGCTTCGTGTACCTGATCGTGCTGATGACGGCGTTCAACTGGCTCAGCCACGGCACGCAGGACGTCTACCCGACGTTCCTCAAGTCCACCGAACACGGCGGCGCCGGGCTGAGCGCCTCGACGAGCACGTGGATCGCCGTGATCTACAACATCGGCGCGATCATCGGCGGCCTCACGTTCGGTGCCCTGTCCGAACGCTTCGGGCGCCGCGTGACCATCGTCAGCGCCGCCGTGCTGGGCCTGCCGATCATCCCGATCTTCGCCTTCGACCATGGCGCCGGCATGCTGGCGCTCGGGTCGTTCCTCATGCAGATCATGGTGCAGGGCGCCTGGGGCGTCATCCCGGCCCACCTCACCGAAATGTCGCCCGACGCGATCCGCGGCTTCTACCCCGGCGTCACCTACCAGCTGGGCAACCTGCTGGCCGCGCTGAACCTGCCGATCCAGGAGGCCATCGCGCAGTCGCAGGGCTACTCGGCCGCTCTCTTGTGGACAGTCATCCCGGCGCTCGTCTGCGTCGCCGTGCTGACCGCCGTGGGCAAGGAAGCCAAGTCCATCCGCTTCGGCGGCGAAGCGACGACGACGACACCGGCGACGAGCGTGCAGTAGTTCAGGTCGGTCTCGCCCTGGCCTGCCGCTCCCGCCTCGTCCCGACTCGAGACTGGCGCCGCCGATTCTTCTCGTCCCGACTCGGCTGGCGCCGCCGATTCTTCTCGACCCGCTCCGCGTCGTCCCGTCCTGCCCTGACGGGGCCCCGCCCAGTGCCGACCCCGATCGGCCTGGCCCGACCAGCCCGCCTCGTTGCGACCCGACAAGCCCGGCCGGTTGCGACCCGACCCGGCAAGCCCCGCCCCGTCCGACCCGACAAGCCCGGCCGGTTGCGACCCGACCCGGCAAGCCCCGCCCCGTCCGACCCGACAAGCCCGGCCGGTTGCGACCCGACCCGGCAAGCCC